>JAKYXN010000033.1 GCA_022538095.1 Puniceicoccaceae bacterium K14 | reverse complement strand
CGATTTACCATTGAATTCGAGGAAAGAATGCCTCTAAACTACAAATAACCGCGCATCAGAAAAAGCTAGTTACACAAAATAACTTACACCTCCTGAAGCCCAGAAATCCCGAGCCCCGTCTAGTCTTGATTGCGGTAGATCTGCATCAAGTTGAGTACGGCTTCTCGCACGGCAAATAGATCTCTACGTATCTCAGAGCACCAGTAACGCCGCTTTTTATCCACACTTCCAACGGCCTCTAAAGTTGCGATGGTTGTATGCAGTACGTGAAGTGAACGCTTAAGAGTCGCTACGACGAAACCTGGTTCGGCTTCGACTTCCTCACTCACATCTTCTAATGCTGCAATCAATTTGCCAACAACCATCTGTGAGTGCCAAAGCAACTGATTCCAAGGGTTGCTGTTTTCGCTGCTTAAAAGTCCCTTGGATTCCGCTTCATAAAAAATCCGCGATGTAATGTCTATCATGGAAGAAATCAAAGGATGGCTTGGTAAGTAGTCCTCGCTTTCGTCGAACTCATTGTCATCCCATTCCTCTTCTATCTCATCGACCATTTCCTCGGGGTCGCCTTTGGTATAGTCCCAACCCATCGCTTCTGCGATAATGTCTTCACAATTTGGATGCCCTTCGTACTTTTCGAAAAGCTCAATTATCATATCGCTGCGAGCATCATTTTTTTGCAGGAAAACTTCCCACTGAAATTCGTCCATTTCTCCTATGGTTGGGTCGGGATCTGGCTCGCTAGCGATTGCGGATGAAAGCTCGTCCATAAATTCGAACATAGCCTGCTTATTTTGATTCCGTTGCTCGGACTCCTCTTGTTCGCTTAGACGCCAATTTGGCAAGCTGACGCGCCAACTGTAGTCGGTTGTTTCGATCAATACACGGCCATTGGACTCGCTGAACCATTCTAAATAAAGCCCGTTCTTGAGTGTAAACTCTGGATCTTCACCATCCTTTGGAAAAATTGGGGAATCGCTCAAAGCTTTTACCTTTTGCGAGGCAGTCATATCGCCCACTTTGCCATCTTGAAAGATATCTAGTCCGGCGTAATCTCCCTCTGTCGGCGACGCGTTTTTGAAAAAGAGCTTTGTTCCAGCGAGGTCGCGATAGCAGTTTCCCTCCAGGTTAAGTTCTATAGGTGTATTTAGGCCTTTGAGCCAAATCTTGCCAGTGACGATTCCAGGAGTCGTGTTTACGATCACGCCCTTTGTCACGAATTGTTCGATTCTCCATGCCATATGGTGTCCTTTGGTTATTCCAAATTAGCCTCTTGTGTCAAACTCTCTCAACAACGTTTAGCATTTTTCGCGCTAAAGTTACGAAAAAATCAACTTCTTTAAATTGGATTAATTGTTGCGCTTATTGTTAAGTCAAAGAGAACGTGTGCATCACAGCCTATTATAGATGAACGACTACTTGCATTTACTGGGGTTACTCGCCCCGGTGTTCTTATTGATATTATTGGGAATCTGCATACGCAGAGGAGGCTTGTTGAGTGAATCAGCAGATCAGAGTATCCTGCGAATCGTAGTTAACGTTTTCTACCCGAGCCTAATCTTCCGGTCGGTGATGGCGGCTGACTCCTTGGGGGATGTGTCGAAACTCATAATACCTCCTATAGTAGGCTTTCTTGTTGTTGCAATGGGAGCTGGGATTGCGTGGATAGCGGCTCGAGCGATCGGGCTCAGGCGTGGGGCGGGCTTACGGACATTTTGTTTCTCAGTATCCATACTGAATTATGGATACATTCCGATTCCAATAATTTCAGACTTATATGGTGAAAACGAACTCGCGGTATTGTTTATTTTCAACGCAGGAGTGGAGTTCGGAATTTGGACTTTAGGGATTGCGATGCTTTCTGGAGGGTCATGGAAAAATGGATTATCGAAAACGATAAATTCTTCCGCAATCGTGTTGATTGTTGCTCTACTTATAAAATTCACCGGATTGGCTCCTTATATTCCGAGTTTTGTTCATGTAGTCATCCATAACTTGGCAAATTGCGCGATTCCAATTGGACTAATAATCATCGGAGCTACATTAAATGGTTTTATCGATAGCAAAGAATCGCCTTTTGAGATCAAGACGAGCGCCAGTTCAGTGTTCCTCAGGTTGATGTTTATTCCTCTTCTTATGCTGATTTTCACTCGGCTCTTGCCATTTCCATTGGAGCTTAAGCGCGTTCTTGTTATTCAAGCGGCGATGCCTGCAGGGATTTTACCAATCGTATTGGCAAAGCATTACGATGGGCAGCCGATCGTTGCGGTTCGGATTGTTATCGCAACGACTCTCGTAGGAGTTTTGACAATACCCTTTGTTATCAATTTTGGAAACTGGTTTATTTTAGGTCAGTGATCCTTAGCCTTAGGCGGGTTCTGCTGATAAAAGTTTCTCAATGATATTAAGAACGTCTTTGATGGAGAAAGGCTTATTGATGAAGGAATCGATTCTGACTGGCTCTGCGTCTTTGAAAAGCTCTTCTTCAGGCAGTCCTGACATAATAATAATACGTAACGAAGAATCCATTTCACGAATGCGTTTGGCAAGCTCTGCCCCATTCATTTTTGGCATTATTGAATCGGACAAAACCAAATCTATTTCATCTTTGTGAGCCTTGTATAAATCAAGAGCTTCTTCCCCATCTTTCGCGATAAACAATTTGTGACCTACTTTGCTCAGGCTAATTTGCAAGATCTCGCGGAGGGATTCTTGGTCTTCAGCAACAAGCACCGTTTGCAAATTCTCGCTCTTAATTAGGGGAGGGTTGATCTTTTCCTCTATGAGTTCCTGATCTTCGATTTCATCTTTTGATTCAGGGAATATTAGGGAAAACCTAGTTCCTGATCCAACTTCGCTATCAATGTGAACGAATCCGTTGCTCTTATTTACAATGCTATAAGCGATGGCTAGCCCTAGGCCAGTTCCTGCTCCTTCTTTGGTAGTAAAGAAGGGTTCGAAAATCCTCTCTATTACCTCTGGAGACATTCCGTGCCCATTGTCAGTGACTTCCAGAATGTGGTAATCTCCTGGCTTCGCGATCCCTGTAGAATAACGTTTTTCAGTTTCGACTTCCTTGGAATAGGTTCGTAACTCTATAAAGCGGTTTTGGCCAGAGGTTGCCTCTTGCGCATTCACTACTAAGTTCATGATAGCTTGCTCCACCTGCGAATGATCTACCAAACAATGGCAAGCCTTTTGCCCAATCGTTATTTTGAAATGGATGTCTTGTTGTAAGATGCGCGAAAGCATTGGTGAAATATTATTAACGATTTCATTCAGATCGCAAACTTTCGGCGTATCCGGACGATTGCGACTAAACGAGAGGAGGCGACTTGTCAGCTTTGTTGCTCGATCTGACGTTTTTAGAAGTTCTTTAAGGTAAATTTGATTAGCTCCTGTAAGTTCATCAGAATTTGCAATTAACTCTGCAAAGCCACGGATTCCAGAGAGCAAATTATTGAAATCGTGAGCGACCCCTCCGGCTAACTTGCCGACAGCTTGCATTTTTTGTGAGTGCAGTAACTGTTCCTCGAGGAATAGTTCGTCGGTTACATTTCGAATTGTTGCTAAAGCAGTGTTTTTGCTGGAACCGATCCTACTAAAATTGATATCGAGAGTGTATCTGACCTTTGGGTTTATTTGTATGTTTTTTCGGATACTAAGGGTCTCGTATTCATTTAAGGATTCTTGTAGTTTATCACTCGAAATTAGCGTATCACCCGCGACTATATTTTCAACAGAGTGGCCAAAGAGGCTGCTGCAATCAAACAAGCTTTTAGCAGCCGCATTTAATTCGATGATTTCACCATCTCTTAAAGATATAATTAAAAGAGCGTCGTTTGCATTTTCAAAAAGCGACCTAAACTTCACTTCGCTTTGTAGAAATGCGTTTTCAGCTTTTTTGTATTCAGTCACATCACTAAAGAAGTGAATATAACGTTGGGCTTTGCCTCCTTCATTAAGCACAGGCTTGGAGAAGACCGTGCACCAAATAGGCTTACCATTACTCAAGTAGCAAACGAGCTCGAGGTTAAACGTTTTGTTTAGCCGTTGTTTCTCTAGATGTAAATCTAATGTATCGTTACTAGTATTGTCGCCCGCTAAACTTCGAAGCAAAGGGGCATTCCTGAGCTCATGGTTTCTGTATCCGAAAATATTATAGAATGTAGAATTTGTCCAAATAGACGTTCCCTCAGAATCGGTAATGGAAATAGGCAATCGAACTTTTTTTGCAAGAAAAGAGAGAATTCTAAGCTCATCATTGGCACTCGTTATTTCCGTATCGTTTACATGGATGCCACTTATTTCAACGAGAGTCTTATCAGCGGTTG
Organism: Puniceicoccaceae bacterium K14; assembly: GCA_022538095.1. Lineage (GTDB taxonomy): Bacteria > Verrucomicrobiota > Verrucomicrobiia > Opitutales > Opitutaceae > JAKYXN01. Next base: position 56,401 of record JAKYXN010000033.1, on the reverse strand, counting down.
GCCTAGCTCGACGGGCAATTGTAGTGATCATTTGGTATTCACCATCGTCGGGTTTTATCCGGTAACGAAGGTAAAAAGAGCCGATAAATCCGTTTAAAAATGTTTCCCATTTGCTTTGGAAGAGTCCTTGGTCATCTGGGTGAATTCTATTTATCCAATAGAAAATACTGTGAAAACTGGCTCGACCGATTGACGGAACAAAATCTTCAGGGGCTGATTGCAGTCGAATCGTTTGCTCATGCTCGTCCATGGACCACAAGAGAATACCTGCATTTTTCAATGGAGACGATTGTCCATGGAAAGCCGCAGCGGCGGACGTTCTTCCGGAACGTCTCTTTATACGACAGCAATAACACTGCTCGTTCTCTTTGCTTAAAAGGATATCGTATAAGGTATTCTCAATGAAGAGGCAGATTTGCTTATTTGTGTTGGATTCCTCTTCGGAAAGTTCTTCCAAGGCAGCTATCAACTGCTTGTATGAATAAGATGCAATTAACCTAGAGGCTCCCGCATTGAGCTTTTCGAGATCGAAAAGATTACTGGAAAAAGAATCCCGTTTTGTGATTTCAAAACGGCCATTAAATTCGATGATGCCTTCGACGTTTTCGCTATTGAACTCAGAAATATCTAGTTCGAGTTGGTTTTGCGGCAGTGGGTACAACGAAAACTGATCATCCATAGGTCTGAGGAAAAGCGGTGGGCTGAATATGCTTCAAGCAATGCTTAGGGCACACGTGAGAGGTATGACTCCATATTTATATATATTTTCAGCCAACAAACAAGCTAGGGAGTCATTTAGATGAATAAGCCGAATAGATATTGCTGTTGTTGAAGGTAAATCTAGCCTCGCCTATGTGAAATCAAGTATGGCGTTAAATCAATTGTTGGAAGACCTGGTCGCTATTGAGAGTGTGAATCCAGCCTACGGGGGCAGCGGCGAAGCAAAGGTTAGCGAATTTGTGGCAGACTATATTCGGAGCTTAGGGCTTGAACCCGAACGACAAGAAGTTAGCCCCGGGCGAAATAATATTTTTGTTCGAATAGGCCCGACTGATCAACAAACCATCATGCTTGAAGCGCATATGGATACTGTAAGCGTCGAGGGATGGGCATCGGGGTCGCCTTTTAAATTAATTGAGAGCAATGGGAAGCTGTGGGGGCGTGGGGCTTGCGATACGAAAGCGAGTCTGGCGGTTTTCATGGAAACATTGCGCTATTTTGCCACCCAAGCAGACAATCTGAAATACGGGTTGATTCTGGCGGCTACTGTGGATGAAGAAGCGACCCAAAGCGGTGCGTATGCGTTGGCGAGGTTAAAAGGGGACTTGGGTGTTACTGCAGCAATAACTGGGGAACCAACATCCTGTGATGTGGTGCATGCGCACAAAGGGGCTTGCCATTACAAAGTGGTCTCCAAAGGGAAGGCTGCTCACGGTTCTACTCCGGAATTAGGACAAAGTGCGATTTACGGGGTCAATAGATTGATTGGGCGAATGGAGGAAATTGCTAATCAATTAGCTCAGGATATTTCGATCGAGTCGGGCAGTCTCAACGTGGGGCTAATATCTGGAGGCAGCGGTTTCAACATCGTACCAGAATATTGTGAATTTCACATCGATCGTCGTATTGGCGTTGGAGAAAATTTGGAGACTGTGCGAGAGGAGCTTCAAGAAATAGTAACTCGAGAAAGTGGAGCTGAGTTCGAAACAATGCTAGAGAGGCCATCCTTGAATACTCCCGCAGATCATTGGTTCGCTCAAGAAATGTCCAAAAGCGCTCAAAATATCGATCCTGACAGAAAACTGCAGTCAGTCGCATATATGACAAATGCTGTTGCATACGCGGAAGCGGCCATACCTGCCCTTGTTTTCGGTCCGGGAAATATTGCTCAAGCCCACAAGTGCGACGAATTCATTCAAATTGGTGAAATGGAAAAGGCATTAGAGATATTGATCGATTTTCTTTCCGTCTAAAATAGAAATTCGCCTAAGGAAGCTCTAAACTCACGTGCTCAATCGGACGATGTATGAGCTCAGAAAGAGCCTTCTAAACTTTAAAATGATCCTAATTCTATTTATACTCGGTATCGCTGTGGCTATCGCCTTTTACTTGATCCAGTCTGCTGGTTCTGAGCGAAAACTGGTAGTTGACGTTATTGATGTGGTTGATGGACAAACCCTTGAGGTAAAAAGAGACGATTTGACTTATCGGGTCATCCTGAGTGGAATTGGTTTTCCTATTGGCGACCAAAAATCTCAAACGGATACATTTGAAATAGTTAAGGACATTTGCCTGGGGAAGAAGCTATATATGATCATTAACAAGGAGGCAGATAGCGTTAAATACGTAAATCTTCTCTCTGGTGGAGGTGAAAGCCTTAATGAACTTATTTTGAAAAAAGGTTTCGCTCGGTATGAGTCTGCCGGTGTTGGTTATTTAACGAATTTGGTAGCCGCAGAGTCGGAAGCGAAGATGAAGAAGGTAGGAATTTGGGACGAAAATCGCGATATCTTCAATAGAGCGTCTGATTCAAATAATTTAGCGGATCATTTGAGTGACGCTTTGCATGACGCTGATGTCTACAACGAAGAGCGTTAGACTGCCTTTCGGGAGGAGTTTTCTAGTTGTGCGAGGCAATCGCTGACAAGAGTTAGTCAGATTATTTGAGACTAAACCGCTATCTCGGAGTCCTGTTGAATTATCCCCAGCAAAAAATAAAGCTCTCAATTACTGAGAGCTTTTACGATCAAACCTTAAAAGGATGAGCGGCGTCCAATCCGGAGTGGGCCTCTGCCTTTCTTTTCAATGGCTGGTTTACTCCAGTTATCAGGCGTACCTTTTTCGCTGCTTGGTTTTTGAGGTGCAGATTCAGGCTGCTGAACGGGGGGTGCCATGATAGTCTCGCTCATCGCAGCCGGAGATTCGGGAAGCGCAGTTGTCGCCGCGTCCTGAGTTTCTTGTAGCTGTTCTTTCATCCGCTTTAACTCCTGCTCGAAAGCGACGAGTTCTCGCTGTTGGCGTTGCAAGTTTTGCACGTCTTCTTGGAAGTTCTCCTGAGCGTGTCCAAATTGGCGCTTATCGTCGTCAAAACTGGCTTTTTCCACTTGGTACTTGAGTTGCTCCTCTTTTATCTGAGCCTGCATCTCGCGTAGTGAAATTTCTGCATCTCTACGTTCGACCTGTAGTTCGCGCAAGCGTTTCTCGTGGTCTTTTTCAAAATCGCTTCTTTCAAGTTCGAAGCGATCTTGTTTCTCTTTCAGCTTAAACGCTTCGATATGAAGCAACCTCTTTTGCTCTTCCAATTCCTCTTGTAGGGGAGCGTTGGATGCACTCGATTCTTGGGATTGCTTTAAGGATTCAATTTGCTCGTCCTTTTGCGAGACAACAAAATCCAACTCAGAGGCTTTTTGTTCCAAATCTGCAATTTCACTTTTAAGGGATTCCGCAAGTGCTTCAAATTCGTTCGATTTAGCCTGTTTCGACTCGGCCTTAACAAGTTCGCGTTCAAGATCCTGGATACACGCATCTTGCTCAAGTCGTCTTTCGTTGGACTTAAGAAGCATTTGATCGTGGGACTTTTTAAGTTCCTCGATTTCTTTTTCCAGTTCGGAATTGTCTATTCCTCCAATACCCGCCTGCTCGATCTTTTCTTCAAGTTCGTAACGTTGCGTCTCTAGCTCTCCGAGTTGCGTTTCCAAATCGGATTTTTGCTTGGCCAGTTTCGTTTCCCGTTTCACGAGCTCGCGTTCGCGTTCTTCAACGTCATCGAGTTTAGCTAATCTTTCAGAGGATATTTCTCCGTTTTCTGATGAATTTGAACGTAATTCCTCGTATCGTTCACAAGCTGCCTTCATTTCTCCTTCAGCGGTTTCAAGCTTAGCATTGAGCTCTTCGTTTTGTTTTAAGGTTTTCTTTAGCTCTGCAGTAATTTCATCGATACGAATATTTGAAACATTTGAGACATTTTCATCAGTCGAATTCGCATTGAGAGAATTCAAGGCTTGTTCTACTTCGATTAAGTCTGATGCGGTTACTTCGTTCTCAGAGCTTTCCGGTCTCAAATAATTGTGAGCCTGCTGGGCAATCCCTTTTAAGTCGTCAAATCCTTCGATAATATCTGTAACGCCAAAACGAATACTTTCGATTATGTTGTCCAAATTCTTTTCATTCGCTAGAAGAAATATAGGCAACCTGGGCTGAGATTTTTTGATGCCAGCAATCAGGCCATCCATTTCTTCTACTATGGCCAAATCAAAACGTTCTGACTGAACTGCACCCAAAGCTTCATCGGTGTTGCCATGGAAGCTCGTTCGGAAACCAGTTCCAGATAAAATAAAAGAAAGCGCTTTGGCTCGATGTTCGTCTTCGCGAATGATTAGGATCTTTTTATTAAATGCGGATACTTTCATAGTGTGGATTTATTGCTGCCGGAAATCATACTTATACAATACATCCACACGGTTGGTTTCCTTTATCCTAAAACAGGATAGGCCATTTTAAGTTATTAAACAATGCAGGTATGTAGATCAGTTCCTAACGCGCTTGAGTAGAAGGAACAGGGGGCAAGCACAAAAAAAGCCTACTCGTTTAGAGTAGGCTTTTCGAACTGATTAGGGGGTAATTATCTCTCTAGGAGGCTTTGGAAGCGTTTTCGTAGAACTCTCGAAATACCGCTAGACGTTGTTTTTCGCGGTTTTCCATTTCGAGTTCTTCGGCAGTTTTTTGGCGTTCGTTGTTGTACATAGTCCTGCGCATTTGCGATAGGGCTATGTTTTGAAGTTGACGAACGCGCTCACGCGTAATGCCAAATTTTTGACCAACTTCTTCAAGCGTTAGGGGATGATCGCCATCAAGCCCAAAGCGAAGTTTGATAATACTTGCTTCCCTTTGACCGAGCTTATTGATCATGTCATTGAGGTCATCCTTCATCGACTTTTCCTTGAGCATTTCAAAGGGAGTTGCCGCATTGTCATCACCCACGAGGTCTCCAAATTCAGAGCCTTCGCTTTCTTCCCCAATTGGAGCGTTTAAGGAGGTCGGTCGCACGCTTACTGACTTTAGGTGCGTCACTTTATTTGTGGGCATTTCAAGTACTTCTGCGATTTCCTCATCAGTCGGTTCGCGTCCAAGTTCCTCCGTGAGCTGCATCGCCATACGACGTATACGAGAGATCTTATCTACGAGATGGACTGGAAGACGAATCGTCTTACTTTGATTGGCTAACGCTCGTTTTATGGACTGCTTAATCCACCAAGCGGCATACGTGCTAAGTTTACCGCCTTTTTCAGGATCAAAGCGCTCCACGGCCTTTATAAGACCTATATTTCCCTCGCTTATGATATCGAGCAGGGGCAACCCGAAGTCTTTGTAATCATGAGCTATCTTAACAACAAGTCGAAGGTTCGACTTTATCATTAAGTCACGAGCGGCTTTATCGCCTTTTTTTATTCGGTTCGCGAGTTGAACCTCTTGTTGACCTTTAAGAAGAGGAATTTGACCAATTTCTTGTAGGTATATTTTTATGCTACTTCTTTCAATGTAATCGGCAGGCGCATTGGAAGCTCTGTCGGCTGTTTCCGCGAATGTAGGCGGGGTGTTTGCAGATGTTGGAGATTGTGAATCTGCAACGTCCATTCGATTTCGCGCTTCGAATGGCTTATCCGCTACTGGAGTTCTGATCATTTCAGTGATATTGGTTTTAGGCATAAGATCGATCAGCCTGACCATTGAGTCACATTAAGAATCGCAGTAATGCAAAAGCGATATCTTGGGGGATAGACATCATTGGGGGGCTTATCGATTATGTGTAAAACGGTATGATATCGAATTCTATTTGTAGAGAATAAAACTGCACAATCTAAGGCTTTAGACCTATATTTATCACAAAATTATCATTTACCATAAATTTATTTACATTAATATTTGATTAATCGTTGTTAATTGTAAATTAATCGAATTTATCTGTAATTTTCAGTTACCCTTTTGCATAAAAACGTCGTTTCTTGTGCCCAACCCATGAAATGTAACTAGCAAGCACCTAGGGGGTTATGGCGAAAATACGTATCAGTCCTCTGATTTTTCTAAGGCAAAGGACTCAGAGAGGGAAACGGCTTTGAACAAGGCTGACGCTTTGAAGATAGTCTCATTGTACTCCGCCTCAGGTATGGAATCTGCAACAATTCCTGCTCCAGATTGAATCGTCACTTTTTCATCTTTGACCATCGCAGTTCTAAGGGTGATACAGGAGTCTAAATTGCCATTGTAACTGTAATACCCCAAAGCCCCTGAATAGAAGCCACGTTGCTCTTTTTCGCTTTCAGATATTATTTGCATCGCTCTGACTTTTGGAGCGCCGCTAACGGTTCCTGCTGGGAAGGTCGCTCGCATTAAGTCAAAGGCATTGCGATCATTCGCGATTTTGCCCTCAACTTGCGATACAATATGCATCACGTGCGAATAGCGCTCGACTATCATGTAATCTGGTACCTTGACACTCCCAAACTGGCAAACTCGCCCAATGTCATTTCGAGCAAGATCCACCAGCATAAGGTGCTCTGCCTTTTCCTTTTCGTCCTCCAGAAGCTCTTTTTCCAATGCGAGATCCTGCTCTTCGCTTTTACCCCGATGACGGGTGCCGGCGATCGGGCGAATTTCAACGTGGTCACCTGTCAATTTGACGTGAACTTCTGGAGATGCTCCCACAATCCCAAACTCTTCAGTCTCGAGCAGAAACATGTAGGGAGAGGGGTTTACCGTGCGTAGTGCTCTGTAAAGGTCTAAAGGCGTGTGTTTGTACTCTTTCTCGAAGCGTTGGCTTAGGACTACCTGAATGATGTCTCCTGAGCGTATGTACTCTTTGCTGTTGTTTACCATCTCCTCAAACGCTTCCTGTGTGAAATTGCCGGAAGGTATTTCAATCTTGCCAGGGTCACTAAGAGGGGCGGGCGCGATTGCGTTGTTTGCTTGTAGCTTTTCTTGCAACTGTTCGACTTCATTGAGAGCTGCTTGATACGCAGACTCAGGGTCGCTATCAATTCGCGCATTAACCAACAAACGCATGGTTTGCTTGGCTCGATCAAAGATGACAACCGAATCGGCCATCATATAGTAGCTAAGAGGTGATTGGTGTAAATTTGTGGCAGCCGGTGGCACTGTCTTTTCGACACGGCTGATGTACTCATATGAAATATAGCCGATGGCACCTCCAGTAAAGGGAGGTAATTCCTCGTACTCGACCGGCTTGTGCAGGGCTATCTCTTCTTCGATGAGGCTGAGCGGGTCATCTGGTGTATCGACAATTTTCGTCGCTTTGCCCGTTTCTACGATATGTGTTTCATCCTGATAACTTGTGAAGATCTTGCGTGGTCGGCAGGCTATAAAAGTATAGCGAGACAAGCGTTCGCCTCCCTCTATGGATTCTAAAAGGAATGCAGGGCCATTGGCCTTTAATTTGGCGTATGCAGTAACAGGCGTTTCCAAATCGGCCATAAGATCTGCATAAACAGGAATGACGTTACCTTTTTTCGACAAAGAAACGAAAGTCTCTAAATCAATGTTGAGTTGAAGCTTATGTGCCATAATTGTGAAAGTTGCTATAGATGAAAGCCTTAGGCTTGGTAGTCGACCTGTCTATCAAATTTATTCGGAAATGCTCGAGAGATGGGGCGACAAGGAAGGTTATTTGCCTGTGCTGCCAAAGCCGCCAGAACCACGAGTTGTTTCACTTAGCTCTTCGGTTAGCTCATAGCTTATCGGCGAACAATCAGGCGCGACGATTTGAAAAAGACGCTGTCCTTTTTCTGCAGTGTAAGGCTCCGCTTTTATATTGTCACACATAGCCATTATCTCACCCCTGTAACCGCCATCGATCAAGCCGATTGAATTCGCCATTCGTAGTGGGGTTTTGGAGATGCTTGAGCGAGGAATCAGAAAATAGGCCTTATCGTCGTCCGGCTGGCAGGAAATTCCAAATTTGATGGCTGCTGTCTCGCCTGGAGCGATCATGATATCTTCCAATACGTAGAGATCCAGCCCTGCGTCGCCTTCGTGAAAGTGACCATGGCTTTTGTAGGATTCGAGAGCCGCATCGTTAAGCGGTTTTAAAAATAGCTTCATTTGCCCTTATTTAAGAGATTCCAGTCCTTGGAATGTCAATTGCGCTTCTGCAGGAGGTCCTTCTTTATTTCAAACCTCACCCAAAATGGCGTCAAGGACAGTGCTTTAGAGGGCAAGAGTCACTCAATCCAGCAACGGCGCCTAAGAAGAATGATAGATTGGCGTGGCATGTGTTTTATCAAGCTTACTGAAAAATGAGCGTCCCGCTCTAGGGGCGATCAATAAATAGTCAAAGCGTCACAACGAAGCTTCGATCCCTTGTGGAAGACCATTGGCACCTTTAACGTTCTCTTCTGATATGGAAGAATATGGAAAGAAATTAGGCATGGGATTTTTCTCGCTGCAAGGCGGGGAAAATATTGGAACTCGGCTAATAAATGGTAACCTAACAAAATCGCTTCCCGATGGGCGAACCCGGGTCCACTGCCCGATGTACACAAAGATAAAGGAGTTCAGTGAACTTGATTTTGGCACAGTGGTTCGAGAGGATTACTATCGTTTACAAGGGCAGTCATCGATATACGTTCTAGACGAAGAATTGGAGTTCTCTCACTTCATAGATTGTCCCGGAATGAGCGATGTTTACAGCGAGCCAATGCAAATAGAAGGAGAGCTCGCAAATCTCGGGTCGTGGCGTGGGTTCACATTTCGAGTAAACTTGAAGACAGGAGAGGTCTTTGAACGAGCTATGATTCGCTGAGGCTACTGGAACTGCAGATAACGAACCTCGCAAATTGCGATCGTCTTTTTTTCAAAATACGCTTTCGTTTACCGCTTTGATAAATAGAGTCCGAGCAAAATTGCTCCTATGATCTCATTTATCAAAACGAATTTGTGGCTCGTTGTCGTTACACTCGCCGTCTTTGTCGCCTTTTATTTAATGGTCGACCCGGCTCCTCCTCGTGAAATAACGATCGCGACGGGCTCTGAGAACGGTCGTTACTATGAACTCGGAAAACGGATAGCCCGTAAGCTCTCCGAAGAAGGCGTTACGCTGCACATCAAACAAACGCGTGGAGCTGTTGACAATATGACCTTGCTTAACAGCGAGGATTCCGAAGTAGCGATCGCTTTCGTTCAAAGTGGAATGAAAGAAATCTATGGTAGAGAGGAAGATACTCTTCGATCCTTAGGAAGCCTATATTACGAACCAATTTGGTTGTTCTATCGGAAGGACCTGGAACTAGACATCCTACCAGATCTCGAAGGTCTAAAAGTCGCGGTAGGTGCGAAGGGGAGTGGCACCAACGCTGTTTCTGGTTTTCTATTAAGAGAAAACGGCCTAAGCCGCTCATCGATAGAAGCGCTGCAACTTGAAGAAGAGGAAGCGATAGAGCAACTAGTAGCAAACGATATTGACGCTGCATTTTTCATGGTGCCGGTGGTCAGCGACGCGATTGATAAGTTGATTCACGAAGAAAGTCTCAGTTTTATGGATATGCGTCGCTACGAGTCGTATGAAGCTCGCTATCCGTTTTTAACGAGTGTCAAAGTAAGCGAGGGGCTTTTGGATTTAAAGGAAAACATTCCCAATAAATCGCAGCAAGCACTCGCGAGTTCGGCAACGCTTCTCGTGAATGACCGTTTTCACCCGTCATTGACTCCCGTTGTTATGGAAGCCTTGACGAGCGTGCTGAAAGATGGGTCGCTACTTGAAAAACACGGAGAATTCCCTTCGCCACAGTTTGTCGATTACCCATTAACTAAAGAAGCCGATCACTATTTTGAATTTGGCCCGCCATTCTTATTACGCTATATGCCGTTCTGGGCGGCTTCACTGGTCGATCGGTTTATTATTTTTCTTATCCCACTTTTAGTAGTTATAATACCATTATCAAAGACGGCAGGGCCAGTATATCGTTGGCGGGTGCGATCACGCATTTACAAGTGGTACAAATACCTTCGCGAAACGGATAAAAAGATTGTTGCGGGCACAATTTCTCAGGATATCGATAAAGAGCTAGATCGTATTGAGAAATTGGAGGAAGAGCTCGCTTCCGTAGACGTCCCTCTCTCTTACACGGACGAGCTGTATCACCTGCGCGAGCACGTCGCATTTGTAGCAAAACGACTGCGACAAATGAAAGGCTTAAACAAAGGCTAAATCCTTCCGGTGCAAAAAAAGAGCCCCAATTGTTAGAAATTGGAGCTCTGGTGAGAGCTTAGGAAATACCGAGCGTCTTGTCCGATTCTTTCCGAATTTCGCGGTAGCTCTCTTTGTCTTCGACGAGCTTTTTGCCGTAAGATGGAAGAATCGTTTGCAGCTTTTCCTTCCAGTCATCCATTCGGTTGGCGAAACTCTTCTCGATGATTTCGATCATAACCTGCACGGCTGTCGAAGCACCTGGAGATGCTCCAAGTAGGGCAGCAAGAGAGCCATCTTTGGCACTTACTATTTCCGTACCGAACTGAAGCACACCTCCTTTTCCAGGATGCTGCTTGATAATTTGGACGCGTTGCCCAGCTGTCAGTAGTTTCCAATCATCCAAATTCGCATCCGGAAAAAACTCCTTTAACGCTTCCAAGCGTTCTTCTGGTTTTTGCATGACTTGTTTGATCAAATACTTGGTTAGATCCATGTTGTCTTTACCAACAGCAAGCATCGGAACTAAGTTGGTCAAACGGACGGACCCTGGGAGATCGAGTATCGATCCAGACTTCAAGAACTTAGGAGAGAATCCTGCGAATGGTCCGAATAGGAGTGATTTCTTACCATCGATCACGCGCGTGTCTAAGTGTGGAACTGACATCGGAGGAGAGCCAACGGCTGCCTTGCCATAGACTTTGGCCTGGTGGCGTTCAACGATCTCCGGCTTGTTGCAAACTAAGAATTGGCCACTTACTGGAAACCCTCCGAAGCCTTTGCCCTCAGAAATACCCGATTTTTGCAACATTGGCAGGGATGCTCCGCCAGCTCCAACAAATACAAAAGGAGCCTTGATCTTACGGTTAAGCTTACGATCTAGATTTCGGACAGTGAGCTCCCATTTTCCATCCTTTGTGCGTTTCATGTCGCGCACGAGGTGATGGGTCGCAAGCTTGATGCCGTCTTGATTATCTAGATAATTAACCAAAGATTGAGTCAACGCTCCGAAATTTACATCGGTGCCTCCATTGGCTTTTGTGGCAGCGATCACGTCTTTTGATGATCGACCTGCAGTCAAAAGCGGGGCCCATTCTTCAATTGTTTTCCTGTCTTCAGAATACTCCATTTCGTCGAAAAAATGGTGCCTAGACAGGCTCTCATGACGTTTTTTGAGGAATTCTTTGTTTTCCTCCCCCCACACAAAACTCATGTGCGGAACCGCTTGGATGAATTCCTTTGGATCTTTGATTACGCCTTCCTCGGTAAGGTAAGCCCAAAATTGCTTTGAGAGTTCGAAGGCTTCGTTTATCTCCAATGCCTTCGAAATATCTACTGAACCGTCTGAGTTCTGCTTTGTATAATTTAGTTCGCACAGAGCAGCATGTCCAGTGCCAGCGTTGTTCCAGGGATTCGAACTTTCCCGAGCAACCTCTGCTAGCGCCTCAATAATTTGAATCTTCAGGCTTGGGTCCAATTGATGAAGGAGGACGCCCAATGTTGCGCTCATTATACCGCCTCCGATTAGGACGACGTCTGGTTCTGCGATTGTAGCGATGCGTTGTTCCATAATAACGACCCGCTAAAAAGTTACTTGGTCTCCAATTGTCAATCGTGACTGAACTAAAATGTGCAAATAACCTTGTCCACTTGCACTATAGCGATTCCTGCGAAAGGGCAAAGTGCATTGACCCATGGGCCATCGTACTCTTTTTATTTTTCCAATGCGCACTCGTCACGCTATCGAATATTATTCGCTTTGTTTTTTTTCCTCCTTTTTTTGCATCCTTCCCAGAAAATTGGCATTGCAACTGGGTTACTTCCTTGGCCGATGCTGTTGGCTTCTGGGACTGCGAAAAACGCTTGTGATGGCCAATCTCAAGCAGGCTATTCCAAATAGTTCAGATTCCAAATTACGATCAATTGGCTCTCGAGCGGCTGGAAATTTCACGCGTACAGTTATCGAATTTCTGCGTTGCTCATCTGGAGATAGGGGGGTGATTGGATCTCTCGTGACTATTGAAGGTATAGAAGAATTGCGTAATTGCATGAGCGATACAAAAGGTGCCGTGATAATTACGCCGCACTTGGGAGCATGGGCGATTTACTTCGGGGTGTTGAGTGATGCTGGCATCCCGATCTCTTTACTTGTAGGAAAACAGCACAACGAAAAGGTGGATAAATTTATCCATAAGATCCCGGGCGAGTCGGTTGAGATGATTTCTAAGGGACGGTCCGCAATAAAACCAATTCTAGCTGGAATGAACAACGGACGAGCAATAGTGCTGGTTGCTGACCAGCATGCTGGAAAAAGAGGTATCCCGTCGCCATTTCTTGGTCGAAAAGCTTCGACTCTCGCGCTTCCAAGTATGCTCGTATCAAAATTTGATTGCCCAATGTTTTTTATGAGCGGGCATCATATCGGAGGCGGCCGCCATTCGTTAAATATCAAACGTATCGATTTACCGGAAAAAGAATCTGTCGATGATTTCAAGCAAGTCGTTACAGATCGCTTCAACGAGCATATTGGAAATGCTGTCCTGAAGCACCCAGATCAATACTTTTGGTATCATCGCCGTTGGCGAGAAAACTACGAAGCGGAAGAGAAAACGACCGAGCAATGAAGCGACTCGCTACAAGCGAGATTTCACTTCGTAGTCTTCCAAGCGTTTTTCCTCCATAAGCTCTGGAAAGTAGTGACACGTGATACCCGGGTCTGGCTCTAGATCTTTCACGAACTTGCCCTTGTGCATGTATTCACACTGCGACAACACATATCGAATAGATCCTGCCCGAGCTTTTGCCTTACTATTTCCGTTAACAATAATCCATGGTGAATAGTCCGTGTGAGTACGCTCAAACATTTGCTCTTTGTATTTCGTAAAGTCATCCCACCTGTCTTGCGCCAGAGCGTCGACCGTACTCAATTTCCACTCCTTTAAGACATCTGATTTTCGAGCTTTAAAGCGATCAAATTGAACGAGCCTGTTTATAGAGAACCAAAACTTTATAATTTGGATACCATCGTCGATAAGCATTTTTTCGACAAGTGGCACTTGTTCCATAAATGTCTCATATTGCTTAGGCGTGCAAAAACCGAGGACCGGTTCCACGACGGCGCGGTTGTACCAACTGCGATCAAAAAAGACAATTTCACCCGCATTTGGCAGACCAGTGAAATAGCGTTGAAAGAACCATTGTCCTAGCTCGACTTCAGAGGGTTTCGGTCGAGCGACGACCCGCATTGCTCGTGGGTTTAAATGTCGGGTAAAACGGCGTATAGCTCCGCCTTTACCCGCTGTATCGCGACCTTCAAAAATAACGAGAAGTCGTTTCTTCTTTGCTTGAATGCTATTCTGCAAACAAACGAGTTCGCGCTGCAGATTTCGTAATTCCTCGGAATTGGAATCGTCGTGATCGGTTTCGTTGGAATTATCGCATGCCATGGCTAACGATTAGCTCCGATAATTTCAGATACGAATCAAATATTCTCTCCGTTCGTTTCCGAAATGTAACTTCAGCGCCTAGATCGTATAGGGTTCGAGAGGTGTCGGATCAATAACCTGAATTGTTGGATCGGCGCTCTTGATCGATTGAGAAAACCAATCACGAGCATTCTGATCGCCGTGCGTAAGAACAATGTTCTTTGGGTTCGCTCTCAATGCAAAGGCCAACAACTCTTCGCGGTCTGCATGACCGCTTAATTGAAAGTGATCTACCTGGGCTCGTATGTTCGTTTGATAGTCGATCGCCTCAAAGATAAATTCGTCACCGGTCTCAGAGGCCAACAATTTGCCTCCAGGTGTATCCGGATCGCAATAACCAACAAAGAAGATGCTATTGCGGCCTCGATGAAGTAGGGTAGAAGCCAGCATGTAAGAGGGTGTGTGCTCAACAAGCATGCCGCTGCTCAATATATATATCCCTTGAGCGCTCAATTCTTTCCCTGGGACCAATTTCTTCGGAGGGCGACGCATCTTTAGCTCCTTGATCGACTTTCGAGTGAAGCTGATCGCTCCAGTGCGTTTTGCGATTTGATCAAAGTAATCGGACAGCGCGAGTCCAAGCCCAGCTCCAAATACTGGACAACGTGGGATTAAACCTTCCTTACGCGCATCGTTTAGAATTGTAATAATTTCCTGCATACGCCCCAAGGCGAAAACAGGAATAAGCACAGAGCCACCGCGTTCCAACGTGTTGCGGATACCTGCGAGCAGGCGATCAACTTCCACTTCTCGATGATCGGCTGGATTGCTTTCAGTCGCTCCCTTGGTTGTTTCCAAAATAACCGTATCAAACTCCTTATCCGGAAAATCCGCCCCAGGCAAAATTCGCTGGTTGTTAAAGAGAACGTCACCCGAGTGAAAAACAGTTTTGCCGTCGCACTTGATTTCGATTCCACAAGCGCCAACGACATGGCCGGCTGCGTGGAGAATAAACTCGAGACGTTGTCCGTCCTTAACCAAAGTGTGAGTCTTTTTATAGCGTAGTGGTTCGAATCGTTTTGCGAGCTCTTCAAGCTCTTCGTGTTCAAAAAGAGGGTACTCTGGAATCGACTGCTCTGCCTTTTGGCGTTTCATAACGTTACACGAATTGTGCAGCATGCGCTCGAGCAGAAAATCACTCGCCAAGCTCATAAAAACGCGGGCCTCAGGATGGTCTCTGAGTATAAGTGGGACCGAGCCAATATGGTCCAGGTGGCAGTGAGTTATAATAACGCAATCGATCTGCTCATCTTTGATGGCATCAAACTGAGGAGCCGCGTCCAAGCCAACGAACTTAGGATGCAAGCCCGCGTCGACAACGATCTTGAAGTTACCTATCTCGATGAAAAGTGAATTGGAGCCAATGCCTCCTTCGCGGTTTAAGTCAGTAATGCGCATTCGTTTGTTATAGGAAAACCGCAGAGAGAGTCAGTCCTACCTCAACAGGTCAAGAATGATAAAGGCTTATGAGTAATAAGACTGATAGTGCAGTCAGAGTCCTCTAAATTCCTCGCCCAATGCTATTTGCGAGCTTTTGCAGCGATTTCCTTCACAATGTGGGCGGCTGCGAAAAAACCAAAAGTACCAGTTATCTGCGTGGCGGCGCCGTAGCCACTTGAGCAATCGAGCCGGTGGCTTCCGCCTTCATCTCCTGTTTCGCAGGCAATAGGATCAATGACTTCTTCGGGTGAGAATACGCATGGTACCTTGAATCGGCGGCGCGTTTCGCGAGGAAACCCATAATTTTGCCGTAGCATTTTCCGCACACGTTGTAGCAATTTGTCATTGTAGGACTGCGTGAGGTCCGCCACACGGATTTGGCTCGGGTCAATCCGTCCACCGGCACCCCCTGAAACGATGATTGGAAGTCGGCGCTTGCGGCACTGGTAGATCAATTCCACCTTGTGCTTCACACTGTCGATCGCATCCACGACGTAATCGTATCCGGTATCAAGAATTTCCTCCGAAGTCTTAGCCGTGTAAAAAGTGTGCAGTGCCCGGACCTCGCACTTCGGGTTAATTGTGCGGCATCTCTCTGCCATTGTTTCGATCTTAGGTGCGCCAATCACACCATCAGTTGCGTGAATTTGACGGTTAATATTGCTCTCGCATACATCGTCCAAATCAACAAGCGTCAATTTACCCACCGCAGATCGAACTAAAGCCTCCGCTACCCACGATCCAACGCCGCCGATACCAATCACACACACATGGGCTTCCTGGATTCGTTGGAATCCTTCTGGACCGTACAAACGACCAATCCCACCGAAGCGGAATTCTATGTTGGCTCGGCTTTCGTTCATCCATCGTAAAAAGGAGAGAGCGTTTTCTCAACGCAAGTGAGAAATACACTGTGAATTCACGAATTAAATCTCGTGCTTGACTGCTCGATTAGCTGCATCCAGTTATTCGTCCACACGAACAACACTGATATGCAAATCCCTCGCTACTTATTGGAAGGGCACAAAGCCTACTTAAAAGAAACGCAACCGAAAGTTCAGCAGCGCCAAGAGGAGCTCCTGAAAAAAGGACAATCGCCGGAGGTTCTTTGGATTGGCTGCTCTGATTCGCGGGTCATGCCCGAAACGATTGTAAACTCAAAACCAGGTGATCTCTTCGTTGTGCGCAATGTCGGCAACATGGTTCATTCTTACGAATCTGGAACCAATTCCGTTGGGGCCGCTATTGAGTTTGCCGTGGGAAGTCTCGGCATTTCTCACATCATCGTATGTGGACATGAAGACTGCGGAGCAATGAAGGCCATACAAGCTGGAGGTGTGGATGCCAATAAAACTCCGTCTCTAGCAAATTGGATACGGACGACAATCAAGGACCTTGGGCCCACGTTCACTGTTGCGAGCGACCTAACGGAATTAACGAAAAGAAATATTTTATTGCAAATAGAGCGACTAAAACACTATCCACTAATCAGTGAAGCGCTTGCAGAAAACAAAATTTCGCTACACGGTTGGTATATCAATATTAAAAATGGCTACCTAGAGGGGTATGACCCGAAAAAGCAAAGCTGGGGTAGGTTGGTCGATTGTTAAAAATTATTAGCTTTAAACGAGAAACCCATGGCAATCCACACTCTCAAAAACAAAAACGGTTTAGAGATGAAAGTATCTTCCTTAGGGGGGGTTGTTATGGAGTTTCATGTGCCAGACAGAGAAGGGAATTTTGCAGACATCGCTCTTGGCTTTGACTCTGAAGCTGAATACGACGAACGATCACCCTTCTTTGGAGCCCTGATTGGCCGCTTCGGCAATCGAATTGCCCAAGGCAAGTATTCAATCGATGGTATCGAATATTCCTGCGTCACCAACAATGGCGAAAACTCTCTCCATGGTGGCCAAGTCGGTTTCGATAAACGCGAGTGGGATGTTAGTCCAATTTCAGGCGATGGATATACAGGATTAAGGTTAAGACTATTAAGCGGAGACGGCGACGAAGGCTTTCCTGGAAATCTCGAAGTGGAAGTCTTATACAAACTCACCGACGACAACGAATGGATTATCGAATACAGGGCTATCACTGATAAACCAACCATCGTCAATCTCACTCAGCATAGTTACTTCAACCTCAAAGGACACAATTCCGGCACTCACTGTGATCACGAGATCAGTCTCAATGCCGACCAAATCGTTCCTGTTGGCTCGGATCTAATTCCAACCGGCGAGCTGATGCCCGTTGACAGAACACCTTTCGATTTGCGCAAAACAACAATCATAGAGCAGGGTATCGATGTCGACCATCCACAAATAGAAGTCGCAGGCGGTTACGATCATACGTTCGTTCTTAATAAATCTCAAAAAGACGAACTTTCTCTGGCCGGGACTGTAAGCGATTCTTATAGCGGCCGTAGCATGAAAGTGTATACAACCGAGCCCGGAGTCCAATTT
This sequence comes from Puniceicoccaceae bacterium K14, assembly GCA_022538095.1. GTDB lineage: Bacteria > Verrucomicrobiota > Verrucomicrobiia > Opitutales > Opitutaceae > JAKYXN01. The sequence continues at coordinate 38,816 of JAKYXN010000033.1, read as the reverse complement.
TACACCGGCAATTTCATCGAAAACGGCCTCAAGGGAAAAAGCGGAACTATCTACCAAAAACGATCCGGCTTCTGCCTCGAGACCCAGCACTACCCAGACTCCCCGAATCAGCCGAACTTCCCGAGCACGCGCTTAGCTCCTGGCGAAATATATTTGAGTAAAACTGTGTACGCCTTCGAAGCTTAGATTCCAACAACCCGCACTGATCAGTGGAGTACCCAAAGAAAATGGAATGCTGGTAATACGACCAAGCCCGGAACTAAGCCAAAAACAAAAAGCGTACAACAGGCACCAAAGGGATCATCCATACAAGCTCCTGTTTCCCTAATTCCAAAGAAACCACGCAGGCTTACCGAAGTTAAGTTCTTCAGCAACGAACAGAATGCATTTCGCACAATAAGCAGTATGATTTATGTAAATAAGTGACATAAAATAGTCACCTTTTTGGTAAACTATTGGATAGTTTGTCCGATTGATGAGTCAACCATATTTTGGTAAAGTCTTGCCAATAAATTACCAAAGATGACCACAAAAACAGCAGAAGAACAAACTATAACACGAAAAACAGCTAAAGTTAGACTGAATGCTGTTATGATAAGAGATACGACATTAGATCATTTGACGAAGCTCGCTGATGACCTTGGCAAAAACTCTGCTGCTGGTTTGGCTGCAGACATTCTTGAAGTTATACCGCAAATAAAACCTGAGAACTATCATATCGCTATTGCTGAGTTTATAAAACATGGGTCAAAATAAGCTAATTAAATTTTTAGCAACATGACGAATCCCAAAAGTTAGAAAACATGAGCCATGAGATCCAGCTAAAGAGGCTTAAAAGGCATTACGAACATTCAGTACAAACTCACGACCATATATCTTTTCTAGATTTAGCGACAGTACTTCGCGTTTGGACTGAAATTAGCAATGAACTATCAGAACAAGCGGAACACAAAAGAAATTTCTTCTTCAAAACCGCCTCAGCTCATAAAAATGTTAAGCGTATTTCAAAAGATTCGCCATATGTGTTATCTTATTTCGGTACAGGCACAAAAACATACGCCCACAATGGGAATATAGCAAACGGACCGGGTATGGAGCCTGGCAAACCAATGTCGGTTGGTGCGAGTTTGAAAATGAACAGTGATGACGGAGCATTAGAATTGCGCTCTTTTTACTATGTAGGATTAGTCATAGCCGAAAATAAAATGCGCTTCCTCAACTCTCCAAGTGTCAAAAAAAACACAATATACGGGTGGATGGGCAGCGAGGTGGTCCGATCTCAATTCCTTAATAATGATGGTGAATTGATTAGCGCGAGCATTCCGAGAAACACTCTTATAAAAAGGGTAGCAAACACGCTTGATGCAACGCATAATTCAGGTGGAACAAAAAGGGATAAAGAAAACAAATTCGATCCACACATTGATTTTTTACTTAAACATAATGTAGGGGCGATCCCTTTGCCATTCTTTATTCTCTTAAATACAGCCCAAGAAATCATTAGTTACTTCAATCATTTATCCCGTGCTTAAACTAACGGAGGCAGAGAAAACAGGTCAGCTCTTAATTCTTGCATTTCCTCAGACTTACAAAAAACTAAGGTTTACCCTAGTATTTCCGTTCCAAAAGAATGGAGCCAGTTATTGTTTTATTCCGCACTGTAGCAATTGTCTTGTTTGCCTCGCTGATTGGTGGGGCTCTGCTCAAGTTCGCACTCAAGGCGATCTTCTCGAAACCTAAAGAAATAAGAGACTATAACCAGCCTCAGGAAATTAAGAAGCTCAAGCCTCTTGAAAAGGCTAAGCCGAAACCTGGACCATACGAAAAATTCGAAAGCCGAGGAACGCTTTTAACCCCAACTGAAAGCAAATTCTTCAATGTGCTTTCAACGGTAATCTCGGATGAGAAATTGATTTCCTGTAAAGTAAGGCTTGAGGACATTGTAAGCGTTAAAAGAGGGTTAGATAAAAACGAGGAATACGGCCTTAGAGGTAGGGTAAAATCGAGGCATATCGATTTTGTCGTCACAGAAAAGAAAACCTCCAAAATAGAATTGCTGATCGAATTGGATGACCCCTCTCACTACAGCAAAGAAGCAATCAAGGCCGATACTTTCAAAAACGAGTTAACAAAGAGTGTAGGGGTCCCGTTACTACGAATTCCAGTCGCAAGGCAGTATCGAGTTCCTGACTTAATCAAGAAAATCGAAAACTGCGTTCCAGGAAAAAATTAATCATCGAGAATCTTGGTACGCTCAATAGCTGCTAAGATCCGACTAGCCCCAGTTTGACCAATACGGCACTTAAGCTGAATCAAGCCTAAGGATGCTCGATTGTGTTTTATAACAGCATTAACGGCCGTTTCCCAGAGCTCTCCAAAATCTTCTCTTTCTTCATCATTCAGTAGATTTAGAAGCTTTTCTTTTGAGGACTCGTTCTTGTTTTTCTGCGAAGTAGTCATAATCTTGTTTGTAGGTTAAGAGTTGTCGATCAGTAGCCCCTGAACGTATCAGGGCTCCACGCACTTTGTATGGAGTAAGGCCAAGTTCTTTCATTATTTGACCGGGCGATTTAGGACCATCTGGAGTCACCATCGTTGAAAGGCCCGCATGCCGAAGGATCTGCTTAACACGCTGTTTCTTAAGAGCGTATTCCTCGCAAAGGTCATCAATGCTTGTTCCTTGTTTGAATTCCCTCACTAGCTTTGCATTTCTTTTAATGTAAAAAGAGATAGGCTTATCCATATTATTGATACTCGGAATTAATTAATACTACTTAAGCGATTTTACTTATTATGACACACCAACCCGACCTTGCTTTGAACAAATTATATTTCGTGCATCAAGAGTCACTTCGTTACTGCTCTTGACCCCCTCCACTTCATTTGCTCGCCGCATGGCAGGGTTTCCAAGGTTTGAAGAAAGATAGAATCGAAGGCATCTATCCGCGAAGGAGCCACTAGGGTAGGTTATCAGTTTCAGAAATAGGTAATGACGAATCGCGAGACTCATAGCATCCGTCCTTTGCTGTGCACCTTCTCGCCATCGTACACGACGTAATAGGGCGTTATGAGCTCTAGACGTGGATCAGAGGTCGAAACCGTCATAGAGTCGCTTTGAGACTCAATGGTGATGTAATGAGTGCCTCTAAAGCGTGTATATCCAGTCCAAACCAATTCAACGCTTTCCTGCTCTGGAACAATCGGTGTTTCTTCACTCAATTGAAGAGACGGAATTTCTTTTACATCTTCGATCGAAGAATTCTCAGAAGTGAAAGTCTTCTCGATTTGATCAGCACTTGCTCTGGATAGAAACCAAGGAACCAAAGTGATCAGAATCACTATGATTCCCAAAACAGGCCAGATCAGCATGACTGGAATTCCTTTAGCCGGCTTGAGCTTGTTCGGATTCGAATCATTCAAAACGCCAACACCCGCTGAGGTATTGTAGCACGAAGCGATTCCAGAAGCATCTAGCTGAAAATGTGAGACCTCAAAAGGAACCTGTCGTTGAGAATCCCCAGTATAAGAATCGTATGTTTTGCGAGTAAAGCGACCACGGCCGCGAAAGGGTCCAAACTTCGCACTGTATTCATTTCTCATGACAGAGAAATCCTCAGCGACTGACCGGAACTGCTTATCGACGTTTCCGATGCTTTGCGTAATCGCAATGATATCGTCGTTTAGCTTTCTATGCTGCGAAATATAGTGAAGACAGTCTTTTCCTGTCTTCATCCATTCACGAGCGTTGAAATGGATATGAATCTCATCGATCACGATTAAACAGCCGAGCTTTGAACGATCATCATCACCGCGAAATTTCCAAAACTCCTTGGTTTGTGTTTCATCGAGAATCACCAAACGATCATGAAGCTCAGGATTCGCTTTTGGATGCTTTTCTTGAATGTACTCATTCACTCGAGGAAGATCGAGCGGAACATTTGTAATTACTCTTCGAGCAGAAAACGACAATTCCCTGACGATCTTTCCGACAGAGTAGAGGGTCTTACCATGACCTGGTTTACCTGATACAAAGTGAATTGCCATTACTCAGGTGATTGAAGTCTATAAGTGATTGAGTTTCTGCAATCCTCAATAGGAACACCAGAATTCAACTTCTCGAATTTTAATGCCGTCTTGTAAATAGAATCAGCGCTAAAACCATCGTTTATCATATCTTCAAACATGAAAGCGACAAACGCCGATCTACTTTTGAAATCATACAGCTTTGAATAAAAGATCAATTGAGCCCGTTCATCTTCAGTCAAACAAACGGGAACAATTGAATTTCTAGGACCTCTGTGAGGAGGGCATTTAGGGCCACGCTTACCCATTTAGTCGACCACAGAGCCCCCTCGACCCCTAAACCAAGAGAGGGCGGCTTTTACGCCTCTCCACGTTGCACCAACGACTAAGCCGGCCCAAAAAATATTTCCTGAATCTTGTATCGATATAATAACTTCGCTCATGGAACTATAAATCTAATTGCAGACGCTACGATCACGTAGGCGGTATCCGCGGTTAATTTCCAAGCAAGGCGGCCTACAATACTAGCAACGAAGCCGCCAAGTGGGATAAATTGATCGAGAAGCCACACACCATTAGCTACAGATCCGGTGCCATTGAACGGATTTGCTCCCATAATCGATAGGATATCACCAAGGCCAAAATCAAATGTAATCCAGGTAGTTAATGCGATAATAGCTACTGAAATCGCTGTAGTGATAAGGCCGGCCGCGATTAATGCAGTTGCTTGACCACCGGTTCCGCCGAAAGTGTTTCCCCTTGCTTGTTGAATTTGAGGAAGTCGCTGAATATATTCGGAAGAATCTTTATGAGCCCAAAGACCAAAGGATAAAATAAAAAAGAAAGCAAAACCAGCACGAACCCAAGAAGCAAGAGATTGCATTTCAGAAAACTGGAAGGGATTCAGATTCCAGGTGATCCCACGAATGGACAAATTCCAAACTGGAGCATTCCCACCATTAAAAGAGCCCGTATACTCTAAATCAGGAATCTTAGAAGCATGATCTGCCCCCGCATCAGCTCCCATTGATTCCATAGTAGACGTTCCTGGTTTATCACCTTCGATCTCTTCAAGCTTATCAAGGAGCTCATCTCCTTCTTCATCTAAATCTTCCTTGATAGCCGATTCAATATCTCCCAAGGCTTCGACAATTTCTTGCTGCCTCTCGTCGATTCGCTGCCAAATGTAGTAATCAGCCTCAATTTCTTTTTCGATATCAGATCCCTCTTCATCAGAAGCGATATCGTAAAGGGGAGTGTCACTAAAATCTAAATCTCGTTCAGTCGTTTGTTGGTCAGCTACATCGGGATAATCAGGCTGATCAATCGGATCGGGTGCATCAGGCTCATGGAAAGAATCGTCCCCATACATAGGTCCCCCTGTTCCTTGGTCACTTATTTGAACGATAGATATTGGATGACAAATCTCATCGTAGTGGATATTTACTGTTCTTTGCGATAGAGCCCCTAGCGTAAATGATTCCAAAAGAATGGCTCCACTTGGATCTTCTTCTCGAACTTCCCAGACTTGATAGAATTCGGTATCGTTTACGATTGTTCGCTCTACCGTTAACGGACCACATGGATCTGGAGCAGAACTGTGAGGAATTGGTTCAGACGTTCCTGTCTGCCATGCGATATAACTCCCGTCAGGTTCTTCCATGCGAAACCTCGCACGAATTTGAACACTGGTTCCGTTAGCAACTTGTGTCGGATCCAAAGTAACTGAATTACCTTGCACTTCAGTTCCATCACGTACCCAAACAAAATTGATATGCGTTACCGCACTTCCTAAATATGAAAGTGCAGAGCCGTCAGAACTAAAAACTAAGTACCCAGGGCTTTGTTCGTGCGGAGATACATCGACAGCAAAAGAACCACCACCTAAAGCCGCATCGATAGCCACAGTTCGCAAAACTGCTTTTGCTATTTGGCCATGTAATGCAATGAGCAATACCGATAGAATTATGATTTTTCTAATCATTATCAATCAAGCTGAGCAACTGCCAGCCGACATAAAAACCACAGGTGAAGATGATGTATTCCATTGAAGAACAGGTTAGGGGAGAGGTTACCCTCTCCCCATTTTGACTAGATCTTGCGGACCCAGCGACGGCCGATGAAGAATGCCGTTACAGTGACTGCTAAGCCTACTACGGCTGTGAACAGTGTTCCGAGATCAGTTACCAGTGTGGTTATTTCTGCCATTTTGTTTACCTTTTAGTTTTGTGTTTTCGAGGCCCCTGTTGACGTTCGAAAGTTTGAAAACGCATCTTATCGATTAGAATCAAAAGAAGCGTAAAAGAGAGTAGTATTAAATATATACATACAAATATTGGTCGTTCGGACATTTCAAAACTCACTTACGGAGGTTATTCGTTTGTAGCTATATTGTTTCTTAAAAAGCTGTAATGCAGATTCTATAGTCTCGGCCAAAATAATCTCATCACAGGAATGCCCATACTTATCTATAAAGCATATCTCAAAATGCATAGTTGATCAGTGGTTAAAATGGGAATTTATATTGATAGGCGTCTAGCAGCTGAACCTTGTTCACTGCCTCCTCATGAAGCTTGTTCAGCTTTGGCGTTAAACGGCCTTCCAAGCTTCTGAAATCAACGGACATGAATTTAAGTCCTGGTCGATTTCCGTAGTTTTCGAAAAATTCAACGAGCGTTTCCACTGCTTGGATTGCCTCGTTGAGATTCGCTTGCTGACTCGCAACATCAGGCTTTTCAGCGATTAAACGTTCATACTCGGACTTGAACTTAGGTGAAAGGAAAACTGAAGACTTATTGTCGTCAACCACTTCGATCTTCGCACTTCCGAACATGCGATTTTCAATCTTTGCGTTATTTTCTGAATACTCCATCATTTAATTTCCTGTTGTCAATTAACTGCCGTTTAAACAAGGAAAGGAACTAGGGCGAGCGGGCGAGCCGCTCGCCCTAGTTCTCTTAGCCAGCTTGCTTGATTTCACCTGTGAGTGAGATGTTGCCTTTTTCAGTCTTTGCAGACCCAACAACGACTTCACAGCGTTCAAATAGACGAACCTCTGGGAATGGTCCGTCGCGATCATAAGCAACGTACGAATAGTTACGCACACCATCACTGATAGACACAGTGCATGTTCTGTAACCTTTGCCTTCATACATCTTATCTTGAATGTTAACGGCCGTAACTAGGCCGCTACAGATGAGACCATCGGTAGCTTTGATTCCATTCGCGAGAGAAGTTCCTTTGTTTTGATCTGCCATGATTTTAGTTCCTTTTGTATTATTTGTTTAAAGGGCGGATACATGCCCCAACTCATTTCTACTCTGTGTTTTACTAGTGTATTCACTATCCGTTGACGGACTTCATTCCAGGGATTAGTAAAAGTGATTCGAGACGAACGAATTATCCGGTCGCCAATTTTAATGCATAGAAGGGCGGTTCTATCGTGAATTTCCTCAACTTCACGTATCGTGTAACGCATCAAGCTATGAGCTCCCTCAGGATACCCGTTGATAATTCGTTTTCGTTTTTTCTTAGGAGGATCTTTTGGCGGACCATCGTAAAAGCCCGAGCCAGTTTGCCAAAAACGCATTCGAGTGAATGGCTTTCCATCAGCTCCTTTGCCTGTGTAATCAAGAACCCAAGTCGGCAGAGCTATACCGCTTGGATCTCCTTGAGAATACGCCGCACACTTCGAGACGTATTTAAATAAGTAATCGAAATCCTCAGATTTGATTTTCTTTAAATTGGTTCTGCCTAAGCCCCAATATTGGTTGATAAGATGAAGATCAGTTCTCCGAACAAGCTTCTTCGTTTTTACAATCAGATGCCAATGAGCATAGCCATTAGCTTGAAATTCGAGTTTCCAGGCCCAGCCAAATTTGTGACGGCCGTTGGGTTCATTTTTGCCCCAATACTTGCGGAGTTTTTCCAGAAAGCGTCTAAGAGCATCTTTGCCGAGCTCGTACGTTTCTTTTTCCGTTCCTAATGACGGATCAATTGTAAGAGTAAAAAAGAGACAGCCTCGAATATATGGCAGGCCACGTTTTAATATTTCTCTGTGTTTCTTTCGTACGCCTGTAGACGTGTACCAATTGGCTGGATCAAAGTCCTTGACCCCATAACTGTGTAGTGTATCCGTATCGCTCATTCTAATAACTTTTTTGGGTCATGCTTTGCCGAGCATGGCCCAATTTTCGTTTAAGGCCTCAGATACAGGCACAAAAAGAGACAGAACGGACGTGTTCTGCCTTAATTGGATTTTTGAGCTATTTCTGAGATTCGACATAATTTCCTAGTGTTCAAAACCTTACAAAAGGTCTTCGCACAATAAGCATTATGTCTAGTAGGAGGGTTTGCGGGGATTGCTTATGGATGCAAAAAAGCCCTCCTTTGAAATGTCCAATGGAAGGCTTTTCGAAATTACCGATGAAACTGATAGCTAATATCAGTTATCTCATATTGTAAAAATCCTAGTGCAGGAAACTGCGGATTCCGGTATGAACATGCGTCATGCCGTATTCGTTACATGCCTTGACAACATCGTCTGCACGTAATGAGCCACCGGTCTCTACAATGTATTGAACGTTGGTTCTCGACGCTCGGTCGATATTGTCACGGAACGGTATGAATGCGTCTGAGCCAAGGGCAATACCGTCGAATTCGTTGATCCATGCGTTCCGTTCTTGGCGACTAATGGCTTCAGGCTTTGTAGCGAAACCTTCGAGCATCATGGACTCTTCGTGCTTGCTAAGCGAATCCCATAGAAGGAATTGATCTATGAGATTGGTCTTATCCACCTTTTTTAGGCCTTCTTTGAATTGAAGTCCACGGACCTTTGGGTGACGTTGAAGAAACCATTTTTCCGCTTTGTCACACGCCAAACGTGTGCAGTGAATACGGGATTGTTGCCCCGCTCCGATGCCTACAATTTGCCCGTCATAGGCTAAGCTTATAGAATTTGACTGCGTATACTTAAGTGCGATGGCGGATACGAGGAGCGTATCGATGGCACACTCAGGAATGTCCTTTTTTTCGGATACAATCGTACCCAAATCGGCTTTTGTGATTAGACGACTGTTGTGCGTTTGCTTGAGGCGAATTCCGAAAAGGTCGCGCTCCTCAATCGCAGATGGCATATAGTCGTAATCAATTTCCATTATTAGAAAACCGCCCTTCCGCTTCTTTTTAAGAATTTCCAAAGCTTCGGGTTCGTAGGCCGGAGCAATGATTGCATCACAAACCTCGGTTTTAAGGAATTGAGCAAGACTTACGTCGACCGTATCGCTCACTGCCATTACATCACCAAATGAGCACAATCGGTCACCGCCACGGGCTCTCACGTAAGCGCTAGCGACTTCTGAAAAATCGGTCGTTTTGAGGAATTGTGATTCTTTGAAAGCTTCGTCGATTGGCTTAGCGATAGCCGCTCCAGCCGGACTTACGTGCTTGTAGGAAGCGGCTGATGCTTTCCCAGTGGCTTCCTTAAGCTCTCGAACGAGCTGCCATGAAGTCAGAGCGTCCAACATATTTATGTAGCCGGGCGCTCCGTTGAGTACGCGCAGTGGAGATGGATTTGGGAGCTCGAGATAAGCCTCTGCTTGGTGGGGGTTTGTGCCGTATCGCAATGTGATCATTAGGCGGTGATATGTGGGATTCTTATTCCTTGGCAACGGCAAAAATAGCAGAGATTTGGGATCTAGCGTCTAGATGTCCTTTTCGGCTGTACAGAGCACCCCCCTTTGCAGTTGTTTCGGTTTTTTTTAGACTTTTTGGTTAAATTTACAACATTCTGGGAATATTAGGACTTCGGGCGGCCTCTTTAATGGAAAAGAACAATTAGGATGAAATAAACGAGGTCCTTGGGACGTATGAATCGGTTAAGAAAACCCAAGTCTCCCCTTCTTTGCTTATGATTCCTCCAGAAAACATGCCACCCAATTTTCAAGATACTGTAGATAGTTACTATACAAACCTATATCGATTTGCCCTGAGCTTATCGAGATCGTCTGACGATGCCTGGGACCTAACTCAGGAAACGTTTCTAATTTGGGCTAAAAAATATAAGAGTATACGTTCTATAGAGGCGACTAAATCGTGGTTGTACACTACCCTCTACAGAGAATACATCAAGAATTCTAAGAGAAAGTCGAAGTTTAGCGATATCGAAACAGCAGCTCCCCAAATTGACGAGAGCTATACTGAAGATCACGATCGAACCAACGAAGCTAGAAATGTGATGGCAGAGCTAATGAAACTCAAAGATGTGTACCGCAGAGTGTTATCTTTGTATTATCTAGAGTCATACAGCTACAAAGAAATTGCAAAAATTTTAGGAGTCCCAATGGGAACAGTAATGTCGCGGCTCGCACGTGGAAAAGATATGCTTAGAGCTAACATGCTAAAAGCTATGAGCAGCGAAGAACGTAAAGTAGTCGATTTTAAACAGCATAAAGAAAGATCCAAATATGGATATTGAAGAAACAAAAATAATATTGGCGAATTACACGCTCAATACAGATAGCAAAGATGAAATTTTCCAAGAAGCTCTCACTGTCGCCAAAGCGAATCCGGAGTTGATGCAATGGTGGACTGAAGCGAAAGCGTTTGATACAGAGGCGAAAAAATCAATGGATCAGATTCCCGTTCCAGGAGACCTAGCGGTTTCATTGAAAGCTTCCATTGGAGCCCTGGAAAGCTCCAAACCCAAACAAAAGCGAACGCTCGCTTTTTGGGTTTCACGTTGCTCTGCTATAGCTGCCTGCCTCCTGTTGAGCTTTCTAGTCTACGACAAGTTGATAGTTGATCGAAGTGATGAGTATGAAGGGCCACTCTTAGACCGAGCGTTTCAATATTCGTATGACGGCCCCCGCTTGTCATATTTTAACAAGGACACTGAGAAATTGCGTAATTGGTTAGTGGACAATGAATTTGATCTTCCAGATGCATTGCCTCCTAAGTTACTCGAGCAAAAGGGCATTGGTTGCCGCCCATTGAATTGGTCGGAGGACCGTGTCGCTTTAATGTGCTTCGATGCACATACGGTGTATCACCTTTTTATGACAAAAGAAGGGCAATTTGAAGGAGTTGATGCCACTCCAGAAATTGCCTATCAAAGCCAGAAAAAAGGTTGGACGCTCAGTAAGTGGAAAAGCAATGGATATGTATTCGTTCTAAGTGCAAAAGCAGATGAACAGCAAATGGGAGCCATGCTCGCAGGTTATACGCCGGAGGCAATAGATGTTCAATTTTAGTAGGGAGTCAGCTTGTTGAGTGCCTACCACAAGGGGTTGCGAGGGGCGTTTGATAGGCTGATAACCTACGCCCCTATTTCATGATTAGAGGCGTCGCTTTTATTTTAGACGCGAACACTTTAGAATCGCTCGTTTATTATTACTCAAGGTAGTTGCAATTGCGTATGCAGGTCCTCCGTCTGTGAGTTTCAATTTCTTCTTCAATTCGCTCGGGGTAAGGCCACAGTTGCGAGAGATTATATTCGCTTTGTTGTTTGGGAATACTTCCTTGAGCTCCTTCCGATTGATTGGGAACTGCCCTTCAATTTCGAATACGCGACCGGGGAAATCTTTCAACTGGTCATCTGAAGTGTATAAGCGCGTACGTGGATGCAATGGATAGAGCCCATACTTTCTTGCAACACTCTTAAATCCACCTCCTTTCATTATTGCCGCATTGGGTTCATAAAGAAATTGCAGAACTTCGGCCGGTTGTACCTGCAATCCGTGTTCTTTTTCGAAGGTAAAATCAAATTTAGAGTAATACTCTGATTTATCATCCAATAGGTCGACACAATGAATGATTGGCGATTTCTCAGCCTCTGATGAACAAATAAACAGCAATTCCTTGCACTCATTTTTGTGCGATAGCACGTAAGCCTTAGATACGTTTTTTAATTGGGCTATAGCGAGTTGAATGTCCAATCCGGGAGAGGCTTTGATAGCGATTTGCTTCGCTTTGCTCTGAAGCAAATCCCAGTGTTCTAAAACGTTGGGCTCACAAGATTCAAGTTCTGATACCTTATCCCCTTTTGAATTGCGACGAGCTGGATCGACGTATATCAAATCGAGCGGTTCTTGGATCGTCCTTAACCATTCTATACTGCTACCTGAAATAATTTCGATTTTGTGTTCGACGCCGAGTGTTGCGAAATTTCTTGCTGCGGTTTTCGAAAGTTCCTTATCCCTCTCGATGTAAACAACTCGATCAAAGGATTGAGCTAGGTGGAAACAATCGATTCCGAATCCCCCCGTGAGGTCCGCTACGGTTTGGCCCTGAAATAGATTACATTTAAAAGCAGCAATCACCTCCGAAGTGCACTGCTCCATTGATATGCTTGGAGGGAAAAGGATATCCTCGTTTTTGAACCAGGAAGGAAGTTTGCTTTTCGCTTTTTGGCGCCCCTTAATCTGCTGTGCGACCCAATTAGCTGGAATATCCGGGAGTCGAGAAGCCTTGAGCGCAATTTCGCTAGGATCAGCCTCCGCGTGCTCGCGGATAAAATCTTTTATCGAATCTGTGAGTATTTGCTGGCACACGGTTTTTATAAGAGTGAAGAAACTTAATATTGAAAAGTGAAATGTATTATTTGAGCTTGCGGTAGAAATTTTAGCGGCTGTCTTCGTGAGGTATGAAAGCACGTTTTTTACCTGAGCACTTTCGTTTTTGCCCCACTTGCGCTGCGGAAGCGATTATCCGCTTTCAGGACAATGGCGTTCGATGCGAGGTTTGTGACTTCACATTGTTCTTTAATCCGACGAGTTCGGCCGCCGCATTTATTTTCGACCAGGACGATAAACTATTAGTGGTCGAGCGGGCACGCGAACCTGCCAAAGGCAAGTTTGGAATTCCCGGTGGCTTCGTCGATTTCAATGAAGCCGCCGAAACTGCTTTGGTTCGAGAAGTTCGAGAAGAAACAAATTTAGTACTGGATAAATTTGAATTTTATGGAAGTTTCCCAAACCAATATCCATACAAGAATGTCATATACCCAGTACTAGATCTCTATTTTCTCGGCTTCGTATCCGACTTCTCTAATTTGTCGCTCGAAGAATCAGAAATCAGTGGTCACCAATTTGTGGATATACGCAAGGTCCCTCTAAGCCAATGGGCATTTGAACCATTGCGAACTGCAGTAGCAAAACTGACAAAAGAACGCTTCGGAAGCTAGAATGACTCTTTGTCACTGTAAATACTTACGATTCCTCAAAATGCAGACTTTTATGCGTACTCAGGAAAGAGCGAGTCAATCGTTCGTTGATAGGCATCTATTTCGACTGTCAATTGATGCATAAGATTCGGTTCGTCAAAAATAGTATTCCCTCTGCACATTTCGAGAGCTGATTGGCAGAGCTCAAATAAGCGACTTGCTCCCATTGCCGATGCGGAGCCCTTCAATTTGTGCATTGGCTCGTAAACGCCTTCACTATCCTTGAGGTCCAAATTTTCCTCGATTTTCGCCAACAAACCGGGAGACTCCTTCTTAAAAATAGGATAGATTCTGTCGAAAAGTGAACCTTCGTCTAAGGGCTGGGCTCGAAGATCCTGTAAGTTTTTAAAATCAACGGGGGGTATTCCGGATAAATTCGGTAAAGCCATCTTACCGATGAGTATCTATATCGACTTGCGAGCGTCAAGAGCGCTTTTAAGTGTCACTGGATCGGAATATAAAATGGACCCACCACTCGGAAGCCCAAAGCCAATACGAGTGATCGTGACGTCCATATCCGAAAGAGCGTCGCCGATATAGTGACACGTCGCTTCTCCCTCTATATCGTTTGTCAACGCTAGGATAATTTCCGATATACTGTTTTTCTCAATACGAGGCTTTAACGAAGCAAAATTAATGTCATTTGGGCCGATTCCATTGATTGGACTCAATTTGCCTCCAAGCACATGATACAAACCATCATACGATCCAGACTTCTCCATGACCATTAGATCGCTAACGTGCTCAACGATACACAGCCGAGCGTCTTCATTTCGCTTGGGATTTTGGCAAATCTTACAAAGATCCTCCTCCTCGCAAATATTGCCACAATTCGGGCAGCTTTTCACTCGAGAAATTGCCGCTTGAATCGACGCTAGTAGATCTTCTGCCGATTGTGGCTTTTCGAGCAATAAGTGAATCGCCATACGTTCCGCCGATCGATAGCCCACTCCCGGGAGTAGCTTGAGCTGCTTTTGCAAGGCTTCGAAAGACGGAGTCATAAATCGAAAATCGCGAGCGATTACATCAAACCTGGCAGAGCAAACCCTTCGGTTGCTTTAGCCATCTCGTCGTCGTTAATCTTCTTGGATTTCGCTGCCGCTTCTTTAATCGCTTCCAAAATCGTTTCTTCCACAAGGGAGGCTTCTTCCTTGAGAAGCTCAGGATCGAGCTTGAGGCCTTGAAAAACACCAGAACCCGAAATTGTGATACTCACTGCACCACCACCACTGGAAACTTCAATCGATCGCGCATCCAATTCCGCTTGGATACCTTCGATCTTTTTCTGCATTTTTTGCGCCTGCTTGAGCATTTTTCCTACGCCTGCCATAATTCAAATAGAGTGTTTGAGGTTTTATTAATTGATGTGATTCGGCTGCGTAGTTTCGGACCGCTCGATCATACGTCAACTTCTTTTAGAAAGGAAGAGAAGCCTTCTTTAAAAGAATGAAACCGAGGTTCCCAATTACATTTTTTTTTCAGAGCGCAGTTGCGGATACGTCGATTAGAGGGGGATTCACCTGCAAAACGGCGGGACGAATTATTAGGATTTTTGCTAGCGATAAATCGAGGCCGAGGATGCCCTAACTGATCTGCAAACCAATTGACCAAGTCTAACTTGAATACGGGGTCGTCATCGACTACATTGAAAATCGATCGCCCTTCAAGCGCAGCGCATTTATAAACGCTCCAGATGCTAGAACAAATGTCCTCCAAACGAATTAGATTCAGGTAATAGGTTCCGATCCCTGGAATTTCTTCCGGAGCCAACCTCGACTTATTCAACAGCATATGCCTTTGCGGACCGTAGATCCCGCCTAGCCTTAAAATGCATTTCCGTGTACTCGAAACATCCGAATTTAAGAAAATATTTTCCGCTTCTAAAATTATCTTTCCACGATCATTATTCGGTGCTGCATCCGTTTCACTCACCCATTCGCCACCACTGTCGGGGTAAACGGATACGCTGCTTGTAAATATGGCTCTGCCTACGCTAACCTTGTTTAGCCAAGCTACAAATGAGTGGTTTCCGCCAACATAGGACTGGCGGTAGCCTTCCAAGCCATTCCCTGCAGAGCTCACGCAATTGATAGCGAGGTCAAACTCACCCGTAGCTTGCGCATGCCACGTATCTGACTCAACTTGAGCTGCAACGACCTGGCAACCGAGACGATTGAGGTCAGCTAAGGTTTCGAGGTTGCGGGTAACCGCAATCACTTCAAAGCCACTTTGCAAGGCCTCCTCGGCCAACGCTTGCCCGACATAACCGCAGCCAAGAATCAGAGTTCTTTTGGTCATACTTTAAAAGGAGATGGAGATAGCGCTTTGAAGCCGACCTTCTTTCCCAAATACGAATAGGTGAGCTCCATTGAAACACAGTGAAGGCAAAGGCGTTTTATCCCCTTTGCTCGAGCAATCGATTTGTTCTTTTGAAAATCACCATAAGTGCGGTCGCCCACGATCGGAATATTGCGTTTTGAAGTTTGAATACGGAGTTGATGCGTACGTCCGGTTAGCGGCATAAGGGTAAGTAAACTAAGGAGTGGCATTCCTGGAATTGGTTTGCATCGGACGAGTTTCGTTTCTGCCCCTAGATTACCAGTGCCTCCTGTAGAAGCTCTTACGCCCCCCTCCGCTTTCCGCACCGAGAGCCGATCTTTCCAGAGCGGATTACCCTTTCGCGGCATCCCAAACACTAAGGCTTCGTATGTCTTCTTTACCGCCTTGTTTTCGAATGCTTTTAAGATCGGGCCACGGGTAAGCTCGTTCAATGTCAATAAAATCAATCCTGAAGTTGCAGAATCTAAACGATTTAGAAGGTGAATCTCTTTTTGAATACCTTCCTCCAGCTCCACTTTATACGCTTGCGAGGCAGAGTCGTAAGGAGCCTTCAACAAAGATTTATTCACCTCGGAATCCTTATTCGGATGCGACAAGATTCCTTCCGGTTTATCTAATGCGATTACTCCGTTTGAATCGCACGCGACAATTTTTACGCCTTTTCCTAGAGGCAAGTATTTCGCCTGCTCCTTGAAATTCATAATCTCTGGGAAATTATTCTGTATCTTTATTCAAATCCAATACTGCCATCCACATATACCAAACCATATATGTCCCTAGCCAAATGCCAAGGTAGGCTTTCGCTCCCAAGTTTGGCAGCACTGCAAACACACCTAGTGCAATCAGAGTCGATAGAATCGCGGGGGCGACATAGATTTTAAACCAATTCTTTTTTTCTTCGGGAGCCACCAAAAGACTCCAACCTCAGTTTGCTATAAATAGCGAACCTTTTCATTAACCGACCACGAAGCGGCGAAAATTCTCAGCAACAACTTCAGTGAATGACGTCACCTCCATGCCGCGCAGTCTAGCTGCAAACTCATAGATAGGTCGAATATTAGCTGGATGATTGATCGTGACCCCTTTATGGATAAGAGGCGATTCAATAACTGAATTCGGGCCCATCATATCCGGAGCATCTGTCTCGACTAACAAGCGCTCAATTGGAACCTGACGAAACACCTCTTGCTGAACACGTTTGCGATCCAATGCAAAGTACCCAGAAATTGAAAAATACGCCCCCATCTTCGCGAACGGCTCAACCATCTCCTTCGGCCCTCCATATGAATGCAACAAAAAGCGGCCTTGAAAAGGTCTCTCCGAACGCAAAGTGTCATACAGAAGCCCCCAAGCTTTTAAGCAATGGATAGTGATAGGCTTTGCTCGTTTAAGCCCCTCTCGAAATTGCCACAAAAACACTTCCAACTGATCATCTGTATCATAATCCGCAACCCAACGATCTAGCCCGATCTCCCCCACTTGAGAGTGAGGGTCTTGCCAAAGCTCAAGCAAGCGCTGTTTCCAATCCGTGCTTCGCCCGCCAATATTCCAAGGGTGCAGCCCATAAGCAGGAATCACTTGTCCTAATTTTTCTGAAATTTGTTTAACTTGATCCCAATCTCCTTCCGAAGTCCCATTCACAATCACAGATTCCACAAACAGCTTACCATAATTGTCATTTAATGACGACTGAACATTCAATAATCGTACATCCTGAAGATGGCAATGGGCGTCAAATAGCTGCACGCTTAAAAAAAACTACAACTCAAAATACTAGCAAGTGAATATCTGCGGCTTCGGTTAATTCATCCCGTATCTAGTGAGGAAAAACCACGCTGCGATTCAAATTTCCACGTTAATTACACAAGCTACCCAAAAATGGAAATGAGCATTTATACAGTTAATGCGATTCCATGCCGCACAACTTAACCCATGAAGCTCACCAGGTCTGCGCCGGATATTCGCATAATCAAAATCAATCGATTTTTTGCAGTCATAAAAGGCGTTCATCATTCAATTCAAACAAAAAAGCACGCATAACGCGTGCCTTTTAAAAATTTTGTAGTTAAAAATTAACTATGCTTTCACAGCTGCCTTGCGGCGACGGTAAGTCAAAAAGCCAAGAACAAGCACTCCAATACTGATACCTGCAATCGTGGAAGGTTCCGGGACTGCTGAGAGTGTGATTGTTCCAGACCCACCAAATCCATTTACCCACAACTTATTACTATCCAGCGAATCTATAGTCACGTTTTCATCTCCGAACACCCACAGCGTATTTGGAGCAAGGAGTGGTTCTGGGTCTGGGATAAGCGTAAAATCAAACGTGTCAAAATCGTATAGAAAATTGCTGCTGCCCAGATCTGTTCCGATGTTATTCAGTAAATCCAAAAAGGCTTCTGGGTCAGTAAGGCTTGCTGGGTTAAATACACCCGTGAAACCTGAACCTGCCGGTATCGTACCAACATTAATCTCGATATCGCCACCAGTAGACTCTCCGAAGTCAGCAAAAAGCGAATCTACGAAACTTAATTCCGTAACATAGGGCATACTCAGATCTGCCGGTAGCGTGGAAGAAGTGATATCGAAATCGAACAAACCAGTGACGCCAGATCCTAGCCCCGGTCCCGGCAAGTAAGCATATTCACCGGAGAAAGTAAATTCGATCGTCCCGACCTGCGCTCGTGCTGCCACAGAAGCGAGTGCCGATAGAATAGACAAACAAGCTATTTTAAAAATCTTTTTCATGCTAATTGTTTACAAAATTCAACTACAAAAGTTTCACCCTAAGACAATAGGGCATTTACATTTTAATAACAGACATTTTTTAAAAAACCACCTTATCAATTGATTTTTTCTAACCCTAGTGAGGGATTCGCTCAAGTGCCTGGTGATTCCTTGCAACTATTCATCAGCATTTGGCGGATCATATGCAAAGATCGGGGATTTCTGGTCGAAATCGATGATTCCTGCTCCGCGCTCTCTCCCATAAAGCCCTTCCAAAAACACGAGAACTCCAGAATCTAAATAGGCAGCCACCTCTTCAGTTGAGCGAATTTCATTACTAGCAATTCCAGAGACTAAAACAGCCGAAATGATCGCAGCAGAAAAGGATGTACCTGAAATTGTAGTACGTGCGCTTTTTCGTATAGCAGAAGCTACTCTCAAGTCCTCTCCCAAGACAAAATAGTCAACTAGATCACCAAAATTTGAGCTCACCCATCGGGTATGCCTTCGGTTGAGAGCTCCTACCGAAATAACACCGTCGATTGAGCAAGGGATTCGCCCTTCGTCAATTCGCTCTCCATCATTGCCAATTGCCGATACCACAACGAGTCCTTCGTTCTGCAAGCGCGCAATTGCCTGACCTACCAATCCAGCAATCACATCCTTAGGTCGC
Organism: Puniceicoccaceae bacterium K14; assembly: GCA_022538095.1. GTDB lineage: Bacteria > Verrucomicrobiota > Verrucomicrobiia > Opitutales > Opitutaceae > JAKYXN01. The sequence goes on along the minus strand of JAKYXN010000033.1, from coordinate 19,833 downwards.
CCGCCAAAGCTCAAGTTGACCACGCCCATTCTGCCCTCTTCATGATGTTCGAGCACCCACTGTAAGCCTTTCAAAAAGTCCGACCACTTCCCACTGCCGTCACTTTGCAATACACGTACCGAATGAACTCGCACTGGCAACTCATTGTCATAAAGCCGCCCGCCTATAATGCTAGCAATGGCTGTTCCATGAATACGCCCCGATCGGCCTTTGCCAATTATATCCACTTCATCGCCGCCAAGTCCCCTTAGGTCAAAATGGTTAAAGCGTATCCCATCATCCAAGATATAGACATCAATGGGTTCAGAAGTTTCACCCCATGCAAACGTAACAATGAACAACACAAGCAACAAAATCAAAATCACGTATATGGTTTGTAGGGATTTAGGCATCGGGAAAAGCCGTTTAGGTTTTAGGTAAATGGAAATTTGGTTCTATTCGTTGAATCGATCTACAATCGTTTCAGAATTCTGATCTCTCAACGAACACTCCAAAAGACACAAAGGTGCAACGGGAGTAAATGACAACAATTCTTAAAAAAACTTCGTATCATTATTTTTTCTAGGATACCCGCCGGTTCGACAGGCTCATGGCAGGCCAGTTCGACAAGCTCACGGCAGGCCATCGCAATTTAAAATTCACACTTCACCATTCAAAATTCACTACTTAACTCGCCAAAGGCGAGTTACATCCCCTTCCCAAACAACATCATGTACACCGTTTTTATACACACTTGCAAATCGAGGACAAAAGAAAAATGACGCACGTAGTAGAGATCATAATACAGTTTCTCAATCGTATCGCGATCATTGGCTCCATAGGAATAATTCACTTGGGCCCATCCAGTAATCCCAGGCTTAACCGCATGCCGAAAATGGTAATACGGGAACTTCTTTTCATAATCTTTCACCAGTTTGTCCCACTCTGCTCGAGGCCCAATCAAAGCCAAATCCCCTCTTAGCACATTCCACAATTGAGGGAGCTCATCTAATCGACTTTTTCGCAAAAAACCTCCGATAGAGGTAATGCGAGAGTCGCCGACCTGCGTGTACTTATTCCCTTTTTCAGACCCAACTTTCATCGAACGGAATTTGTACATCGTGAAAGGTTTTTCCTTCTCTCCAATTCGTGATTGAGAAAAGATTATGGGCCCCTTGCTGGTCAATCGAACTGCCAGGGCGGTAAGTACAAAAACGGGGCTTAAAACAATCAAGCCTATTAGTGCTGCAAAAATATCACTTAAGCGTTTTATACGGCTGTAAGTAAGGTTTCGATTTAGCCGAAATCCATCAGAGAAAGCCCACTCCAACGTAAGTTGAGAGGGAGGAACAATTTTCAGAACCTGCGACAAAAAGCTCTCGTAAGTATAGATTCGATTTCCGCCAAATTGGGCCACCGCTAAATACTTTACAAAATCTTTCGGCATTCCACCCTTTCCGGTAATAATATAACTTTCGACGAATTTTCCGCTCATTGAGGAACTAAAATCAAGGTCTTTCAACGATCCTATTATCGGTGAATTCGTTTCGTACTGGATGAGGCGTTTCCCCAAGCTATTCTTATCTAAGTCTACCACAAAAATTGTTTGCCCCGAGTCATTTGAGCGAATGCGACGGTAGGCATCGCGCGCTTCCACTCCCGAACCAATGATACAAATTGAGTTTTCTCGTCGCAATTTATCATGCATCCTCGAGACACGGTTTCTGTAGAAAATCGAAAATGCTGGAAAAGCGAACAAAGGAACAATCACCGTCATTCGAGCTGTGTTGAAACTTTGGCCGTAAAAACTCACTGCGTAGATAAGGAAAAAGGCCAAGATGAACACAATACCTGAGACTATAATATGTTCGCAGGCGAACCGAAAACTCCTTTTATTTTCGTGGTATTCGTAGCCACCAATCAAATACACAGAAATAACACTAGTCGCTACCAATATAAGATGGACTTTTTGACTCATCATTTCCCACACAGGTCCATCGTACCAGAGTAACACCATTCCCATGTAAATCACGGTTATGGCAATTACATCAATCGCCAAAAAAACGAGTCCTAAGAACTGGCTTACCCAATGTCGCTTCCAGTGCAATACCCTGTCTAAAACAGTGCCTCCCGTATCGAAGATCGATCCAGTCAGCGAGTGTTCCGATCCCTCGGTCAATTCCATTGCATCGAGATGCACGTCAACATCTACAGACTTAGTTTGAGTACTCATTGTTATTTCAAGAGAAGAATTAGTGAAAGTTTTGGACTCCCTTTTGTGCCAGTGATAACACCTAATTTAATCGAGTAAAATACGGCAGTAATTTCACTCGGAGGCCAGCAAAAATCACACCCTGATAAAAGCATAGGGGAAAACCTGATGAATTTGTCTATAAGGAGCACTAGTAAGTGCAGGTTTCGATAAGGTTTTGGTTTCCTCGTTCGCCGTACCTAGAGCTCAGTTGTCAATGTTATGAACCAAAAAAATGCCTGTTGGACATGCACTCTTGACTCCAATTTTCCCATTAACACACGTTTCGTTGCTACTCAATTTATCGTCTTCCGCTACACTGTACTGCGGCGATATGCTCGTTACTCTCACAGAAAACATGCGACAAACGATACACAATTCAATGCCGAAAAAATTGTCCAATTTTTTGCAAATTCTTCCATGCCAAAGTATGGATATGTCCGATACGGTTTCTCCGGATCGCTCGCCAGTCTTCCGCCGACTTTCGCAACATGTGTTTTACACTCCGGTTGCTAACTCCGCCTACTCGCATTTTGATCAAAACCTCTGGCACGTACTCTGGTATTACATCCAACTGCGACAATATCCGCATCATGAAATCATAATCTGCTGCACAGGTGAACGACGTATCAAAAAATTCTCCATTCTCAAGCTCGGCTCGCTCATATACTTCACGCTTCAAATACAAAGACGGATGTGGAGGCATCCAACCCCACTTCAGTTTTTCACGACGGTAACTCCCACTCTCCCAATGACGCACCACCGAAAAGTTGGATTTTTCAAATGTTGGTTGTCCGTCATCTTCTATCGACTGTCGATCACCTGATTGTTCTTCCTTATGTGGCTCTGTATCCTTAGTGGGCAAACCGCAATCGCGCACATATTGAAGATCCCCATACACACCTTCCGTATCGTTTTTAAAAAAGCACTCAGCCACATTCTTCAGCACATTTTCATGGGCCAAAAAGTCATCCGCATGTACAAAACCAATGACATCCCCCGTAGCCAATAGAATACCTTTATTCAAAGCATCGTACAACCCATTGTCTTTTTCCGAAACCAGGCGAATAGTTTTTCCGCCAACATCGAGGTTCAAAGATAAAGCCTCAATATTAGGCAATACAGCTTCTCCACTTTCACTCGAAGCCAGTCGCCTAATAATACATTCCACGCTCCCATCCTTGGAGCCACCATCCACGATGATATATTCTACGTCGTCATAGCTCTGTCCCAACACAGACTCAATCGCCGATAAAATAACCAGCCCCGGTTGGTAGCAAATGGTAATGATCGAGATTTTCATAAAAATTAGGCTATAGTAGTTCCGTCAATATATAACAAGTTGCGACGGAGCGTATTCGATAAATTGAGGATAAAAGTAAGAAGGGTGATTCGAATATACTCTGTAAATGTATAAACTTCATCGAGTGACCAAGCGTTGACTTAGTGCCCCCTTTTTTGCAATCACTTGCACTGCAACTCAAAAACCTTTGAACGAACCTGTCTAATATACTCTCTGCGAATTTGCGAAGCAATCAACCCGCGCTGCCCTTCAAGGAAGCCTAATTGTATCAGGTAATGATATACGAACCAAACCCAAGGCTCAAATGGCAAAGCTATAATAAATTTCTTCAAGAATCGTCTAAATTCTTGGGAATTTCCAAATAGTTTCGCCTTCACTTTTGATTTCCCCCAGTGGCCATTTTCAATAAATTGATAGCGGAGAGCGGCTTCCCAGGTCGAATACTTATTATGCCGGTCATAATAAGCGTGAAGGCCTTTAAAATCATTATGAACAAGGTGGTGTTTCAAAGACCGAATTTCTCCAGAAATGACAACTCGTTCATGGACTTCCATATCCTGCTGATTAGCTTCCGTTGCTAGTGTCTCCTCGAAGGTCCCTTGACCACTTCTCCACAATAAAACAGCAGGATGTGAAAAACCACCGAACTTAAATTTATTTCCCATAAAATGAAACCCCTTGTTTATCATGTACCCAACAGCTGGATTCGTTGACAAAATCTCTCGCTCAATTTCCAACCAGAGTTCTCTAGGGATTTCTTCGTCCGCATCGACCATAAACACCCATGAGGTCTCGATCGAAATAGTATTCAATATCCACTGCCGTTTTTTTGGATACCCACCAGCATAATTAAACTGCACAACTTCCGCACCAAAGCTGTCGGCTATTTCGGCAGTTCGATCAGAACTCCCTGAGTCTGCTAAAATCACCTTTTCTGCGGGCTTTAGAGACGCAAGGCACTTCGGCATATTAGCTTCTTCGTTCTTCGCCGCAATGACGACAGTTATCGGTAATTTATTCATGCTACTGTTACCTCTTTTTAATATATTTTGCTGGGTTACCAGCAACCACCCAATTCTCGCTAACATCTTTAACAACAACCGAACGAGCTCCTATCACAGCACCCATTTTAATCGTTAAACCTGGACCAATAAAAGCGTCGGAACAAACCCAAACATTGTCCTGGATACTTAAAGGTAATTTTAACAAAGGCATCGAATCATCACGAAAATCATGGCTTCCTCCACACAAATGAACGCGCTGGGATATAGTCACCTTTGAACCGATTTTCATTGGCCCTAAATTATAAAGTAACACATCGAATCCAATAGCAGTCCAATCTCCTATTTCCAAATTCCACGGAACAAAGACACTCACTGTTGGGTGTATTTGAACATTTTTCCCTATTTTCGCACCGAACAGCCTCAATAGCCAATTTCTCCACCCCCAAAATAAGCGCGGACTGTACCTATAGAATGGGTACATTCCTGCCCACACGACTCGACCTAAAAGCTCTTTCCGGCTCCATTTCCGAGTTTTCCTATTATCTGCTATTTTAAGCGACATAACAAAAGAGCGATTCCCTAAAATCTTACACAACCTGGCTTATTACTTCGATTCAAAACCCATTTATAAGTAGCCAACATCCTAGCCGCGATACTAGGCCAAGTATACTTTCGCTTTACCAATTCACGTCCCCTTACTCCCATAGACTGTCTCTCTGTATCTTTCAGACTAAAAGCTTCTCTTAGACCTTCAGCCAAAGGGGCAATTCCAATATCAACCCACCAACCGCAAGCCTCTGTCTCCAATTCCTGCCAAGGGGTACCCTTGGTTGTAATTACAGGTACTTCGCACGCAAGTGCTTCTGCAATCGCAATTCCAAAATTCTCACTATGTGTTGGTAAGACAAATAGATCTGCCGAGCGAATAACGTCCCATTTCCGGTTTCCTTCAACCGGACCCTCAAACAAAAAGTCATCAATAACCCCCGCCTCTTCAGCCGCACTGCGAACTTCGTTTAAGTGACCATCTTCTTCAGGTCCAACAATACGTATTCTCCAATCAGGATTCTGGACTTGTTTCCAAGCTCCAACTAGATTTAACAATCCTTTCTTTTTTTGGATACGGCTCAAAAAAAGGAGTGTTTTTTTTCCAACATCCCTCTTCGCTCTCTCAGCGAGCAGGGGAACATCAACACCATTTGGAATAACAGAGAGCGGTCGACGAACTCCTATCTTGTTAATTTGATCAGCTTCCGCTTTAGAGGTCGCATGTATGCAAGCAACATTCGATAAGTCTCGCTTTTGGTACAACCTCCATGCTAACCGCTTTTTCCATTTTTTGTGATTTAAAGCCCATGGTTCTAGCATCCCTCGAGTGCTAACGATCCTCGGTAAGGATAGCGACCGTGCCAATTGGGAAATCTTATGATTCACTGAAAGCCACAACCCATGATCGTGTATGATATCATGTTTAGCAGCTGTCTTAGCTAAAGTTGCCAAGTCCCCAGTTATTAGAGTTACACCCTCTGGAGGAATGTATCCATTTTGTACATCTCTAGCCCAAAGGGAAACTCTCGCGCCGGTATTTACTAAAGCTCCACATAAGCCCGGAACCGAGCGGGCTGGTCCACCAGTTTCTGAACGAAGACTATCAATCGTATGAAGTACTCTCATTTCGGTTTACAAGGTGTGAACTCGTTAAGCACTGAACGTAATCGATTTTGAAAAGCCTTTTTACCAAAGCGCTCGACACACATTGCATGAAGCTTGTTTTCATCAGGTTTATTGGACTTCAATGCATTTCGAATCGCAGACACTAACTCAGCTTGTGAGTCAGGATCAATCAGGTTCCCGAGAGTACCCTCCGCAAGAGCATCTACAGAACCATCTCTATTTCCAGCAATCACTGGTAACCCACAGGCTGCTGCCTCCAAAAAAACGATCCCAAACCCTTCCTTTTTACTCGGAAGAACAAATAAGTCCGCAGACCGGTACAAATCCACAATTTCACTATCGGGAACAAATCCGGGGAACCGGCAATGACCTAATATTCCCAGTTCACCCGCTCTGCTTTTCACACGTTCGAGGTCATCTCCTGTTCCTCCCAATACCCATACCAGATTTGGAAACGATATTAAAAGCTCGGGAATCGATTCGAGGACACGATCATACCCTTTTCCTTCCTCTCCCTTTGAGAGCCTGCAAATTGAAAGTATTAAAGGAGCGTCGGGTTTAATTCTTAAAAAATCACGCATTCGGTTATTTATTGGCCCAGGGCAAAAACGTTCGTTGTCGAAGGTATTTGGAAATACTTTAACTGGAGAGCGTAGCGCGCCAACCTGTTCCTTCATTCGCACAGAGGTGTATGTGCTAACGGGTAATAAACAAGACGCATCCCGTAACCCTTTAGCAACTTTAGATCCTGCTATATTCCAAACGTCAATTCCATGTGCCACACAGATAAATGGTCGATTCAAGTACTGGTTTTGAATACGCAGCCAAGGGGCAAAATGAGGATGAGAAGATACAAAAAGGTTTGAACGATTTTTAAGGCAGCCCGCAATCAGTGCAAAACGGCGTAATCCGGGAGTAAAAAAACCACACCCATAAAACCGTCGTCCTTCCAAAAAATCAGGTGGGCAATCGCTTCTACGGTCATTCCGTGAAATAACCGGTACGGGTGCATCGTAAATAGCATCCAAAGCTTCAATTAAATAACGAGAAAAGACTTGCACGCCTCCCGTTAAGCGAAACAGTTCAGGAACGACAACTGTTGGAGCAACGTCGACCATTATTGTTTTCCAGCCTCAAGGGTTTTCTGCGAAAGTAAATTCACTACGGCAGCTGTCGAGTTCTCATACGAAAATTTCTCAATGTGATTCTTTGCATGCATCCCCATTTTTTGAAGGTTCTCTACATCTGCTAGTGCAGTCTGTAGTCGTTCACAAAGCGCCTCCAAATTACCAGCCTCAAAAACCCATCCAGTTCTCCCATCAACAATCAAATCCATGGAGCAACCGACATGGCTGCTCACTATAACCGGTTTACCCAAATTCATTGCTTCGTTTACAGCGAGTCCCCAAGTTTCACCGCGCCCATACGAAGGCAACACAAAGAGGGCCCCCATCGCGTACACTAAGGGCATACGAGACTGATTCTGAAACGGCGCAAAGAACACATCTTCTCCTAATCCTGTTCCTGCTTCTTCCTTTAATGACGCTTCGAGTTTACCGCTTCCAACGAACAATAAGACGAAATTACGCTTACAATTGCCACCCCGTCTCATCAACCTGTCCTTAACTATAACAAAGGATTTTAATAGATCTGATGGACGTTTTTTTTCTTCGAATTTCCCAGCAAACAATATAACCACAGCCCCCTCAGGGATACCAAGCTCCTGCTTCCAGGACATTGCCTCTGCTTCAAGATCAACCTGCTTGCTCCGAAAACGTGCATTATCAATACAATGCGAAACCAATGCAATTTTCCTCTTATCTACACCGCTCTTTTCGAAATAATCACAATTAGCAGCTCCAACTGCCAAAAAACGATGAAACCGATAAAAAAGCATCACACGTAAGTACCGTCTAATGCGCGTGCGCCAACCTGTGCTCGGGCACAATTCATGCGAATCGCCCCTAAACCAAAATGTTATACCACGTAGTCGTGGTGAAAAGATCAAGCGAATGTGCGTTGCATAATTGTATCCAAACATTAAAAGTGTATCCGGCTGCCAATTAGAGACAACTTCAACAATTTGGGGGTTATCCAATCCTTTAAAGTGGTGTGTACCCGGATCCTTGCTGTGATTTTCCACAAATTGGTAGTCATACCCATCCAACAGCGGAATATCCCAAGTGAAACTTTTCTTGAAAGTTCGATCAACAGTTTCGCGAACTCCAAAGTCCCATAAATAAAAGACCTTCAACTCTACCCGCATGGAAAGTTCGCGAAACCATGGAGAGTAATACTGAGTTGGATGTGAAAGCACCACAGCTAATCGCATCCCAGTGCTTTCCCCATAATCTATCTCTTTTTTTAAATTCACTCGCTCGCTTTTATGCATGGCAATCTATTAGCTATCCTGTGTGAAATTAGAAATATTCTAAATCTGAGTTATCCAAAATTCAATACGTATCCAATAATTGAATCTGAATGCATGCAAATGAGACATTATGTTAAACGCCTCTTTCTCCAAGAAAATTTGTTGCTTAGTGACACAAGCAAAACCAAAAAAATGAAACTAGAGCCGGTGTGATTATAAACCATGCTCGAATAAGAGAGACCTCCAATTAATACCTGCCCAGCTCGTATGGCAAGCCGCCCACCATGGTCACGCGTTTGGGTTCGATATAGCTCCAAGGCCAAGATCATTCCGGCGACTAATACAATAAACCCCACAAAGCCTAGAATTCCTGTTTCTGCAATTATTCTTGGAAATTGGCTCTCATAATCAACTAAGTCCATACGGCCCGTAGACGCGTAATGTCCCCCTACTTGCAACCCTCCAAGGTTTCGCCCGAAAGGATGAAAGCTTGCAGCATGGTAAACCTCTTCCCACTGCCCAAACGCGCGGTGTGTATTGCTATCAGAATTTTCAAAGCGATCTATTAGCCCATCACCCATCGCATGAAAACGCTCTGCCACAGAGGGTAATATTAATATCGAAAGCAAAAGGGCGAATAGAGAAAGACATGCCATTCTCCAAATAGCTTTCCACGCTTGAGCCGAACCTAATGTCCAAATAAACAACATAGCGAAGCCAATAACTATCGGACTTCGAGAACCACTCGATACAGCACAAGCAAATGCCCCCAAAATTCCGGCAACACCCAATGCAAGAGGCTTCCAACCTCTACTACGAACACTCAAAAGCACCATTCCTGCCCATATTCCCATAGAGGACATAATAGTTAAGCCTGTAAGATAGGAGAAGGTTCCTGTCGCCCGAACTCCTGCACCCATTTCTGCAATATATTTAATGTCATCAGTTGCATATCGATTAAGGACATGACTTCCAGGAAGCCCACTTTGGACAAGGCCTAAAAAACCATTTGCGAAACAAAGAATGGCCGCGACCTGAGCAAACTTCAGAATTGAGATTTCGCCCATTCTTGGGCCAATCCAAAGCACTAAAAGTGGAAGAAATATCAAAGGGCGCAGCGTCAAGATTGCACCAGCCAAATTGATATCGGTTACTGCAGCGGTGAGAGCCCCAACTGCAATGAGAAAACACGCCAATCTAATCCACGATTCACAATGCTTCCACAATTTAAAAGAGCCTCGCCGTGGCTGTGATCCAGCCATTATCGCGGCTATTATCATAAAAATATCTTTCGAAAAATAAGCTACAATCTGACCTATCCCACTCGAAAAACCCGGAACCCACTTTCGGAATGCTCCCTCTAAAACATTAGCCACCAGTGCTAAGAAAATCCAATTGGCAGGGGAGTGCCAACCAGGTGTCCTCTTGGGTGCACGCCGACGTTCTCTTTGCTTATTATCCAAGTTTCTCTAACCCAAGATTGTTACGTCTCGCGATTTGCACTATTTATTATCACGAAAACAATTTGTAGCAGGTGCTACCAATTTTTCTGTTTTACCTAGCCAAGCAGAAAAGAGGGCCACAAATTCCACAGGACTGTAGTCAAACTCCCGGCAGCGAGTTTTACTAACAGAACGAGCTGGGTTTCCTATAACGATAGAATACGGATCAACATCTTTTGAAACAACTGCGCCAGCCCCAATAACCGCCCCCCTACCGATTGTTACTCCATGCAGAATCGTAGCTCCAGTAGCCACCCATGCATAGTCATCAATACGAATAGCATGTGATATTTGCTGCCAACCTGGATCTCCAGTATCATGACTTGCCCCTAAAATTTTGACCCCATCATTAATGCAAACTCGGTCACCAATGCGAACACCAGCCACAACCTGTATATCGACACGGCCAATAAACGTTTCATCTCCAACTACTAGTCGCGATAAACAACCACCGAGCTTACACGGTGATATAAATGTACATTCACCAATCAAAGCACCCCTCCTTCGAAGTTTCGCAATTCGTATTCCAGTTCGAACAAGGGAATTAGTTAGTAGTAGGCGCTTTACCCAAGACTTAAACCAAGACCTGGTCAATAGGTCCGGTTTTTCTCGATTTCTCCACAGGTATAATAACATTCGGACTACCGGATAAATTCAGCGTATGCTTCGCTAACTCTTGAAATATTATGCATGGAATACCAAGACCAAGCCTTCTCTGCTACGCTCTCAGCCTCTTGAATCTCGTAATCAATCGCGTCTTCAATGTAGAGGAAATTCATTCCACTCGACAATCCATCTTCGGAACTATCATCGCGATTTAAAAGTACCGGAGCTAAACCATGTGCACAATAAGATGCAAAAATACCGGATTTTCCCATGTATCCAGGAAAGTAAGTAAGTAAGCCAAACCTAGCCTTAGAAAGAATAGAATGAATCGACATAGAATCAAGGATACCAGCGACTTCTATTGATATACTAAGGTTCGCGAGTCCAAGGTTTCCATTCCCGATTATCACGATTTTCTCTATTTTCCAAAAATCAATTAGCTCCTGAATTAGGGAGAACTTTTCACCGGCTAAATCTCTAAAATTTGGTCCACCACCAAAAATTACCATTTCCGAATTCCTCTCATTGAAAGGAACAAAAAGAGGCGCTTCACCAACATTTGAAAAAACCGGCAGTACCTGCGAATTGCAGGAACAGTGTCTATCTAGGTAAAAACGACTTGCAGCTCTGTTTGTTATAACTCCGTCACAAATAGAAGCGATCCTACGGCAAATTCGCTTTTGAATTACATTTGTCCAAAACGCACTACTCCAAATGGGGCCAGTGGCATAAAGCTCATGAAACATTGTAATCAAGTTCACGTTACGACATTTTTTACGCCATTTCAAAAGCCCATTTACTAACCAAATGGGGCAACCTCTTTTTTGGAAGCCATAGCCGACATAATGAACCAAGACTGTATCCGTTTTCATTAGTATGGAAGAAAACTCTTCATCAGAACAAGCCACCAACGGTATCACGGGAAACCCTTCACAATTAAGCTGACCTTCATTCGGATTCGCACAGATGAAAGTACTATGGAGGCCATGGACTTTGGCTAATTCCTTCGCTAATAAAACTGCATAGTCACCAACCCCACTAATTTTAGGAGGAAGGTAAGGGACGACCTGAGCAATCTCCTTCATGTCCAATACTATTGCTCCATCAAATGTCCAAATAATTGGGACACTTGATCTTGATACCATTGACGATTATGTGACTTTGCGAAAAGCGAAGCCTTCTCACTATGATCTGCTAAAAGTCGAGGGTTTATTATGTATTCAGTGAGACGACTCGCAAGAGCGTCAGCATTCATCACCGGAACTCTCCAGCTGGAGTCGGGGACTGGCACGCCGCAATTATCAGTTACAATGGTCGGAGTCCCCGCAGCCATAGCCTCCATCCCAACAAAACCAAAGGTATCAATCAAAGAAGGGAGCACAAATACATCGGCAGCTCGATAGAGGTCTCGAAGTTCAATTTTGTTCTTTCTACCTAGAAATTTTATACTCACAGAAGCATTCGATAGAAAATTATCGACTTCACCGGAATTTGGACCAACCAACCAAAGCTCAGCTTGATTCCCGAGCATCTCGACTGCCTTTAGCAAATACGGAATTCCTTTACGTAAACAAATTCCTCCGACAAACAGGATTCGAAGCGGCCCGCTTTGCTTTTGAAAATGTTTTCCACCTCTCCAGAAATCACTATCTATCCCTAGAGAGATAGTACTGATTTTACTTTCTGGAATTCCAGCCTCAATGAAACTGTTAGCTTGAATCTGAGATATCGTCAACAGATGGTCCGCAGATTTGAATTCCTCACGTTTCCTCGCGTCCATTGCTGGCGTATCGAACTTCATAGGAACATCACACTCCAAGTCCTGACCTGCAGACGCAAAGAGTGATGTTAGGAAATCAGGATGAACTTGTGGACAATCCAAAAGCGATAACGCTCCCCTTTCCCTAGCTGCCTTAATACTATCCCTAGCGCAAGTCTCCGTAGCGACAACTAGTCTAGCATTTGAATTTAATATTTTCCGAGCACTCCAGCTATCAAATTTTTCGTTTGCTGCTAGCCAATCCCCCGCGAACCTTGGCAATAATCGCTGATTTAAGCGATGCTTTATCATGGGCCAAGGAAACTCGACAACTTTACTTGGGGCAATATCTGGTGACGAACGATTCACTAACGCTGAAGCTCCCAGCACCTTCGAGAGCCGACGGCCCCACTTGCCGGGTGCGTCATAAAGCGAACAAAGAAAACTCTCTAACTCACCCGCCTGCGAAGCAGCCCCTGCGTGAAGGAATGCCTGATGAACCCCACTATACGTTACTATTATACTCAATTTTTTCCCTTTTTAAGCTCAAAATTCACGCACGATAGAATCGTCCGATCATTTGTGCGATTCGCAAAGAATAGATCTTTCTAGTTAGAGTAAACCGTTGGAAACTTTGGATTGGACCTAAACTGTATTTTATAAATTCCCGCTCAACCCGTTTTGGAGGATAACCCCTTATTGCTTCCTTAAAAAAAGAAACCGTCCATGGTTTTCTACTACCTGTTGCATGTAGCATGGTATAACCTCCCTCAATGAACCCCATTCCTTCTGGGCCAATTTGAGCCACATCAATTTCACAAGCCATTAACGCCACATTCAACGCATCTTGATCCCATGTTGAAAAAAGATTGTGACGTCGCCGATCAACGACTCCATTACGAGATGAATCAGAACTACTCAAATTTATAATTTTCGACCATAAATCGAAAAACGCTTCATGGTTCCGTCCGTATCCAAAAAAACCAGAATTGTAATAATGATTACGCGAACAACTACAATTAATCTGGTGTTTCTTCAACCAATCGCACCACTCAATTCTAATAGGATGATTGTCAACCATAGGACAATTGACAATTTCCTCTACGAGGGCAAAGCCGCACCTGGACCATCTTTCGAAGAACTCCCAAGGTCCGATAATAACAATGTCGGGATCAAAATAAAAAAAGCTATCAGTGTCCGGAAATTCAGAAATAAGAGCTTTAGCAATCTTCGGTTTTAGATAAGCAAAATGGCTCTCAGAATCTAATGGCTTGAAAATGACTTCAATTTTTTTCGGAAATTGATTAACCTCAAATGCCCACTCTGGTAGCGAACCACGATAGTATCCAATAAAACGCCCTTCAAACCCCTGCTCTGCTAAAGAATTTAATAATGCAGCAACACCATGGTGGTATAGTTTCTCAAAAAGCGTAAAAACAGTTGTCATTTTTGTGATTCCTAACGGTACTTTATAAACCGTGCAGGGACACCGCCCCAGATCTCATTGCTCTGTATCGATTTATTTAAGACAGAACCAGCAGCTACAATTGCCCCTTTTTTAATCGTTACTCCCTGAAGAATGGTGCAGCCACTGCCAATCCAGACATCATCCTCAATAATGATAGGTTTATATGATGCAGAAAACGAACACATAGGAGCTGATTTATCGGAGTATGGGTGGTGAGCATCTGAAATAATGCATCCAGGCGCAATCATTACAAAACGTCCAATCCTGCAGTGACTTCCAACATTAATTTGAGTCGAATGGCCAATAAACGAATCATCACCAATAGTTATAGAAGACTTACCCAAACCACCACCAGGGCGGAGTCTTACATAATCCTCTATTTCACAATTGGTTCCGATTCTTACGTATGCTGGTCGCGAAACTGTGACCTTCCCTAAACGGGAACTGCGTTCAATCTGCGCTCCACCTACATTCAGGTACCAAATTCGAAAACGAGAACGTAGAATAGAACCCATTTTGTAAATATGAGAGCCTACCCGAGGCAGAAGCTTATTGGCTCTCCCTTTAGTATCAAATTCAACGCTATCATGCTGTGGATTTGTCATTGTCAAAATGGCAATTTTTCAGACCCCAAAGTTCAATTTTTCCGAAAGTAGGCTGGAATCTCCTTAAGTTCTGCACGAAGATTTGGTACCAACCACACTACTGTGATGAAGCTCAAAAAGTACACAACGCCCTTTACTAAAACTAAAAGTAGATTCGAGGAACTCTGCAAAAATACCGAAACTCCATAAGTCGGTATAATAGCAATTATAGCCGCCATTGCAGGAAAAGCGATCGATCTGACATAATCCCCCAACGAAACTGGAGTGCCCTTTAAGAAGATTATAAGAAACGGGACAGAGGTCGTGTAGATGGAAATGGCATAGGAAATGGCAACACCCATCGCACCAAAACGGACTCCTATACAAAAGCCGATAGACACGCAAATTGCGTTAGCAACACCAAACATTAAATACTTCTTGGTGGCCCCGAGTGACATCAAAACAAGACCAATAAGACTCAATGTCGGCTGCACAAATCCGGTGATCGCTAAAACTGAGAAAATGTCCGAAACATGTTTCCACTTAGCGCCTAATAAAAGCATAATAACCGTTTCGGACGAACAAAACAAAAAGGCAGTGAGAGGCATTCCCAAAAGAGCAAGTAGTAAAGTTGTCCGTCTATAATATGAGCGAAAAAGAACTGGTTCTTTCTGAAGTGTACTCATAACTGGGTACGCCACCGACATAAGCGGACTACGTATCGCTCCGAGAGGAAGTAAAAGCAATGAATACGCCCTGGAATAAAGACCTAATTCAATAGAACCATGAAGTCTTCCTATCAACAGATTGTCTAAATTCCTGTGAAAGTAATTTACTAAATCAAATGCCGTAATGTGAGCGCCAAACCTTATCAAAGAAGATGTTTCAGTTTTTTTAATTCGAATTTTAGGTCGGAATTCAGATAACATACAGAGTAGTATAGTAGTCGTAGCTGCACCAGCTAAGTTGCCCCAAACAAGAGACCAATACTCGAAACCATTTAAAGCCATTGTTAGCGCGACTACCAAAGTTACGAAAGCCCCCAAGATGCTAGCAATGGACTTCCGAGCGAACTTAAATGAGCGAGAAAGGGAAGCACTCGATTGAGAGCCGATACTCCCTAGCAAGAACGTGAATGAAAGAGCAATTGTTGCTGAGGTTAACCTGGGCTCTTTAAAAAAGAAAGAAACGATAGGGGCTGAAGCTGCAACGAGTAATGTTATAGCTAAACCTAAAGCTATATTAAACCAGAATAACTTCACCTGCTGGTCATCGGTTAGATCACTTTTTTGAATCGCTGCTGACGAGAGACCAAGATCACGAAAGAGCCCAGCAAAGGCCGTAACCGAAGTGATCATCGCCAATAAACCATAGTCATACGGAGAAAGAAGCCGTGCCAAAAAAACAGTCGAGGCCAACTGAATCGCAATTGTCAGCCCCTGACTAACAAGAGTCACAACACCACCTCTTACCGACTTACGTTTTAGATCCTTAATGTCCATAACGCTCTCTTCCTCATAAAGGGCTTATACCCAATTGCCGCTGCCATACTCTCTAACTTCATACAACAAAAGAATGATCAATACTCCTCAGGCAATTGGTATCATTTTCACCAATAATAAACGTTAAGTTAATCGACTCACTCAGTATTCACGCCTATCGTCAAGTTCCACGACCGATCAAATTCGCAGCCTCTCGCTGCGGCAATATGATCACTAGAGGGTGAAAGAAACAACATTTGATATCATGCGGCAAACCATCTCGTGGCCATTAAACTAATAACAACCTAGTCGGTGGGGATTGGGATTGATTTTCGGCAACGCAAACCAAACTAAGCATTCTCTCCTGTAAACTACGCTACCGCCCTTGGTCGCATTTCCATTTTCTGGAAAAAACCAATCTGGGGTTACAGCAAATAAATTCTTTAGATCGTAGCATTACCGTGGATACCGACAACAATACATATGCGAAGCTGGAATAAACAATTTTGAAAAAATCGACCTTTCTTGACCTCTTTATTGTTGTTTTACTCCGTGAAGCTCGACTGATCGGCACCGTAGTTTCACCAATACATTGATCAAGGCTTAAATTGGTTACAATTTAACAGCTCAGCTTTTCCCCGGGATTAAGCTAGGAAGACTTTGCCTAATGGTCGACATATCATGAATAAAAATCATCAATTGAGTTATTTTAATTCATAAAAACCTAGAATTATGTACGATGTGGGCTACGTAGGGGTTTTCTCCAATTCGCAAAATCGAAATATAATTCTACAACCTCGTTTGATCACCCCATTGGATGAAGCTGATTCTAATTCACCTCTCCTCAAATGTTGTGCATAAACGAGCTCTGAGACAGCAGACACAATACCAAGCGTGAATTGTTATAAGATACCAATATTTTAGCTTCTGCTCCGCAAGCAAATCGAGGAGTTCCTTTGTATTTGCTTAGCCGTTTACCAATGAATGGGATTGAAGCTGCTACGAGACGAATTTTGTCTACAAAGAGAGTCCTGCCAGCTGGTGCACAAGGTTCTGCAATTATCAAACCTGCCATCTCGCAAAGACATATGTTTGACCTAGGCCGCCAGCGGATACGCATTGGACTTTTCTGTGGCTACATGTCTCGGCTAATCGATCGACGATCTCGGTAGGAAGAATATAGCTATGGAATATCTTTTCTGGACTTAGCATCGTGTCAGAGGCCGCTTACCGTCTCGTCTCCCCTTAAATACGACGAAAAAGAAGTATGAGAGAAAATCCCGTAACGCTATCACTTACCATTCGCCAATTTGGTAAACGTATTTTGACAATCGGTATGTTAAAACCAATTTTCCTGTCAAATTTAACCCTATTTTATTTCTATACACTACTTATTTTTTAATATTTTAAAATTGATTAATGCTCAATTTTGTCAGTTATTCTTCCTCATGAAAAATACCCCATTACTTGCATTAACCTTCTGCTTTACCCTAGTTACAGCTTCGAACGCTCAAATCCTTAAAGTAGAATTTGACGAAGACCCTGATCCTCAGATTTTCCGCAACTCTGGGAACGGGAATGCCCTTATTACGGAATGGAACACGTCTTCCAACGCCCTCGATGGAACCTCAGGGGGGTCAATTGCAATAGACGATATCGGAAGCCCCTTTCACAATTTGGAAATTACATTTGGTGCAAATGACTCAACCAATTGGATTAGCTCCGGACTCGGAGACGGAAGCAGCGGAATCAACGCAAACGGAGAATTTATTTCACTCAGCTTCAATCAAAATGTGAACGTTACCGAGGTCGATCTTCGACTTTTTACTGGTGATGAAACGGCATCGCTGACAACTACTTCAAACGGATCCACAACAACACTACTCAATTTGCTGGCGAGCGACTATGGAACTACTGGAATAATTCCAATAGATCTCAATTTATCCGTCGGCGACTCCCTAGACCTTAGGTGGCGAAGTGGTGAATCCGTTGCGAGCGAGTTTTACTTCGAAGGCTTTACGCTTACAGCCGTACCAGAACCTGGCACAATCACAGGTATTGTCGGGGGACTAGCCTTGCTGAGCTTTCTAAGCTACCGTAGGCTCATGAAGAAGGAGCAGCCAGGTAAACCCACAACATCGTGACTAATGACAACTCTCTACCCCACAAGGGAACATATGCGACTTCTTACAGCAGAGCACGTTAGGATTGCAATGGTCAAACCTACCGGCTCGAAGGAGTATGCATCAGACGTTGTTCTGTAACCGAAGTGTGTTTCTATGATTAAATTCCCAACCTAATGCTCACCTTAGACATAGAGCTTTTTCTTGCTCACGACACTCGAGTTTTTCCTGATTGCCAAGTGGAAACGAGAACAATCATGCAGTGCAAAAGCACTGCACTGTTACTCAGTGGAAACTCGAAAAGTGCGAGCAATAGCACAACGCCAAGTCCAGTGTGGAGCCAGTTGAGCTTCCCACCGCTTTTGAAGTAGCGAAATGCTTGCAAGCAAATAGGCAATACAAGCAAGAGGAATCCTGCAGCACCCAATTCAGAAAAGAATTGCAGCCAATCGTTGTGGGCGTATTGAGCGGTGGCTTTGTCATCGATATACAAAGGCGCATATTGTTTCATTGCGTAATAATAGCTTCCCCAGCCCCAACCCCAAATAGGGCGATCCTTGATCAATTCCAGAGCGATTTTAGGCCCTTGATCGAAGCGGAAGTCGTTCACTTTTGGGTCGGAATCCCACAACCCCAACCACGCGTCCCCATATTTCTCCGAAACAGTCTCCAGCTGCGATTCGGAAATCACAATCGCCGATGCCCCCAAAATGATTAGCAGTCCAGTAATCGCCACTGGAGCAGTCCACCGCCTTTTTAAGCCTGGTTGGCCCACAGAACGAAGTATAGGTACCAGTTTACGCAGCCCCACCGTCCAAAGCACGCAGAGCACATAAAGAAATGCGACCAGTACCCCAGCACGCGACTCCACAACAAGTAGGCTCAAGAAGAGAAAAAAACAAAGTGCGATAAAGGCAGCAAATCGGTTGGCATCATTGCGATCCCCTCTTCGAGTTCGAGCGACATGAACACTTAAATAGCTCGCAATAAATAAATTGACCCCGGCGAAGGCGACCCAGTGATTGTGATAGGTGAAACTTGCGAAGAAGGACGGATTCACCTCCTTAAAAACTCCAAGAGGAGCCTCGACTCCAGCTAGATCATAAAAAGTTCCGATAAGCGCTAATAGAAGAGCGTTGATGGAACAGATTAACAACAAACGACGTAGCTGACGTCCTGAAAATTGCTGCGCATGTAAACACCATCCGAGAACCAAAATCGAGAGAAAGGTAGTGATTTTTGAAAACGACCGATCGACCGACACAACACTAGGTAGCCACTCGTAGTGGTCAAGCTTAGACAGAAGGAACCCCTCACCTAATTGCACCGTTCTAAAAGAGGGATTGAGCAATGATACCACCAACAAAACGACTAAAAGGAACCAGGCAAACCAATACTTGGAGAAGGCAGGGTTATTTTTTCTAAAACCGACTACTGAAATTGCAGAGAAAGCAGTCAAACTAAGAGAAGCAAGCGATGTTATTCCCAAGAGCCAAGGTACCCACGAAAAATAGCCTCCACGCAACCAAGGAACGGATACGAGAGAAAAGGCCATTAGGTAGAAAATCATGGAACGCACTATTTGAAAGGGATAGTCTTGATCGCCCGCGAAGTACACAAAGAAACACGAAGTTTTTTATTCCCCTTGGGTCTAATACCTCGAAGCTTGCTTCGGCTTTTTTTGTTTGGATATTGAGTGATGGAAAGTCGTTACGTTCACAAGAGGCA
>JAKYXN010000339.1 GCA_022538095.1 Puniceicoccaceae bacterium K14 | reverse complement strand
GCTTCGGAAATTCCCCCGCCCACGGCTCCGTGAGCAGCTTTGTGAAGCATATACAGTCCCGGATTTTCACTGTATTCAGCTGCTTTAAGAGCTATATTTTCCGATCCCATCTTTATGTTGCCTATGCCATGCGTCACACCTGCGGTAACCGCTCCAGTTATGCCTCCAATGACACCTGCCTTGAAAGCATCTCCAAGACTGCCGCCATTTAACAAGGTTCCAGCGAAACCACCGACAAAGCCGCCAACCGCCCCCACTGCAACCGCTGCGATGAATCCCAACTCTCCTGCGGCAATTGCTCCGAGCCCCCCGAAGATCCCCCCC
>JAKYXN010000338.1 GCA_022538095.1 Puniceicoccaceae bacterium K14 | reverse complement strand
GCGACGCCATTTACCATTGGCATCCCGGTCGAGGAACCGACTGCATCCACAAGATAATCCACGACCGCTTCGAAGGCTCCCTGCAATGCGACGGCTACAAAGCCTACGGCAGTTTTCAAAAGCAACGCGAATCCCCGGTCGAACTCGCCGGATGCTGGGCTCACGTTCGGCGAAAATTCTTCGAAGCCAAAGAGCGCGATCCCGTTCCCTGCCACTGGATTCTCCGACAAATCGGACAACTTTACCGCATCGAAGCAAACCTGCGCAAAAAACGAGCCGGGCCCGCCCTTCGAGCGGCCATTCGCTCGTCGCAATCGGCGATGG
>JAKYXN010000337.1 GCA_022538095.1 Puniceicoccaceae bacterium K14 | reverse complement strand
GCCATCAAGGCCTTAACGATGGGATAGTAGTCCCAGTCGATAACCAGCATTTGCAAGCGAAGTTCTATTCGATCGATGCGGTCGCTCGACTGATCAATGGCTACGATATACTCTTCCATTGCCGACTTTTGAGCTGGATGCTGAAGAACAAGTTCACGAAGGTACTTGCGGTGACTGTCCGTCCAGCTCGACTTTCCTTGATAGTTGTATCCATTCCTTAGGAGAAAGGATTTGAGGCGTTGTCTATTGCGTCTCTGATCTTGCTTCGCGTCGTAACGTCCTCTGCACAGATCCCTAATAGCCTCGTCATCCTCGTTTGGTATGTTAATCGC
>JAKYXN010000336.1 GCA_022538095.1 Puniceicoccaceae bacterium K14 | reverse complement strand
AACTACTCTTTCACGGTGAGCGCCTACGACGCCTCCGACAACGAGTCGGCGCAGAGTGCCGCGATCAACGTGATGACGACAGTGGGAGGTACCGGCGGCGGTGACTTATTCGAGAGCGTCGGAACGGGCACGTCTGGCGACGTGTCCAGCTACACAGGTTGGGACAACCCTGGCGGATGGATCTACGCCGAGACGGAGGAGGATCCAAATTGCAGAGTTGCGGTGGTCAGTTCCAATTACATCGCCGGCAGTGGTGGAAGCGCCGTGCTCATTAGCGGCTACCAGAGCACGAGCCTGGGCATCTTCACCATTTCTGGCATAGACACGAGCGGCTTTA
>JAKYXN010000335.1 GCA_022538095.1 Puniceicoccaceae bacterium K14 | reverse complement strand
AGCAGAAGGCCGCCGCATGAATAAAACTTCCAGAAAGAAAACAGCTGATGGAGACAGGTCGATGCGTGCCCATCGCAAGGATACTTCAATTTTAGCATTCAAATAGATCAAGTCTGAGATTCGCAAAGATGATCATAGCTCAGGCGAAACGCAAATCGCACCCGGTGCCTACGATCTGTACCCCGAAAGCGATACAAATTGCGGAACCTTCAAAAATAAAAAACGCATATAGCGCAAAAGGGTCATCTCGCAATTGACCGCGGCTTGCATGCGGGCCGTAGTCTCGACGAAGGCTTGTTCAACCATGGATTCATGCGAACCTACTGTTCGAAGAATCCTTTATT
>JAKYXN010000334.1 GCA_022538095.1 Puniceicoccaceae bacterium K14 | reverse complement strand
TGATGCGCCCTGAGAATAGTGGACAGGAGATTCTCTGTAAGAGAGGATCAATATATGAAGAAGAACAAACGATACAGCGTGGAGTTCAAGAAAGAAGCCGTTAGGCTTATGGTGATAGAGGGTCGTCCGGCCACCGAGCTTGCCGAAGAGCTGGGGATTCAGCGTAACTTGCTTTATCGCTGGAAGAGCGAGCATGTGGACTCCCTGGAAGCGCAGGCCGAACCAGGACAGCCCAGCCCTAGGAAGATGGCAGCTGAACTCGAAGAGCTTCGCAAGAAGCTACGCAAGTCCGAGAGAATGAACGAGATTCTAAAAAAAACGGTGGGTTATTTCGCGGAGGAAAAATG
>JAKYXN010000333.1 GCA_022538095.1 Puniceicoccaceae bacterium K14 | reverse complement strand
AGCGTAGGGCATATAGATCTTTATGGCTTGGGCTTTCGCTCTTCGGACATCGTCAACCACAGCGACTTCTACATGGGCGGCTTTGGCGGCGACTCGACGGACTCTTGGCCGCTTCAGAGCGCTTTCCTGCTGGCTACCGATTCAGCTGGGCGCTACTCTAGCTCCGCAGATTTTTCGAGCGCTCTCGCATTGTACGTTAACGCGCAGTACGCGGCCGGCGCGGTAGCTGGAGACTACATTTTCATCCGCTTGAGTCCTTCGCTGAATTACGGGAACTACACGTTTTGGGATATCGATGGCTGGGATGGTTCCGAGCCTGCGACGCTCGAATTGGAAATCGGCGATGGGAG
>JAKYXN010000332.1 GCA_022538095.1 Puniceicoccaceae bacterium K14 | reverse complement strand
GAAGAAAAATCAGACGATGTCGTGTGCACTCCGGACACCCCAGAAGAAGCAACGAAGCCCTCCTGCAACGCCCAGACGCTAGACATGTCTTCAACGAACGCTCCTTGATAAAAATCGCTTTGCAGAACATTCGGCGAAGAGCGGTACGCTAGACCGTAAACATTTATTTGACCCACTAAGCTAGGACCAAAGGAAATAATATTAGCGGAAAACTCACCAGCTAGAACCGCTTCGGAAGCACCTTTCGCTGGAAGCTTGAAAGGCATGACAAACGCTTCGTCGTAACCAACGTTGCCGCCTCCTATTCGATACTGCTCGTAATTGGATCCGGAAAGCCCATTGCTACGAGCT
>JAKYXN010000331.1 GCA_022538095.1 Puniceicoccaceae bacterium K14 | reverse complement strand
TCGCAAATGGATTTAGAAATGTAGTCAAATGCCTCGCTGACGCGAAGCGTCAGTCGACCGACAGGTCGAGAGCTTGCTCCGGGGATCTTTTACTTGTATTTTCAAGCGAAAGCTTCACATCGTATTAGGTAGCCAATTTTATTCATATCGGCTTCTTATGGAGGTAGCCCACCACCGAAAAAGTGCTAACAAAAGCGGCCCAGAGGGCCTGGCCTACGCTAACACCTTAAAAACAGAGGTTACCACCGAATACGAGAAAGGTTCTAGAGCAACTTTCTTTAAAATAGTCGCATTTTAATAGCGCTTTTTCTCAAAAAGCAGTTAGGGTGCCTCTTCCATGAAACCGTTAAGCAT
>JAKYXN010000330.1 GCA_022538095.1 Puniceicoccaceae bacterium K14 | reverse complement strand
TCCAGAAGCTCTTCTCTAATCTTTTCTTTCATATGATATGCTTTCTTTTTTAAAGCACATCAGACGCCAGTTACACAAAAATTCTTACAGGCTCGTGCGTTCTCTGGCACTACGGCAGGCACGGCTAACGCCGGGCTTCGCCTCGTGCCTTCGCAAGCTCAGTCACGCTGCCTGCTCTCTGCGTTCGGCACAGTCAGCTAAAGTAGCTTTCTTATTGCCTACACTAGATGGTCAGCATCCCACCCGTCAGAGCGGCATCTATCCCGCCAGTCGTTCCGCCTGTCATGCTAGTTGCGATACGCTCTTCCTCCCCGGGACCCGCCGCCCGAGCTTTCGCCTTCGGCGATGGGCGGCACC
>JAKYXN010000032.1 GCA_022538095.1 Puniceicoccaceae bacterium K14 | reverse complement strand
GCATTAAATGCTAGTTCATTGCAACCCCCTAGGGGGTTGGTCGCGATTTCCTCTTCAAATTGAATCGGAGTTTTATAGCCGATACTGGAATGCTTACGAAAGTGATTATAAAAGGGTTCGATGTATTTGAATACAACGGACCTTAGCTCTCCTTCCTCGGAGAATGTACGCCCTCTAATAAACGAGCTTTTGAAACGTCCGTAAAAGGACTCCATAGCAGCGTTATCGTAGCAGTTGCCCTTGCCGCTCATACTCTGAACCATACCATAACTATCAAGCACCTTTCGATACTTAGCGCTCGCATAGGTCGCAATGTCCGATCTCGGCCACAGTCCACTTGCTCGTCTCCAAGGTAGTCATGGATCATGCGGTAGCCGAAGCTCCCGAGAGATTTATCATGATAAAAAGCTATCCGCTGCTTGATCGCCTCATCCTCGAGCGAACGGGAGCTCGGCGCCCGATTGCGCCACTGGTAGTATCCCGCCCGGGATACGTCTAAGGCATCGCACATGTCGGAAATGTCATAGCGATGCTGGTTCTCTTCTATAAATGAATAGGTCATTTTTCCTCCGCGAAATAACCCACCGTCTTTTTTAGAATCTCGTTCATCCTCTCGGACTTGCGTAGCTTCTTGCGAAGCTCTTCGAGTTCAGCCGCCATCTTCTTGGGGCTGGGTTGTCCAGCTTCGGCCTGCGCTTCCAGGGAGTCGACATGCTCGCTCTTCCAGCGATAAAGCAAGTTACACTGAATCCCCAGCTCTTCGGCAAGTTCGGAGCTCGGACGACCCTCTATCACCATAAGCCGGACGGCTTCTTTCTTGAACTCGACGCTGTATCGTTTGTTCTTCTTCATATATTGATCCTCTATTACAGAGAATCTCATGTCCACTTTTCTCAGGGCGCATCAAGTATTTGTTTTTAACATCGCGACTGCACCGCATTCAATGATACAGGCGCTGCTACGCAACGGCAGGTTTATCCTTTTTCTCTGTTTTTGTCGTTGAAATATTATTACAATCCGATTAGCTGTTTTCTCATGTCGCCGAATGCGTACGATGTAGTCGGTGCAGCTGCCGGAATTGTATGCCACGTATGGTTCACCTTTTTCTTGGTTTGATTAGATCGATTGGTATGTGTTTCTTGTATAGCTCGTAGTCCTTGTCTTTGGATAGAATTGGTACGCTCCATTGAACCGCACAGGCACAGATCTGAAAATCAGTGTTGGAACCTTGAATGCCTTTACTTCTGCAGAGATTGTAGAAACGTGCTGCCATAATGTATACACTGCTGTCCATTGGTCGGTCAGGGAATGTAGCTAACTTGTCGGAAAACGCATCGAACGTCTCAGCTTTTCGAATTCCAGACAGAATCTCCATCCTGATTGGTCCGATCATTTCTAGGCGTCCCTCTTGAATCAGGTCGACCAATTCAAGGACGTAGTCTGATTTTTTTCCTTTTCTCTTTCTGAGAGCTTCTGACCAGACGTCTGTGTCGACCAGTACGTTCACTTAAGTTTCCTTTGTTTTTTGTAGTCGTAGTCAGGGTCCAGCTCAACCGTTCCGAAAAAATCGAGTACCTTAAGTTGTTCTCTACGTTGGACATATTCTGAAAGAGCTTGATTGACCGCTTCCTTTTTGGTCCTCATCCCTCCGAGTTTCATAGCTTTTGATAAGAGATTTTCGTTTAGTTCAATGTTTGTTGCCATGTGCATAGTCTCGCACAAAATTTGTTTGAGTCAATTTCTCTTTGGTGAATGCCGAGTGATGGAGCGTCGACTCAGGAGGCGGGTTGGGTTAGGGTTGAGGTTGGCGAGGGTGTTGAGGGACCCGTGAGCTTCTCGACGATGCTCACACACGTCTTGCTACGCAGCGGCAGTTTTGTCTTGTTTCTGTGGTTAAAATATTATTACAAATTGACTAAGCATTTTCTCATGTCGCTAAATATACACCGTGTCGGATAATGCTGATGTAAAAGCTGTGAGTGGGGATCCTTGCTTCGCTCTTTGAGCTTCGGAGGGCTAAGGGGAGTGTTTTCAATCTCGACTTGCTTTGCTGTAGTGGGAATAACCTGATGGATAGATTTATGATAAAGTCGGTTGTTAGAGTTTTGTTGGGTTTTGTCATCTTGTTGGGAATTGTTTTCGCCTTGGGGCCGAGAGTTTCGAGGGAGATATCAATTGAGTCGCTTGTTCTACCTAAGAACTTGGATGCTTACTTGGCGGAATCGGAATCTCGTTATACTGACATTGTCGATAATGCCCAAAAGGAGATTGTTTGGTTTGAAGAAGTTGGGCATCAGACTGAATACTCGATTGTCTATTTGCATGGTTTTTCAGCGACTCGGCAGGAGGTTGCGCCTGTATCGGAAGAAGTGGCTCAATCAATTGGGGCGAATGTTTTTTATGCACGTTTTGCCGGCCATGGTCGGACTTCTGTGGATGCGATGCTGGAAGCGTCAGTGGGCGCTTGGGCGAATGATGTGCATGAGGCTCTTGAAATTGGGAAACGTATTGGAAAAAAAGTGATTGTTATAGCGACATCGTCGGGTGCCACTTCATTGATGACGGTTTTGGACCTCGGAGAATATGATTTGCATGCCCTCATATTGCTTTCGCCAAACTTTGTTCCAGCGGATTCGCGTGCGGCGATTTTGACATGGCCTTGGGGAATTCGAATTGCGGAATTGATTCAAGGAAAAGAATTCACTTGGAAATCAGAGCCTCTAAGCGAAGAGCACAGAAAATACTGGACGCAGCGCATGCCGACAAGTGCTTTGGCTCCGATGGCTGCGATGGTGAGCTTGGCGAATACAGTAGATTTTTCGCGTATCCAGATTCCAGTTTGCATCCTTTTATCGGCTGATGATCAGTTGGTTGACCAAACGAAGACAATAGAAATATTTGAGAGTTTGGGAAGCGAGGAACTGAATCAAATGATTTTGATCCAAGACCCGGGAAGCCCGAGTAGTCACCTTGTTGCTGGAAATATTTTGGCTCCCAAAAAAACGTCTCTAGTAGTTGAGTCCATTTTATCCTTTTTGTCGGAAAAGGGGCTCTGATGCGTTTTGCCTAATTTGTTTTTCTGGTGATCTTGAGCAATTTTCGAATTACTAAGACCTGGCCTGCTATCGCTGCTGTGACATGTATTGTGGGTAACCATACAAATGGAAATTGTGTAACGAAGGTGTTAGCTGGCTCGTTATGAAATTGTCTAAATGGAGAGGGAATCGAAAGAATCGCAACGGTTACGATATTTATAAGCAAGGCGCAGGATAGTGCACTCCATGCGATTGTAACTGCTTTCGTTGAGATTCCCTTTTTGATTACGAAATAGGCTGCGATAGCTGTAATGGGAGAAATGATATCCCAGTTTCGCCCTTCGATCGACATTTGCACTGGAGTTATGCCTTCGTGGAAGCCTAGCCAAATTAGGAATTCTGGGAGAAAGCGAAAGGCATGAAATCCTATCAGTGCGTGCAAGCTGAAGCTTTCGAGTATGCGATCGCCCCAAGGAGACAGGGCGAAGCTGATTGATAAGAGCGTACCTACTACTAATACTGCTATCATTGGAAAAGGGGCAGGGCTGAACACGGCCAAACCTCCAGCGTTAGCCAGTGCCGCTGTGCCGGCAATCCATAGGAGGTATATGGCGATAGGCCAGGGAGACTTTTCGACGCTTTTGGAAGCTTTCCAAAACGAGAGAGAAACCCAAGTCGCGATGATTGCTGAAGATAGGATTGCAAATGAAGAAGCAGATGGCATATTAGAAATTAGTACTTTAAACTATTAAAAAATAAAGTTAATTGTGAAGAGGAGTTATTGTCAGATTTGTGGAGTGTCGAAGGCCCTCGATGTATTGGGAGAGCGGTGGACTCTTTTGATTGTTCGAGATTTGCTGATGGGGCCTTCGCGTTATGGTGAATTGTTGGAGCGGCTACAGGGGGTCACGACGAACTTATTGGCCAAGCGCATTAAGGAAATGCAGGAAGCTGGGTTGATTGAAGCTGTGCAACCAGGATTGAAAGGAAGCGCTTACCGATTGACTGAAAAAGGAGAAGCTCTTGAGGAGGTTGTTTTTGCATTGGGTCACTGGGGCTTTGAGCATGCGATGGAAATCAATCCAGAAGACAGACCGAATTTGCGATGGGCTCTCCTTTCGGCAAGGCGTCGCTGGAAGCCGCTTGACCGAGAATGGGCAATAAACATTACGTCACCAAAAAACGTATACTGCTTCTTCGAAAAAGAAGGAAAAATTCGTTCGGTTGTGGGTGAGTCACCCCTTGCAAATTTGTCTCTCGCTGGAGATGAGGCAGAGCTTTGTCGTTTGATTGTCACAGGCGATATGAAAAATCGAGCAAGCAGAAATATTGAAATCTCAGGAGAGAAGGAACTGCTGACGCAACTGCTTGCCGGAGCTTAATGGTTTTCTAAAAAAATAGAAAATTTCATATTTTGTCGTTTAAATTTTCTTTTTGGAGCTTGCCTCATCGCAAAAGGGTGAGTTTCTTTCACGTCTCTAAATGACCTCGACTCAGCACATTTTTATGAAATCCGACAAAGCGTCAGCGCTTAAACCGCTGACTATGGGACGTTGTGTGCATAATTGGAGTATTCGTGGATACGCATCGAAACCAACAGAGGAGCATTGGCTAGCAAAGAGTTTGTAAGCACGCCATATAGCAAAAACTAAATTTTTCTAGAGCCCCTGTTGATTTCAAAAATCGGCAGGGGCTTTTTTGTCGTCCCTATCAGAGCACTACACGCAGAACTATGAACAAGTCACCACCATGAAACAATTTTGGTTAACAATCAGAACGGATATCGGCTCATTGCCGCGTCCTGTCTATATTCTTGTCTTTGGGCAATTTATAAATCGCTTAGGAGCATTTGTGTACCCGTTTTTATCTCTATATTTAACGGAGAAAGGGTATGCCCTCGTATTGGTTTCTGGGGTTCTCGCTGCAATCGCAGGGGGCAATTTGTTGGGGCCTATTGTCGGAGGGTATCTCTCAGATGCTATCGGTCGTCGCAACACGATAGTCCTCTCATTGGCGGGTAGTTCAGTCAGTTTGATCTCAGTGTATTATTCGGATGGTTACGTGACCTTATTGGTTACTGCTGCAATCTATGGCTTCTCGTCATTTTTGTTTGGTCCTCCTTCGAATGCGTTGATTGCGGATCTCGTAACTGCGGATAGCCGTATAACGGCGTATACACTCATGAGGCTCGCGATTAATTTGGGCTTTGCGGTAGGTCCCATGGTTGCGGGGGTCTTGTATATGACTTCGCCGATGCTTATTTTTGTGGGTGATGCTGCGACTACTATGGTATTTGCGGTATTAGCTTTTTGTATGCTTCCGCATGGCTTGCGCACGGTTAAGGGGAAAGTTTCGTCGCCTAAGGTGGTTCTCAAGAGCTGGGGAGATGCTCTTTCAAGCGTTAATAGAAATTATGAATACAAACAGTTTTTGTTGGCCATTTTCTTGATGGGAATAGCGTTTTGCCAAATCTTTAGTTTGCTTGCCTTGACGACTCGCGAGGCAGGGATTAGTCCGAAGGTTTATGGAATCGTGATGGGGTTTAATGGATTGTTGATCGTTCTGGTTGAAATTCCCTTGATTCAATACATCAAGCGATTTGAGAGCCGCAAAGTGTTAGCGATCGGCTATGTCTTAGTTGGAATTGGCTGTGCGTTGTTCGGCGTTGTTGACTCGATGATGGGATTTTTTCTCGCTATGTTCGTTTTCACGATCGGAGAGATCGTCGCTTTGCCGATTGGAATGGCATATAGTAGTAACTTGGCTCCTGAGAAATTTCGCGGTCGTTACTTTGGCTTGAGAGGCATGACATGGGCTCTCTCCAATTTAGCTGGAAGCTTGGGTTTGTGGGGCTATGGAGTCTTCGGACCTACCTGGTGGTTAATGGCAGGCATATTTGCTGTGGTCGCTGCTGTAGCGATTTCCTCGAGGCAAGCAGAAGGTGTTTGTTCGGTATAAAGCTATTCCTCTATCGCAACGAGCGATAGAGGAACTATTTCACTGCAAAGTGGATTGTTGTTTGAAGATCATTTTCGGACGTTTCTGTGGGATCGTTGTCGTATACTTCGAAGGGGTGAATGCCCTTTTGTTGTTTGAACGCTTTTGCGCGTGCGTACATCATTCCGGCAGACCAAGGATTTCCGAGGTGGCGGTAGGGACCAGTGTGGGTGACGCTCCAGGTTTCGCAACTCGCTATTGTGCCTGAAATGAGCGATGATGGAATTGAGCTAGGAGTACTTACGATGGGAACGCCGATTGTGTATTCAGATCGTCCCGATACCGGGTCGTGCTTGTGGTAGATGGAAAAAGGTTTTCCAGTTGGTTCAATCTTGGCTTCCGATACAGTTGCCCACAAATTTTCAAAATCGCTTTTCATGCGATCGCCCATATCAGCGATAGAGCAACTTGTTTTAAGACCAATGTAGGAAAAGCCTTGGAAGGACTGAGTGCCGTTGAAACCAAGCTTGGATGGCACGTTTCCGGTTTCGCAATAGTCCTTCAACATCGAGAGGCCGCGTTCGTAGTCCATGCCGACGAAGGCAACCATCATCTTTTTCATCCAAAATAGGAAAAATGGTAGTGAACCATCCATTGTCCAGGTCACTTCGGTGGCTTCGCCTTTTGCCTGGAACGAAAAGCTAACGGAGCTAACAGATTTCCATGGAGTCAAGAAAGTGAGGCGATATGAAATCTGGTTGTTTGGGGTTTCATCCAATATTTCCATTTTGCCACTTCCGACGATCTTGCCATCCCAGGTGTAGCTCATTCCATCTTCCGCGACGTTAACGTCACAATCGGGTTCGGCGATCAGCCAGGGAGACCAGGTTGGCCATTGGTGAAAATCTCTGACAGTCGTAAATACCATTTCCTGAGGGGAATTGATCGTAGTGGATTTTGTGATGCTGAATTTTGGCATAGGAACAATTAGTTGAGGTTAACTTATTGGAAATATCTAGGGAGAGACTGCCAATTATTCAAGAATGTATTGGTGACATAGGGCTGCTATATTGCGCAATTCTGCCTAATGGAGAGTTCTGTTAAAGCTGAAGAGCCAAGAACCTTGCAGTCGGGAACAGTTGGTGCTCGTTGTCTTGCTGACCGTACGGTAGACTATGAGTAGGGAAGATGTTAGTGAAGCGAGAGTTGGGCAGATCCTGGAAGCGGCAGGTAAGCTGTTTAGTAAAAAGGGAATTGATGGGGCAAGTATGTCTGATCTTTCGGTCGAAGCCGGGCTCAGTAAGGCGTCACTCTATCACTACTTCAAAAGTAAGGAAGAGATCATCGAGGCTTTAGTGCATCGGATTTTTTCCTGCGATGAATCGTGGCAAAAGGAATTAGTCGAAGCTTCGGGCACGGCGGTCGAACGTTTGGAGCGATATGTTGAAGGAGTGGTGGAATTGGTTGATGAGACGCAGATCCTATTCCCTGTCGTGTTGGAAAGTTTCGCTCGAAGTACGCGTGCTCCGAGTCTGTTTCAATGCATATCTGGCTATTTCGAAGGCTATTTAAAATTCTTTACCGTAATACTGGAACAAGGAAAGCTGCGAGGTGAGTTTTCCGAATCTTTCAATGTTGAAGAAGCAGCCTTGGCAGTTTTGACTCAGATTGAAGGGTGTATCATGATTTCGGGTATAACTGGCCGTGACGTTAAGGCTCTCCTGCCGCAAACTGTTCGCTATTTGCTGCATCGGCTTTAGAGAGTTCCCAAGCAGTTGGTTTTGATTCTTTCTCTTGCTCCTCTTGGAGAATAATAAAATTATATATTTATAATATAATTGCTTGACGAATGAATTTATTCGCGTACTGATCTGTCGCAATGAAACAAGAACCTCAAAACAGATCAGCCGTTTTGGCACCGAGCAAAGCCCATGGCGGGGATGCTTATTGTCAGATTCCATTTGGCAGTGATCTGAACACAAAATCAAGCGAGAGGCGCGTAGTGCGTTAGTACATTAAGCTGTATTTTCAACACGTAGCCGCTCCAACAAAGGGTGCGGTTTTTTTGTGCCCTGAAGATCGAAAGGATAATTAAAATGTTAATATACAATAGAATAAAGGCAGCTCAGCCCTTTGGTGATGTGATTCCAGAGAAAGGGAGACAGCTCGGATGATGAAGGACTCCGTTCAATCGGATCACTCTTTCAGAATGCGAGCCTGTTCTAACCAAAGCGAACAGGCTTTTTTGTACCCAATTTTTATGAGGCTTTTAGCATTGCGCCCAGGTAAAGCAATGCAACGACCGGAAAAAATCCTCCGGCCATTCAAACCGATATATGAAACACTATTATCGAGAGGGGTGATGGTGTGTGCTTATATATTATTAATTATATGTTTATTATATTAAAATGGCGAAGCGATTTCGCCAAACAATTTCACGTAGTCAAAGCTAGCGGCGTGGCTTCCGAAGATCGGATGTTTGCGTCCCGTGACTGCATATGAGGATTGCGCGAAAACCACAACGTGATGTTAGCTCAGCTTGGTAGAGCAGATGATTAGGTTCATTTTGTCGCCGGTTCAATTCCGGTACATCAAACCAAACGGATAATGGGGCAACCCATGGGGTTCGAATCCCTACCGACTGTCACTCGGTCTCAAACGAAAGCCTGAGGGGTGCGGCTTCGCTCTGCTCTGTTGCGTGTTTCTTTACGAAACGCAAGACAACAAGAAGGATGCCTGAAAGTGAGTGGATGTCGTGAGCAAGCTAGAACTCATGGAAACTGGCTTTGGTCTTTTTGGATCGGAGATTATGAAGACGGATGCGTATTTACGAAGTGAATGCGTGTGCTGATTCCTTTTTCAATGAGTTTTGGACGAACTTACTAAAGCTTACTTCCGCAGAAATCTTGGGAGCAGTGTGTTTGCTGCAGCCTGAGGGCACGTGAGGTTTTTGCGCAATATTAGTAATAAACAACGAATTTAGGCTAGCTACTATGGCTAGTTAAAAAGAAAGGAGAATAAGATGAATGTGTTAAGAGTAGAAGTTAAGTATAACGAATTAGGATTACTTTTTAAGAATGGACGCTTGGTGGATGTATTGAGCGAAGGTATTCATTGGGCGTGGAGTTGGAGATATCCTATTGAGATAGCGATTAAGTCTCCACAAGCTGTTTCGATTGTACATGCAGATATTGAGCAACTGTCTAAGTGCGATTTGCTTGCCGATAAGGCGACTTTCGTTGACTTGAAGGAAAACGAACGAGCTTTTCTTTGGATAGACGGTCGTTTCGAGCGTGTATTGAAGCCAGGCCTTTATGGATACTGGAATCAAGGTCGTGACATCAAGGTAGAGCGTGTCGATGCGAATGAACTACAAGTTGTTCGCAATGATATGACTCGTATTTTGAAGTCTACTGGGGCGGGATTGTTGCTCGACGTGACAGAAATTCCTGAAGGCAAGGTTGGAGTTTTGTACGTGAATGGAGAATACCGAAAGGTTCTTCCTTCTGGAAAGCATTTTTTCTGGAGGGATGTGGCTAAGGTCAAAATCCATGTGGTAGACCAGCGTGATCAAATACTCGATGTTTCAGGTCAAGATATCATGACACAAGATAAGGTGACTCTTCGCTTAAACGCGTTGGTGTCTTGCCGTATCGTTGATGCCCGGAAGTACCTTGAAGCATCTCAGGATGCGCTGCAATCTTTGTACCGCGAAACCCAATTGGTTTTGCGTGCTGAGGTAGGGAGTCGTAGCTTGGATGCGCTATTATCCGATAAGGAATCTCTAGCGGCTAGTGCAAAGCAAGCGGTTCTGAATAAGGGTAAGGCCTTGGGTATCGAAGTGATTAGCGTGGGTGTCCGCGACGTGATTCTTCCTGGAGACATGAAGGAGCTCTTGAATCAAGTGATCGAAGCTCAAAAGGCTTCTGAAGCAAATGGTATCAAGCGTCGTGAGGAAACTGCGGCAATGCGTTCTCAGCTAAATACTGCGAAGTTGCTTGAGAGCAACCCGATGTTGATGAAGCTTCGCGAACTAGAGGTATTGGAAAACATCGCCAAGACTTCCAACCTAAGCGTGGTACTCGGGGAGAAATCTCTTACCGAGAGCGTTACCAAGCTTATCTAGAGATCGCCTTCCAGATGGGAGGCGATCTTTTTTATGTGCCTTGAATGGGAATAATGGCGGCCTAACAGACCGCCCTACAATTATGACCTGAGATTGGGTTTTTGTATGAGCGCACGCCGTTGTTTCTTTCGAATTACTTACGATGAAACTACGAGAAATAGATGACATCTTAGATGCTTTCCCGAAAGGGCGAACAAAGTATTTTTATTTTAAGGACAAATATGCAATCGATCTACTCAGCTATGCTTTTGATGATTCGTCGATAGATGCTATCAAACGCTCTCAATATTCAGGGCTTTTAAAAAAGCCAATCGTTCGCCAGCGGCTATCCTCGATTGGGACGAATCGCTTACGCTCTGATGATTGGGTGGATGTGTGGTCGAATGATGTGGAACCCTATTTGTTGACATTGGGGAAGTGGGGACACGATAAACATGGAGAAAGATATTATTATCAAACAACGAATACTGACGCTAATTTGGTTTTGCAGCTTAATTTTAGTAATCTGCATAATTCAGCCTTTCGACGCTATGTCGGAGATGGTGATCGCAATCCGTATGCTTTTTACGGGCACCCAATAGCGCCGGCGCCGTACTATACTCTGGCGTGGGCACGACTCGACTTGAGTTTGGATACCAATGAAGCACTTATTGAGGAGATCCAAACAGATTGGATACGCAAAGCGAATAGTGAGAAAGCGTACTTGGATACTATTCCAAATGAACTCACTTCTAAGGAACGGCATCGTTTGCATTACCTAAGCGAGTGCCTCGCACCTCATGTTAAAATATGGCAGGAAGCTATCTTAGCGGCTGCGATTTGGTTTATTTATCGAGAAATTGGCATTTCACGAATTTATTACCACAGTCACAAAAGCGGTTGTCGCTTGAAGGGAATTGAGGATCGTTTGCCTCCTCGTTCATTGTACGAAACCCTTCCTCGGAAATTCTGCTTTGAGGCTGTTGATACGATCCCGGAGTTTTTGATTCCGGCTATACGAAAGAAAAAAATAAAACCACGATTCTATTTTTTGGATCTAGGGGTTTAATAAGAATTTGCTCACAGATTGCACGGATTTACACAGACAAAATATTAAGAAGATCTTACTTGGTTTGATATTGGTTGTATTGCCATATTGGAAGAGAGGTTGTACCTAAGGTTTTTGTTATCGAAGTAATCTGTGGGTAAAAAAGAGATACAAAAATGAAAGAGAACCAATTTAATAAGCCGCACTACATTTCCCATGAAACACCGGCTCCGTATCGCCAGTGGGGCGAGGACTTGGAGCCTCAGTCTGTGCAGCAGATGGTGAATGCGTGTCAGCTTCCGATTACGGAGCGGGGTGCGTTGATGCCGAATGCTCACTTGGGTTATGGTCTTCCGATTGGAGGTGTGTTGGCTACTCGAGACGCGGTTATTCCCTATGCGGTGGGCGTGGATATTGCCTGTCGCATGAAGCTGAGCGTATTCGATATGCCTTTGAAGAAGTTGGACAAGGATAAGGGGCGGGGTCGATTTACCGAAGCGATTCACCGAGAAACCAAGTTCGGCGTAGGCGCTTTTTTTGTGATAAGCGTGACCATGAGGTTATGGATACCGATTGGAGCATTTCACCCGTAACCCTAGAAAACAAGGATAAGGCTTGGAAGCAGTTGGGTACTAGCGGGAGTGGGAATCATTTCGTAGAATTCGGCGAGATCGAGTTTTTCGATTCTTCGCTTGGTTTAGAGCCAGGAAAGTACCTGGCTCTAATGAGCCATAGCGGTAGTCGAGGAACTGGTGCGGCGGTTGCGATGCATTACTCGAAGTTGGCTCAGCAGGCTCATCCGGAACTTCCTAAGGAATTGCGCCATTTAGCGTGGCTTGAAATGACGACGCAAGAGGGACAAGAGTATTGGGCGGCGATGGAATTAATGGGTGAATACGCTGCAGCTAACCATGCTTGTATCCACCACTATGTTGCTGAGCATCTTGGTGCGGAAGTCATTCTTGATATCGAGAATCATCATAATTTTGCTTGGAAGGAAGCCCATGGCGAGCGGGAGCTGATTGTTCATCGCAAGGGTGCGACTCCGGCAGGCGACGGCGTGCTTGGCGTGATTCCTGGTTCGATGACAAGTCCAGCTTATGTGGTGCGGGGCAAAGGAGAAGCTGACTCTCTAAATTCTGCAGCTCATGGGGCTGGTCGATTGATGAGTCGCAAAAAGGCCGTGCAAAGATTAAAGTGGAAAGATGCGAAGCTGCTCTTGAACCAGCGTGGAGTAACCTTGCTTTCGGCGGGATTGGACGAAGTTCCGTTTGTTTATAAAGACATCGATGAAGTGATGGGGCTGCAAAAGGACTTAGTCGATTCGGTGGCTCGATTCTTTCCGCGTCTGGTTAAGATGGCTCCTGCTGGTGAGCGAGCGGAGGACTAAATCAAAGCGTCTCTGTGAGCTATTCACTCAGGCGCTTTTTTGTGTCCAAGCGTTGTAAATAGGTAGATCTGCCGCAAATTCACAAGCGATCTTCGCAAAACCACTGTAATTATGTGAATTTGCTAACGGACTAAAGTACGTCCGTAATTGACTCTGTCTGGGAATGTGGAATTGTTGGTTCCTTATAATTATAAATATCGGGGGAGTATCTCGTTTTCTACCTTTGTGGATGCCTATCTCTGATTCGTCTAAAATCCTTTTATTCTGACATAGTATGCCCGAACTTTCGATCTACGACTACATAGTCATCGCTGTCTATTTTATGTTTATGCTATCTATTGGCTTCATCACTAAGCGGATGATTACCAATACCAGCGACTATTTCCGTGGCGGCGGTAAAATGCTTTGGTGGATGGCCGGGGCTTCTGCATTCATGACTCAGTTTAGTGCCTGGAGTTTTACTGGAGCGGCAAGTGAAGCCTACAAAAATGGTTTTATCATCCTCACGATATTTTTGGCCAACGCGTTAGGGTTTGCCGGTAACGCATTTTACTTCGCTCCAAAGTTCCGCCAGATGCGAGTGGTCACGCCGATCCAAGCGGTTCGTCAACGCTACGGTTCGACGTCTGAGCAATTTTTCACATGGCTGCAAATTCCAGTGGGGACACTGCAAGCGGGTATTTGGTTGTTTGGTTTGGCGATTTTTATCTCGTCTGTTTTTGGTTTCCCGCTTGAACCAACGATTGTGGTTGTCGGGTTTATTGTTACGCTGAACTCACTGTTGGGCGGCTCTTGGGCGGTGGTTGCGAGTGATTTCATGCAGACAGTCATTTTAATGTTAATAGCAATTGTGACTGCGATATTCTCATTGATGGATGTAGGTGGTCCCGCAAATTTGGTGGCGGAATTCCCAGCCAAGCACATCATTTTGGGTAATGATTATAACTACGCGGGACTAATTGTGGCTTGGATGGCGCTTATGTTTGTCAATCAATTCTGTAAGACGAATCAGATGATTGAGGCATCGCGCTACTTAAACGCGAAAGACTCTAAGAATGCTCGTAAGGCTGCGTTGCTATCAATGACACTCTTTATCGTAGGGCCGGTTTTATGGTTTATTCCACCAATGGTCTCGCGGGTTAAGTATCCAGATCTTACAGAAGTGTTTCCCCAGCTAGGTGAAAAGGCGACGGAAGCGGCGTATGTTGCCATCGCTTTGGATACCCTACCAATGGGGATGATTGGGCTTTTGGTCGCTGGTATGTTTGCCGCAACGATTTCTTCTATGGATAGTGGCTTGAACCGTAATGCAGGAATCTTGGTGAAGAATTTCTATCTTGCGGTCGTTAACAAGAATGCGACGGAGCGGAGCCAAATGATTGTGGCAAAGGTCTTAACCGTTTTGCTTGGTTGTATCACTGTGGGGGCGGCAATCTTCTATAACTCATTAAAGAATTTTGGCTTGTTCGATCTCATGCTCACAGTGGGAGCATTGATTAGTTTGCCGATGGCAGTTCCTCTTATTTTGGGTATCATAATTAAGAAGACACCAGACTGGTCAGCTTGGAGTACTGCTTTGCTTGGTTTATGTTGTTCTTACATGATTAAATTCCACTTCAATGCAGCGTGGTATAGTGAAACATTTGATTTAGGTTTCACGATTCGTGAAGGAGCTTACTTTAACGTTGCACAGGGCGTTTTGGTCAACGTTACGATTCCAACAATTTTCTACTTATGTACGACATTCTTCTATAAGGAGCCCAGTGAAAAACGTAAGGAGGTTCTCGACGAATATTGGGATAATTTGGATACCCCAGTTTTGTCAGAAGATACAGCAGAAGAGGCTGAGTCTGATGCTGCTCAAGGCTCGATTTTGGGAGGGCTCGCAGGCGCTTATGGAACGTTTGTGTTACTACTTTGTTTAGTGCCGAATGATATGGCAGGCCGTACAGCTTTCTTATTGTCAGGGTTGGCGTTAATAACGCTAGGCGGACTTCTTTATAAGTCTACTCGTCCGAAGGGAGCGTAGTATTTACGAGTCGTATTGAAATTCTTCGAAGGCGTGGTTTCTAAATTAGGGCGACGCCTTTTTGTGGAGCTTCAGCTTGCTGAATGCCATTCGCGACTACGGCACTCAGCGAGCTGAGGCCCTACGGGTTTTTGTACAATCCGTACTTTGCGACTTCTAGTGAATCGTCTTCGGTGTAGGGGATCTTGTCCGGTCCAGCGGAGCGGATTTCGATATGATTGACTGCGATGGCATGAAATATAAGTGGAATTTGCCAACGATCTAAAAGCTCTCCTCTTTCATTGAGAAAGGGGTGGTTTTTAGGAATGAACTGAATGCCTTCTGGGTTGTAGCCTGTAAGCGATTTTAGGATACTTTTATTGGATGCTAGATTTATCAGATCTGGATCTTTTAGAAGGCTCCAAAAATTGAGGAAGCACTGTTGAGTAAGTTTTAAATCCTCTTGGATGGAGCTTTCGTCCGTACCGTAGCGATTGAGAGTTGGATAGGGAGGAATGTGTGAGGTTTTGGGAAAGGGTTTTTTTGTGATTACATTGTCCGTATCGCTTTTTCGTTCCAATGGGACGCTGCCGGGTGTCTCTTTAACTTTCTCTGTTGAATCATCGACTGGCGCATTGGTTTCTTCTTCTAGGACGCTAAACAGGATGCCAAGAACGATAGCCAGTCCAGCTAGGAAGGATGTTACTTCTAATCGGGTTATTTTCACTGTTGATTGGCTATTGCGCAAACATGCCGAGTGGTCCAGTTTCCGAACCGATCGTGTAGAAACGATCTAGGTTTGGAAGGACATCTGGTAGGTCAGTGTCGCTGACACCTATCCAGCGGGCAAGTTCACCAAAATATTCGTCGACTGATGTTGTGGGGAGAATACGCCCTCGGCCCACGTCCAAATTATTGTCGAGTGATAGGTCTTCGGGGTATTCTCCGTATATCCTTCCACCGGAGAGGCCTCCGCCCAGCACAAATTGATGACCGCCCCACGCGTGGTCGGACCCTTGTCCATTACTGGTGAGAGTTCGAGCAAAGTCGGAAGCAGTGAATAGTGTGACATCGTTTTGCAGTCCAAGCTCCTCGATTGCACTCCAGAAAGCAGATACTGCTTCGTCGACTTCGGCAAGCATACCTTGTTGGCTATTGAGGACTTCGTCGTGATGATCCCAACCATCGCTTTCAACGAAGAAATTTTGCCTACGCATAGCTAAGGGACCGCGTGCTGCGATACTTGAAGCGATCATTCGCAAGCGTTGTCCCAGGTTTGTGTCGGGGAATTCTGTAGTGAAAGGTGTGATACCGTCAATTGCGGAATTAAACTCTGCGCCTGCGTCGATCGCATCAGAATTAACTTTGGCATAATTCTGTTTGAGTAAGCTTTGGTATTCTTGGTCTAGTAAACTGTCGACCGCACCTCTAAAGAACTGAGCCCATTCTTGATCGTAGTTGTCGAGAGTGATGGCGCCGCGAGTAGTCAATGAATAGGGAATGATATTGTTCCCGCTTTGCAGGATATTTGATCCCGAAAGTGAAATGTTCATCGAAATACGATCGTTCTCATTAGTGGAGTGGAGAATGTCTGCGGCTTTTCCGAGCCAACCAACCGAACTTCTCTGGTCAGGGGTTGAGGAATGCCAATGCATTTGTTGATCGGAGTGAGAGTAGAGTCCGAGGGGAAGCGGGGCTCGTTCGTTTCTGACGTCGTCGAGAGTCGTGGGTTGTACGAGTGTCCCGACATTGGCGACGAAGGCGAGATCTCCGGAATTGTAAAGGTCGCGGACACGAGGGAGGCTACTATGGATACCGAAGTTACGTCCGCTACGTGGATCATTTATATCGAGAAGGTCTTCAGCGTCGAGGGCGAGATCCGCTCTTGTTGTTTGGTAGGAGGCAAATTCGTTGTTTTCTCGCGGGACGAGCATGTTGTAGGAATCGTTGCCCCCTGCTAAGAAAAGGCAAACGAGCGCTTTATAATCATTGCCACTTGGTAGTGTTTGAGCGGATGCGCGACTGGTTAAGGCTAGGTTTAAAAGTGTTGAGTAGAGTGCAGTCGAACCGACTGCTGCGCAGCTCATTTGCCCGATGAATTGGCGTCTAGAATATTGTTTTGGTGTATGTCGTTTCATAGCTGCTTGTGGGTCTATTGATAAATTGAGAAATCAGGAGAAAACATAACGAGACGCATGACGGCACTGACTCGATTTTCATCGGAGAACCAATTTGGCATTTCGTCTATGCTTCCTAGAATTGTATCTTTGGATTCTTGGCTGAGCTGTCCACAGGCGAGTAGAAGGTCGAGCCGATTGACGAGCTCCTCGGGTTCGTCAAGAAGATCGAGGAGATCGTCGGTATTCAAATGAAGCCCATCGCTGGCATTGTCTTCGAATCCGCCGAATCCCCAGGAAATCGCCCCATTAAAGTGGTTTTGCGTCGCCATGGATGTAGTCGCGGTAAGGATTTCGAACTCGGGGGCCACCATTCCTGCGTTAGAAATGGAACCACTGGGTGCGTGATCTGGTTTGAAAAAATTGAATACGCTTGGGGATCTCATCCATTTTTGGCCCATTGATTGGTCTGTGTTCCAATCTGCAATATTGTAAGTTCCATCCTCGGAAGACGCATTGAAGGTTTTAACTAAGCGAATCCATCGCAAGTATGGTTCGCGAAGGCGGCCTGCTCGTGAGTCTGCTAATACAGCGTCGCTTCGCGCTTCGTTATCGAGCAAGATCGCTTTGATGACTGCTTTCATGTCACCACGGGTTCCGTTGCCATTGTTTATAAAAGCAGCGGATACGCGTCCAATGTATTCGGGAGAAGGATTTGAAGTGACGAGGCGTTGGATCAGAAGTCGTGATACGAACGGAGGGGTGTTTGGGTGGTTGAACAACATATCGAGTGTGTCATCGATGTCGTCTATTGCTGTGCGCTCTGGGTCATCTTCGAATGAGGGGAGTGTGATGCCGTTTAAAAGTAATTTCTCGTCAGTATCGTGTTCGCCTTCCCATATTTTCATGGGTGCGTCCGAATCGTTAGGAGAGAAGAAAAATCCCCAAGGCTCATCGGTGTCCGCTTCAGGTCCACCGCTAGAAAGTCCTGTGAAGACTCTGGCCATAGTCGTGATATCTCCATTGTCGTAGGCTGGGATTGGCTGCCCTAAGTCGTCTAGAATCTGAGTGCCGTCTTGGTTTAATTCGAACAGGCCTATGCTGAAGAGCTGCATGATTTCTCGAGCGTAGTTTTCATCTGGATATCTATTTATGTTGGGATCCGCCTTACGGTTTTGGAAATGACTGAGGTAGCGACCCATGGTCGGATGTAGGGTTACGTCTTTGATGAGATTCCTCCAATTTCCGAACGCATTGTTCAGCAGCATATCGTAATAGTTCGCCATGCCTTCCTCGTCGAATATCACTTGATCTGATACAACATAAATTTCGCTGAGGGCGAGGGCAATGCGTTGCCGTAGGAGGTCGCCAGAAGTCATTACTTGTCTCCACCAAGCGGCGCTACGGTGATGTTGGTAAGTGTTGAGCGCGTCAGCGATACGCTGATCTATCTCTGGTTCGACGAGTCCTGGTGCCTCGTCAAACTGCTCATCGATCCAAGTGCTCATCCCGATTTCAGTGACTCGATTGATTTCTTCCAGGTCGGCGCCAAGAGAGGCTTGAGCTAGAAATCGAGAGGCATGCACTTGGTTGGGGAGCTGTCCAGCAACGGAGGCGTTTCCGATCGTGAAGGGATCACCATTGGTTAGCATGGCGATGGCTTGTGCCATATCGCCCACTTCGCCAGCGGAATAAGCGTCGTTGGGGTCGAAACCAAGAAGTCTCTCTTCGTAATCGCTTAGTCCGTCGGAGTCGCTGTCATCTGGGATAACGACCCGGGCAAGGCTTGGTCCGACGTTCGGTTCTATTTGCGTTTCGAAAGTTGAATTTGCTCCTATAAACTCAGAGGAAGACCAGGATTCTGAACCCTGAAGGGTTTGGAGAAGGTAATGTTGATAATCAGCGCCAAACCACCTGAGGGTGAAAGACCCGTCGGAGCTATAGGAAAGTGGAGAAAGTTTGAAATATGAGTTGCTGTCGAAGGGGTCGGTTCCTGTTTGGCTCTCGCGTTGATTGCTAATGCCGTCGTTGTCTTCGTCGCCAAGTGCTTCCAATTCTGATGCCCCGTAATAGATTTCCCATACGTCGCGCAGGTTATTACCATCGATATCAACATCTGCGTTTGCACTGCCCAGAGCTAGGAAAGCGAAGCTGAATAATGTAAGTTGATTTCTGAAAAGGGTGTTGGAGGCGTTTTCGCTCATAATCTCTTGGCGTGAGTTCAATTGATGAAGGCACGCCATCGATTGTACCTTTTCGAACGGTTGTTTATCTACCCGTGTACAACGGAAATTTATAAAGCCTTTGTTAATTTAAAGGATGAGGCGGGTATCGGGAATTCTGATTGGGTAGTAATTTGTTAGCCTTAGGCTGAGCTACACATGTGAGAGTGCTGCAATCGTTCGGAGATTACCCATTGGTTGTGGGGGGAATCTGAGCACTCCCGAAAAAAAGCAGGTTTTGGGCGAAAATGAACATCCTTAGCAGACCTTGATTTCATCCAAGATAGATTGGGCAATTGAATTTGGATCCATATCTATGGAAACGTTAATGGCATCTTCTGGAATTTCTTGAGTCTTAAGCTGACTATCAAGGAGCGTTGGGTTCATGAAATGACCTTTTCGTTGGGAAAGTCGTTTCATCAGCAATTCGCGGGTGCCATTGAGATAGATGAAATTTACGCCGCCATCATTGTTCTCTAGAAGCCAATCCCGATATATCCCTTTCAAAGCCGAGCAGGCAAGTACCGCACCCCCTTTTTTATTCCAAATTGGAATATTTTTTGCAATTGTTTGAAGCCAAGGTTTGCGGTCTTCGTCTGTCAGCGAATGTCCACGCGACATCTTTTCGATATTCTCCGCTGTGTGAAAATCATCGCCGTCAAAGAAAGGATTCCCGATGCGCTCCGCCAAAATTTTTCCTATGGTCGATTTTCCGCAACCGCATACGCCCATTACTACATAAACCATAATCTCAATCCTTCATTTATAATTATTAGGAAGGGCGTATATGACAAAAAGGAGAACTAGACTGCAATTAGAAACGAAAAAAGTGAATACCTATTTTTGTTAAAAAATGATTTTTTTGCATAAATAGGGTCAGGCAAGAATCTGACGATTCATTATGCGAATCGGCCGCTGTGCTTTTGCGTAATCATTGTTAGCGTGGCTGTCAGCGTAGGGTGATCGGCGGAGGGAAGGCTTATCTGAGGGCGGAGTGAGCACTCATTTTGCCGACATGGTAAAATGCTAGAAAGCTTTTTGCGGAGGTAGGGTCGTTTAGTGGGAACGATCCTCGGGCGATTCGTGCAGTGGGGTTCTCTTTGAGGAGGATCGGATTTTCTTCCTTAATTTTTTGGGCGAAGTCGACGAAGTTACTGGAGTTGGATTTCTTCAATTGTGTGCGATTTATGATTTCGAAAAAGCCGAGGGCTCCGGGTGCCGTCTTTTCTGCAAGTTCGTGAGCCAGACGGCCCATCGTATATCGGGGGTTGAGTTCGACGAGTGGTTTTAGTTTCAACCGACCTTTGGAGTCGCGGTAAACAAAGGCATCGATGCCAAGTGGTCCTGTGAAGTTAATGTTTTGCAGGGCGCTGTTGAGAGCGGGCTTTAGGGTTTTGTCGACCCAGTTGTAGATCCGGGCTTTGCCATTTAGTGGACTCATAAGGAACCGGGCTATTTCCGAATCGATATCTTTGGTAAACCCATTTGCGAGGATGCCGCGGAATTGGCCTCGGTGGTTGTTGATGAGTCGCGTGTAGGCGACTGTTTTTAGTCCGTTCGATTTGGCTTCGAATTGTATCGAAAAATCGAAGACTCGATCAAGCCAGGGTTCGACAATGAGAGATTTTTGGGTTTCAAGATTTTTTGTGATCCAGGCTTCGAGGCTCTGGCTAATCGA
Source organism: Puniceicoccaceae bacterium K14 (assembly GCA_022538095.1). Lineage (GTDB taxonomy): Bacteria > Verrucomicrobiota > Verrucomicrobiia > Opitutales > Opitutaceae > JAKYXN01. Next base: position 41,917 of record JAKYXN010000032.1, on the reverse strand, counting down.
TTCACCTTCGAGGAGGCAGCGATTTCCGTTTGCAGCGGTACCAAAGGGGGCTTTGCAGACGATGTTGGTGTAGCCTTCCGATTGGAAGTAAGCTCTGAGGTCGACGATCTTTCCCAAAGAACGCACTTCGATGCCGTAGGTATTGGCGGGCGCTAACCAATCTGTATCTGCCGATTCAACGACTAAGATTTTGGCGAAATGCGAGCTCCATGCCTTTGAATGAATTTGTTGTACTGTATTGTTCCAAAGTGTATCTTTGCTGGGGATACGAGAGGCCCTCTGAAAGTTCCCTCCGAGGAAAGAAATGCTTTCTGGGGTCCATGCCCATGGGCGGAGTTCGTTGACTTTCCGATTGATGCTTGGTGCTTCGGTAGGTGTGCTAGGGAGGAGGATTTCTGGAAGCTCGAACCCTATGTCTTGTAATTGTTTGAGGAATGCAGTGGATGGTTTTTGACGTAGAATGATGACGTCGTCTTTGCGGGAAAGGAATGCAGGTAAGAATTCGAGATCGTTTTGCAATTTCGACGAACCCCATTGGAAGTCATCGCTTGAGTTTTGCGCAGCGAATCTTTCAGAGTCTGGATTGAACCAAAAAACATTAGGTGTGCGTCCGCGAGATTTTGAGAAAAGCTCGAGGTTGTTGATAAAACTATCATCGAGCCCGGTCTTGCGGCGCCCTTCTGAGTTGAAGTGATTGCCTTTCGCTCTCGCCGGAGAGAGAGGAAATATGAGTCTTTCACTAAAAGCTTCCCAATCGGTCTTATTATTGGCTTTCCACTTGCGAAACCATTTTAGGCCGAAGCCCACGTGATCGATTTCGTCGCGATAGATTTTATCGAGAATACTTGCGGTGGCGGTGTCGCCGACATTTTGAAAGTGTTTTTTGTATTCACGAGAATAATCGAGATTGGCTTGTTCGAAGGTAAGGGAAAGGCGAGTAACGTAATCCAAAGGATCTTCCATTGATGAGACGCTTTTCCAGAAATAATCTGTGAGAGGGAGTTCGCCAAACTCTACACCGCATTGCTTCATGCGGTGGATATACATTTGAGTGTGAATTTGCTCTTCTTTGAGTGTATCCAAAACACCTTTGCGAAAACTAGCAGGAGCGTCTGGAAATTTGAGAAGGACGAGGGCCATCAACTCAGTTGCGAGAAGTTCGTGATTGCCAAAGAAGTGGAGGAGCCTACCTCGTTCTTTTTCATCAATGAGCTTGGCGGCGCTTGGGTGACTTGCTTTAATGCCGTCTTCGCGTAATTTCAGGTGAGCGGGTCGAGAAAGCGAGGGCGGCGTCTTTATTGCGTTTCCCGGAACTGTATCGATAATCTCATCGCGCGGGAAGCTTAGCTTTTCCTCAAGTGTAGTGCCGTAAAGCACTTGCTTGGCAAATTCTTGAAGTTGAATTGCCATCGTCTGGCTATTCGTCCCACTCGATGTCGGCCCCGAGTTTACGCAGGTTTTCTGCGAAGTGTGGGTGGGCCCGCCTGATTGGGTCTGCGTTTTTAACGATGCTGCGTCCTTCGATGCTCGCTGCCGTCATGTAGAGGGCGACGGCGGCTCGAATGATATACGGAGCTTCGACAGTCGCCGGATGCATAGGGCGCTTGCCGAATACTATAATGCGATGTGGGTCGCTCACAACGGCGTGGGCTCCGAATTTTACGAGTTCTGGAAGCCAGGCGAATCCGCCTTCGTATACTTTGTTCCAAAAATGCATGACACCCTTGGCTTGAGTGGCTAATGCGATCATTGGGGGGAGAAGATCGACTGGGAAGTATGGCCAGGGAGCTGCTTCGATTTTCGGTAGGAGATTAGAGGTGTAAGGTTGCTGGATTTCTAGCGATTGGTTACTGCGACAGATAGCAGTTTCGCCTTCCACATCTATTTGTATGCCAAATTTACCGAATGAGCGGTTGATTAAGTCGAAGTGTTGGGGCTCGGAATGTTCGACTCGCACTTCACCTCCTGTAATTGCTCCGATTGCCAAGAATGTGGCGACCTCGTGGTGGTCGGACGAAATTTTTGCTTCGCAGCCGCCTAGTTCTGGAACTCCGGTGACTGTGAGGATGCTGGTGCCGATGCCTTCGATTTTGGCTCCAAGAGAAACGAGGAATCGACAAACATCTTGCACGTGCGGTTCGCTGGCTGCGTTGGTCAAGGTGGACGAGCCATTAGCCATGGACGCAGCCATGACGAAATTTTCGGTGGTAGTGACGGACATGTAGTCCGCCCAGTAGCTCGCTCCTTGGAATCGCTCGTTGATGGAGAGCTCAAGTCCAGCAGTACGATCTATGGTGGTACCGAGGGTGGAGAGGATTTCGAAATGTGGATCCAGTTCTCGAATACCGAGCGAACACCCTTTGGGGTTGGTGTCTAGACGGATTTTCTTAAACCGGTGGAGGAGTGGGGCAAAGAGTAACACTGAGGAGCGCATCCCTTGAGGCAACGTAACTTCGCTGAGATCCGTCGCGATTTCTGCGGCGTCCAGGCGCATTGTTTTCGAGTCTCTGTCCCAATCTATTTTGACTCCGATTTCCCGGAAGAATTTGACCAGCTTTTCTATGTCCGTGATGGAGGGAACGTTAGTGAGGGTGACCGGTTCCGTGGCCAGCAAGCTTGCGCAAAGAATCGGGAGAGCTGAATTCTTGTTTCCAGAAGGAGTAATGACTCCAGAGAGTGGTTTGCCACCGTGTACGATTAGGTTCGCCATAAGGATAGATCGGGCTTCACCTTTTGATTAGCGGGCTTCCTTTTCAACCTCAATATTGGGCAATTTTGTTATTTATTGATTATTTAATGACGGGAATGGAAACCATATGCCTTACTCAATCATTCTGATCGTAAGCTTATATAAATCAGTATTTTAGGGGGATATGATTTTGTTTCCCAAATGATAGACGCGGCATATTCGCTGAATAAGGGTTGAATAATTCCGTGAATTGAGTCTGCATGCCTTTGTTCGGCTCTGAGTTTTGCGACCGGAGACCGGCAATTCGATTCAACATTTTCAATTATTAGATTTAACGTTTTTTGGATCCTGATCGCGACTGACAGGCACCCGAATTATGAAAGCAATACCAGATTTCCAAAAATGGAGGGCGTCGGAGCGTAAGATTTCGATGCTCACTTGTTATGATGCGGCAACGGCTCGCATACTCGAAAATACGAGTGTCGATTGTATTTTAGTGGGAGATTCCTGTGCGATGGTGGTGCACGGGTACGACAGTACGATTCACGCGACGGTTGAGATGCTGGCAACGCATACTGCAGCGGTTCGGCGAGGCGCTCCTACGAAGCCAATAGTGGTGGATATGCCATTTCTTTCTTATCGGAAGGGATTGGAGAATTCGATTCAGGCGGTGGCGACCTTGATGCGTGCTGGGGCCAATGCCGTGAAGCTCGAACGCTGTCGGGGAAATTTGGAATTGATCGAGCATATTGTGGACGGAGGGGTACCGGTTATGGGTCACCTTGGTTTGACGCCCCAGGCTGTTAATGAACTCGGAGGGTACAAACTTCAGGGGAGAGGTGAGCATGAAGCGGAACGTTTGATTGCTGAAGCCAAGGAATTGGAAGATGCGGGTTGTTTTTCTATTGTGCTTGAATGTATTCCCGCTGGTTTGGCTAAGGCTGTGACTGAGGAATTAGCGATTCCGACAATAGGAATTGGTTGTGGTCCTGACACTTCTGGACAGGTATTAGTGGTGAATGATATGCTAGGATTGGATACGAGTTTTAAACCAAAATTTGTACGTCATTACGCTCGCTTAGAGAGCGTTGTAGATAAAGCGGTTAGTAGTTATTGCGAAGACGTGGTCGATGGAGTTTTTCCGGCTGAGGGTGAATTCTGGGACTAGAAATTGTTGCGATGAAAGTATATAAGTCTATCGAAGAATGGCGTTCAGGACGTGCCGAAATACCAACTACAATGTCTGTGGGACTTGTCCCAACCTTGGGTGGGTTACACGACGGGCATTTTGCCTTAGTTTCCCGATCCTTAGAGGAGAATGAATTTACGGTCGTCAGTATTTTTCTCAACCGTGTGCAATTTAATAATCCAGCGGACTTGGAGAAGTATCCAGCGATCTTTGAGGAAGATGTTGCTGCTCTCGAGAATATGGGAGTTGATGCGATTTTTGCTCCGGAATTTGATAGCATGTATCCAGATGACTATGCGTACCGTGTTTCGGAAAATAGATTAGCGAGTATAATGGAGGGAGCGAAGCGTCCCGGCCATTTTGATGGCGTTTTGACGGTAGTGTTGAAATTGTTCAATATTGTTACTCCGACAAAAGCGTATTTTGGAGAGAAGGATTATCAGCAACTCCATTTAGTTAAAGGCATGGTCGATGCCTTGTTTTTACCACTCGAAGTAGTTTCTTGTCCAACTGTACGCGAGGAAAGTGGACTTGCTTTGAGCTCGCGAAATCGACGTTTGTCTGATGCTGGTTTAGCAAAGGCCGCCGTTTTTAATAAAGCTATGTGCGAAGCGGATTCACCGGAGGAGGCTAAGGCGAAATTAGTCCAATCGGGGTTCGATGTTGAGTATGTAGAGGACCACGATGGTCGTCGGTTAGGAGCAGTTAACTTGGAGGGGATTCGTTTAATCGATAATGTCGATATAGCGATTGTCTCCAAATATTGAGCACTCGAATGGAGATCAAATGATATGAGTGATGAAGTAAATTTATGTATTGATATTGGCAATTCCCAGATGCATGGCGGAGTCTACTCCAATGGCGAAATGATTACTCAATTTCGCAAAGAGACATCGCCTCGAACGTCTCGGGATGAATTGGGCTTGTTCTTAGTCTCGGTTTTGAAGGAAATGGGGATTGATCCTAAATCAATTACGCGAATTGGGATGTGCTGTGTGGTACCAGATTTGGTGTATTCGTTAAAAAACGCATCGCGAATTTACTTTGGAGTTGAGCCGTTGCTCTTGGAAGCAGGGGTGAAAACGAAACTTAAGATCAAGACGAAGAATCCTCTAGAGGTAGGAGCGGATCGGATTGCGAATGCTATCGCAACAAGTGAGCTTTATCCCGATCGCGATGCTTTGATTGTTGATTTTGGGACTGCGATTACCTTCGATGCAGTGAGTGCGGACAAGGAGTATTTGGGTGGTTCCATTTGCGCGGGCATGGGTCTTTCAATGGAAGCATTGGGATCGAAAACCGCTAAATTGCCGTTTGTTGAGATAACCAATTCGAAAAGGGCGTTGGGCAAATCAACGATCGAGTGTATCCAGGGTGGTTTGTATTTCGGTTATTTGGGGCTGATAAAAGAGCTCGTTGGCCGGATTCGAGATGAAGCATTTGGCGACAAAAACTGTTTGGTAATAGCGACTGGAGGGATGTCTCAACTCTACCGGAACTCTGGATTGTTCGATGTGATTGTTCCAGATTTGGTGCTGCAGGGAATTAACGTAGTGCTTGCAATGAATCCGATTTCCAACCAAGCGAAAGAATACGCAGACTAAGAATTTAAAGATTATGAAACGTACGATGTTAAAGTCTAAGATCCACCGGGCAACGGTCACGGATGCGAATCTCGAGTACGAAGGATCGATTAGTATCGATCCAAAACTTTGCGCAGCTGCGGATCTGGTAGAGTTTGAAAAAGTGGATGTCTATGACTGCACGAATGGCAATCGTTTGCACACTTATGTGATTTGGGGCAAGGACGGTGAGATATGCCTAAATGGGGCAGCCGCCCACTTGGTCGATATCGGAGATTTGGTCATTATTGCGAGTTATACCGATGTAGAAGATTCGGATATCGATGGCTTCAAGCCTAAGCTTGTGATGGTGAACGATGATAACAGCATAAAGGCAGAGTATGAGCCTGATGTGCGTCGTCCGTGATCCTGGCTAGAAATATTGCTCGCTTAGCATGTAGGCGAATCCAAAGATTAGCATGACTCGCCAAACGACGATGGGGATGTGTAGCATTTCGTTTATCCGATTCTGAGCAATTTCCTCTTTCAGGACCCATTGGCGTACTGCGATGCTGCGCTTGAGGACTTGGAAGAATGTGAAGACGAAGGCACAGTAGAAAAACACTATTTGGCCTGTGGTGAGGCCTGTCTCAAATCGCTTCCAAAATATGATGGGTAGGAAGAAGGCCGTCATTATTACCATTTGGCGACTGACGGGAATGTGAGCAAATATATTGTCTTTGCTTTGCATTTGAGGGTGCAACTATTGTTAGCCGTTGGGCATTGGCAATAGTGAAGGCAGTCGTTCTCGAATTCGCTTGGCGACGTGGCTATGCTCGACCTAGCTGTGTTTGCCGTATCGGGCGGCGGTTTCTGCAGCTAGTGTTTGGTCCTCTAAGTCGGAAGGTAATTGATACGTGGAGGAGCGGGGCAGTTCAGCGATGAGGCTCGCGACGACTGCGTCTAAGTCTTTTAACTGGCATTCCCAGATCGTCAGGACTTTCCAGCCGAGACTGGTGAGTTTACTTTCGTTTTCGCGGTCACGCTCTACGTTACGGGAAAATTTCTTAGTCCAGTAATCGCGATTGTTTTGTGGGGTAGTGGCGTGCTTGCAATTTTGATGCCGGTGCCAAAAGCAGCCGTGAACGAATAGCACACTTTGGTATTTAGGGAGGACTACATCCGGCTTACCCGGGAATTTTTTGTTCTTGGGACCGTTAATAGTGAAACGATAACCAAGCGAATGAAGGATGCGACGAACTATAATTTCTGGCTTGGTGTCTCGAGCCTTTACCCGACTCATTAGCCATGAGCGATGTTCTTTACTGAGCGTATCGACCATTGCCTGCAAAGCTCTCAGCTTTGAGGACTTAAATCAATACTAGGGACGGAATTGATCGGGATTAATTATCCTCGAGAGGAACCAGACCGATCATGCGTCGAGTGTTCTCACAAACGTCTTCGTCTTCTGACATTACCATACAGCGTTGCATAAGTGAGAGGCGAGCGAGTTCTTCTGGGCTTGAGCAAACGCTGTCAGCGGCTGCGTTTAAAAGTGACCATTCATCTTCGTCCAAAGCTATTTCTATTTTCATACATTAATGAACGGATTAGCTCTAAGGAACCTTAAGTCACAAAGACGTAAAAATGAGGAGAATTACTCACCGGCTCGTGATGGGAATTGAATAATGAAAAGGGTGAATAGGCGCGTAGTGGAGACTAGGGATTTTACCGTTTTGGATGAAATATTGTCTATTTCGCTTAATAAATGGGGAGTGTCTGTCGATTGCCCATAGCAAAAGTTCCGCTATGATTACCCATGCAATCGAATTAGAAAATTTAGACATAGATGCTGTTGAGTTAGCAGTTTCACCACAGGTATTGCCGAAGCTTCAGCAGATGATTTCTGATTGCAATACGAACCCCGATGAGATTCGTGACATGATCCGATTGGAACCAGCGTTGAGCGCAATGGTTTTGAAGACGGCGAATAGCGCGTATTTTAATCCCGGTTACCATATCGATTCCATCGATGACGGCATCATGCATTTGGGGTTCAGCGACGTGTATCAGATTTGCACGATGTTAGCCTTTACGGATGTATTGGCTAAGAGCCTACCTACTTATGGTATTGGAGCGGGCGAATTTTGGGCGCGTTCAGTAGCGTGCGCTCTTGCAATGGAACGTCTTGCTCGAAAGTATGGCGAGGACCCAGCGATCGCGTATACTGCCGGATTGTTGCACGGTATTGGAATGATCTTTATTGAAAATGAAATTGGTTCAATTCCAAATGTTGGACTTAAGAATCAGCTTCCAGAAGACATTGCTATCGCGAAGGAAGAGCTTCAGGTGTTCGGTGTTGATCATGCGAAAGTAGGAGCATCGGTAATGCATCGATGGGGATTCTCAGACGATATTGTAGTCCCGGTGAGATGCCAGTTTGATCCTAGCGAAGCGGGTAAGCATGAACGTATGGCGTGTTTGATGTCGTTTGCTAAACGGATGATTGGAACGGTGATTAATGAAAACGGCGAAGGGACCTCTGTTCCAGGTCCAGATCCTTTGCTGATAGCGTTGCTCCATCTCTCGAAGGAAGAATATATACGAGTGGCGGAGAAGCTCCGTATCAATTTTAACAAGGCGAAAGGTCTTGTTGGAGTTATTCCTGAAGGTGATGGTAAGTCAGGCCAAGCGACGAAAGAAGTTGTTGCCAAGAACCCTCGACTCGCAAAAGACTTGGGGTATGGTTCAAGGCAAATTCGCGAAAATTGATGTGTAACCAATTGAGAAGAAAGTGCGTTGTCTGATTTATTATTGTGGTGCATGATCCGCTATTATTTTAGAATTCAGCACGTAAATATATTTACTAATAGATTTAAATTATGAGTGACTCGGAATTAATTGATTGGGAACAATTAGAAATGGTTTTTGGAGATGAGGACGATTTTGATGAGGATATGGCTGAGTTGTTCCAGGAATTTGTTGAAGATGCGAATGATCACTTCACACAAATTTCAGCTGAAGATTTCGAATCGAGTAGGGAATTGGTCGCTAAATTGGCTCATAAAGTGAAAGGGTCGTGCGCAAACTTTGGTTTCAATGGGGTGGCCACTTCATTGGCGTCTATCGAAAATGGGATCGCTGACCTCGCGTTGGATACGTTTAATTCGTTGTTGGCTACGGCTAAATCAGATTTCCAAAAGTCTCTCGAAGAAGTACATTCCCGTTACCCAGCATTGTCTGCTTAAGCGGTTCCTTTTGTTGACTCTGGTTTCTTCGTGTTCTTAGCTAGGGCGTTTTTATGAGAGCCCTAGGAAAACAGCTTTTGATTTATTGTTTAATCAGCTTCGTTGCTGGGTGGATAGTATTTGCTGTGAATCCGATGGCAGAGAAGGGCTTGGATGATTCTTTGCTAGTGAGCTTAGAAGATATCGATTCATTGGATACTTATCTTTGGATTGATGCTCGATTAGACGAGGTTTACGCTGAAGGGCATTACGAAGGGGCAATACTTCTCAACGAGGAATCGTGGGAAGAAGGATTTATGAGTTTGCTGGATCAATGGCTACCTGATCAGGCGATTATGGTTTACTGCTCTAGCGAAGCTTGCTTGCGATCGCATCATGTAGCGTCCCGCCTTCGAGAAGAACTGGGATTTGAAGAGGTATTTGTGTTGGAGGGCGGATGGGACGTACTACAAAACAGGTAATTATCTGGCTCCTGAATGCGTGGGTGGGGATCGCATTTGTTTATGCTGGGACTCTCAAGCTCATGGATCTTGAAGGCTTTGTCTCGTCGATTCTGACCTATGGCGTTTTTGATTTTGGACAGTCGGTTATCATCGCCAGTTGGGTCGCTCCTTTGGAGGTGATTGCAGGATTGGGCGTGTTGTTGAAGCGGACTCGCTCCGGTGGTTCCTTTATACTAACCGCTCTATTGGTCGTGTTTCTAGTAATGATTTTTCAAGCATATATGCGAGGCTTGGAGATAGATTGCGGTTGCTTTGGGGGTGATGGTTCTGAGGAGTCTGATTACCTTGGCTTAATTGTAAGAGACAAATTTATGTTGTTCAGTTTAGTTGGTGCCTATTTTTTGGAGAAACGATGGCAAAAATAGGTGAAAAACTAAATCTAGATTTTACGGTTAAAGCGGCTGTTGACGGAGAGAAGCGAGAGCTTCTTTTTTCAGAATTGATAGATGCGCGGACGATTGTCTCAGTGTACATGAAAAATAATACAAAGAGTTGTGACTTACAGGTCGCAAGCCTTGTAGCGCATGCAGACAAGATCTCGGATTTTGGGGTAAAAATCGTAGTCGTGAGCAAAGATACAGTCGGTTCTCATTGTCGTTATGCGGAGAAGCAAGGGGCAAACTTCGTTTTTGTTTCAGACCCAGAATATGGTTTTGCGACAGCAGTTGGCTCTTTGGTTGAAAAGAAGATGTATGGAAAAACCTTTGTTGGTCCAACGCGATCGGCTTACTTGATCGATGAGTCGGGGAAGTTATTGGCGGACATCGAAAAGGTGGACTCGCCAAATCATGGGCAACAGATCGTCGATTTAATTAAGTCTCTATAGCAGAATGGCTCCATGAGCCTTGTTTCGTTTTGTTGCCGAGGCACTGGTCGAGCAATTCGAGAAACAGTTCCCTGGATACTTCTTCCGCTCCGAGTGATTTTAAATGTTCGGTTGGGACTTGAGCATCGATGAATGAGAAGTTGTTTTGATTACAAAATGTAACCAGAGCGTGAAAGGCGACTTTGGACGCGTTGGCTACGGAGTGAAACATAGATTCCCCAAAAAACGCATTGCCAAGGGAAATTCCATAAAGCCCACCGACTAGACTGTCTTTTTGATATGCTTCGAAGGAGTGAGCGATACCCATTTTGTGGAGTTTGATGTAGGCTTGAACCATGTCTTCAGTTATCCAAGTACCATCTTGGTCTGGTCTAGGCGCTTTGGAGCAGGAGCGGATAACTTCCTCGAAACGTGTATCCATTTTTATGGAAAATTTCTTCGATTTGACGATGCGTCGGAGGCTATCAGAGAGCTTAAATTTCTGCGGATAAAGTATGAGTCTGGGATTAGGGGAGAACCAAAGAATTGGTTGATCTTCTGAATACCAAGGGAATATACCGGACGCATAGGCGTTGATTAGGCGCTCTGGATTGAGATCTCCCCCGACTGCGATGAGTCCATCGCTTTCTGCCAGTTGCGGATCAGGAAACCGAGTATCCGAATCGCTAAGCTGGTAGTAAGGCATCGTTAAGGGCGCGGGAGTTGGTCCTCTCCTCCGAATACTTCGACGAGGTTTCCATAGGCTTCCGCTTTGTCGGCCAAGTTCTTTGTCTCTTGGAACATTTCTTTCCAAGTCGCTTCGTCGATTGTAAATCCTTCTGCGTGAGTGCGTTTGAATGCGGAGAGGTTGGAAGTGGCATCGAATTGTAATTCCCAAGGTAGTTGAAAAACTGCGTTAGAAGAATCTGCGGTGATTAGAATAGCAGCTAGTTGCGGCTCTTCGCTTCCTGGAAATTGCGCTCTTATTGTGGATACGAATGAGGCAACGCTCAAGTTGTATGTTTTGATAAGATTGGAGAGGGTAGCGAGGAGTATATCGCGATTTTGCAACGCCTTTGTAGGAATACTGAGGTTAATGAACCCGCTAGTTTTTCGTTTGCCGAGAAAAATTGGCAGAACGCCGTGAAGCTCTTCGAAAACTTGTTCCGCGTGCTGAGCCATGGCTTCGTGGATTCCCGACGTGGTCGGTTGGTTTTCGATCAGTAGTTCTTGAAGTGAAGGCATGACTCTACTCTTGAGCTCGACATTGCGGAGTCCAGCGATAAGTGAGTAAAAAAAGACAAGCTTGGGGGGGGGCTTGTCTCTAAATTTTTAATTCTCGCCTTTTTCCTCGAACCTAAGAGATGCGGAATTGATGCAGTAGCGAAGTCCAGTTGGTTTGGGCCCGTCCGGAAAAATATGCCCTAAGTGTCCACCGCATTTGGCACAATGAACTTCGGTGCGAACCATTCCATGGCTTTTGTCTACTGTTTTGCCGATGTTTGATATATCGGCTGCATCGTAGAAACTTGGCCACCCTGTGCCAGAATTGTATTTAGCTGAGCTTTCGAAGAGTGAAGCGCCGCAACCTGCGCAGTGGTAGTCACCTTCTTTTTTGTTATTCCAGTATTCGTTTTTAAAAGGCCGTTCTGTTCCATGTTGTCGGAGAACGCGGTATTGTTCGGGTGTGAGGATTTTTTTCCACTCTGCTTCACTGCGGTTGGCGTCGATTTTTGAGGATATCTCTTCGGCGAGTCCATCCGCAGACGGCAATGAGCAAGCGTTGTCTTCGCAAGGTGGCTCTTCACTGGAATTAACTTTTGGTTGTTCTGACATAAGCGTGTGAGCTAAAAATGGGGTGGCGGCTAGAACGAGAATAGTGATGAGTTTTTTCATAGCTGTCGAGTGAGTGTTATGTACTATAACGCTTAGTGGCGATTTCTGCATGCGAAGGTTTGCAAAATGGAAAAACCTGCCGACGAGGTCGACAGGCTTCCTAGGGTTTTATCCATCTCCGTAGCTAGCCTTCTAGGGAGCGTAGGGTGCGCCTTCCCCAGTTTTTGACTAGCTGAGAAACAAATATTGCGGGCTCATCTCTCATTATGAATGGGATGGAGGTCATGTATGCCAAGTCTTTCAGATAGGCGTCTGAGTCCAACACGATGGCATCACTATTATCTCGGATTTCGTAATGAAATTTTATTCTTGGAGGGTAGATGTCGGTGAGGATTCGGTAATCTCTTCCTCGCATAGCTGCTAATTCTACGTCGCCAGCTAAATCTATGTCATTTATGGATACAGAAAGGTTGTATCCTTCTGGTAAATACTTTTTGGCTGTCTTTTGGAACGTCTTTGTTATCGCGTCCATGATGACTTCGCGTTCATTGTCTGTGGTGATTATGCCAGACTCTATGTCTCTGTAATTTTCTATGTCGATGAATTCAATGGATACATCTGCTTTTAGGAATGAGCTTGTCCCAGCGATGATGAAACAGAGAATTTTCAAATTCTTTATAAATGCGTTCATGATACTTTTTGTTGTGGTTTAGTAAGTTAGTACGCGAAACTTTGGGATTTGGTTTCAAGTTGAGGGAAAAGTCTTTAGGTAATAAGAGTGTGTTGTGGCGATTTTCCCTCTGATGTTAAGGACTCATTTTATTTGACATGAATTGGGGGAGATTTTTTTAAGAGGCTAGAACAACTATATTGCTCTATGGCTGAAAATAAGAAAAACGCATCCAAAACTTCTACAAAGAAGGTAACCGAATCAAAGAAACCAGCTGCCTCTGCAGGAAAGAACGGCAAGGGCGATGCTCCAAGAAATATTTTTTCGGATAAGTTCAGAGGTAATTTCGACTCTATCGATTGGAGCAAGTAGCCTTAGCCGTTTCTAGGCCCAAATGCCTTGCTCCTTAAGTTGCTTCATAGCGGCTTCTGACCAACCCTTGTTGGCCGCTGGGCTAGCGGGAGAGGGATGAAGGATTTTTCCTTGTTGGATAGATGAATCTGGGCAGGTGTCTTTGATCATTTTCTGAGCAAAGCCGCCAATGCCTACCAACCATTTGGGCCGTAGCGCTTCAATGTTAGCTTGAAGATGTTTTATGCAGGCTTCGAAGAGAGGTTTTGACTCTGAAACGGGCAATTTGTCGGGTGTTCTGTTGCGAGAGCTCTCTTCTAAGAACACGAGCGGGCAAAAGCTAACAACGTAATGCTTTTCGAAAAACGCGTCTGGCGAAGTAAATTGTTCTCTGAAGAGCCCCCAGAGCCTGCGTCCGGAAACCTCTGATTTTTCGCAGTCGAAGCCGGTAACTGGCCTTTTGGGGTGTTCCGATTCCGGCCTCGCGACTGGAGCTTGAATACCCATCCAGTTTTTTACCGCGTCGATTTCGCCAAAAGGTACTCCAGTTTGAGTCATGCCCCAAGGGCCTGGGTTCATTCCTAGAAATAGGACGTCTTTTTGAGAATTACCGTATCGCTCGATGTATTCCTTATGCGGGGCCCAAGCATAGTTTAATGGGTTGTAGACATGCGTAACGGGAGTGTCAAAGGAGAGGCGGTTGACTTTGTCCCGGAGAATCTGGGCTGCTGCAAGGATCTCGGCCGATGAACTCATAGGCGTGGATTCAGGCAGTTGGAATCAAGTCTCTCAACGATTAAATGTCGTCGATTGACTCAGACTCAGGCTTGTCGCTTATCGAAAAGCTTGCGGTCCAAGAAGTTCGGTTGGCGTTGCTCGTCTCTACGTCTGGCAAAGCTGAGATGGAGGGCAAGTAATCCTCGTGTACGGGAACGCGAGAGCAGATACGTTCGAGGTCTGGGTGGTCTTGGATGCGTTGGAAAATATGCGATAGCAAAACTGCATCACCTTTAGCATCGTGGCGACGAATCGAGGACAACCCTGCCGATAAGCGCTCTGCGATATCATCTAGCGTGTTTCTCAAGCGCGAGAAGTCTGGCCAGAGAACTTCAAAGACGTCCATCGTGTCTACAAAGCGTACTAAGCGTCCGGGGTCGTTGGACGCTTTCATCGTTTTACGTATGAAATTGAAGTCAAACCGGTAGATGTCGTGCCCGAAAAGGGTAGCGTGATTGCTCACGAACTTTGAAAAAGACTTTAGCGCTTCGAAGGGTTTCGGAGCATCCTGCACGTGGTGGTCGCGTACTTGGGTCAGGTCTTGGATTTCCGGTGGGATAGGTTTGCCTGGATTGACGTAGGTTTCGAAGACTTCGAGGTGTTCCATTCGCATACCTCCCATTTTCACGCCGGCGATTTGCGTGATTTCCTCTTGCTTGTACCTGAGTCCCGTTGTTTCCAAGTCGAACGCTATCAATTCTCCCACTCCCAAAAGGGGGTGAAAAGAGCGCAGATGACTGGAATTGAGTGGTTTCATGTGGAGGTTATTATTAGAGGGGCAGTGTTAATGCCTGCTGATTTGCTTAATATCCAGCCAAAGTTTTAAGTTTATCAAAATTTATTTCTAAGGATTACTCAGTGTAACATGCTCTTAACAAGAGGGTGATAGTATTTGATCGGACTATTTCAGAACACTTGAGGGAGAAGGTGAACTTAAGCTTAGATTCTCAGGCGAGTTTAAGGTTCCGCATTAGTGTTATGTTAATCACGTCGTGAGCGAGATCGTTGGCTCTTTGCATGTCTTCCGCCTGCTCGTTTGCTGTGCCTAGCCTTGATTGAATTTGCTTCAATTTCGCTTTTTGCTCAGACAAGTGTTTTTCGATTGTGAGGAGCGATGGGTTGCTCTCTGCAATGATTTGTCGGGTGGTTCTGGAATTCATCGCTTCTTCCAGTTAAAGTATGCCCAGAGTAACTAATGCGCAAGCGTTCAATGAGCGCAAATTCGTATCGAGGAATTGGTACTGGCTCTCATCGTATCCGCTCGTGGAAGCGATTTTTCTTAATGTCTGCTACTAGGGTATCGTCGTCTCCGTAATATTCGTTGTCGATGATGATTTGGGGAACAGTGGTTTGTCCGAGAGCGCGTTGTTTCATTTTCTTGAAATTAGCGTCTTCGATTTTTCTGCCTCCAACCATTTGAATTTTGATTTCATCATATGGGATGTTTTCTCGGTCAAGGAGTTGCTTCGCTTGTTGGCAGTATGGGCAGGTGTCGGCTGAGTAAATTTCGATTTTCTTCATTGTGTGTCTTTGAATTATAGAGAGTGTACGAAGGTTCTTTCAGCTTGATTGCTGATATTGACTGTATTCTTTCATCGATGACATCTTTGCCTGATATTGAAATCCTATTTGAAGATTCGGACCTTATGGTTGTCAACAAGCCAGCTGGCGTGTTAAGTGAATCAAGTGGTGGAGGTGAGGCTTCGATGTTGGATAAGGTAAGTTCTTACTTGGGGAAACGGGCGATCGCGTATCATCGAATTGATCGAAGTACCTCCGGATGTTTGCTTATGGGTAAAACCGCTCGGTTTAACAAAAAGGTTTCTCAGCTTTTTCAGCATAAGCGAATTCGCAAGGAGTATTGGGCTATTGTAGAAGGGGATTGGGACCGTGGCTTGAATAAGATAGAAACTTATATCGGAGCGTTAGGAGAAGGAAAATTTGGTAATGTCGAGCCCGCAAAAGGGAAGCTGTCTATAACCACTTTTCGTGTGCTAAAGCGCTTTGGCGGTTTGACGTGGCTTCAGTGTTTGCCGAAGACGGGAAGGACACACCAAATACGTCTTCATTGTTTGGAAGGGGGGCGCCCAATCTTGGGCGATGATTTGTACAACTCTAACCCAGCTGAGACTTCAATGGCTTTGCATGCTCGAAGCATTCAATTTCCACATCCAAATGGTGATGGAAATCTGGAGGTGAAAGCTGATCCTCCGGTGTTTTGGAACCGTTGGCTGCAAAGTTTGGCTGACCAATAGCTATTGAATCACCAATACCGGCTCTCCGACATCAAGCTCACTGCCTTGGTTAAGGGAATTTCTTACAATCTTTAGCGAACTTCTCTCTAGTAATATCACGAGACTGCTCTTGGCAAATCCGTGATTGATACGTGCTCCGTAGACTCCTTTGCTTGCACCTATTTGAGTCAAAATCTCGATGGCATTATCGGTACTCTCAGAGGTGAAACCTAATGTTTTACTCTGCTCATAGCTTTGTAGCATAAGTTCACCTACAAGCTCGATGGATTTTCGTTTCGCATTATGAATCATATTTGATAGCATATGCATTGAAAGCCGACTGTGGTCGTTTTCTTGAATAGCGAACTTAGTAGCAGCCTTAACTGGATAAACTGTATTAGGATCTAGCTTGATGTGCGCCTGTTGAAATTCGCCGTAGCGATCTTTAAAGTCGGAGCCGGAAATTTCTTCTGGAAGGTACTCGGCGATTGTTCGTGAGAACAAAGAAGTTGAAATTTTCGAATTGTATTCGGTCTCATGGTTAGCCGACTTCTCATAGATCGCCATGCCCATGTCGGCTGCTACGCACAATTTCTTCAATTGCACCTCATTGGCTGCGCTTAGAGTGCAGGCTGCGAGAATTATGCCTTTGGGCAAATCGATCGCGGTTCGAATTTTTGAATATTTTCCTTCTAGTGGAAGAATCGAGCCAGGTTTGCCGTAGGCGCAGGTAAGGGGAGTTTCTATAGGGCAGGGCCGATCTAGAAGCTCTAGCTCAATTTCATGGGAAGCTTTTGCTAGCTCTTGTTCCATGAAGTAGTTGCTGGAAAGTTTCTCGAGGGCTCGTAGTGTAGCAATCTCTACAGATACGCTGTAGTTAAATCCGATATCGATTGGAATATCGGTTGATATTGCGAAGGAGATTCCACTGTCTGGAAACCACTGAAACTTTTGACTTACCGTGTATAGAGCTCCGATTGAAAAATGAGTCCAATCTGGAGCTTGTTTTTGCTCTAGCCACATTCGAAATGCTTCGGGTGACGCATGGCTACGGCAAAGCTCGGAAAGGGAATCTATATCTGTGCTAAATTTTCCTTTGTGCGCGTTGCTTAGCTCAAGAGTAGTTGAAGAACTGACTGTGGCGAGTACAGTTGTTTTTGATTCGGTTTGCGCGTGTAAGGCGTGTGATCCTTCGAAAGTTACAAGCCCTCCGAGGAAATTTAATTTTCCTGGAGAACTGCCTATCGCTGATTTTTGTGTGATTGCCACTTCTATACTAGGGTGTTGCAAAATTAATGGGTAGCGTTATTACATCCTTCTCGGAAGAATGAAAATGAAGGCGCCAATTAATTGTGTAGTTGTCAAGATGCGACGAGAATAAATTCTACTAATATAGTTGAATATCAGTGGTTTAACGGATCAAATTACTTCTGATAATTGTTCATATGGACTATCCTCTAAGAAGATTCCCTTACTGGAAGAAGGGAATGAGAATTGGCTCGAAAATGGTTTGATGAAAGGGGGTTGTTTGATTTATTGTCATAAATTAGCGAATACGAGTATTTAAATGGCGATGAGATGCTAGTTTTATCAAGTGTCTAGTACCTAGTTAAGGTAGTAATTGACATCAGAAGCGGATTGTTTTTCCTTAGTGAGGAAATTATGAGCACAATGATTAAAATGTATTCATATCAAGGATGCGGGAGCTGTAGAAAAGCAACTAAGTGGTTTGATTCCAAGAAGGTCGTGGTTAGCGAGGTTCCTATACGTGAAACACCGCCAACGAAGGATGAATTGTCGTTTATGATAGACCAATACTCGGGAGAGCTGAGAAAGGTCTTCAACGTATCTGGACAAGATTACCGCTCTTTGGGTCTTAAGGACAAGATGAGTGAGATGACAAAGGCAGAGGCAATCGAACTTTTGTCTTCAAACGGGAACTTGATTAAACGCCCCTTCGTTCTCTGGGGCAATCGTGGTAGCGTCGGTTTTAAAGAGGACGTTTGGGAAGAATTACTAGCATCTGGCTAGCGATCGCTGTGTCCTAGGTCTCTTTCTGGGGCGATTCTGTCTCTGATGAGCTGCTTGATCTCCTTCGCTTCTGGAAATCGGCTTTCATCTTTTCTCGAAAAAATGAGTTCTCCGTTGAGACGCACTTCGAGAACCCCTCCGGTTCCAGGTTGTAAGGCTACTTCTCCTATTTCTTCAGAGAATGTAGTGAGGATTTCTTGGCAAAGCCACGCTGCCCTGAGAAGCCAGCGGCATTGCTTGCAGTAGACAATGGAAACACGAGGCTTTTTGATATCGTTAAACTCCATGGAAGAATTGTGTTTGGAGCTAAAGACAAAGAAGTCAACTAACTGAGGTAATTGACTTCTTCAAAGTGAAGAAAGTGCGTATTTTACTTAATTGAGCTCCGCTTCGCTAATCAGGTTTTGAATGCGGTTTTCTGGTTTCTTGGCAGCCCGATCATTTTTTTTCTTCATGATGTTTAGTCCGGCGATACGATAGGCTTCGCCAAGTGTCGGGAAGTTCATTATATTCTCTAGGAACACACTTACTTCGTTTCCATTGAGTATTGCCAGTTCGCCCGCATGAATCAGGTCAGTCGCTCCTTCAGCGATGATGTGTACGCCGAGAATTTTTTTTCCGTCTGGGTCAGAAATCATCTTTAGCATGCCATCTTGAATGCCAGCGATTTGACCTCTGGCTACCTCTTCGAAAGTAGCACGTCCGATTATGATATCGTTTCCGTATTCCTTGCGAGCTTGCTCTTCGGAGAGCCCGATACTGGCAAGCTCAGGTACTGCATAGATTCCAATTGGAACCATATTAATTGCGTTTTCAAATTTTTGTCCGAGTGCATTCGAGATTGCTCGGCGTCCTTGCTCCATTGATACGGATGCAAGTGACGGCGGCCCGATTACATCTCCGATCGCATAAATATTAGGAACTACAGTTTGGTAATGATCGTTAACTGGGATTGTGTTGTTACGGCCTAGCTCGATATTTAGCTTATCCAATCCGAGGTTTTCGGTGTTGGCTACTCTACCTTGGGCGACGAGCATCTTGTCGCTTACTATCTCTTCGCCACTCTCTAAAATTGTTCTAACCTGAGAGACCCCGTTCCATTTGATTTCCTTGTGCCTAGTGTTGGGGATGTATGTCCCTCCATTTCGGGAAAAATTATCAAGGAATTTGTTCGTGAGTTCCGGATCCATGAACATCAATGGACGTGGTGTTCTATCGAACATCGTTACCTTTACTCCAAGTAGGGAAAATATTGATGCATACTCCGCTGCTATCACACCGCCTCCGACTACAGTTAGCGATCGAGGGAGATAGATCATGCTTAATATTGAGTCGCTATCTAAGATGTTTTCGTGGTCAACGTCGATGCTGTCGGGAGTTCGTGGGCGAGAACCGGTCGCGATGACTATAAAATTTGTCTTATAGTATGCTTTTCCACCTTTGATATTGGAAATTTGAACCGTATTTTTGTCTACTATCTTAGCTCTCCCGTGATAATGATAGATTCCGTTTTCGCGAATGTACTCGCCGATAAAATCTGTGTAAGAAGCCAGGACAGAATCGAGACGTTTCATGAGAGTGGATACTTCCATGTCGTCTTTCAATTTAAAGTCGAATACGTCAGCGTTACGCTTGAGGGTCGAAATCGTTAAGGCTGCTTCTCGTAATGTTTTACTTGGGATCGTGCCGTGAAACACGCAGGTGCCTCCAATTTTCTTTTCTCGCTCGACGATTGCAACTTTGAGTCCTGCATTAACAGCTTGTACGGCGGCCTTTTGGCCTCCGGGACCGGAGCCGATGACGATTAGATCAAATTCTTCTTCGATATTCATAGTTCCATGGCCGCTACTACGGCTTTTACGTCTTCTTGCTTGTCGAGTAGATCTTCAACATCGTCGGGATAGAAGTTGAGGTATTCGAACACAGGATCTTTCTGAATGGAGGTCGCATCGATCTTGGTTGGATTCATGATCCAATTAGCCAAAAGCTGGGAAAGATATGTAGCTGCCGATTCATCTTTAAAAGAGGGAGCTTTATCGTATGTGCGGTAGTGAAGAGTGGTGACCTGAATTTGCTTTGGGAGATTCCAATCTATGGCGACACGCTTAGCAATTTGAGGACTGAGTACACTGACGATCGTTGCTGCGTCTTTGGGCTCCAAGTTGACTTCGTGTTCGGCGACAGCTTGACCGATGAGTTGTAGTGAAATCGGTTTGCCAATTGAATGGAGAAGCCCGCACAGGAATTGTCCTTCTACATTTCGTCTGCGTTTTCTAGCAATTTCTTTTCCGTAAGCTCCTGAGGCTAACGCGTGTTTTAGCAATCGATTCACCTGTGCTTCGTAACCTGGCGCTTTGAAAACGTCGCTTTGGATAGAGACTGCGATTGCGATTTCTCCGAGTAAGTTCATTCCCAGGCGTGCGACGGCCTGTTGCAGAGATACTATTTGGTCGCCCCCTCCGTAGGTAGCTGAATTGGCGATCCTCAAAACATGACTTGCGATTGATTGGTCGTCGTGGATGAGTTTGGAAAGGTCACCCACATCAGCGTTCGGGTCGTTTGTCAGAGAGAAAACCTTTTGGGCAACGCGTGGCATGACGGGAATTTCAAGCTGCGATGAATTTAGCCCTTGCTCAAGGGCACCGGCTATCACGCTTTTGGCGTGCTGTGCTTCCTGGGTTGTCTGGTTGGTTGACATGTGAAGTGGTATTATTGTCGGTAGAGTCTAGTCTGTCAGAGGATCTGAGACCTGGTCGTATATATTTATATCGGTTGTGAACGGGATGAATTAAGCCATTTCCGCAATTTGAAATGAGGCGCCGAGCTTATTGAAATCGCTCTCGCCTTAATGAATACGTAGCGATAAGTAGGGGTGGGTGCTTCAGCCTAAATTACTAATAATTAGTAATTTAATTTCGAATTCGATATGTCCCGCTGTATTTGGGTGGTTAAGCTTAGGTTGTGGTCATGTGGGTCGATCATAGGCAAAGTTGTGTGGCGATGGCTTCTTTTTGGTGGAAGATCGCTCTACTCGAACCAATTTTTTTATGACAACTATTCAAATCAACCCAGAGCGCTTCGATTCGCTGGCTAAAGAGGCGATTACCCACGTTTTTGATTTCATGATATCGGAAAAGGCGACTTATGCGAAGTCGAGTTTGTTGAAAGGACCTGGTGATTTGGGGTCGGATATGTTGCCTCGTTTAAAGGAAATGGCAGACGGCTATTTTACGATTACCGTGGGGTTTGTAGGGGATGCTCATGGCAACATTCACCTTCAATTGTCGCGTACCTTAGCGGAACGGTTTGCAGTAAAGCTTTTGGATGTTCCGAGCCTGGAGTGGATAGGAGAGGACTCAAACGAGGTGTTGAAAGATGCGCTCGGAGAGTTGGGTAATAGCTTGGTTGGGCTCGTGAAGGGCGGGATGACGAAGTGGCACCCGAATTTAATGCTAACTACTCCTAAGGTGGTCGCCAATGGGCGAGGTAAAGTGAATGTGGATAGGCTGAGATTCCGAAAGCAGTATGCGTTTGCTTTGATGAAATCGCCGATTTTGGTCGATTTGTGCTACGAGTAGCTCGCTCTTTTAAGTTTGTTTTACTGAAATCGGATTTGACCTAGAAGGTCATAGAGGGCAATGGTTTGAGTCCGCGAATGCTGACTGTAACCGACTCAGATACGACCGTAAGTCGCCTCACGACTTCTGAAAGAGAAGGCGAGTTTCTTGCTTGGGCCGACCGATTGCATATGGGCCGCGTTACGCCTACGGCGGATATAACACAGTTTTCGGCAGATCGTGCGGATGTTTATCGCTCGTTTGGATGGGATGAGGACTTAGCAATCAAAGAAGACTTCAATCTGCGAAACAGTGCCCTGCAAGAGGCTCTTGAAGCGAAGGAAGAGGTGAGGCTTTTGTTTGGTCGATCTTTAGGAGACCAACTGAAATTGGCTCAATTATGCTTTTGGTTGAGCCTATCTGATACTGATTGCCTAGATCGCGTGTTTTTAAAGGTAGGCCAGAATGATGATGACTTGTTGCGAGATGAGGGGTTTGAAAAGCCTAGCGTTGAAGAGCTAGAGAGTTATCGCAGTTTTTGGATCGCGTTTGCGAGTAAGGATCCGCGCTTTTTGTTGGGAACATTGAAATCCTCTAACGCCGTGCTTGCCAAAGCAGCCGAGCGATTGCTGCAAGAGTATCCCAGCTCGGAGAACGGTCTTTCGCTGGCCGAAGCCCAGATACTAGATGCAGTTGCTTTGGGCATTTCTCGGCCGCAGGAATTGTTTGATGCCTTTCAAGAAACCGAAGAAAATCCCTACCTATTGAATTGGGATTTTTGGGCCTACTTGGATCGCTTGTGCGTTCGAAAGAGTCCGTTAATCGAATGCGCGAATGGTGACGATTTTCTTTGTCCGCCTAAGGACTTAGCCTGGGATGATTTTTATGCTCAGCAGTTGCGTTTGACAGTGGATGGCAAAAACGTGCTTGAAGGAAAGACTTCGTATACGGAGCTACATTTCGGAGAGCGTTGGGTAGGGGGATGTCTCTTAAAGAGAGAATCTGTTTGGTATTGGGATTACGCGTCTAAAACTCTTGTGCGAGAGTTGTGCGTTCCCGAACTTACTCGCTAATTTCGGCTCAAGCAAATCTTGTCGAGTGTCTGCAAAATCTTAGGGCCTTCGGATTTGGATAGCTGGGCATCTGCTCCAACGTATTCGCATTTCTTGGACATTTCAGGGGTAATTAGCGATGAATAAATAACCACGGAGATAGCTATATCGTCTTCGCTTATTTCAAGGGCTTTGACGTTCTTGCATAGAGTTAGTCCATCCATCATCGGCATCTCGATATCAGTGAGTACGACATCGACGGAATCTTGGTTTTCTCTAATGTAGCGAATTGCTTCTTCGCCATTCACGAAAGGTTTTACTTGGGTATAGCCTGCCTGATTTAGCAGGTCCATAGTCATTGTGCTCACGACTTTCGAATCCTCGACATAAACAATTCGCTTATTTTCCCGGGCAGAATCGTAGTCTACTTTCTCGTTTATGATATCTTTTTTGAAGGCGTTTGGAAAATAGCTAAGCATGAGACGCTCAAGGTCCAAGATGATGATGATCCTATCATCTAGGGTTACCGTGCCTGTGCTGAAGCTGGCGTCTGCACTTGTAGAAATAGCTTCGCTAATCGGATCGAATAATGTCCAGGACAAGCGATGAATTTTCGATATTGAATCGATTAAAAAAGCTGTGGTGATGCTGTTGAATTTTGTAACCATCACCAATTGCCTACTAGAGTCAGTCGATTCTTGGCCTTGGATTCCAAGAGCTTCTTTGAGGTCTAGCAATTTGATTGGAACACCGTGATTGTGAATCGAGCCGACAACGCAGGGGTGAGCCTGGGGAATTTTCGTAACTGGGATTCCTCCGAGGGCTGCAAGGCGTTGGATTTTAGAGACATTGATACCGTAGCTGACGCTGTTGAGTTGGAATTCCATGAATTCCACTTCGTTGGTACCCGTTGCTAGGAGAATACCGTCTTTGTTCTCGTTGTAATGACTCATTTTGAGGGGAAAGGGGATCGCGTGCGCAATTTTGGTGAAAAGGTCCCAAGTGCTTAACGGTCTCGCAGAGCTAAACTTAATGATGTTTGGTTTGGTTGCATGGATAGCGATTTTAGAAAGGTGGGGCATTTCGTCATTGGTTTGTTTGCGAAATTCCTCACATTGCCCGCATGTCAAAATTTCAAATTGGCCAACGATATGTAAGCGAACCGGAGCCCGAGCTGGGATTGGGGATAGTGGATGGCGTCGAAAGCTATCGAATTTCGGTTTCCTTTCCTGGATCTGGTGAGAAAAGACTGTATGCGTCTGACACGCCGATCTTGAAGCGAGTACAATTTCGCGTCGGAGAAAAAGTTTCCACGCGGGACGGATTGGCGTTTGTCGTTTCAGAAATTGAAGACAACGACGGGTTGCTCACGTACGTTGGCGAAGAAGGCCGGGCGTCGGAAGAACTGCTTTCTGATTCTACTAGCTTTAGCAAACCGCATGAACGTTTGATGAATGGGCAAGTCGACCCAAAAGATGCGTTTGATTTACGACTGAAGTCCCTCGAAATGCAAAATAGCATTCGCCAGTCGGATGTTCGGGGTTACTTGGGCGGACGGGTCGATTTGATACCACACCAGTATTATATATTGGAAGAAGTGGCGTCTCGACAGATTCCTCGAGTGCTTCTCTCGGATGAAGTGGGATTGGGAAAAACGATTGAAGCCTGTCTAATCATGCAGCGCTTGAGGGCGGTTGGGCGAGCGGAGCGAATTCTCGTTCTCGTACCAGAATCTTTGGTGCATCAATGGTTTGTCGAACTCTTACGAAGATTTAATCTCTGGTTTAGTATTTATGACGAGGATCGGTGTCGCGCGGCGGAAGCGAGTAATGAGGACGGCAATCCATTTTTGGATGAACAGCTCATTTTATGTAGCGTCGATTATCTGGCGAAGAGTGAGGTGCGTGGTGCTCAGGCGATTGAGGCTCGTTGGGATTTAGTCGTGGTCGACGAAGCGCACCATCTTGAATGGTCGCCCGAGGAATCAAGTGGAGAATACCAACTGGTTGAATCGTTGGCAGAGAAAACGCCTGGGTTGCTCTTACTAACGGCGACGCCTACTCAACTGGGCTTGGAAGGTCACTTTGCTCGTTTGCGGTTGTTGGATTCGGATCGTTATTCGAATATTGAGGATTTTAAAGAAGAGTCTAAAGATTTTGAATACGTCGCAGAAATTTCGGGAAAGATAATCGATGATGATGACTTGTCCGAGAGTGATCTAGAGACTTTAAAGCGAATCTTCAACAAAGATGAAGATGGGCTGGAGAAACGTCTGGTAGATTTGCAATCAGGCAAACCAGGTGCAAAAAAATCTCTCCTGAGAGCATTGTTGGACGAGCATGGCACGGGGAGAGTAGTGTTCCGCAATTCGAGGCGTAACATGAAAGATTTTCCTAAGCGAATGTATTGTCCGGCTCCACTGCCCGCGGACGATCCCGCGATTGTTGCAAAGATGGCGAAAGAGCTAGAGGCAGAAGCGAATGACTCCGAATCTTCGATACGCTATAATTTTAAGAATGATCCGCGTCTTGATTGGCTCGTCGCCTTTCTCAAGGCAAGAAAGGGAGTGAAAGTTCTCTTGATCTGTAAATCCAAGCAAAAGGTTTTGGCCCTTGAGGCAGCTTTGTTAGACGCGATCAATGTTAAACTGGGGCTCTTTCACGAGGATTTACCGATTGTGCAGCGAGACCGAAATGCGGCTTGGTTTGCTGAAGAAGGCGGAGCTCAGTTGCTGTTGTGTTCTGAGATTGGGTCAGAAGGGAGAAATTTCCAATTCGCTCACCACTTGGTTTTGTTCGACTTGCCATTGAACCCTGGCTTGTTGGAGCAACGTATCGGAAGATTGGATCGCATTGGACAGACTCAAGTGATTCAAGTTCACGTGCCTTATATCGTTGGCAGTTGTCAGGAGTTTATTGCCGAATGGTATCATCAGGGGCTCGACGCGTTTGAACTCTGTTTGCATGGCGGCAATGAATATCTGCAGAAGTTTGGCAACCGCGTATTGGAGAACGCCTTAGAGTACGGTAAGCCTCGGAGTTCGGTGAGAAGAGAAGAGCTAGAGGTCTTCGTAGAAGAGACGGAACGTTTTAGAGCTGACCTTTCTGTTAAGCTTCAAAAAGGCAGAGACAGGCTATTGGAGTTGAATTCCTTTGATGAAAAGATTGCTCAAGGCGTTTTAGATCGTATTCGAAAAGCGGATTCGAATGTCGAAACGCGTTCAATGATAATTGAAATTTTGGACTTTTTTGGAGTGAGGGTAGATGAGCATGAAGGGGGGGATGTTTTTATTGACCCATCGCACGCTTATGTCGAAGCGTTTCCATCTATTCCAGCGGAAGGTATGTTAGCGACTTTCGAACGGAAGCGAGCGATCTCGAGAGAAGATATCGTATTTGTTACTCAAGATCATTCACTAATCTCGGAATCGTTTGATCTGTTGGTGAATTCGGATAAAGGCACTGCGTCTTTCTGTGTCCTAGAAGGAGATGCTCCGAACATCTTGTTAGAAGCTATCTTTGTATTGGAATCTGTTTCACATTCGAAATTACATGTAGATCGATTCCTTTCACCTACTCCAATTCGTATTGTCGTTGATATCCGAGGCAATGATCTAAGCGATGAACTAGATCCTGAGTCATTGGATGCTGAAATTGAGGATGGCTCGGTTAACCGTTTCTTGGAAAGACCTGGCTTTACTGTCGAATTTCTCAGAGCGATGCTTGAGGGAGCAGAGGGGATCGCGGACGATTATGCCAAAAAGGTGAAATCTAAAGCTCGTACTTCTATGGTAAATGCTCTTTCGACTGAACTTACCCGTTTGGAGGATCTCAGTCGTATTAACGATAACGTATCAGACGACGAAATTGTTATGGCGAAAAAGGAGATCAAGGGGGTGGACAATGCGATCAAGCAGTCACGACTGCGCCTGGATTCTATTCGTTTGATTGTCCAAGGTGACGTCGACGATTTGAGGGCGGATCATTAAACCTGTGACCGAGGGCAAAAGGCGTTAAGTATTTTAGCTCAAAAACATATAAGTGGTGCATATCCGTGTAAGGAAATGTCAATGGTGCCGATTAAAAGAATCGTTCACTTAATTTGTATTATGCAAGGGACTAAATTCACGTTTAAGGAAGCTCGCTTAGGCGAACAACCGAATGGCCGTTTTAGGCTTCTCGATTTAGAGAGCAATGATCCTTCCAAGGCGTTGGTCGATATTGAATTCAACAATCGAAAAGCAGCTAGAAACTGGGCAAGAAGTCGTGGTTACCAAATCGTTGAACGTGCCCCCGATGGCTCGACGATGAACGGTTCGAACTAACAGGTTCTCCAAATCATAGCTTTTATTTCACTTCAACCTGGATCGAATTGTTATTCGATTCAGGTTTTTTTGGAGAATCAACAGATGAAGGATCCTCGCATGGGTTTGCTCCTAAAATAGAGATCAGCGCTTGGCGGAATCTTGGGCTTTAAGTGTTTCGACCTGACGGAAACTACTCAGTTTTACATAAAATTTATTAAAGATGTGTAAGAATGAGTAGTTTACGCTATTGTCAAAATGAGTAGATCTGGTAAAAGTATGGGTATGTCTTTTAGTGACGCCATACCGCTTAACCGCTTATCCGATTCTGCTTCGAGTTATAGCTCGTCGGTCAAGCGTGGTAGCTTTGATAGCGAATGGTCGCGCGAGACAAAGCAGAAGGTGAATATCTCCAAAAAGACAGCTTTCAAGGCGGCTCAATCTAAGCTGAACAATGCGCTCATGCACAAACTAGCGTACGGCAATTCTGGCAAGATCGGTGTAGAGCCGACAGTTGGCCAACTCTTTGAAGCGAAAGCATAGAACTTTCGCTTTTTTGTTTTAAAGACTAGAGGCCTATTACTCGACGGTGACTGATTTAGCCAAATTTCTTGGCTTGTCCACGTCGCATCCTCGAAGTTTTGCGATGTGGTAGCTCAACAATTGCATCGGGATGCTAGCGAGGATTGGAAGGGCGGCGCGGTGACAATCAGGAATAACTATCTCGTCGTCTGCCAGACCTTCTGGAAGTGGGTGGCTTTCACAAGTGACTGCGATTACTGGAGCGCCGCGTGCTTTCACCTCTTGAATGTTCGAGATCAGTTTTCCGAAAATATCTGGTTGAGTGGCTAACACAATGACTGGGCAATCTTTGCTGATGAGAGCAATTGGCCCGTGTTTCATCTCGGCTGCAGGGTAACCCTCTGCGTGGATATAGGAAATTTCTTTCAATTTCAGAGCTCCTTCTAGAGCGATCGGGAACATATCCTGTCTGCCGAGGAAAAGACAGTCGGTCATGTCTTTGTATTTTTCGGCGATCTTGTAGATAGCGTCGTTTTGTTGGACTGCATTTTCTACTAGCTCAGGAACACGTTTTAACCCTTTGACGCACTCTAAGCCTTCTTGGAAACTGAGGTCACGTAATCGACCGAAATAGACGGCCATCATGCTCAAGATCATCAATTGCGAGGTAAATGCCTTTGTAGAAGCAACTCCTACTTCGGGCCCAGCATGTTGGTAAATCCCACCGTCAGATTCGCGAGCAATGGTGGAGCCAACACTGTTGTTAATAGCGAGTGTTCTGTAACCCTTACGTTTCGCTTCCTTGAGTGCCGCCAGAGTATCGATGGTTTCACCGGACTGGCTGATTACGATTACTAAAGTGTTTTTGTCGAGCGGAGCATTTCGGTAGCGGAACTCGGAAGCGTATTCAACTTCCACTGGGATTCTAGCGTATCGCTCAATCAAATACTCACCGACCAAGCAGGCGTGCCACGCAGTGCCACAAGCACAGAAAAGAATACGGTCTATTTGGCGGAGCTCCTGTGCAGACAGGTTGAGACCGCCAAATTTAGCTGAGCTTTCATCGTCTGAGAATCGACCGCGCATGGCATTCTGAATTGCTTCCGACTGCTCGAAAATTTCTTTGAGCATGAAGTGCTCGAAGTCGCCCAATTCCCCCTCGCTCGTATCCCAATCGACTTGGTGAATTTCAGGCTTGAGAGTTT
Organism: Puniceicoccaceae bacterium K14; assembly: GCA_022538095.1. Lineage (GTDB taxonomy): Bacteria > Verrucomicrobiota > Verrucomicrobiia > Opitutales > Opitutaceae > JAKYXN01. The sequence goes on along the minus strand of JAKYXN010000032.1, from coordinate 13,383 downwards.
TTTCTTCATAGTCGACCAATGACAATTCGCCGTTCTTGATGCTAACGAGCTCGCCATCGTTGAGGTAAACAACGTTTGAAGTACGGCTTACGAGAGCGGAAACGTCGCTCGCTATTAAGTATTCGTTTTCTCCTACACCAACGATGAGAGGAGAGCCTTTGCGAGCTCCGACCATTTCGTCAGGGCAATCCCTACAGATAGCAGCAATTCCGTAGGTTCCTTCTATGTGCTTGAGACTGCGGCGAACACTTTCTTTGAAGCGATTTGGCGATTCTGCCTCTTTTTCGTAATGATAGGCTATCAAGTTTACGAATACCTCGGTGTCGGTTTCCGAATAAAATGTGATGCCTTTTGAAGTGAGAAATTTTTTGATAGAGAGATAATTCTCAATAACGCCGTTGTGAACTAAGGCTATCTTTCCGTCATTGCTGAGGTGAGGGTGGGCGTTTTCCTCGGTGACTCCGCCGTGTGTTGCCCAGCGTGTGTGGCAAATACCAAGGGTTCCTGAGAGTCCATTGTTCAAAGCCGCTCTAGATAGTTCTGCGACGCGTCCTGTCCTCTTCTTGTATTCAATTTTTTCGTTTTGAAGAACAGCAACTCCAGCTGAATCGTATCCTCTATATTCCAATCGCTTGAGCCCTTCCAAAAGGATAGGGGTTGCTTCGCGTTTACCGATGTAACCTACAATTCCACACATATTTTTAAGTCAGGGACATAAATTTGCCTTAAGGACAGAGTATGCGAGAGCATAGGGCAAGCTCAGTTTCCGTTAATCGTCCTCTATTTATGTTACACTTATGGGAATCATTCTTCTCGATATCCACGACAATCTTAGCTACGAAATTGGAAGATCCCGAACTGTAACATCATGAATTTGAACTCTCTGCTTTATTCTCTCGGACTGTCTGGATTTTTCTCTTCCCGGGCATTTCTACCTGCTTTTTTGACGGCGCTCGCCTTGAGATTCGGGGATACGCTTCCTTTTCTGAAAGATCTCGATTTTGTTAAAGCGACGGGCGGTGAGCCAACTTGGTTTACCAGCAACGCGTTTCTTCTAACTTTGGGGGCGTTATCGCTCGCGGAGTTCGCGGCAGACAAATCTCCTGATGTCCGTCGTTTGATGGAGGACTTTATGGGTTATGTGAAAGCGGGTCTATCTGCTTTGACAACAATGGGAATGGTGAGCGTTGGGGATGCGGAAGTGATCGGAGATCTAATGCAAGAGGCCAACATTTTCCAAATGATCCCTGCTGCGGTCTCGGCAACGGTGACTTATTTCGCCACTACGATCCGAGGAGGAGTCCTCTCATTTTTGGATGAAGCAGACGAAGATGACGAGCTTGGCATCCGAGGGATTATTAGTTGGTTTGAAGATCTTTGGGCGACCTGGGGCGTTTGGTTGCTAGCATTTTATATTACGGGCGTTCTCGCTATCAATGTTTTGATTTTGGCTGCTCTTTGGTTGCTGCAAAGGCGCTTCGCAAAGAAGGCAGAGGAAGCGAAGGTAGAATGTTCTTCATGCGGAGAGCGCATCCATAGTTTTTCTACGCAGTGTTTTAATTGTAGTGAACCTGTGAAAACCCCTGTTGTTCTTGGGTTTTTAGGGCGCCATACTCAAGAAACAAACACAGATATAGAGGGACAAAAGCTCCGTTTGTTAGAGTTGAAGCGATCTCCGCTTTCGGGTGAGAAGGTTAAAAAACGTGGAGTCGATATTGTGTGTCCAGAAGATGGTATCGCGTTATTGGGTGATAAGTCTTTGAATCGGAAATACGTCGATAATATTTCTAGCCGTTTGCCTAAGGTTCTATTGTTCGGAGCGCTTTGGGGGTTGATCCCTGCGGTTGGGTTGATCGTTGGAGTAATCTATTACCGCTTCCAGCTAGTTGGACCCTTTCGGCGTTACTTGACGTTTAAACAAGGATTTTTGGTAAAATGGCTGATTCGTCTTCTGTTTATTGCCTTGGCCTTGTTCCAACTCGTTCCAGGTGCAGGCGCAGTTTCCGTTCCTTTAATGGCATGGATCAGTTTCCTTTTCTATAAGGGAGCTTTCACCAAAGCACTGACTAAAGGAGGGCTTCTCTAAGCTTCGAAATTGTAGATGGAGTCGGCTGGGGAGTTGCCTGATTTTTTGTACGCAGAGACGATAGAATCAAACGGATTTTTACTTAGCGCGGGTTGGGCAAAGGGATCCGGTTCTTCTTCGGTCGCCTCGGACTCAGCGTTCAAGGCCATCGTGCTGGCTGCTGCTGCGACTTTTATGTCTTGGGAAGAAGGGTCTCCAGGCGCCAGTGCGGAAGCTCGGATTTGAGCGGCTTTTTCCTTGGTTTCTTCAGGGGTTTTGCCGGGAGATGTGTCAATTTTGACGCTTCCGCCGATCGCATAGTTTTTCCCATCAGGCCCGGTCTGATAAACGTATGTTGGGCCCCCTCTGGCTAAACTTCCTGCTGCAGCCAGGTGAGCTTGCTCGTGGGCTCGAACCTCTGCGTCGCGAGCCTCTAGTTTGCGGACCTGCTCTTTTTCGGCATCCGTGAGCTCGTTAGGGTCTTTTGCTTCCTTGGGTTTCTCGCTCGGTTCGGGCGCAGTGATAGCGTTGCCTCGGTTGTTCGAGGCACCATAGCTTTGCCCAGTTGGGACGGAGTTGGGTGAAGTTGGAAAACCGTCAATCATAGATGTCCTCCATTAAGAACGACGCGAATGGACAATTTTTAAGTAATTCTCGCTTCGTAAAGTGCCGTAATTACACGATCCATTGGATGTTGATCTCCAAAAATAAGTAGGGAGCCGCTTTTCAGCGACTCCCTAGTGATTTTCTATTTTATACAAGACCGAACCGGTCAATTTAAGTTGTTAGGCCTTTGATTGCCTGAAAACCTCAATTGAACCTCGCGGCTGACGTCGTGGCATATGCGCGGCAGCTCCGTTGCGAAGCTCCATGTAGCCAAGAGTGGCTAGCGCTATTACAACCAATGCTCCAATTACCGTTTCTCTTCCAGGAAGGAGGAGGGCAAGTGGAAGTAATGGTGTCAGTGCCAAAACGACCGATGCGATCAGGTTGTTCTTTATTTTCGTTTTCATGATTAAGTGCTGTTGGTTTAACAACATGCCCTATATCGGATGAAAATTTGTAAATGAAAACACTAATTGGCAGTGAGTATTCCTACATTTAGACGATTTACACAGCATTTACTCGTATGATGCGTTTCGCAGCGGAATTTTGCTGCTAGTTGCCTGTAGACATTAGTAGGGAGCTACCCAATGAGCAGCTCCCTAGTTCGTTTTCTATTTTAATCGAGCGATTAGGCCTCAGACTTAGTTTGTCTGTACAGCTGAATCGAGCCTCTCGGCTGACGTCTTGGCATCGCTGCGGCTGCTCCATCCTTAAGTTCTAGATAACCTAGGCCGGCTAGAGCTGCTACCACGAGACCTGCGACGACTTCTCCAGTAGGGAGGAGAAGTGCAATTGGCACGATCGGCGCTGCCGCCAGGATGATCGATGCGATCTTGTTGCTCTTTATTTGTGTTTTCATTGTTCAGGTCAGTGTTGGCTGACGATCATACTATACATGATGACAATTATAATTGGAAATACTTATAAATTATGTATTCCATAGGCTTAACCTATGGAAATGCATCAATTACGTTACTTCTTGGCTGTAGCAGACGAGGGCAATTTTACTCGAGCTGCAGAAAAGTGTTTTATTTCCCAGCCGTCTTTGAGCAGCCAGATTATCAAATTGGAGGAGGAGCTAGGGCAGAAATTGTTTAACCGCCTGGGACGCACAGCTGAGTTAACCGGAGCGGGGCGGGTATTGGAGCGTCGTGCCCGTAGCATTTTGCTGGATGTTGAAAATGTACAACTGGAAATCCAACAGGGAGCGACTGAAGCGCAGGGATTGATTCATGTCGGGGCGACGCCTTCGGTAGCCCCATACTTGATGCCACAGGTCATTGCGAACTGCAAAAAGCTTTACCCAAAGCTAGAAATTTCGATGCACGAAAACCTTAGAGTTCGATTGCTTGATGACCTGATTGCGGGGGAATTGGATCTAGCAATAATCGCAATCACCGGAGAACACCCGGATATTTCTGCTGAACCGTTGCTGGAAGAAGAATTGTATCTGGTTGTTTCCGACAGCCATCCTTTGGCTTCGAAAACTAAAGTTTCAATCGAAGACTTTAAAGACGAGCCATTGATTACTTTGGGGGAATCTAGTACGTTGGGGCGAAAGATCATGGAATTTTTTGGGCGTAACGAATACGAGCCAAAAGTTGCTGGAACCTGTTCGCAGGTTCGGACCCTCAAGGAAATGGTGGACCGTGGTTTGGGAGTGGCGATTCTACCAAAGATGGCGATCGACTTGTCGGAGCCATTCAAGGTGGTTTATCGCTCACTCGAATCGAATCGTATGAATCGACTTCTATTCATTCTGACCCACGACAAGCGTTATCATCCGCCTGGTGTTCGTGCTTTCACGGATGTATTGCGGGAGTATGTCGATGAGAACCTGGACTGAAAACTCGGCTTACTCGTAGAGCCAGTATTGACGGCTTTGCAGCTGAAATTGCTTTGCCTGGCGCTCCCACGCTCCTATGTATCCTGCCAAATTTGCTCGTGCTCCCTTTTGACTAATTTCTCGCCACCAATTGCGGGAACCTACGATTTTGTTGAAGAAAAGCACGTCGCTGTCTTTTGCTAAGGCAAACGGGTTTTGCGAGCTGACTTGAGCGGCGATCTGCATCATGTTGAACCCAAGTTCTGTTGGTCGCCAGCTACTGTGGTCGACTATGCGAACATATACGCCTGTTTGCCCACCTTGGTCAAAGGCCTTGAGTTCAAACTCGAGGCCGGGAAGGTTACGGCTTTCCAGTTCTGTCTTCAATTGAAGCGGCGTTAAGCCTTCTATAGAGAGTATGCGAAAAGGATATTCTGAGCCGATTCCGTGTTTGAAGCTTCCAAGTTGTGCGCCGAGCCCGGTCATGCAGTAGCCAGCAGTTGCTGGGAAATCTGGGATATTTGGCGAAGTAGCTTTCCACTGAAGCCCAGTCATCGGCCAGCTCATAAAACGGCGCCAGCCGTTCATTGTCACCACGCTGAGTCTTCCATTGCGTCGTTCTCCTTCGGTTATATCCAACATTCCAGGACGTGAAGCCGCCATACGTGCGATTTCGCCTATTGTGAGTCCATGGACATAAGGTATTTGAAAAGCGCCTACATAGCTGAGGAATTCCTTTTCGATTATTGGACCGTCCACTTTTAAGCCTCCGAGAGGGTTGGGGCGATCAAGGATAATGACTTCCACGTCATTTTCGAAGCAGGCTTCCATAGCCAGTTTCATGCAGCTAATAAAGGTATATGAGCGGCAACCAATGTCCTGTAGATCAATGACCATGCATTCGACGCCGCTGAGCATTTCAGGGGTTGGCTTTCTGTATTTCCCGTAAAGTGAGTAAACGGGAAGTCCGGTACGGGGGTCGGTGCGGTTGCCAATTTTCGCCCCTGCTTCTTCATCGCCATAAATGCCGTGCTCGGGGCCGAAGAGAGCAACTAGGTTAACAGAACGTGTTTGGTGAAGTATATGGACCGTGCTGACTCCAAAACGATTTAGCCCTGCAGGATGGGTGAGGAGGCCGACTCGTTTATTTTGTAGGACATCGAAGCCGCGTTTTTCCAGGGTGTCGATGCCGAGCTCAACTTGAGTGAGAGCCTTGGTCTGGGCCACACAATTGAAGCAAAGGGCGAACCCCAAAATTAACAGCGTTGTAAGAGAGTTAGAGTAAAAATGTTTTTGGCGAATACCCGGCATTTGGCTGGGACATTGGAAACTAATTTACTCGGGGGCAATCGTAATGCTATTTTTTCAGCATTCTCTTGACGTCTACTGATTTCCGTTTGGGGTTTCGCATGGTGATGCGATAAGCAAGGTCCAATATAAGGGCCAGTGCGAGGCCGACGAAAATACCGCCAATTACGAGAGCGTAAGCTGCTCCAAGAAAGTTGTTTGCCCCACCTAATTTCCAATAATCGATAAATGTCTGCCCAACAGTAAAAGTGAACCAATAGACCAACCACATGGTAAATGGGTTGGTTATGAACTGAAGACCCACTGTTAGAGGCAAGTTTGCCTTGAATACCCAAGCTCCCAAAATCGCAATTGGAATTTGCACACCGTAAGCGGGAAGGAAGGCCAGTACGCATCCAATGTAAAGCGCGGGAGAAATGTGGGCCTGCTTGAAGGACCAAAGTGAGGGTCGTTGCCGAGCTGCCTTTGCGAAAAACTTAAGGACGGGGTAGCGGTGGAGAGTCGCTCGCCGCGGTAAAGGACGAAGAATCTGTTTTGCCCTGCGGATGCGAGAATAGCGATGCTTGCGCCTTGCGGCTTCTGCTATTTTCTCGTCGTGAACAGTTGTCATTTTAAATGATAAATTGGGGCTAATTCATTCCTGCTAGAAACTAACTCATTATAAGTCGTTTTGGGAATCGGTGGTGCTTCGCTTATTCTCACTCTATTGCGAATTACATTATAGTCGACCATCCTTTTATAATTATGACGTTGTAGCTTAAGTTTGATTGCAAGTTTACAAGTGGAATATTGTTAGAGGTACGATTGTAAAGCACCTACTAAGTTGCTTTTCGTTTGTTTGATCGCTTCTGCGAGCTCCATCTCTTGGGGACTTATCGCGACAAGGGTTGCGAGTGGAATTCTTTTTGGATCAATTTCTCCCAAACTTCCTGCAAAGACGTAACTTTTCTTCCCGAGAGTAGAGGCTTCTTTGACGAGAGAACCGGGGCCTTTCCCTTGGAGTGAAGAAGCATCAAAACGTCCTTCTCCTGTAATTACAAGATCGGCAGTCTGAAGCTTCTGTTCAAGGCCGATCCAATCTTTGACAAGCGTGAAGCCCGACACTATTTTTCCGGAAAGCCCGACCATAAGGCCAAAGGCGGCTCCGCCTGCGGCCCCTGTGCCCGGAGAAGAGAGGGGTGAAGTGTCTTGTCCTTTTGAATTCAATACAAGTTGGGCCATCCGAGCAGTTTCGTCTTCGAGTGTTTGGTAGTCAGCCGGAAGCATGCCTTTTTGAGGACCAAAAATTGCGGCGGCACCCTGAGAGCCAAGGAGTGGGTTCTCAACATCGCAAGCGATGCGAATTTGCATTTCGGCTTGCGATTTGGGTGGCACAATCGCTTGTATTTGATTCCAGTATTTCGGGTATGGAATGTTCTCAATTCTGTTGCCGCCAGCATCTTTAAACTCGTAACCGAGGCTAGCGAGCGCACCGAGAGCGAGGTCGTGGGTTGCGGAACCTCCGAGCCCGACCACACACGCTTGGGCTCCTTTTTCAGTCGCGAAATTTATGAGCTCTCCCAGTCCGTAGGTCGTGGCCTTCCAAGGGCTACGTTTTTCGTTCGGCACGAGAGCTATACCGCTGCTTTGGGCCATTTCGATGACCGCGATCGAATCGGTGCTTAGATCGAAATTGAGAAGCTTTGCAGCCCTTTCTTGTATTTTTTTAGAAGATACAATTCCAATCTTCGCAGTTGTCTGTTCGCCCTGTGGCCCTGTGACCTGAGTCTCGTAGAATACTCCATCTGCTTGTCGCGTCAGCACTTCGCAAAAGCCATCGCCGCCGTCTGCTAGAGGGGCGGTTTCTATGACCCAATCTGGGTGTCGACTGGCAAGTGTTTCTGCGGCTGTTTGGCAAGTTTCGTGTGCGGTTAGAGAATCCTTGAATTTGTCGAAGGCTATAAGTGCTCGCATGGGTTTTAGTTAAGAGTGAGAGTGGTTTTTGTTTGTGTGGTCGGATGCCACATTATCCGCTTGTAGCAAATAGTGCGCGGGACCGCGTACTTTAGCACAAAAAAAGCCAGCTATTTTTCTAGCTGGCTTGAAAGTTAAGAAGAGATGAACGCGGATAGCTTATCCGTAAGCCGCTCCAGTTTCAACATCGATCACTTTGTAGTTTTCGACGTGGAAGTGAGGATCGGCTCGGAATGTAAGCTGAGCGTTGTAATCCTTTTCCAGACTTATCAAGAGGTCTGCATCTTCGTCTCGAAGACGATCGATGATGGATGGATTTACGAGAATACGTAGCTTGATAGGCTTTTCGAGATCGGTGTTGCGAGCGCGCGCTCGACGAACGATACCGGAAAGCTTACGTTGCAATTCAACACTTACCGTTGTGGACGACTTTACGATTCCCTTGCCTTGGCAGTATGGGCAGTCCGTGTAGAGTCCAGAAGAGACGCTTTCCTGCATTCGTTGACGCGTCATTTGCATGATGCCCAGCGGAGAAATAGGAAGGATATGCGTCTTCGCCTTGTCGTTGGCCATTACCTTGCGAACACGAGCCAAGATCGCATTGCGGTGTTTGCGCTGCTTCATATCGATAAAATCGATGATGATGAGACCACCAATGTTTCGCAGTCGAATCTGACGAGCAACCTCCTCGGCCGCTTCCAAGTTGACTTGGAAAATCGTGTCGTTCTCGTTCCCTTTGTTTTTGTGCGATCCTGTATTTACGTCGATTGCTATCAGGGCTTCCGTCTCTTCGATGACTATGGCTCCACCGGATGGAAGAGGCACTTGTCTTTGGAAAGTTTGCTCAATCTGCTTTTCGATGTTGTAGCGTTCGAAGATCGGAATGCCGTCCTTGTAGAGGTGGATCTTCTTGGTAGAACGCTTGGAAATTTGAGAGACGCTTTCGACAGTTTTTGCGTGATCTTCTTCGCTATCGATCAAGACGCGGTCGATGTCTTCAGTTAGGAAATCGCGAATTGTGCGCTCGGCGAGATCGGGCTCTTTGTAGATGCAAGCAGGGCCTTTGGCATTGTCGATCTTGTCCTGGATTTTATTCCAAGTCTTGAGAAGTATATGCAAATCGCGCACGAAGTAGCGGGCTTTTTTGCCTTCGCCTGCGGTACGAACGATGATGCCCATTCCTTCCGGAATGGTGAGGTCTTGGATGATTTTTTTAAGGCGCTGGCGCTCTTTTGGATCTTCAATCTTGCGAGAAATGCCACACTGTTCGGAGTAAGGCATGAGCACGATGAATCGACCTGGAAGAGAAAGGTTTGTCGTGGTTCTCGGGCCTTTGGTACCGATCGGCCCTTTGGTGACTTGGATAACGATCTCCGTCCCAATTGGGTAATGTTTTGGGATGTCCTTAAGCGTTATCTTGCTTTGGTTCTTCTTGTTCTTGGCTTTGTTGACCCGAACGACTTCGACCGAGGAGTCAGCTGCTTGTGGGAGAATATCCCAGTAGTGAAGGAAAGCGTTCTTCGGGAGTCCAATATCCACGAAGGCTGCTTTGAGGCCGGGATCTAAGTTTTTGATCTTACCTTTAAAAATTCCACCAACGATACGTTGAGAGCTTTTACGACGCTCGATGTCGAACTTATCTAAAATCCCATCGACCAACAAACCAACCCGAGTCTCTAGTGGCTCGGAGTTAATGATCAGTTCACGGTAAGGCTCTTTTTCCTTCTTAAAGGTTTCAATAATCTTGGTCATCAAGGGGCGTTTTTTAGCCCTTACTTTTGCCTGATCCTTGAGATCCTCTTGGTCGATTATGACAGCAGGTTTCTGCTTGGGTGGGTGTCTAAGTTCCTCTTCGTATTCATTGGAAATATTGTCCTGTTCTGTGTTTTGTTTCTTGTTGCTCATTCTGTAGGTTTTCCTGTGTTTCGCAGGAGAGACCGAATGTTGAGCGGCGGATGTAGCGACTGGCTGTATTAAGGTAATTTAGGTAATTCACTAAAAATCCTTTCTGAATCGATACACGCTTTGGACCAGTCCCTGCAGTACGCAGCAACTCAACATGAAGGTGCCTCCGTGGCTTAAAAAGGGGAGAGGCAGGCCAGTGATCGGAATGAGCCCTATTGTCATTGCTATGTTTACGAAGGTATGAACGGAAAATAAAATCACTACGCCTAGAGCGAGCAGAGTACCAAAGCGGTCTCTGGCCATGCTTGCTATGCGTACGCCGTTCCCTAAGAGCAAACCGAATAGGGAGATCACGACTGCGCTTCCCAAAAATCCACTTTCCTCCGCAATTACGGAGAAAATGAAATCGTTGTGGGCTACATTTCGTGGAAGGTAGCCCAGTTGAGCTTGGCGGCCATTTGTCCAGCCTTTGCCGGTGATGCCTCCAGAGCCAACTGAAATCATTGATTGTTTCCGGTTCCAGCCTTTCCCTGAGGAATCGACTTTATCCGGAACTGCAAACGTTAAAATTCGATCCCTTTGGTAATCATGCAAAGGGACCCATGAAGTTTCTCGGTAACGACCATTTCCACTGGAAAGATCGTTTTCATCCAAAAATTTGTAGTAGTTGACCACATCCAACGCTACGATGCCAACTAAGATAGCGAATATCGTTATGGAGCCGGAGAAAAATTTCTTCGAAAGATTTGATACGTATAGTTGGGCGAACACAATAGGCGGGATGGTCAACGACGATCCGAGGTCGGGTTGAGCCAAGATCAAGAGCAACGGGAAACAAATCGCAAGCGCCAATTTGCCAAGGACTTGTAAAGAATCTTTAATACCGCCGACTTCGGAGCGAGTGAGTATACTTGCCGCTATGATGATGCAACTAAGCTTGGCTAATTCAACCGGCTGTATTTGGGGGCCGACGCCCAAATGAACCCAGCGCCGGGCTCCATAGTGCTCCTTACCGATAGGGCTGAAAACCAAGAATAAAGCAATTATTGCTAGGATATAGATCCAGTGGGAAAGCTTCAGAAAAATCTTATAATCCACCATGGATATGGTGAAGTAGAGTCCTGCTCCTAGAATCATAAAAGCCGCTTGGCTTTTCCACTGGCCGCCGCCGACGTATACCTGAGCACTATAAATAAAGGTCAAGCCGAACGCGCACAGTATTAGAATGCAGATTGGATTGATCAGATCGAAACGCGAATGCTGATTTTTAAAGCTCAATGACTTTGAATGCTAAAAGGCCGCTCAAGAATTTATCACCAAGGAAAATTAGTGCGTGCATAACACCTGCATGAAAAGAAAATTCCGCAGTCCGTTCATTATGTTCCAATTTTAGCGGCCTAGCGAGTCCGAGAATCATGATTTCGGCGATTGGCGCAGCTCAACTGTGCTACTGTTTGAGAGCGACGAAATGAACTTTTTAAGCAGGTCTGCAATATTCTGATTTCTCTTCGCGATAGCAAATCGTAGGTGGACGGTGGCAGCTACCCGCTGCTTTGGCCTCCGACTACACCGTACTTTTTTAAAAGGCTGCGTCGCCACCTGCCTTGGGTGAGGAGGAGTTATTGCCCCATTTTGAGCCCTTCGTCCTTCGAACGTATTGAAGCCCAGCTAAGCTGATGAAATACCACGCAACAAATACGCTGATATCGATAAGCAATATTTTAGCATCAAATTAATCATTGATTATTGAATACTAAAGGAAAAATATCAAACAAGAGCTTGAACCCAAGTAGGCTATTAAGAATGGCACCAATACATTTACTATGGATTTATTCGATTCGCTTTCTTTCACGGTCGTCTATGTTTTAGCGAGCTACTTTGTTGGCCTAATTCTCACTCTTCAGTTGGTTCTTTTCTATCCAGACGCAGCCAAAAACGAACATGGCCCAGAACATTGGAACTATCCAAAAAGTGACTCTATTCTTAGTAAAACTATAATTCATTCTTCCATAGTCATAGAGTTCAATTAGGCTCAATGTATTCTTACCGGCTGCAAGGGTGAGCGTCCAGAAAACGGGTATTAGGATGGCAGCAGAATACAGTACTGTGTTTCGCTCTTCTTTTTCCCAGAAGAAGAATGAAAAGATAAAACCCAAGCCAAGGTTCGATCCATAGAATATGAGGTTTGAGGTCATTGTTTATTATGATCTGTATCCAATTTAACTGATTTAGTGTGGTTTCATAGCACTAAGTACTATTAAATCTTACTCTTTGGACATGCCCTTTGAGCTCTTGTCTACTACAGTAGGTTTCTATCTGTCATTTGCAGATGGACTCTGTTTCAAGCTCAACTTAGCAGTTGCTGGATAGTGATCGGATGGGTAACGGTTATCCCTGCTTGTTTTCACAATAGCAGCCTCGAGTACATCTGTGTCTGGAGTGACAAATATATAATCGATCTTTGGACCATCGTTATAGCCGGTGAAGCGATTGAACGTCCCTGCGGTTGTTTCTGTCGGGTGAAGGGCACGCCATGAATCAATCATTGGGATGGGAGTGTTCCCGGTTAGTTTCGCGTTTCCTTTCAGATATTCGATAACTGGGTTATTCTCTGGTGCGTTGAAGTCTCCCATTAGGACAAAAGGATCGGAGTACATTCGTTTTTCTATTGTCTTCATTATTAATTGAACCCCGTTTTCTCTCGATCGTTGTGACTCGTGGTCCATGTGAGTATTGTACACATAGAAGGAACGTCCTGACTCTTTATCGATAAACCGAGCCCAGGTGCACACACGTCGGTGGCGGTTGCCCCAGTGTGCTGACGGTATCGAGGGTGTGTCTGAAAGCCAAAATGTTCCTGACTCATTCACATCGAATCGTTCTTGGAGATAGAAAATCGATGAATGTTCCCCCTTCGAGCCGCCATCCCGTCCAATTCCAACTTCGCCATACTCAGGCAGGCAGTTATTAAGCTCATCTAACTGGAAACGGAACGCCTCCTGCATTCCCAGTATATCTGGCGCGTATTCACGAATCACATCACAAACAAACTCTCTTCGGAAATTCCAGTGATTTTCTCCGTCCTTTGCCTCTCCATTTCGAATGTTGAATGTCATGTTTCGAAGAGTCGATGCGCTTGCTTTTTCTGTGTCGATTGTACGACATCCTGTCGCCAACAACGATAATAGTATCATCAAAAAGCAGTATGTCTTTTTCATATTGTTTCCGGTAGAGCGTCAGATCGGCGATGTCTGTACAAACTGCCTCACATGATTGATTGAAATAAGCCGCTGTGTGGCATTTGGGGTTGGAAGTTGGCAGCCTCTTTGCCATTCGACAAGCTCAGGCTCTCCGACGAGGCTACCGGTGGTATGAAAAAAATTGTACCGAGGCAACGCCGACAGCGAAACGAACAACAATTACAAAAAGGATCACCGGGCGCGAAGCGAACCGGAACAGGTATCTAGATGGCTCACTTATGATGAAGGACCAAACTTGATGGACAGGTGTCGACCGATGTACTCCCTGGCAATACCAGGCGACTGCATTCGAGTAGAGATGACGCTGTTTTATTCAAAAAAACTGTCAGGAACCGCCACTTACGGATCCGTATGAGTGGTGGTGTGGGGAGTTAACCTAAACGTTTCAAAAATCCTCACGCTGCATCAAGGTAGTTTTCCATGTATTGCTCAACGACGGGATTGGCGTTGAGAGTCAAGGT
>JAKYXN010000329.1 GCA_022538095.1 Puniceicoccaceae bacterium K14 | reverse complement strand
TTGTCGATCGTGAAGGCTTCGGCAGTGTTGGTCGTTTTTGCCTCGAATGAAATGACGAGTTCGTCCCCTTGTGGAATATCTGACAAGGTGATGCTGTGCATGACGTCGTTTCCGTCTGGGTGGTTTCCTACGATCTGATGCAGCTCGTGGCTTTCTCCGTCGACAATGGCGATTACCTGGAAGTAGTCGGTCCAAGCTCCGCTGCCTTCCAATTGACCGGTTGCCATGACGTCGAAGTTCATCTCGAGATCTTCTCGGCCTGAAATATCGATGGGTTCGGACTGAAGCTTTACCAGAGCTGCGTCATCGTTTTGCGTGCTCGTCGTCACGGAAAATTTATAAGCCTCGTTTTCTACACCATG
>JAKYXN010000328.1 GCA_022538095.1 Puniceicoccaceae bacterium K14 | reverse complement strand
CAAGTCTCTGAGGGTCAAGGAGACGACGATTTCGACGGAGGCGAAGGAGACGACACGATAGTTTCAATGGATGGATCAGACATCCGTATTGATTCAAATCTCACTAAAGATAATTCCATTGAAACAATCTCATCTGGAGGAAACGAAGGTGTCAGTATTGTCGGTGATGGAAGTAGTCAAACACTGGACTTCTCTGAAACAAAGCTCGACGGTATCGAATCCATTGATGGCGGAGCCGGAAATGACAATATCACCGGCTCAACTGGTGATGACACCATCATCGCAGGCGAAGGAAACGACAACCTTTATGGGGGCGAAGGGAACGACACATTTCAAGTCTCTGAGGGTCAAGGAGACGACGA
>JAKYXN010000327.1 GCA_022538095.1 Puniceicoccaceae bacterium K14 | reverse complement strand
CATGGTGTAGAAAACGAGGCTTATAAATTTTCCGTGACGACGAGCACGCAAAACGATGACGCAGCTCTGGTAAAGCTTCAGTCCGAACCCATCGACATTTCAGGCCGAGAAGATCTCGAGATGAACTTCGACGTCATGGCAACTGGTCAATTAGAAGGCAGCGGAGCTTGGACCGACTACTTCCAGGTAATCGCCATTGTCGACGGAGAAAGCCACGAGCTGCATCAGATCGTAGGAAACCACCCGGACGGAAACGACGTCATGCATAGCATCACCTTGTCAGATATTCCACAAGGGGACGAACTCGTCATTTCATTCGAGGCAAAAACGACCAACACTGCCGAAGCCTTCACGATCGACAA
>JAKYXN010000326.1 GCA_022538095.1 Puniceicoccaceae bacterium K14 | reverse complement strand
ACCAAAGCGTCGCCATCGGGATCGGAAAAGACAGATGACACATCGTACTGCCAAGACTCACCAACGGTAACAGTATCATCCAACAAGCCCGAACCCACCAACTCCGGAGCAGAGTTAACGTTACTCATCTCCACAGTGAGCGTAAAGCTGTCCTCGACAAACTCTCCGAAAGGATCGGCCGCGGTAACTGTGATGCTCACTTGTGCAACATCGCCGGAATCAGGCACCCCGCTTAGCGTAGAGCCATTTACAGCAACCCAGGAGGGCAACCCACTAAAGCTGTAGACCAAAGCGTCGCCATCGGGATCGGAAAAGACAGATGACACATCGTACTGCCAAGACTCACCAACGGTAACAGTATCATCCAA
>JAKYXN010000325.1 GCA_022538095.1 Puniceicoccaceae bacterium K14 | reverse complement strand
TACGCTTCGAGTTTCACAGCTTCATTAAGTGGACAACCCGCAGAGGGCAATTTACTATTGCTCTTCTTCTCAGCAAAGCAATCTGCTCCAAATTATACACTGCCAAGTGGATACACAGTATTAGCTGAATCTTACCCATCAAACGCATACATACTAGTTGCGGCTAAGATAGCTGAAAGTTCAGAAAGCGCCTCTACCACAGTCACAACCACTTCAAGTTCTGGAGGAGCACTGATGGTTTGCGAATATACCTCCGACAATGGATTCGATATTGGGTCAATGACCATCGCATCTGCCTTTAACAGCTCTAGCATAAACACCACCAATCATAACGTTGGCTCCCTATCCCTCAACGACCCCGCAGATCT
>JAKYXN010000324.1 GCA_022538095.1 Puniceicoccaceae bacterium K14 | reverse complement strand
CGCAGCCTTCCCAAGAGCGAGCTAGGCAAGGCTTGCGACTATTCGCTCAATCACTGGAAATACCTTTCGACCTATCTTGAGAACGGCCATGTAGCCATCGACAACAACGCGATGGAGAACGCCATCCGGCCAACTGCTATCGGCAAGAAGAACTGGCTATTCGTAGGGCACCCCGAAGCGGGAGAACGCGCCGCAATCATCTACTCGGTTCTAATCAGCTGCCAGTGCCTGGATATCGATCCGCAGGCCTACCTGCTCGACGTCCTCAAAAAGAACACGCTCATACTCGGCGAAGAAGAGCTATCGGCCCTGACGCCGAAAAACTGGAAGAAAGCAAGGCTATCCTAGGGGCAGATTCTGTGTCGCTTAC
>JAKYXN010000323.1 GCA_022538095.1 Puniceicoccaceae bacterium K14 | reverse complement strand
TCCGTGCCAGCGTAGTCTCGAATCATCAAAAGCCCCATCGCTCCACCCGCTCCGCCACGCGTCTCGGACTTGTCCAGTCCCCAGTGGAAACTCTTGGATAGGGAACCCGATCCATTGAGCTCAGCCAGCATCTCCATCGAATCGGTAGCGTAGAGGAAGCGAACTGTCTTAGTGAGAAACACTCCGCCAGATTCCTCCTCGTAATGGTAAACGCGCTTTTCCACACGACGACCCATGTAGTCGTAGTCAAACTCCAGACGGCGGATCACAGCGAAGAGATCCTTATTGGTCATCTTCACTAAACGGTTATTAGCGTCGTACACGTAATCCCAATCAAAGTCGCCCGTAAGGTTTCCGTCAAGATCGTAGCC
>JAKYXN010000322.1 GCA_022538095.1 Puniceicoccaceae bacterium K14 | reverse complement strand
AACTATTAAAGAGCTATGTTAAGAACCAGTCGCTCACTGGCATCGTCAAGACCTATGAGATTCGGGTCGAAGCGGATAGTAGTGTAGCTGGCCTTGCTTTTGGCGCCTCCAATTCTTTTCAAAAAGATCTTCCTCTGCTTCATATGGGGTTGGGAACCTTGGCTAGCGGGGAATCTGCAGGTACGGTTAAGATCAGTTCCTACAATGTTGGCAGTCTGGATTTCTCTTCTGCGGATTTAATCTATACGCCGACCTCCAATGAAGTTTCCATAGTCGAAGACCCTAATACAGGCGATCTATGGCAAGTGTTCGTTCCTCAAGGTTTGGCGGACGTCGAAATCGACTATGATTCCCAGTCCAATCCAATCGGGTATAC
>JAKYXN010000321.1 GCA_022538095.1 Puniceicoccaceae bacterium K14 | reverse complement strand
AACTATTAAAGAGCTATGTTAAGAACCAGTCGCTCACTGGCATCGTCAAGACCTATGAGATTCGGGTCGAAGCGGATAGTAGTGTAGCTGGCCTTACTTTTGGCGCCTCCAATTCTTTTCAAAAAGATCTTCCTCTGCTTCATATGGGGTTGGGGACCTTGGCTAGCGGGGAATCTGCAGGTACGGTTAAGATCAGTTCCAACAATGTTGGCAGTCTGGATTTCTCTCCTGCGGATTTAATCTATACGCCGACCTCCAATGAAGTTTCCATAGTCGAAGATCCTAATACAGGCGATCTATGGCAAGTGTTCGTTCCTCAAGGTTTGGCGGACGTCGAAATCGACTATGATTCCCAGTCCAATCCAATCGGGTATAC
>JAKYXN010000320.1 GCA_022538095.1 Puniceicoccaceae bacterium K14 | reverse complement strand
CTCCGGTCCGTGCCAGCGTAGTCTCGAATCATCAAAAGCCCCATCGCTCCACCCGCTCCGCCACGCGTCTCGGACTTGTCCAGTCCCCAGTGGAAGCTCTTGGACAGGGAACCTGATCCATTGAGCTCAGCCAGCATCTCCATCGAATCGGTAGCGTAGAGGAAGCGAACTGTCTTAGTCAGAAACACTCCGCCAGATTCCTCCTCGTAATGGTAAACGCGCTTTTCCACGCGACGACCCATGTAGTCGTAGTCAAACTCCAGACGGCGGGTCACAGCGAAGAGGTCCTTATTGGTCATCTTCACTAAACGGTTATTAGCGTCGTACACGTAATCCCAATCAAAGTCGCCCGTAAGGTTTCCGTCAAGATCGTAGCCATA
>JAKYXN010000031.1 GCA_022538095.1 Puniceicoccaceae bacterium K14 | reverse complement strand
TTCGATCGGAGAACGCCGTTGGACCGGTATTCAGTAAAACAATAAACCCTATAAAAATCGCCTTCTGCTAAGAGGATTTTTGACACAGACTCACGATGAGCAAAGGCGTCTCTTAGATACCATCGTTAACAGTAGTAATTCTTTGATGGGCATCGTAAACGACGTACTCGATTTTTCAAAAATCGAAGCAGGCAAAATGGATCTCATCGAAGCTCCCATTGATCTTAAGGAATTTCTCAATGACCTCGCGTTTTTCTACAAACCCTTGGCTTCTTCCAAAAGCATTCAAATGCTTTCCGACGTAGACGAGCGTATTCCCGATCGCCTCATGTGCGACGGACTCAGGCTCAGACAAGTACTAACCAACTTGCTAAGCAACGCCCTTAAATTCACTAAAGAAGGTCATGTTTTACTGAATACAAAAGTCATCACAATAACGAATTCTTCGGTTCTCATAAAATTCAACGTCAAAGACACAGGCATTGGAATCGACGAAAGGCACCAGGAAAAGCTCTTCAAAGCGTTCACCCAGGCAGACGAATCAACCACTCGCCAATTCGGAGGAACGGGGCTCGGTCTTGTAATTAGTCAATCGATCATCGAAAAGATGGAATCGAATATTTCCCTCGTTAGCAAACTAGGCAGAGGGTCAACCTTCTCGTTTTCCATCGATTTCAAAATCCCGACCGAGAAAGAACTAAAAAATGAACTCGACGCTCAAAGCCAACAAATCGTAAAGGAAAAATGTTTACAAGGTGTTCGAGGTTTAATTGCTGACGACTCCAAAGTAAATCGAATCGCAATCGAACACCAAATGAAGAAGCTTGGCTGCACATTCGCACTCGTAGAGAATGGCCAGCAAGCCCTAGAAATTTCGACACAGCAGCATTTCGACTTCATCCTTATGGACGTTAGCATGCCAGTCATGGACGGACTTGAAGCGACCCGGCAAATCCGAAAGATAGAAAAAGACTCAAAGCAAACTAGCCCGACGCCTATTATTGCCATGACGGCGAATGCATTCTCTGAGCAAAAAGAAGCTTGTCTTGAAGCTGGCATGGATGACTTCCTTACAAAGCCCGCTAAGCTACACCAAATTGCCGAAAAGGTATTAATAGCCCTCGAACGAAGTCAAAACGCATCCAAACATAGCAACCGCTTCGAAGTTTCCTCCGCTTCCAAATTAGAAGGCTCCGAGAAAGGAAAAAAGACCGCAGCAAACAATCGACTTAGCCACCTAGAGGAGTCGCACAATTTCGCGTTCCTAGATGAATTGGAGTCTGTTTACGGATCCGATATTTGGGAAAGTATTATCGATGAATTTCTACAAGAAGGTGAATCTACCTTCAGAAAAATCCTTGAAGGATTTCAGAACAAGGACTTAGCAACAGTTTCCAACTACGCTCACAAGTTCAAAGGAGAAATTGGGATAATAGGCTTCAAAAAGTTGGTTACTGAATTAGAAGAGCTACAACACACCGAAAAGAACTCCATCGATTTACCCGAGGTAGAGAGCCTAATTAAGCAAGTAACTCTTCTTTACGAAGCCCTCGTTTCAGAGCTCAACCGCAGAATCGCTCCTTTGAGAAACTAGCGAACGAGTTCAAAATCGGCTCTTCCTTTCACAACCCCATTCACCCGGACTTTCAAATAATGAGAACCTGGGTAGTGCTTCCTCGTAGTCATATCATCCATACGCTGAGCAAATTTCCATGACCTTTTCGACTCACAAAATTCCGCATCTGCTATTTGAAACACCTTTTCGGAATGTGACCCGTTCTTCTTCAAATAGCCAATCAGGTATTCCAATCGTAGTTTTCCTAATTTCCCTTTCGAACGCTTGAGCGACAGTGAAACATTTAGGCGAGATCCGATTTTAATCGAGTCGCTGGCTAGGGACAACAAATCTAGAGAAAGTCCCTTTGGCTTTGGATAACCAAATAATTCCAATGCACTCGGGTTCGCATCTTTGAGCAGCGTGCGCAAGCCGTGCTTCAAAGTCCAATCCGTTTCTTTAGAAAACCCTTTCCAGCTCCCCGCAAGCTCCAATACGGTGTCAGGCCAAAGCCTCGACAGGTCATTGAGATTATTGGCGACGCTCTTTCGAACATAGAGGCTTTTGTCTGCCTTCAACGCTTCAAGTATTCTCAAAATTGGTTCAGGCGATTTTAATAAGACATCAACTCGGGTCGCCCAAGGTAAATATGGACGACAGCCTTCGCTTGCCAAGCGACGCAAATGCTCGTCCTCGGATTCCGTCCACACTTTCATTTGCTTTAAAGCCTTCCCAGCATCTAATTCTATGAATGCTCGAATAGCGAATTCCGCAGAGCACAAGCGTGTAAAAACCTCCAAAGCCTGCATAGATTTTTTCCAATCTTTCAACCCGTATGCAGATACAAATTCAGGAAAGACTAGCGCCGGCAACTTTGAGAAGCCTGGCGTTGCAGCGATCAAAACATCGATTGCTTGAGAGTAATCTCTAGGCAAATACAGTCGCAGCTTGTCGCGGACTAAATACATGCGCTCTTTAAGCTCTAAGCTCTCTAAGGAGGAAAGCACATCAGCGCAAAACGCTTCGCGATCAAACGCTGAATATTGAACCACAATCAACGCCGAAAGGCTTTCTACAAAACTCTTTCCAATTTCGTTTTTCAGAAGCTCAGCCATCGCAAAATCCTAATGAGGTACAGCTCAGTCACACAAAAAGCTTAAAATCCTCTGGGATGGGAGCGATCAATTCCAGTGGTTCTTGAGTCAGCGGATGAGCCAGCCCTAAATATTCACTGTGTAGCATGACGCGAGGGGGAGCTACCGGCAAATTTGGATGCTCTAATTCTCTAAACCCATATGTCTTGTCGCCCAAAAGCGGGTGTCCCAAATAATTCATATGCACACGAATTTGATGTGTCCGACCCGTATGAATACGGCAGCGAACAAGTGTAAAACCTCTTTCGTGTGCTTTCTCTACTTTCCAATCCGTGTGAGAATAGCGACCTTTTTCCTCGCTGCACGTTGCCATCTTGTAACGATGCACGGGATGACGATCGATATTTTTGACGATCGATCCACTCAACAATTCCGGAACTCCTGCTACTATCGCCAAATACTCCTTTTTTAGTAGTCTCTCGGAAAATTGCTCGCTCAGCGCCCTATGAGCTACGTCCGTCTTCGCAGCGATAATCAAGCCACTCGTTTCCTTATCTAAGCGGTGTACGATTCCGGGACGCTCAACGCCCCCAATTCCACTCAACTGCCCTTTGCAATGAAACAATAGCCCATGAGCCAAAGTTGGGTCTGTAACACCTGCACCTGGGTGCACGACCACACCAGGACGCTTATTTATAGCCAGCATACATTCGTCTTCATAGACGATATCCAGAGGCATTTCTACTGGGCTCATGTCACAGACCTTTACCTCAGGCATTGAGAAATAGATCACATCACCATCTGAAACCCGTTTATTCTTTGGGATAACAGCCCCGTTCATCGTCACTAGTTTCTCATCGAACGCTCGATGAAAATCAGCGCGACTGTGCTCGTCGAATGCTTCCGAGAGAACTTTGTCCGCACGTTCCTTACGATAACCTTCTGGTACGATATATTCTATTTCTTCCAAACTCACAACTTATATGCATCAACCAACGAATCGATTTCGCTAGTGTATTTGTTAATCAAAGACTTCTCCATCGTGGAATAAGCAAAACCATTTTTGGCCAATTGCCCAATGTCCTCAAAACTAAAACCGAGGCGATCTCCAACAGCAAAATACTCGTCTTCTATGGTATTCGCAAAGCACAGCGGATCATCCGTATTAATGGTACAAATAACTCCGGCATCGCACAAATCTTTTAATGGGTGTTCTTCTAAACTTGGAACGACCTGCAAGCCTTCATTGCTTAACGGACAAACGTCCAAGACTATTCCCAAATCTGCAATACGCTTTACCAGATCTGTTTTTTCTACCGATCGCACTCCGTGCTGAATCCGCTCAACTCCTAAAAGATCAATCGCTTCTACAATTTTGTCTGGCCCACCAAATTCACCGGCGTGGACTTTGATGATTTTTCCGGCATCCTTGCAACGCTTCCAAACAGGTGCCGTCCAGTCTTCTAACTCAAGCCATTCTTGACCATGAAGGTCGATCCCATCCAGCTCGTCCCAAGTATGCATATTATCGATTACTGGCTTCATTGCATCCGTATAACCATTACGAAGAAATCCGCCTATGACTCGCACTTCCATTCCCTTTGGGGCCGCCGACTTGATAGCGTGGATCAGTTCTTTGCCATCTGCCCCTATGAATTCGGTCATAGCCAAATGCAGGCTGGTTTCCACATACTTTACATTACAGGCCTGAAGTCCTGCAAATATGCGTTTGCAAGCCTCATGGTAGCGCTCGGGAGAGGTGAACCACACCGCAGCGTGAGCTAACAAAATATTCTCAAAATCGACGAAATTCTTATATTTGTACCCTTTGCGGCGAAAGTCTGGCTCCCGCGGAAAGCGTTCAGAATCCATTTCCCGTAGCAATTCATACGGGAGAGCTCCCTCAATATGAAGGTGCGTTTCTGTCTTGGGGAGAGCTTTTACGAACTCCTCAAGCGTTCCTTTTCTAGTCTGTTTATCGATCCTCTCCATGGCAAAATCTGACCATGGGAATTCATTCTGGTCTATGCGAGTAGATTCTGAGGATTCAAAGACTTCAAGTCGTCACGGACAAAAATACCATCCTTTCGAATCAATTCGTCATCAAACCAAATCTCGCCGCCTCCGTACTCTGGGCGCTGAATGCACACCATATCCCAATGGACTTGTGATTTATTCCCATTATCCGCTGATTCGTACGCTTGCCCTGGCGTGAAGTGGAATGAGCCCGCAATCTTTTCATCAAATAAAATGTCACGCATTGGCTCGAGAATGTGCGGATTGAACCCGATTGCGAACTCGCCAATATAGCGGGCTCCTTCATCAGAGTCTAAAATCTCGTTCAATCGTTTCGTGTTACTAGAAGTTGCCTTAACGATTTTACCTTGGGAAAATTCAAGGCGAATATTGTCGAAGGAAACACCTTGATAGACTGTAGGAGCGTTATACTGAATAACGCCTTCTACGCTATCACGCACTGGACAAGAAAAGACTTCTCCGTCCGGAATATTGAATTCGCCAATACATGGGATCCCATCGATACCTTTTATAGAAAATTTCAAATCTGTTCCATTTCCTTTGATATGAACCTTATCGGTCGCCGCCATCAATTTAGCTAACGCAGTACTCCCCGTTTCCATACGGGAATAGTCCAAGTTACACACCTTGAAGAAAAAATCTTCAAAGGCTTCAGTACTCATCATCGCCTGCTGTGCCATCGAGGGAGTCGGCCAACGCAAAACACACCACTTTGTGTGGTTCACGCGCCAATCGAGAACTGGCTTCATGGCAGAAGAAATCAACTTGAGTTGCTCTGTATCCACATCCGAGGTCTCGAAAATGTTATTTGCCCCGCGCAACGCGATGTACGCGTCCATGCTTTTCATACGTTGAAGCTCAACCGCACAATGCGTCTTGTATTGCTCCTCAGTCGCTTCAAGAGCTAGTTCTCTGCTAATTCGAGCGTGATTCAGGTTTACATACGGAATCGCCCCCAATTCTCTCGCTGCGCGCAAGAGCTCAATGATCATTGCATCCGGAATATCGAATGCATCGATGAGGACCTTCTCGCCTTCCTTTAGACTCGTCGAGTAAGCGGTTAAATTTTTGGCTAGCTTTGAAATTCTCGGGTCGATCATGGTTTTTATTGATGAAATCGTTTTTGTTAAATTAGCAACTCTTTACGTCCGATCGGACGCCTCATCCTCTACGATTGAATACGTTTCGGGAAAACAGATTTTGGATACAGCCGCGTCGAAATCCTTTACTCCTCTAAGAATTTCAATCTCCAATCGCAAGTAGTACAAAGGCACAGGGAATGTCTGATCCGGCGAAATCCGCACCGCATCTTTCTCCGTAGTTACAATAAACTCTAAGCCGGCATCCTTTGCTTCTTGGCAAATATGCTCCAGTTCTTCGGCATCAAAACGGTGATGATCCAGGAATCGTTTCGTATAGACGAGGTTCGCACCAAAGCCTCTTAGAAATTTCTCAAAGCTCTCCGGAATAGCAATCGCGCTGAATGCGCCAATACGCTTGCCCTCTAGAGTGCCCAAAGGCAATTTTTGCGTCCCGTTTACTTCCTGCAAATACTGCGGTTTGTGGGTACATTCGATGACATCCACTCCAGGGTTATGCTTTTGAATCAAAGCTTCCAACTCTAAATCAGGCACTCCGTCAGACTTCGTTAAAAATACATAGGAAGCACGCTTCAAGTGCTTAACAGGCTCACGCAATACGCCGCGGGGGATTAAACTTCGGTTTCCAAACGGATTGGTTTTATCAACCAGCAATAGATTCAACCTCCCCTTCAAGGGCAAATACTGGAAACCATCATCCAAAACGAGAGTATCGCATCCAAATTTTTTGATGGCGAACAAACCGCTTTTCACTCGATCTTTATCAACAAGCACGATCACACCTGGCAAATTCTTGGCCAACATGAAGGGTTCATCTCCGGCAATTTCCGAGTCGAGCAACACATTCTCGCCATCACTCACAATTTTCGGTGGATGAACTTCTGCCCCGGTTACGTAAATCCGCCACAGCTTTTGCCCCAAAGACTCCTTCACCGTTTCCTTGCTCATATAACCTCGGCTCAGGATAGCGACTTTGCGTCCACGCTGGTGCAACGACCGCGCTAATTTTTCCACCACAGGGGTTTTCCCAGTTCCGCCCATCGTCAGATTTCCAACGACAACCACCAAACAACCCAAAGGGCGTTTCTTCAAAATTCTGCTTTCGTATAAAAAGAAGCGAAGCTGCACCAAGAAACTAAATAAAAACGACAGAGCTTTCAAAAAGGTCCCAAAAACGAAGGCGCGTTTACCCGTCTGTCGATCGTACACGACATCGATAGCAAATTCCGCAAATTGGTTCAGTTTTTTTTTAACGCCAGTGAGCGCCATAGTTTAAGAGATGTTCAGAAAGACTACGCTGTGCTGTTATTTATGCCATAGACCAGAGCGATTTATAGGCCGAAGACAATCCTAATATCATCATTTTCAGCGGCTTGCCCAAGCTGTCACTCCAGAATCCACTACAGCTCGCCACAACCTAGCACTAGGCAAATTTCTCTTCATTTTTCGCAGATAGAAAGATGTTGTAAAAGTTGAAACTAATATTCACTCGGCAAAATTGTACTTGCAACCGAGCGATTCAAACGTCATCGAGGCGAAATTAAGCATTTTTGAGCCAAATAGACTCTAATGTCCTCAACGAACATCAAACAACGACACTTATCATCCGAAACAATAGATGTTTCCGATCGTGAAGTCACTCGTTTTGGTGATGAACATACTGTCACACCAATCCCCACTCACTAAAGAAAGAATGAAGTCTCTCGTAATAGCGGAAAAACCAAGCGTAGCCAAAGATCTTTGCAAAGTATTAGGAAAATTTGAAAAGCACGATGAGTACTTTGAAAATGACGAGTATATCGTCACCTCTGCCGTCGGTCACATCGTCGAGCTGTGTATGCCCGAAGATTATGACAAAAGAGACGCTTACTGGAGATTGGCCAACCTCCCAATCGTTCCCGAAAAATTTAAGCTCAAGCCAATCGAGCGCACCGAGTCTAAGTACAAGGTAATCAAAAAACTCATTGCTCGAAAAGATGTTGAAACTCTCATCAACGCGTGTGACGCCGGTCGCGAAGGTGAGCTGATATTCTCTTATATATACAAGCTCAGCAAATCGAAGAAGCCAGTTAAGCGACTGTGGATGTTATCCATGACTCCGGCGGCGATTAAGCAATCATTCGTCAACATGAGAGAAGGCGTTGATATGGAAAACCTTGCCGATGCCGCAGAGTGTCGCTCTCAAGCGGATTGGTTAATTGGCATTAATTGCACACGCGGCGTGACTAAACGCCTTTACGGATCTCGAGCAGGCAACGTAGCCGGAGTCGGACGCGTTCAAACTCCGACGCTCGCAATCGTTGTCGAGCGCGAAAAGGAAATCGAAAACTTTAAGCCAAGAGACTACTGGCGTGTCATTTCCAACTTCGACGTCAAAAACGGCCAATACGAAGGAATCTATCAAAAAGATGACTTTAAGAAAGGCGATGACGAGCACGACAGAGCAGATCGAATCTGGAATGAAGAAGATGCTCTCAAAGTCGTAGAAGCAGCGGAACGATCGCCGGTAGCTATCGTAAGCGAAGAAAAGAAGAAATCTCGCAACGCTCCGCAACGTCTCTACGATCTAACTACGCTTCAACGTGAAGGAAATAACCGTTTCGGCTACTCGGCACGTCGCACCTTGCAGATTGCTCAAGCGCTATACGAGAAGCACAAAATGATCACGTATCCACGTACGGACTCCAAGGCGCTCCCCGAAGACTACGCTCCGGTATGTCGTGAAACACTACTAAAAATCGAAGGCCGCTTAGAGAGCTTGGCGGAAAAAGTAGTCAACAACAATTGGATCAATCCAGGCAACAAGCGTATCTTCAACAACGCTCAAGTCTCCGATCACTTTGCCATCATCCCAACAGGCGAAAAGCCTAAAAAGCTAAACGAAGACGAAGCGAAAATTTACGAGATGATTTCTCAGCGATTTATCGCGATTTTCTACCCGTCCGCTGAGTTCGACGTCACCACGCGTATCAGTAAAGTTGAGGAATTTTCATTTAAAACAGAAGGTAAGGTTTTAACAGTTCCCGGTTGGATGGAAGTCTATGGCAAAGACCCACTTACCCTTGGTAGAGAAGGTGAAACACTTCCACCAATAACAGCTGAAGATGGAGAGCCTCCTAAGGCAAAGGCTAACGACTGTATCTCCCAGGCTGAAGAAACCCGCCCGCCCGCTCGCTACTCGGAAGCCACTCTCCTATCCGCGATGGAAGGTGCTGGAAAGCTAGTTGAGGACGACGAACACGCGGAAGCAATGAAAGAGACCGGTCTCGGTACTCCAGCAACGCGAGCTGCTATTATCGAACGCTTAATCGCTGAGCGTTACATGGAACGAGAACAGCGTTATCTCATTCCAATGCCAAAAGCGGAGACCCTCCTTGAGTTTCTATCAATCGTTGAAGCCGCTGAACTCACAAAACCAGAGCTTACCGGAGCTTGGGAACACAAGCTTCACAAAATCGAAGATGGCGAATTGAAGAAGGACGATTTCATTAAGGAAATCGTAACCATGACAGAGGGCATCGTTGACCGCATAAAGAACTACGAAGAATCTGTCGAAGACATGGAGCTGACCGACCTTAAGTCTCCATACGACGACCATAAGCCCCTCTATGAATCCATGCGTGCTTACCGCACGGATGATAATGACTTCGCCGTTTATAAAATCATTGGAAATCGAAAGATGACCAAAGAGGAAATAACTCAACTGCTTGAGACAAAGCGTATTGGTCCCATCGATAATTTTCGCTCCAAAAACGGAAAACCATACAGTGCATTTATCTATTTAGACGACGAAACCAAACGCGTTAAGTTTGATTTTGGAAATGGAGAAAACACTGAGGATATCGATTTTTCCGAATTGCAACCTATCGCCAATTGCCCTCGGACTGGGGGCAAAGTCTACGAAACCGCGAATAATTACCTTGTCCGAGTTGAGGAAAAAGGAGAATTCAAAATCCCTATTAAGGTGAGTCGAAAGATCCTCGATCGCGAGATCCCGAGCGATCAAGTTCTTAAACTTCTGGAACATGGAAAGACAGATCTCATAGATAAATTTTGGTCAAAGAAAACGCGCCGGCCGTTCGATGCGTACTTGGTTCTCAAGGACAATAATCGCACCGGATTCGAGTTCCCGCCGAGAGAGCCGAAGAAAAAGGTAGCTAAAAAAGCGAAGAAGAAAACTGCGAGAAAAGCAGCCAAGAAGGTAGCTAAAAAAGCAGTTAAGAAAGCTGAGAGCTCAGCAACTTCAAGCTGACAAACATACCTTGGTTAGATAATTTCGAATACAAAAAATGCGAAACCCTTTTAAAGGCTTCGCATTTTGTTTTCTAAAATTCGTCTCTATGGATTAGCGTCCAATTGAGTATACCTTGAATCCGATTTCTCGCAATTTTGCGTGGTCGAGAATATTACGACCATCGAAGATGAATGCTGGCTTCATCATGTTGTCGTAAATACGCTGATAGTCCAATTCCTTGAACGAATCCCATTCAGTCAAAATCGCCAAACCATGGCTCTTTTCTGTGGCTGCATAGGGATCCTTGTAGAGAGTCACACTCTTGCTTGGAGATCCGTCTTCTTCAGTTGCGGGAACTTCCAAATCCTTGAAGATTTGCTCTGCTTCCACTTCAGGGTCGTGAATTGCGAGCTTGGCTTCTTCTTCCAAAAGCGAGCGTCCGATGTAGATCGCAGCTGATTCACGCGTGTCATTCGTGTCCTTTTTAAACGCGAATCCAAACATGGTGATCTTTTTGCCGTTCACTGTATTGAACAAAGATTCGATGATCTTTGCTGTGAAACGATTACGCTGCCATTCGTTCATAGAAACGACTTGCTGCCAGTAATCCGCAACTTCAGGGAGACCGAAATGTCCGCAAAGGTACACAAGATTCAATAAGTCCTTTTGAAAACAAGATCCACCGTATCCAACAGATGACTTCAAAAACTTAGGCCCAATTCGTGAATCCTTACCTATAGCAAACGCCACTTCATCAACATTCGCTCCCGTTGCTTCACAAAGAGCTGAAATCGAGTTGATGCTTGAAATTCTCTGAGCGAGGAAAGCGTTTGCCACCAACTTTGACAGCTCAGAAGACCAAAGGTTAGTTGTAAGAATACGATCTCTTGGTATCCAGCGAGCGTAAACGCTGACCAATGCTTCAACAGCTTTTTGACCTCCTTCTGTCTCCTCGCCACCGATCAATACACGATCTGGATCATTGAGATCCTCAATCGCGGTTCCTTCAGCCAAGAACTCTGGATTGGACAATACGTTAAACTCGAGGCCTGGCTTTGAATTAGCCGCTAATACAGTTTTCAACGACTCAGCTGTACGGACAGGAATAGTTGATTTTTCTACAACGATCTTTGAGCTTTCCGCATTCTCAGCAATAGAACGAGCACACAATTCGATGAATTTCAAATCGGCAGCTTTACCCGCATTGGCTCCATAAGTCTTTGTTGGCGTACCAACAGAAACGAAAATAATATCTGCTTCTTTGATGCCCTTTGCCGTGTCAGTAGAGAAGAACAAGTTTTTGCCTCTTGCACCTTGAACGACCTCGTCCAAGCCCGGCTCATAAACCGGTAGCTTGTCCGAATTCCAAGCGGCAATTCTGGACTCATTTATGTCACACACGGTGACTGTTATATCAGCGCATTTGTGCGCAATCATGGCCATTGTAGGTCCCCCTACATAACCAGCTCCAA
This sequence comes from Puniceicoccaceae bacterium K14, assembly GCA_022538095.1. Classification (GTDB taxonomy): domain Bacteria; phylum Verrucomicrobiota; class Verrucomicrobiia; order Opitutales; family Opitutaceae; genus JAKYXN01. The sequence continues at coordinate 55,795 of JAKYXN010000031.1, read as the reverse complement.
GGCAGCAGATTTTCATAATATAGATTTATTAGTACGTCGTTGGAATGTATTTTAGCCTAGTATTCAACCAATTAGGCATGAGACAAGTGTGTATGCCTAGCTAATCGGCTAAGATGTTGAACGCTTTACAGAAGTTTCGCAAAATGCATTTCGCCCCATAACCATTATCTAGTGATACAAGTGTAATCTTAACAAGTCGCATAATGGATCGGATGCAATTTCAATCCGGCTTTATTGCAGAAATTATTTTAAGTTTGCTCAAAAACGGCCTGTATAAGGGGTCACCAATATGAATTGTCTGCCAACTCAACATTGGGAGGGAATAAGCCATCGCATCTCCGACATTCCAGCCGAGAGACAAAGACTTAAGTAATAAGTCCGGACGATGGGTTAATTCTAAATAGGGCTCATTGACATTGCCCACGCTAACTGCAGCACCTTTAACGAGTAACGGCCCGGTCCAGCCCAGTTCCTCATCCCGAATTTTCCCAGAAAAGCTATGGATGTGAAAAGCGATACTTCCGGGTTTGAATGATGCTTCCTCGCTAGCAATCCCTCCGGAAAAATTTGCGGCGTACCACCCGAAATAAAAACTCAAATTGTCCAAATTCGGCCCACGCCCAGCGAGTGATTTTCCCACATCCTTCTCAACCGGTATTCCTACGTCCTCCAAAATGCCAAAAACAGACTCGAGCCATTCATCCCCCAAAGTTGTCGGCCCACCACCGAGATCAATAAAGCCTCGGCCCAAAGTTTCCGTTTGCTCCGCTTCGATCGAATCCAAAATGATTCGCTTGCAAATAGCTAAGCTCGGACCGTCAATTCGACTCACTTTAACGATGTAATCGCTCTCTTCGCGAGCGTTCCTTCGCTCATAATAAGGATTGTTCACAACTGAAACAATTGGAGAGCCGTGAACCGCAAAGAATCCCAATTCGGAATCCACTGATGCTGCCGTCGTATGGGTTTTTTCCCAATTAAACACATCGAATTTTGCGTCTTTCAAAATTTCGCCTGGAGCATTTTCGATCGCGAACGGCACCCCATAAGTTGTAACGAGGTAAGCAATCTTTACGCCGTTAGCTACGATTTTTAATCGTCCATGTGAGTCAAACTCTGGCAATATTTTTCCACGTATCCACCCACGGGAAACAAGGTCAGTTCGGATCGGATTAAATATCTGTTCAACGAAAACGTTCCAGCTCACTCGCTCCGTATCCGGACAATTTATATAAAGTATATTCGCGAGAGGTATCTCTCTCTGTTTTGCGTAAAAACTGGCAAGCTCCACAGAGTCCTTACTCGCTAAATTCGCAACAATGACTGTTCGTTTAGTTAGATTCGCATAGTACGATTCATCCATTATTTCTGGATACGCTTGAATCGTTCCTAGGACCGAAGCCAACAAAGCCATGCTGAAAATTGATACGATTCTATTCATCATTTGTGATTTTCTTCACCAATTCATCCAACGAGAATTATCATCAAGCCATTTCTCCGCCTCTTTATATGCAGGAAAAGCATTCTCAACCAACCTCCAAAAACGGTCAGAATGGTTCATTTCGCGCACATGCATCAGCTCATGAACAATTACATAATCTCGAACCCAGACAGGAGCTTGCACCAGTTTCCAGTTTAAAGAGATCGTACCCGAGCTTGAGCAAGACCCCCACCGAGTCTTTTGGCCACGTACCACCACTCTTTCAAACGCGATATTATGATTCGTCGCCAACCCTTTTACACGGTCAGGAAACCACCTCTTGGCTTCGTTCTTCATCAACTCCGATAAAGACCATCGATGGTCACTTGTCTCATCTGCAATATAGGAACTCAAAACCCCGAGAGTCAAAACTGGACGGCCTCGATCTTTCGTGATTTTCAAAGTTTCCCACTCCCCAGCTAGCAATACTTTGGAGCCATCGCATAGCTTGCTTTGTTCCTTTTGAGCAATTGTCTCCTGTTGCTTTTGGCGAAGCCATTCGCCGTGCTCATTCGCGAACTCTAGCGCTTCCTTTTTAGTGCCGCGGCTTGGAATCGTTAGGATTATTGCACCCGTTGTATCCACTCGAACAAGGTAATGGCGAGCTCGAGAGTTTTTCCGAAAAGAGACATCGCCTTCTTTTATTGAATCTCTCTTTAACTCGATGTTCCCCCTCTTCACGTTCGCCTTAATAGACTGTTCGCTTTCATTTTCGTTTCCACAAAAAAAGCGAATCACATTGCTGCAATTCGCTTCATTCTAAAATGTTTCAAGACTTAATGTCTTTTTATGCACATCCGCATCCGCCACTATTGCCACCGCCGCCACAGCATCCACTTGCTTCCGTATGTGGATGACCGTGAGATAGCTCTTCTTCTGTAGCGTCGCGTTTTTCTACCACTTGAGCATCAAAAAACAAATCTACTCCCGCCAATGGGTGATTCGCGTCCAAAGTGATATCATCTCCTTCCACTTTAATAACTCGAACAATAGCAGCACTCTGATCAGGGCCCGTCTGGAAGTAATCACCAACATTCACTTCATCCACTGGTAACTTCTCTCTTGAAACCACATCAATCTGGGACTCATCGCGAAACCCATACCCATGTTCAGGGCGAACTTCTACTTTTCCTTGCTCTCCGACTTCCATCTTTGCTAAGGCGGCCTCGAGGCCTTCGATGATCATTCCACCACCTTCAAGGTAAGTGATTGGGCTATCCGGATTGGACTGATCTAAAACTTCACCTTCTTTGTTCTTCAAGGTGTACAAAAAGCTTACTACTTGTCTTGACATGACCGCTTAGTGAAGGAGCCAGGCCAAGAAAGCAAGCGAATGTGAACACTTGGCAGAGGAACCGGAGTGTTCCGAGTCTTCAATATATCAAAAAATTCTCCTTGCCGCCGACTTTCGCCTTCCAATTATTGCCGACCCAAACCACATACGCATCATGTCACAAAACAACGAGCCAATTGGCATCATAATGGGTAGCAATTCGGACTGGCCCACAATGTCCGAAGCCGCGACAATTCTCGACTCCTTTGACGTTCCTTACAAAGCAGAAGTCGTCAGTGCGCACCGTACCCCAGAAAAAATGTACGAGTACGCTCAATCAGCCAAGGAGCGCGGCTTGAAGTGCATTATCGCTGGAGCCGGCGGAGCTGCTCACCTTCCCGGAATGGTTTCCGCGCTCACAACGCTTCCCGTTCTAGGTGTTCCCGTTGAATCTAAAGCTCTTAAAGGTATGGATTCCTTACTCTCAATCGCCCAGATGCCAGGTGGGATTCCGACAGCGACCTTCGCTATCGGTACTGCCGGAGCAAAAAATGCGGCCCTTTACGCCATAGCGATACTCGCGCTCAACGACGAATCCCTCGCAAAAAAATTGGAAGACTTTCGTGCCCAACAGAGAGCAAAAGTCGATGCCATGGAACTCAAATGATACTTCCCGGAAAAACTATAGGAATGCTCGGCGGCGGCCAACTCGGTCGCATGACCGCTCAAGCAGCAAGATCTCTCGGTTACAATTTCGTCGTATTCGAACCGTCGCCAAACTGCCCAGCTAGCCAGGTCGCCGACCAACAAATAACCGCCGACTACACGGATATCGATGCACTCTTGTCTCTTGGAAAAGCCTCGGATGTCATCTCTTACGAATTTGAAAACGTAAGTACCGATGCCCTAGACAAATTGGCCGAAGTCGTGCCTCTCTACCCAAATACCAAAGCCCTACACATTTGCCAAAACCGCGAGCGCGAAAAAGCGTTTCTTAAAGAAAACGACTTTCCTCATGCTCCTTTCGAAATTGTTAACGACCCCGAATCGCTTTCCAAAGCTCTAAAAACGATTGGAGCTCCCTGCGTTTTGAAAACAGCGAGCTTTGGATACGATGGCAAAGGTCAGCAAAAAATTGATTCACTCGATGCAGACGTAAACGCGATTTGGAAAGCCTTCGACGGAAAGCGTGCTGTTTTGGAAGGATGGATCGAATTCGACATAGAAGTTTCGGTCATGGTCTCCGTTGGTTCAAACGGCGAAAGCAAGATATTCCCTGTATCGGAAAACATACATACCAACCATATTCTCGATCTTTCGATTGTTCCCGCGCGCATAGACAAAGAAATACGCTCTCGAGCGGAGTCTCTCGCATGCGAAGTGGCACAGAAACTCGGGATTATTGGACTGCTCGGCGTAGAATTATTCGTTCTCAAAAATGGAGAAATCGTGATCAATGAACTCGCCCCCCGCCCTCACAACTCTGGCCACTACACTCTAGACGGTTGCGCTACCAACCAGTTCGAACAGTTCGTACGAGCCATATGTGGACTTCCGCTCGGTAGCACAGAGCTAATCGAACCGATAGTGATGGTTAACATATTGGGAGATTCTTGGGAAAACGGCGATCCAAACTTCGCTGCTATTTTGGAACACCCTAAAGCGAAACTCCACCTCTACGGAAAATCGGGTCCCCAAAAAGGAAGAAAAATGGGCCATTTTACGGTTTCTGGCAAAACAGTCGAAGAAGCGTTTGAAGGTGCGAGGTATCTCAAGAACGCTCTTTGATCCTCCCAAACAAAACCTTGGGATTGAGAGAATTTGGATTCAAGGCCACTTGGAAAGCTCACACTCTCGAGTCTAGTGAATTGCAGGAAAGGTATAGGGACAGATTCGAAACGAGAGTCATTACTCCTTAAGGCTTTGGAGAGCTCAGGTCGATAAGTGCACTTGCAATTTCCGAAAAACGCCTATTCTAATTAAGATTTAATGGAAACAACAACCAACTGCCCAGTCGCTGGCGAACACAAAGCGGCTGATTCTGACGACCCTGGTGAACCGGTCGACTGCTCCCCATGTTAGGCCAATTCATCGGAGCAGTCATTTTTACCGTCGGAGTGTCATTTGTATGCTCCCTCCTTGAAGCTCTCATTCTCAGCACTACAATCGCTGAAATTGAGAATCTCAAAAAACGGAAACCCAAAACAGGGAAGAATCTCGAGAAATTGATTAGCGATCTCTCAAACACGATCGCTGCAATTCTAACGCTGAACACCATCGCCAATACTGCAGGATCCGCCATAGTCGGTGGACTTGCGAGGGAGATTTGGGGAAGTAGTTCTGTTGGCATCATCGCTGGGGGCTTAACGTTCGCTATACTTGTATTCTCTGAAATAATACCGAAGAACGTAGGAGTCATATACCGCGTTAGCCTTCAGCCAGTCGTCACTCCCCCGCTGCGGGCAATCTGCTTTATTCTACGGCCCATTACCTACCTTACAGGCTTGTCCTTAAAGCTATTTGTTAAGGAAAAGGAAGACGATGAAGACGGTGCGTCCAACGAAGAGGAAATCATTCTCTTAGCAGAAAAAGGGGCTAAGGAAGGCAAACTCACTTCCGACGAATCTGACATGGTCACCAATGCGTTGAAGCTAGACGACGTAATGGTTAGCGAAATAATGACCCCACGAGTGGTTATAACGTGCATTGAACAAAGTAAGACTGTCGGTGAGATTTTTGACGAACACCCCAATATTCCCTTCGCTCGTGTGCCAGTCTATGATGAAGAACTAGACAACATAAAAGGTGTCGCTCGTAGACGAGATTTGCTAACCCAAAAAGCGGAGGACAACGATTCTAAGCTTGTATCCGAAATCATGGGTGAAGTTCAATTTGTGCCGGAAACGATTAATGTCGCGACCGCGCTGGAGACGATTCTCAAGACTCACCAACAACTCTTAGTAGTAGTGGATGAATTCGGCTCGCTCGCCGGCGTTGTCACCATGGAAGACATCATGGAATATATCATCGGACGCGAAATTTTCGAGAAGGACGATGTAGCGATCGATATGCGAGAGCTCGCTCGCACGGAGAATTTAAAATCAGAAGAACAAAGCCCCCCAAACTCCTGATAGCAATAAACTGTCTTTTCTACCGCGATGGAACCCATCATAGCAGCAGCAACGGAATACAATATCCATTCGTACAGCCCCTTTCTTATAAAGTTTAGTGAGAGCTTCGGAATCCGATACTATGGACTTTCCTACGTGCTCGGTTTCTTAAGTGGTTTGTGGTTACTCGCACGCTACCACAAAAACGGTTTGTCGCCGTTTGACGCTGATCAACGTACCGACATTTTCTTTACATTAATGGTGGGTGTAATCGTCGGAGGGCGATTGGGCTTCTTTTTGTTTTATCAATCTGCGTCTCTAGTCCAAGATCCTCTCGCGCTTTTCCGAGTGTGGGAAGGCGGCATGGCTAGCCATGGAGGGTTCATCGGCGTCGCCGGAGCGACCTGGTGGACAGCTCGAAAATATAAAGTCAGTTTTTGGCAGGTGGCAGATCTCTTTTGCTCGTTGTCTCCGGCAGGACTTCTGCTCGGGCGTCTGGCAAATTTCATGAATGGCGAACTCTGGGGAAAGGTGACCGACGTTTCGTGGGCATGGATTTTCCCTAAAGATCCAACAGGATTGCCGCGCCATCCCTCACAACTCTACGAAGCAGGCCTGGAAGGATTCTTTATGCTCCTCTACTCTCAATGGCGTATCTGGTTTACACCCGTACTCAAAGACGCACCTGGTAGACTTGTAGGTGAATTCTTATTTCTTTACGCCATCGTGCGCATAATCGGCGAGCAATACCGTGAGCCCGACGAAGGCATCGAACTCTTGTTTGGAATGATGAGCCGAGGCACTACACTTTCGATCGCAATGGCGATCGTCGGGCTACTGATCGCTTTGACTCGAAGCAAGACGAAGAAGAGCTCAACTAGTTAATACGCGCACTGCTACATTGAGAATCGCTGCAACGACTGCGGCAGCGGCAAAATCATCTATTGTCACGCCGAATCCGCCATAGTAGCGTTGCAATTTTTTGATGCCTAACGGCTTCAAGATATCGAAAAAGCGAAACAAGGCAAAGCCTGCAAGTAGTATTATCCAGGTATACGATTGCCCCATGTATGCCTCTAAGCCAAGGTAGCAAAGCGGCATAGCTGCAACTTCGTCGAAAATTATCTCGCCGGGATCTACCTTTTTCAACCGCTTCTCAGCCTCTCCACAAATCCCGACTGAAAAATAGAAAAGACCTGCTAGAGCAACCATCTCCCAGAAAGTAGAGATTCCATTGAAAACAACCACGTAGAGCAAAACGCCCACCGCCGAACCCCAAGTTCCTGGCGCTTTTAGGTAGCCTACGCTTCCTATGGTTGCAATTCGGGTAACGACCTTATCTGGCCAATAACGTGCCCAACGGGGATTCTTCATCATACTATTAAATACTATTTATCTTCGGAGAACACCAATACGCCGTACTTAACGAAGTACTTATATCCTGAGTACAGAGTCATGAATACGCATAATACGAATAGCCCCATTCCTAACCAATATAAGCTACGCTCTACCGTTTCCTCAAATGAAAATCCAAATCGAGAAAGGTCTTTTACCACTACATCTTGCAATAAAAACGCGCCCACAGCCAAAATTTGGGTAACAGTCTTTTGTTTGCCAGAGCTTTCAGCAGAAACAACTACACCCTTTGTCGCGGCGACAAGTCGCATGCCAGTTATCATGAATTCACGCCCTAAAATCAAAAGTACCAAAAAGATATGAACACGCTCAATCTCAACCAAAGCGATCATTAGACCCAGCATCAAAATCTTGTCGGTCAACGCATCCATTAAAATGCCAAAATTAGAGACTAGATTCATTTTACGAGCGAAATACCCGTCAGCCCAATCGGTTATTCCTGCGAATACGAACGCCCAAAACGCAGCCATAGCTGCCCACTGAAAATCGGCACGCATCAAATATACGATGATGAACATCATCGGGATACGAGCCAAAGTAAGTATATTGGGCAGATTCATTGGCCGCACTCAAAGCGTTGTTTCGCTGAAAGTAAAGACCCCGTGTCGCAAATTTTCGACCAGTGCGGAGAGCTATTAGCAGATCTTTATACTTACATTTAGGCAAAAACGTATTTGCCTAAAATTTGACACATTTATCTAGTTGACCAAAACCTACTTATGAAAACATGCATCTACCCTGGAACCTTCGATCCAATCACCAACGGCCACCTAGACGTTTTTGAAAGGGCATGTCGCATGTTTGATCACGTGATAGTAGGCGTTGCAGAGAATCCTGGGAAAAATCCATTTTTCAGCGTCGAGGAAAGACTTAAACTTGTTGAGGAAAACATCGGCGATTACGAAAACGCGAGTGCTATTTCCTTCTCAGGACTCCTCATTGATTTTGCGAAACAACAAGGGGCCAATGTAGTCATCCGCGGTTTGCGGGCAGCATCCGACTTCGAATTCGAATTTCAAATGGCCCTCATGAATCGCCACTTGGGCCCTGAAATCGAAACGATATTAGTGATGACCAAAGAGGGCTACAATTACACCAGCTCTAACTTGATGAAACAGGTTTCAGCTTATGGAGCCGATGTAAGCCACTTCGTTCCAGCAAACGTGAACAAAGCTCTGGTTGATCGTTTCAAAAAACAATAATAGCAAGATCTCAGCCTGCTTCCTTCACAAGTTCATCTATAATCTGGCTTATCGCCAAGTTCCAGCCGACCGGTCCGATCCCATCGATGTGGATTAGATCCGCCACCTCGATCGTTTCCCAAGTGTTGTCTGGTTTCTTTACTTGGTACGGGTAATCGACCGCAGCTAGCATATCGTAGTCGTTTGGACTATCGCCCAATCCAACCGTCACTAAATTTTCTATACTTAAAGATTCATAAGCCTTGGTAAATTCATTAACCGCTCGCCCTTTATTACAGTCGTCCTTAATCACCGTATGGAAGCGTCCACCGCACAGGCACTTTAGCCCATGTTTCGCAAATACAGGGGCGATTTGATCCCAAAACTCTGGACTTTTCTTGGCAGCGAGCGTTTCACTGAAATCTCGCGACTGAGCCCGCCTCGCTGAGATTAAATCGAGATTAGTTACCCGAGCTACATCCTCAGTTCCCATCGAACTAAAACCATAAAGCGACTCGCCCACCTCTGACTCAACCCGCCTGACGCGTCGTCGAACCTCAGAAGCTTTCAATCCCAATGTCAACCAAGTCCAACCGTCGTGTTCGGTGGCTCCTTCCGGAGCCGCAGCCCAAAATGACGAAGGAGCGATTATAGCGCTCCCATTTTCCACGATACATGGCATTTCCAAACCGTATTTCTCCTGCAACGCTCTCTGTTCATCAAAGGTTTTAGAAGAGCAAAAAACAAGCGGTACCCTCGCTTCCATCAACCGCTTTACGGTAGGTTTTGATACCTCGGTTGAATAGGTTTCAAAGTCGATGAGAGTTCCATCTAAGTCTGTAAATACGATCAGGCTCATTGTAATATGTATCTAGGGGTAAATTTTGTCGTAGGGATTAAAACTGGCGATAAGTTCAGTTCTAAACCGAGAGTTCGACTTTAGCGTTTCCCAAAGCCTTTTCACAGTTTTCCAAGAAAACGCCTATATTTAGCGTATTCAAATTACCATAAACCTTTACCTTATCAAAACTCTCAGTCTCCTCGACTTTGAGTCGGCGAGCTTTCTCACTTGCGAGCTCACGTTTTAACAATTCGGGGCAGAGTGGAGAGTTATAAATTACGGACAATGAAGCGTCTATCATATCCTCGACGTGGTCATCTCCCTTCGATTCATGTAGGTGAGGGTTTCGTGACTCAATTTGGCAAATGGTGATCTTGTCGCGAAATGCAGTTGGCTCGGTCTCATCTAAGATTCCGCTGTACATTTCTAGAAGGTTTATAAAGTGATGAGTTTCTACAGCATATCCAGCTGCGTATTCAATATTCAATGCGAGGTCTACGGTTAGGGCATGTTCCCCAGCATTTCCTGTTTTTACGACTTCAGTCTCATACCCTGTGTAATGAGCAAGCAGACGATTCAATGCATTGTTGGAATGAACGGAACTTCTTCCCCACTTTGCAAAGAATAAAGAATTTTCCATAATCTTTGGTTTCGAATGCCATGAGATACGAACAAACGTATTGTCCGTATCGTGCATTACAAAGCCAGCCGCGTATTCTTGAACATATTCGTGTACCGCACCCGGAAAGTAATTATCGCTGTCTACAAAACCGAGGTATTTCTTTCCAAGCCACTTAGCCAAGAGCGTGCCCATAATCATGCCTTCAGCCTTGCCTGATCTCACGAGGCCTTTGTCGTCCAAAAGTTCTGTGTATCCAGCAAGTTCGATCGCCTTAGCAATCCCAACATCCTTCTGGTGAACAACGGTCACTCTCTTATTGGTAAATCGACAAAAGTTTTCGATCGCGTCTTTCTCCATCTCGAAACGATCTACCGGACCTCTCGGGCTATTGGATACAACTATGATCTGACACGGACTTGGAATCCCCACCAAAACACCTTCGATAAGTTTCAATCGTTCGTTCTTTACTGGAACTACGATTGCCATTTGTTTTTGCTTTTCGTATAAGGCTTCGGAAGAAATTCGCTGTATTACAGAATTGTTGTAAGAATCATCGTATCCATAATGTTCACCACTATCTAGTTCATAAACTTTTTGTAGTCCATGAATCTGAACTGCTCCTAAACGTTCACTCTCTCTTTGTGTTTCAATTCTCATAGCAAAATCCTTTTTTCAAATTTCAAACAGGCTGGTCTTTAAAACTCTTTAGCAAGGATGATGCCAGCTATCGGCCAACAAGGCAAAGCATTGAAATAGACCGCTTAGTATGGTTCGATTTGCAGCTTCTTAACAACTAGGATTTACCCTAATAAATAATTTGATCATTTTAAAGCGCATGCCGACAGTTTCCAAACTATTCATACACCCAGTGAAATCTTGCCGTGCCCACGAAGTTACAAAACTGCCCCTCGACAGCTACGGAGCCACAGGCGACAGGCGATGGATTATAGTAAACCTCGACGGAACTCCTATCACCCAGCGAGACACGCCTAAAATGGCGACTCTAGATGTAAATGTACTCTCGCCCAATTGTATAAAATTCTCCCACTCGTGTTTCGAGTCTCTTCAGCTTGAGTTCGACCTGGACAGTCTACCCGATGCTCAAACCACAGTTTGGGGGACAGAATGCATAGGAAAGGATTTGGGAGACACAGTAGCCAATTGGTTAGAAATGTTCCTCGAGAAACCCGCACGCCTGGTTGGGATGGGCTCGAATTTTACCCGCCCGATTAAGAATTTACCAAGCCGTCTGGTCTCCTTTGCGGATTCTTACCCCATTCTCATTGTTTCCGAAGCTTCATTAAGCCGGCTTAATGATGATTTGCAGCACCCCGTAGGCATAGATAGGTTTCGCCCCAACATCGTTATCGCTGATTGCGAAGCTTTTGCCGAGGATAGTTGGAAAAAAATAAAAATTGGTGAAGCAATATTTTCGGCTGCCGGTCACAGTAAGCGCTGCTCAATGATAACAGTGGATCAAGCAAAAGGCGAACGATGCGGAAAAGAGCCACTCGCTACGTTAACAAAGCTTCGAAAGAATATCAGTTCGAAACCAATTTTCGGACAGAACTACATAAACGAATCCACCTCTGGTTCAATCGAGCTAGGAATGTCTGTTCAAGTGGTCGAATAACCGCTTTTCTTCTAGGGGTATGTCCAATCTCGCCCTCCCCGTAATCGTTTGGTTCCGCAAAGACCTCCGCCTCGCTGACAACCCAGCACTGTATGCCGCGATCAGATCAAAGCGGCCCGTCATTCCTTTATTCATTCTTGATGACCAAGCAGAGGGAAAATGGAAACCGGGCGCTGCGAGCCGTTGGTGGCTGCACCATGCTTTAGTCGATTTGGAAAAATCACTCAAACAGAATTACGGGGTAGATTTAATAATTCGCAAAGGCGACAGCTCAAAGATCTTAGGCAATCTAATAGAGGAATCGAAGGCGGAAGCGATCTATTGGAATCGAAGATATGAACCAGCGATCATTCAACGAGATAAGAAGCTCAAAACTGCTTTGCGAGCCAGGCAGTTAGAAGTTCTGAGTTTCAATGCAAGTTTGCTACTCGAACCTTGGACGATCGCCAACAAGGCGGGAAATCCCTTCAAAGTCTTCACCCCATTCTGGCGACATTGCATAAGCCACACATTCGCCAAACCAGTTCCCAAAGCAGGGAAACAATTGGCAAAATTAAATGGGGATCTAAAGACGCTAAAAATTGATGAACTCATCCTTTTGCCATCACTGCCATGGGACTCAGCCTTTTACGATAACTGGGATCCAACAGAAAAGGGAGCCCACGCTCGCCTGAAATCATTCGTCGCCCAGTCGATAGTGGGTTACGACATGAACAGAGATCGCCCTGACATCGATGGGACGTCAAAATTGTCGCCTTATCTTGCCTGGGGACAAATCAGCCCACGCCAAATCCATTCTACATTAAAAGCCGCAGGACTTTCAGATCCAAATGATCGATACATGACCGAGATAGGATGGAGAGAATTTTCTTATCATCTGATGTATCATTTTCCGGATACTGTTGAGTCTCCACTCAACAAAAAATTTGAAGCATTCCAATGGAAGGTAGACCAAACCGCTCTAAAAGCATGGCAAACAGGCAACACAGGCTACCCAATCGTCGACGCTGGCATGCGCCAGCTATGGGCAACGGGTTGGATGCATAATCGCGTGAGAATGATCGTTGCTTCTTTTTTGGTAAAACACCTCCTCCACCCTTGGCAACACGGCTCTGAATGGTTCTGGGACACTTTGGTTGATGCCGACCTCGCCAGCAACACATTGGGCTGGCAGTGGAGTGCTGGTTGCGGGGCTGACGCCGCTCCCTACTTCAGGATATTTAATCCAATCCTTCAAGGAGTCAAATTTGATCCAGATGGCAGCTACACAAAACACTGGGTCCCTGAACTAAAGGATCTCTCAGCAAAACACCTCTTTGCACCAGATTCGGCTCCAGAAACGACACTCGAATCCGCAAATATCCGCCTTGGCAAAACATACCCTGAATCGATAGTCAGCCACTTCGCAGCTCGGAACCGGGCAATGGAAGCCTATCAAAGGCTAAAGAGCTCTGTATAATAAGATTCTCTTTTGATCGATGTGTCCGAAGCGGGGTGCCTACAAGGCACAATCACTTTTATTCTAAGAGCAAGCTAATGCCCGCTCAGGCAGCATCTTGCTTCTTCGCTTTCGATTCTTTCTTTAGCTGAGGCTTTTTACGCCCCTCAACAACGCCACGATCAATCACGACTTCGACAATGTCCTCTCGAGAAGGCACATCGTACATAACTTCGAGTGTTAGATTTTCGATGATAGAGCGTAACGCACGCGCCCCTGTTTTGAGTTCTATTGCTTTCTCCGCAATCGCACTAATGCCATCTTTTGTAAATCGAAGCTTCACGTCATCGATTGCAAATAGCTTAGTGAACTGCTTGATAACAGAATTCTTCGTATCCAACAATATATGTTCAAGATCCTCTACGCTGAGTTGGTCCAAGACAGAAACAACAGGCAAACGACCAATGAATTCTGGAATCATTCCGTACTTAACCAGATCTCCTGGCTCAATACGTTTCATGATTTCATCACCTCTTAGCTCTTCCTCTTCGACCTCCGAAGCGAAGCCCAATTTTAAGCCTTCAGAACGATTTCGAATAATAGAATCAAGTCCTACGAAAGCCCCTCCGCAAATGAAAAGGATCTTGGAGGTATCCACTTGGATGTATTCTTGATTAGGGTGCTTGCGTCCACCTTGAGGCGGCACATTACAAGTTGTTCCCTCGAGAATCTTCAACAACGCTTGCTGAACACCTTCGCCGGAAACATCACGAGTAATAGATACGTTTTCTGTCTTACGACCGATCTTATCTATTTCGTCGACATAGATGATTCCACATTCCGCACGCTTAACGTCGTAGTTAGCTGACTGGAGCAGCCTCAAAACGATGTTCTCTACATCGTCTCCTACATAACCCGCTTCCGTTAAGGTAGTCGCATCAGCGATGGCGAAAGGAACGTCCAATATTCTAGCTAAAGAACGAGCTAGCAAAGTTTTTCCAGTCCCAGTTGGACCCGCTAAAAGGATATTACTCTTATCAACCTCAACATTGGCAAACTCAGAGTGATCGCCCAATTTGGCCCCTTCTCCAAGCTCTTCAAAATTCAGTCGCTTGTAGTGATTGTAAACGGCAACGGACAGAACCTTTTTTGCGTGGTCCTGACCGATCACGTATTCATCGAGAACGCCCTTTATTTCCGTCGGCTTTACAAGGTTAAACCCTCTTGCCGGTTCGGAGGTAGCGGAGCCTTCTTCTTCACCTCCACCCAACTCGCGATCAATGATCGTTTTGCATACCGACACGCATGCATCGCATATATAGACGCCTGGTCCAGCGATCATTTTTTTGACCTCCGATTGCGATTTCCCGCAAAAGGAACAAAGGGTCATGCGTGACGATTTAGCCATAGGTGGTTAGTAAAAATGTATTTGTTATTTAGATTCCTTCTTAGCTGCTAACTCGGCACGCGTCTCAGTGACTTGATCCACCAATCCGTATGCAACAGCTTCTTCGGCACTCATGTAGTAGTCGCGATCAGAGTCCTTCTCCAATTGAGAAACTTCCTTGCCGGTGTGCTTTGCCAATACTTCGTTTAACGTTTGGCGCCAACGAATGATTTCCTTTGCTTGAATAGAAATATCAGTGGACTGGCCAGAAGCGCCGCCCGAGGGCTGGTGAATCATAACACGGCTGTTTGGCAATGCATGACGCTTACCCTTTGCACCCGCTGCGAGAAGCACAGTTCCCATGCTCGCCGCCATACCGATGCAATATGTGGCAACATCGCAGGTAAGGAAATTAATTGTGTCATAGATCGCCATCCCACCTGTCACAACGCCACCTGGGGAGTTGATGTACAAGTTAATGTCCTTCTTTGGATCCTCCATTTGAAGGAATAGCAGCTGGGCGATAACGATGTTTGCTACATTGTCGTCGATCGGCGTGCCAATAAATATGATACGATCCTTCAGGAGGCGGCTGTATATATCCATACTGCGCTCGCCTCTTCCGGTATTCTCAATTACATAAGGTACGTAAGTGCTCACAATAAATTCGAATTATAAATCAAGGGAAGCATCCCCCATGAAGCAGAATTACTTCGAAGCGTCCGAAACCTTAGCCTGGTCGACTAAGAATTCAAGCGCCTTATCGAATAGGAGAGATTGTTGTATTTGACGCAAGCGATTCTGATCTTTTCTCAATTCCTTAACAATCGCATCTGGTTTTTTGCCTGATTGTTGAGCAAGACCCATAATATAACGGCTCATATCCTCATCAGCTACGGAAATTTCTTCCTTTGCTGCGATTTCGCCAAGAATGAACTGCATTTTAACGCGTTCGTTTGCTGTTTTAACGGCATTCGCGTGAAGCTCGTCCTTGCGTGATTCGAGATCTTCTTCGGAAACCCCACGACGAGCATTGTTTTGTACCAATTGCTGAAGGGCTCCCTGAGTTTCGTTTTCAACTAAGCTTACTGGTAGCTGAAAATCAACAGCCTCCAAGAGCTTCTCGCCTGCTTGGCGACGTAGATCCTCGCTCTTTTCTTGAGCTTTTCGGTTTTTGATAAAAGTGGAAACGCGCTCCTTTAGCTCATCAAGATCCTTCACCTGTTGAGCTTTGAAGAACTCTTCGTCCATCTCAGGCAACTTACGCTCGCGAACTTCAAGAACTTCAACTGAGTAAACAGCCTTTTTCTCTCTCAAACCTTCGACATGAAAGTCTGCTGGAAACTCTACTTCGATATCTTTTTTGTCGCCCACCTTCAAACCTTCGAGCTCAGCAGAGAGGCCTGGGATTAATCCATTCTCGCCGCCAACTTCTTCCCAAGTTTGTGGCATTTTTGAGTATACCGGTTTATCAGCGACGATTTCACTGATTTCCTTGCCATCAATTTTTCCTTCGTGGGAAAACTTAACATAATCCGATTTTTCAGCGGCACGTTCAACTGGCTCGAAGTCTGCACGCTCTGCGCGAATGTTTTGAATGAGGTCATCCACATCCTTATCTTCAACTTCTTCTGAGATCGCTGTTAATTCCAGGCCTTTGTACTCAGGCACCTCAAATTGAGGTTTAACGTCGATCGTAAACTTGAAAGTCGCATCTTCACCCGATGTGACTTCCTTCTGATCAACATCTACTACATTAATGAGTTCAACCTTAGATTCCTTTGAACCTTCTTGGTAAGCTTTACTAAGTATACGATTGTTAAGCTCGGACTTTACTTCCTTCGCATAGCGCTTCTTGACCATCGCTAACGGAGCCTTCCCTGGGCGGAAGCCAGGAATCTTAGCCTGATTAGAGAATTGAGCAAGCAGTGACTTTTCCTCTGCTTCAATCTCGCTGGATTCTAGCGTTACCGCTAGTGTTTTTCTGGTATCTGTGACGTCTTGTAGATCGATTTTCACGGCTCTGTAGCTATACTTTTATTAGTAAATCTGGAGAAAATCGCGCACACTAGAGGACTTTTTTCGAATCGGTCAATGAATTAAGATGAAGAACAGTGATCGATCTCATCAATTCGAACCCCAGCTGACTTGATTTCATTTAAATAAGGACGGATTACCCAAAATCCCATTTTCTCGCTTACGATTAAAAACTTTGCCTTGTACGCCTATATTTTTTCCTCAGTTGTAACAGCCAATGTCAGAAGCGAAACCCAAATACCCACTGTTGATTTTAGATACAGCATCCAAGCGCACGTGGGTTGGCATAATCTGCAAGGAATCGGAGTTGCACTGGGTCGATAGTCGCAGCGAACCTTCAAAAGCGCTTTTTCAACTATTGAGAAAACTCCAAGCTCAACAGCATTTCAAGCTGAGCGACGTGGCTTCAATCGCCTACAACGAAGGGCCTGGCTCAACCCTTGGGATCCGCATAGCGGTCATGGCTATTCGTTCATGGCTAAGTACAAAAATTTTATCAAACACCACTATATTCGCATTTAACTCGCTAGCGGTTGGGTTAACGACATCCGTGGAAGCGAATAGAGGCATCGAACAAATCATCGTCACGGACGCTCGTAGAAATAGCTGGAACGCCCTAAGCAAAGACAAACCCGACCAGCCCCGCCTGATCGATAACACTGATTTAGAATCGATCGGCTCACAACTTTTCCTACTCAACGACTTTCCTCGATGGACAAAATCTGAGGCGAATTTACAAGCACTGGACTACCGACCCGAAAGTTGCTTCGCACGGCCTGCCTTCACGAAGGTTCTACGAGAGGTCGACACGCCACAACCTGCAGTTCTGCGGCAAGCGGACTATCAAAAATGGGTTCCTCGCTTTAAGCCTCAAGAAATCAAATGACATTTTCTAATGCTCATTCCAGATTGCCTGAACGTTGTTGGGCTGAGATCGACTTAGCGGCCCTCGAACGGAACCTAATGGCAATTAAAAACACACTGCCTCCGCATATTAGATACATCGCAGTGGTCAAAGCAGACGCCTACGGACATGGCATCCATCAAACGGTAGCAAGACTCATGCACGCCGGGATCGACATGTTCGCAGTCGCCAATATAAGCGAAGCCGCTACTATTCGGGAAATTGGCTCAGGCTGGCCTATCTTGATCTTAAGTCCAATCCTGGAAGAAGAGCAGGACTTCGTATTCGATTACGACATCATTCCAACAATCTCGTCGCTTGACGAAATCAAACGATTTGGTGAAACAGCCCGAAAACGGAACCATCCTCTACCGATACACTTAAAAATCGACACCGGCATGGGCCGAGTTGGCGTCTGGCACGAACAAGCCCAAGGTCTAATAAACGCCATTTCAGACGAAAAATATCTCGATTTGCAAGGAGTGTACACCCATTTTTCGTCCGCAGAAAACGACCTAAGCTTCACTGACCTCCAACGCAATCGTTTTTTGGATACAATTGGTAACATTAGCCCTGCAGCTGGCAAAAACTTACTTATTCACGCAGACAACAGCTCAGGCATAAACAGTTTTTCCGATGGCAACTCTTTTAATGCAGTACGGGTCGGCCTTTTGCAATTTGGCGTCACTCCTTATCCAAAATCAATGCTTGGCCGGGCACTGGTCGAACCCACCTTTTCATTTAAGACGAGAATCGGACTAATCAAAGACTTACCCACAGGCGTATCGATTAGCTACGGTGGTACTCACAAATTGAACCGCCCAAGCAAAATTGCCATCCTCTGTTCAGGATACGGCGACGGCATTCCCAGAAGCTTAAGCAACCGTGGCTTTGCCCTGATTCAAGGAGAACGCTGCCCCATCCTTGGCAATGTAACAATGGACCAGACAATCGTCGATGTTACGGACCTAAAGAATCCAGCAAAAATCGGCGACGAAGCCTGTTTCATTGGCAAACAAGGCGACAAAGCAATTCGACTAGAAGAATTTAGTGAGGCGGCAAATACAATTCCTTGGGAAATTCTTTGCTCTATAACAAAAAGAGTACCAAGAATTTACAAAACTTCTTTTGCGACTTCTTAATTCGTAAGAGATCGCTGCCATTACTTAAGGGGCACAACAAATAATATTAAGATTGTATTCTTAATCTGATTAGAGTTTTCATTTTTCTAACCACAAATGTAATCTTTGGAATGGATTCAGATTTCACCAGAGGCTACGCTTTGAGGGAGGGAGCAATGAAGAATTCAATCAAATTAATGTTCAGTATTTTGGTAGCTTTACACGTGAGTGCAAGCGCCGCGCCACAAAAGAAGGCCAAAATTGACGAAAAAGCTGTTATCGAAAAAATTGAGGCTAAACTAGCCTCCAATCCAGTAGTCGAACCTTTCGGTTTTAAAGTGAGCAATATTTACGCTTTGGAAGAAGACTTGCAGGCAATTGCATCGAATAAGCTCGGGCTAGATAGGCGCCTTCAAATCGTTGAGATTAGAGAAGACTCGATCGCAGCCAAAGCAGGTTTGAAAAAAGGAGATCATCTCGTCGACATTGGAGGAAAACACATTCCCCGTGATGAAGAAGCGTTTCACACAATGGTGAATGACATTCTACCTCAAATAGATTTAAGCAAGCCAACGCAGATCATTGTGCTACGAAACGGCCTGGGTACGATTCTTTCGCTTCCTGCAATCTTACACTAAGCCGCCAAAAGAATCTCGGAATCTGTTATTTACAGAGAAGCAAGATCCTGTAGGGTCGCGGCGAATTCCTAAATTCTCCCGCACATGGCCAGTCCAAGAAATGAAATCGTATTTGTCTGTACCGCGAATACTTGTCGAAGTCCTATGGCGGCCGCCCTATTTCGGCACGCACTCGATGCCCAAGACGAAACGCTGAAGTCGCTTGTCGTCAAATCTGCTGGCGTGTCAGCTTATCCTGGCCAACCAGCAAACTCCAACAGCATCTCGGCATTAAAGAAAGTTGGAATCGAACTAGACGCTCATTCCAGCCAGCCAATAACCCAAGAAATGGTAGACAACGCTCTCGCATTCATCGGCATGACTGATAGCCATATTGCGATGCTAAGCTACCAAATCGACCCGCCTCCACATTGCTTTCTCATGAGACAGTTTATGGACGAAGGAAGTGATTCTCAAATACCTGATCCATTTGGCGGCTCTCTCTCACAATACGAGGCCTCACGCGATAGCATGGTGGAAGCAATTCCATCCTTGTTGGAAGCAGTCAAAGCTCTCATTGAAAATCGCGATCAGGAAAGCAGCTCTTAAAACCTACCTCTTAACATTCATTTTGCCCATAAATTCTTAGCTTCGTAATCAATGAAACTAATCACTCGCGCACTCATTACAATTGCTGCCATTGCTACCCTCTTCGCACTTGGTACCTACTATTACCTATTCAACGCTGGAGACAAACAAGCCCTCGAGGAACTCTTCCCTAGCGACACACTCGCATATTCAGATATTAAACACGTCAGAAAGCTGGGGGTGAAAGCTGCGACAAGCGACCTTGTCGACACTTACCAAGAATTGCTAAAAATCGGAGTAGGCGCGGTTGCAGCCTTAGGCTCACAAATAGACGCCGAAACAGGTCTTAGTGGCGACCTTCCAGATATTAGTGCAGAAGAAATTCTGAAACTGGGAATTTACTTCAATAGACAGGTTGCCGTCGGATTGGTCTCACGAGAATCCTCAGATCCATCGAAAATCGCAATTCCTAGCATAGTGACCGTCGCCCACTTCCAAGGAAAAGCCAATGGCTTCGAACAGGAAATCAATACGTTAACCGAAAAGATCAATCAGAGCTTGGACACAGGCTCCAAGGTCAGCTGGGTCCTCGAAGAGTGGGAGAACAACAAAATCCACATTCTGCAGACACCCGAGCAAACAACTGAAGCCGAAGAAAATTCTCAATTCGACATTCCCGATTTCAAATTTTGCTGGACCGTAATTGATACTAAGTTTTTCGCATCTTCAGATCTAGTTTCTCTAAAGAATTTTATCAAAAACAGTGACGAACTTCCATTTGAGCAAAGCCTAGCCAGCAATGAAAACTACCTTAAACTAGACGAATTTCCGCTAGAACGCGATGCCAGCGTTTTTGCCAATGTGCTAGAATTCGCTCCGACGCTGGTCGACTTATTAGAGCGAGAAATGCAAGACAATGGTGCCGCTCAAATTGGAATTTCTTTTAGTGCCGTATTGGAAGATATCGGGTTTCTTTCAGTTGATTCCTTGTATTCAGCAATAGATCTTACGCCTCAGAACGAACGATTTGCATCTGGAATATCCCTTAGTTCCAAAGAAGGCCTTTGGTCCCTCATGAAACTAACCGCTGACGGTTACACTCAACCTGAAACCGTACCTAATGACGTCTATAGCGCAGGAACGATGGGCTTTGATTTGGGCGAAATGATATTGTGGATTAAAGATCTTGTACTCAAAAACGCCCCCATCGCCGCGATCGCGTACCCACAGTACAAAGGCACTATAGACGCATTCCTAGGAATGGACGTCGAAGAATTCCTCGACCAGTCCTTCAAGCAAGACTTCCAAGTCTTTTCAGACATTTCGGTCTCCACGATTGAAACCGACGGAAAAACCGTAAAAATTCCTGCTTCAAGCGTCGTTATGGTCCAAGAATTGGATGCTGCAGAACAATTTGAATCAAAAATAGAAGAATTGATTTTGATGGGCGGCGCCTCGGTCCCTCTCGAAACAATAGAACACTCTGGTGTTTCGTATTACAAATTAGACCTAGCCAAAATGTCAGCAGGGAGCGCGGGACCACAATCAGATTTGGATTTGACGTATTGTCTGGCAATTACGCATAACAAAATGCTCCTAAGCTACGGCTCTGAGCCTTTATTTAAAAAGGCCCTTGAGACACTTTCCTCGAATGGTCCTGGAGCATTTCAAGCAGAAGACGTAGCAGCTGCATTGTCCGCGCTTCCCAATGGCGAAGGTGGAACTCAAGTAACCGACCTTCAAAGTTTGTTCGAAGTCCTCACATCCGTGGCTCTCAACCAAATCGAAAACAAAAGGGAGTCAGATCCAGACTTTTCTAAAGCTCTCAGCCAAATCGACTGGAATAAATTACGACAAGTCGAACTCAAGATTGCCACTAAACACTTCGAAATCGAGAACGGTTTCTACTCAATTGGGAAATTCGTAGAAGCTAAATAACCGATTCCGCTATTTCGCTTTCTCTAAGAAAGCGACAGGGTCCCAGTCTTTCTTTTCAGAACGTAGTAAAATTTCTCCACTTGGTCCGACTAACGTAGTCGCTAAGCTGTGCAAAATTTGGTCTTCATTTGGCAAAGCCGTCACACCTAAAGCGCGAATCAATGAGTAAACGGCAGACTTAGGTCCTGTTAAAAAATGAAACGTCTCACCGTCAATCGCGTAGGCATCAGCGTACTCGCGCAACACTCCAGGTGTATCGTACTTAGGATCCAAAGTAATGGAAACGAGCTCTAGAGGCACGTTCTGTTCCTTTGCCATTCTCTGAAGCGTCGCCATTTTGCTAGTAGAAAGCGGGCACATCGAAGCATCATTGCAACGCGTGAAGATAAAATTGAATACAAATGCTTTTCCTTTGAGGCGGGTTGAGGCGAAAATCTCTCCAAACTGATCGTAAAGCACAATCTCTGGTGACTGATCTTCCGGGCCGAGGTAACGCCCAGTAGACATCTTCTTCATTTGCTTTTCCAAGGCTTTGTTTGCCTTTTCGATCTTATCCATGCCTTTTTTATCAAGCGGCCAGATCTTGATAAGACGAAAGCCACCGTCATCATCGCGTATCATTCGCGCTTGAATCTTCTCACCCACTTTTGCATTGGCAAGATCACCCTCCGAAACGCGAAAATCCATTGTCATCGCGGGCATGAATCCAGGAATTTCCTCATGCTTCACAGTGAGAACCGTTTTCTCAGTTTTGATGCCTTCGATCTCACCAATGACAGGGTAGCCCTCTTCGCTCTCATCTGCTTGACTTTCGGAACTTTGGCTACATCCCAATAGCCCGCATAAAGCTAGCATCGGAAGTATCCAAATGATGATTCCTCGTTTGTTCAGCCTAACAAAGGCCTCTAATTCTTTTATCGCTCTTCCTGTCATCTATCATAAGTCTACACACACATTCCGTGAGAGTTTCAATGCCAAACCAGCCAAATAGCGATCAGCCACAAGAATATAAGCCAGCCCTTTTTTGGTCTAGTTTAGCAGCCTTAATATGGATTATTCTACTTCTTTATGCAGGAGGTTTCACAACCACAATCCGGGCTGGCATGGCATTCCTTGATTGGCCTCTTTCAAATGGTTCAATAAATCCAGATGGGTGGCTTGAAAACGAAGATATGATGGCAGAACATAGCCACCGGCTCTTAGGAATGGTAATGGGCCTCCTTTCAATTTCGCTCTGCGTCGGCGCCTTTGTATTCAGAACCTCCAAGCTAGTTAAAAGGATGGGCGTTTTTCTCGTGATAATGGTTATTGTTCAGGGCTTACTCGGCGGCTTGCGCGTTCGGCTCGACAAACTCAATCTGGATATAGATCACAATCTCTACGCCCAAACCTTCGCTGTCGCCCACGCTACCTTAGCTCAGGTTTTCCTCTGTCTTCTAGTCTCTTTCGTTGTGAGTAACAGCCGCTCTTGGGTTCAAAACAACGCTGGTTTTGACCGAGCTCCTTCGAAAAACCTTAGTACATTCGGAATAATCGCCTGCTTAACCTTAGTCGCTCAATTAATTATCGGTGCCATTATGCGTCATAACTACGCAGGACTCGCAATTACCACATTTCCTTATAGCGACTTGAATGGAGCAATCATTCCGCCTGCTTTTAATTTCGAAGTAGCTATACATTTTGCCCACCGCGTTGGAGCTGTAATCGTTAGCATCGCTATCATCGCTTTCTGCATAAAAATCTGGAAAAGCGAATTGTACAGAAAAGCGGTCGGAAAATCCGCCGTTTTCTTGACGGCGGCGCTCATTATCCAAGGATACTTAGGCGCCCAAGTAATCTGGACCGTGCGCAATCCTCATGTTACAACCTTCCACATGCTCAACGGAGCGTTCACACTCGCGATTTGTTGGATGATCACCTATCGCAGTTATAAATTCCGCATACAACCGAACACTATTCCCGCGACCGAATTAGCCCCCGAAAACGACTCGATCGAAGATTTTTCCCAATCTTCGGCATCTAAGGCTTGAACATTGTTTCAACCTAATTGATCAATCGCCTCAAACGAGTCGCTCGCATGCCATGTCTACTACATCTACCAACATTGTGACCAAAACGGATAACAGCAGCAAAATATCCTGGGCAGGTCACTACGAGCTCACCAAACCTCGTCTCAGCCTCCTTTCCGTAATCACCGCCCTTGTTGGCTACCTGGCAGCACTTCCAAGCAAAGATTTTGGAATCCTATTCAATTTTTCCATCGGTACAGCATTATGCGCTGCCGGTGCGGCTACGCTCAATCAGTGGCTAGAAAAAAAGGAAGACTCCATAATGGAGCGAACCAAAGATCGCCCACTACCAGCTG
This sequence comes from Puniceicoccaceae bacterium K14, assembly GCA_022538095.1. Lineage (GTDB taxonomy): Bacteria > Verrucomicrobiota > Verrucomicrobiia > Opitutales > Opitutaceae > JAKYXN01. The sequence continues at coordinate 31,844 of JAKYXN010000031.1, read as the reverse complement.
GGCTCGTCTCGCCGCATGTTGCCTTGCTGCAAGGCATCATTATTTCCATTGTGGGGGTTTTACAGCTTGGCTTAGGAGTAAACACGCTCACTGGAGCTCTCGGCGCTGCCACAATTCTAAGCTACGTGGTCATCTATACTCCAATGAAAAAAATGACACGCTGGGCGACTGAATTAGGCGCTATCAGTGGAGCGCTTCCGCCGCTTATTGGATGGGCCGCAGCAGAAAATGGAATTTCCGCTCTTGGCTGGATCTTATTCGGCATTTTAACTTTTTGGCAATTGCCCCACTTTATGGCAATCGCTTGGTCCTTTCGACACGACTATGAGAAAGCAGGCTTTCCGATGTTATCTGTTTTGGACAAAACAGGAAACAAAGTTGCTCGCTGGTCCATGATCAACGCAATCGCCCTTTTCATAGTCAGTCTGCTTCCAGTCGCAATGGGCTTCTCCGGTTGGCTCTACGGGTCGATAGCAACCATATTCGGACTTTGGCTTCTGAAGAGAGCCTACGAATTCATGAAAGAAGATCAGCGCGATATTATGGCGAAAAAACTCTTCTTCAATTCGATTATCTATCTACCAGCCGTGTTGTTCACCCTGGTCATCGATCGTTGGCTCGTAAGCTAAGCATCAGTCGCATCACATTTAAAAACAAATGGATATAGACAGTATTCCCGCCATCAATGCCGTCCTCAACGGCATCGCAACTGTACTAATTTTGATCGGATTTGTACTTATCAAATCTGGGAGACAGATTGCTCATCGCATTGCCATGACGGCAGCCCTTTTGGTTTCCGCAATATTCCTAATCGGATACGTCTATCATAAATACAAAGTTCAGGGCGTACACACAGAATTTAACGGCGAGGGGGCTATAAAGTACGTGTACTATATTATGCTCTTTACCCACATCATTCTGGCAATGGCGATCGTGCCTCTCGTATTGCGAACCTTCTGGCTCGCCACCAAAGGCTTTTATGAGAAACACAAAGCGTGGGCAAAATGGACATTTCCCATTTGGCTGTACGTTTCCGTCACCGGCGTGCTAGTCTACCTGTTCCTTTATCAATGGTATCCCCCACAAGCTACGTGATTTTCGAGCAATATTGGATACATTGATAGACAAACTACTTTTCGCATAACTTCACCAAATGTCCTGGGAAATCCCCTTCGTCTTCGCCCTACTACTACTAGCTCTGGTTAGCTTTGTATGGGAAAAGCTATCCCCGGATCTTACAGCCCTGACGCTGTTTGCCATCTTATTGGCGACTGGGATCCTCAGCTCAAAGGAGGCCTTTTCCGTCTTCTCAAACCCTGCTCCCATAACGGTCGCCGCTATGTTTATCATAAGCGCTGCCCTGGATAAATGTGGTGTCATCGAGTGGCTTGCGGCCTCAATGAATGGGCTTTCCAAATTAAAGTATAAAAAATTCCTATTCGTCATCATGCTCATCGCGGGCATCGTATCGGCCTTTATCAACAACACTCCCGTTGTTGTTGTGCTCATGCCGGTCGTTCTCACTTTAGCAACTAAGATTGGCGTATCCGGGTCTAAAGTACTCATTCCTCTATCCTATGCCTCCATCATGGGAGGCACTTGCACCCTTCTCGGCACAAGTACCAATATCATCGTTAGCAGCGTCGCTGAAAATGCCGGAGAAAGCCCATTTGGCATGTTCGAATTCGCTTTCGTAGGAATCCCGATTTTCGTTGCAGGCATCATCTACATGCTGCTTTTCAGCAACAGAGTTCTGCCAGACCGTGAAACACTCACATCAATTCTTAGCGAAGCAGAACGCCGCGAATACATCGCAGAAGCGTTCGTTGTCAGTGAATCCGAAGCAATTGGCAAAACACTAAAAGAATCAGGAATCACGAAACTAAGCGGTATACGCGTAATTGATCTAGTGCGCTCCGGCGTCTCTCTCCAAACGCGTATGTACTCCTTAAAGCTCCTCGCTGGTGACCGGCTCGTCCTGGCATGTCGAGCTTCAGGAATGGCAAAGGCTCGTAACCTACAAGGCCTAGACTTTGATACCGAGAAACAAGTCGGTTTGGAACAAATAGCGGCTCATGAAGGTTTACTTGTGGAAGGTATTCTAGGCCCCAATTCTGAAATAATCGGTCGACGCCTTGAAGAGGTAAACTTCAGGCAACGCTATCGTATGGTCGTCCTCGCTGTTCACCGCAAAGGCCGCAATTTGAGAGAACATTTGGAAACGATTCGTCTCGAGTTTGGCGATACGCTCCTGATGCTCGGAACAGATGAAGCCATCCAAAATCTTCGGGGTAGCGAAGACATAATAATGATGGATCGACAGCCGATCCCAACAAAGCGGAAAACCGCTAAAGTTCTCACAGTGGTGGGTACTATTGTTGCAATAATTGCTGCCGCTGCCTCTGGGGTCGCACGAATCGAAGTAGCCGCGGTTATTGGCTGCGTCATCCTCTTTCTAAGCAATTGCATCCGCCCCAAAGAAGGCTATGCCGCAGTTCAATGGAATATCCTATTCATTATTTTCGGCATGCTCGGAATGGGCAAAGCCATGGAGGTTACTGGGGCATCTAACTGGCTAGCAGATCAGATGATAACCGGTGTAACCGCTGTAACATCCGAAGGGATACGTCCCTATGTTATGTTAGCCTGCCTTTATCTCCTAACAAATATTTTGACTGAGATCCTCTCAAACAACGCTGCCGCAGTACTCATGGCAACCTTGGCAATTGGCATCGCAGAGTCGATGGGCGTCAATTTGCGTCCACTTCTTTTTGCTGTCGCAGTCGGTGCCTCCGCAAGCTTTTCAACACCAATCGGCTATCAAACGAACACATACGTTTACGGTGCGGGTGGTTACCGGTTCTTCGACTTTTTTAAAGCAGGATTTGCTCTCAATATCATCTGCTTTCTAATTGCCATCATCGTGATTCCGATGATCTGGGAGTTCTAGTAAGCTAATCGAGCATTTCCACGAGCTCGCCTTCGACAAAGTCGGCCGCTAAACGGTTCAGTCTCACCAAGCCGCAACGATTCGCTAGATTCTCTTCCCCAACTTGATCCTTGGATACAATGACCCGAATATAATTATCCGTGTACGCTGGCCAAATATCAGGCTTTGGGTTCTCAAAAAGTACGCGAACCGTCTTCCCTAGGTACTCACTATAAAAATCGTGCCGTTTCTTCGATGAAAGCCGACGCAAGTAGGCGCTTCGCCGCTGTCTCTCCTCAATTGGGACCTGATCATCTCGCCTGGCCGCTACAGTGCCCTTTCGTTCTGAATAAGAAAATACATGACAGAAATCAAACGGGTTATCCAAAAATACGTTACAAGTCTCCAGGAATTCCTCTTCTGTTTCCCCCGGAAATCCGACCATTATATCAGACCCAACATAGAGATCAGGAACACTTGCATGAGCGAGATGCAAAAATTCTAGGTACTCCTGGATTGTGTACCGACGTCGCATTTCGCGCAAAATCTTATCGCAGCCAGATTGAAGTGGAATATGGAAAAACGGCAACAAAGCGTGATTCGGATCATTCATGAAAGCGAATAACTCCTGCGGGATAGTCGTAGGTTCGATACTGCTAATTCGAATCCGATCAATCCCTTCAATCCCATTCAAACGATCCAGCACCACCAACAAGTCGTCTGCACCACTTTGATAAGTCCCAATATTTACACCGGTGATGACCAACTCGCGAATTCCCTGGTTAACCTTTGCCTTCGCCTCATCAACAAGGTTTTCCAGATCCCGCGAACGCGAAGCGCCTCGAGCAAATGGAATGATGCAAAAACTACAAATAAAGCTACAGCCGTCCTGAATCTTTAGGTTGGCTCTTTGCCCGACCAAAGAATCGCCTACAAAATTAACCGAAAAATCTTCATTGCTAATGCGTTCTCGAACAATCAATGGTCTCTCGTTTTTCTCCTGACCTATGAAGTCGAGCACATCCATCTTCTGTTGATTGCCAATTATCAAATCGACGCCGCCGATTTCTGAAATTTCCTTGGCCCCCATCTGCGAATAGCAGCCGACAACGGCCGTGTACGCCTCCGGGTTGGTACGGATAAATTGACGAATAGTCTGCCTACATTTCGAATCTGCTAGATTGGTGACAGTGCAGGTGTTGATAATTCCTAAATCCGCTTTCTCTCCAAAAGGAACAATCTCATAGCCTTTCTCCTTTAAGCTTTGCTGAATCAACAGAGTCTCCGATTGATTCAAGCGACAGCCTAAAGTATGAAGTGATGCACGTTTTTTTGAGGCTACTCCCATGAGAAAGAAAAAGACGCATAATGCCCCATTTCAATTTGTCATGCAAAAAACGGAATCGATTACACGAAGAAAACGTAAACTTAACATTATAAGAAGAATTGCAGGGTATCCACATTTTCAGCTCGCTGCTTCGAGAATTCCCGTTTTACATTTTGATAATTAGTTACTGATGCTAACCCCTGAATCTAGTTCGACAACATCACCCTTCACCTCGCAACGCCTCGGTCCATGGAAGATTAAGGGCGTCGATTTTGTCTTATTCCTGAGTATCAGCTTTATTAGCATATACTTACTCTCGTCTATCACGCTTAAAATTTATTCAGGCGAAAGTGAATTACTCCCTTCTATCCTCAGCGGTTACGGTCTCCAATTTGGAGCAATCTTAGGTTTTCTCGCCTTTTCGCACCTACAACAAGCGCCCAAGACAAGCCGACCATGCAAGCCGTTGGAAGCAATCGCCAATGGAGCGGTTGGTATGCTCTTGTGCTATGCTTGCCTCTTACTAGTAGCCCCTTTGTGGAAGGGGCTCCTTGATGCTCTTCAGATCACTTACGAACCGCAAGATCCCGTCAAAATGCTTATGGAAGGCGGTACTCGTCTTGAAATGGGATTGATGTATGCCTTGATTGTTGTCGCTGCGCCCATAGGCGAAGAACTCCTATTCCGTGCCGGAATCTTCCGTTTCCTCAACGGCAAAATGCCTTTGTACGCTTCGGTCGGAATTTCCTCAATAGCGTTTGCCGCAGTCCACTTCAATACCTACAGTTTTGGCCCGTTGTTCGTGCTAGGGGCCGCAATGTGCCTAGTTTATAGAAAAACGGGGAATATCCTTTCTAGCATTACACTTCACTGTTTGTTCAATTTAACGAATTTGATTTTTATCAGCTTTGCTCAAACACTACCTCAATGAATCCCTTTTCTGGAAACCTGGAAGAAACGGTCGGTAGTATTGGAGAGTCAAAACTGATAATGCTTATACAGGAATGGCTAGGCCCTTGCTCCCCCACATCCCCTGAAGGCATTGGTGACGACTGCGCCCTCATTTCGCTTCCTGCAATTGGTCGCCAATTGGCGACCGTCGATCCGGTAATCTTTGGAAAACACTTCGATAACTCGGTTTCTCCGGAAAACGCGGCAGCAAAACTAGTTAAAAGAAACGCCAGCGACATCGCAGCCATGGGCGGAGTTCCTAATTACGCTCTCTTGAGCCTGTCCGTTCCAGAAAATGTCCGCGTCGATTGGTTAGAACGGTTTTACCACGGTTTAGCCCAATCAGCAACGAGCCTGCAAATTAAAATCTCAGGGGGCGATCTCAGTCACAATAACGATTCCCATTTGTCAGCCAGCCTTTCTCTAATGGGCTGGCTTGACGAGAACTCCAGACCGTTATTACGGAGAACAGCAATTAGCGGCGATCCCGTCTTTGTTTCCGGAAGCTTAGGCGGTAGCTTGTACGGAAAGCATTATTCGTTTAACCCGAGACTAAAAGAAGGCCAATTCCTCTCCTCCCAGAATACGAGGATCGCCTGTCTCGACCTAAGTGATGGACTCGGCAAGGATGCGAGCTCCCTTCCAGCCCCTGGTTTCGCGATCGAAATTGATGCATCTGCTTTGCCGATTAGCGATGATGCCGAGGCGCTTTCGCAGCAAACTGGCCATCCACCCGCTCATCATGCTGCAAACGACGGAGAAGATTACGAATTACTATTCTCAATCCCTGCTGAGAATGAAGCGAATATAGTAGCTGAGTGGAAAAACAGATTTCAGACACCTCTCACAAAAATTGGCATTGTAGTCTCCAAAGAAAATCAACTAGACCCTGACATTTCGCTCATCAACAATCCCATGAACGTCAAACTGGCAGGTTATGAACATCTTAGATAAACTCGCTCAGGGAGTTACCGCTAGGTCCGACGCGGACTTACAATCCGTTGCAACAGAACTCGCAAAAGAGTTGCCCAATGACGCTGTCATAACCCTAGAAGGTGACCTCGGTGCCGGTAAAACAACTTTTGTCAAAGGCTTTGCCAAAGCCTGGAATATTGAGGCGATCGTCACCAGCCCGACTTATAATATCTACCAAACCTACTCCGGAGATCGGAATCTCGTCCACATGGACGCCTATCGACTCGAGCCAAGTATTGATATTTTCGATGAACTGATGCTGGAAGATTTTCTAGTATCCCCTTTCTGCCTCGCGATCGAATGGCCAAGCAAGTTGGGGGAGCTTCCATGGTCGGTTTTTCTGTCTCTCAATATCTCGATAACGGATAACGATTCTCGACTGATAGAAGCAAAATAGCAAAAAGCAGCCATCGAAATCAATGGCTGCTTGAAAATCAATTTCGCTGAAATCGGAAATTAAGCTTTCGCTTCTTCGTCCTTCGTCTTTTCGCTTTCTGGCACCTCTACTGGCTCAGCGAGGGTTGCCTCAGTAGGCTCCGAAACTTCCGCCTTTTCTTCTGCTAATTTGGAATCAGCTTCAGGTGCGGCTTCAGTAGTCACTGCTTCAGTCTCTTGCACTTCAGCAGAGGCCTCCTCAGAACTCGCTTCCGCTGGAGATTCGGCTTTGGCTTGAACAGGTTCAACAGGTGTCGCTTCAGAAGATGTGGCTTCTGCTGGTTGCTCACTTATAGATTTCACCTTTTCCGGGCTCGATTCAGGCTTCTTAGCGGCTGAAGGCGTACTCGCCATCACTGGTTGAGCGACTAAAGTATCGTCGGAAAAATGGCTCACATATCCGTCAGCTATCAACCAATGCAAATCGCGAAGCATTTTCTTTTCATCAAACTCCTCAGTCGGCGCATCAGTCTTCAACCATTCAGAATAAACAGTACCCATTTCCTTCTGCTTGATCTTTTGATGATCATCGAGGAAACGGATTATTCTATCAAGCGGAGCTGCCATAACCTGGCCTGGTTGCCTGAAATTTCGTTTACTCGCGCAAACGTACGTTACGCCCTTAGATCCTTTTTTATAGATACTAAACTTCTCCCGGCGCATGCGTCCACGAATCGCATTTGCAGTATCCAAAGGAAATCTACGCTGACGCAACAGCTCACCGTACATCGCTTTATAAGCTTCTGAATCCTTAAATTTTTCTAAGTCCTTACCTTCGATTCGAGCGTAGTTAACCGTTTTGACCACCTTAGCTCGGTGTTCTGCTTTTAAGTAAAACTTAGCTTCTTCAATCGTTTTGAAAGCTTTCGGCTCTTCTCCCTCAGCGACTAGCTTCGACTTATAGATCAAAGCTTTTTTCATCGATTCGAGCCACTCGTTGATGACTTCCTCTTCACGAACCGTTTCAACTGAACTTTGAACTTTCTCAAAAGATAGATGCGATAAACGTCCACTATGGTGAGCCCGCAATGCTTGCTCATACATATGATAGTTTGGTGGGCCGAGTAGCACCTTAGTGATCGAGCAACGATTCACAAACTGAAAGTTTCCTGAAGGAGCTTCTACCTCAACTTCTTCTATGTCAAAAAAGCTTTCGATAGAATTCCCAACTGCGTGAGAAATAGCATCCTCTTCGCTTGCGAATGGCATTCCATCCGGAATCGATACAAATACTTTCGGTGCCTTTTCATCGCCCTCTGGCTTCCGAGTGACCGACGCGATAAAACGGTCTGTCTTGTCCAAGAAAATCTTAGACACCTCAAACAACTCGTAAGTGAGGCGATTCGTGCGCATCGCTTTGATAATCGTAGCGAAACTGTTATCCTCTGGGTAAAAGCTAATATTGAACACCGGACTCTCATAAGGAGGTTGCGGCATTTGCCTGCCTCCACCTCCACGGCGTCCGCCGTAGCCTCTTTGTCCACCGTCGCGAGGCGGGCGAGAATCATTTCGATTCCCATCAGGACCTGAGCCTTGATTGCCGTCTTCGAACTTCCTCTTTACAGGAGGACGACGATCTCGACTACTCGCCGGACGTCCGCCTTGCCTACGATCTGGTCGCGGACCTCGTGAGTCGCTTCTGCCAGACCTCGATGAGTTTCCACCGCCAGAAGGCTTACTTGCGGGAGACCATTCGGTCCCGAAACTAAAACTTTTAAGAGCAGACAAATCTACTGGGTTTGATAAAGATTCGTCTTTTGGTTCCTGTGAACTGGATTCTTCCATTGGATTCTGAGTTCAAAAGAAAACGTGCACTGCTCGTCTCCTTGTGGGTGTAATAGTTTTTACTTAGTTAGGCGAATTAAGGCGTCTAAAATTATTTGAATAGCAGAGGTTTTAATCGTTAAGGCAAATAATAATCAACCTTTTAGGAAGAAATCTTCATTTTCTTTAAAATCACGCTTTACATATCTGCAAAACTTTCCAGTTTCGCCTTCTTCCACATGCTCAGGTGGTGGAATTGGTAGACACGTACGCTTGAGGGGCGTATGGCGCAAGCCGTGGGGGTTCGAGTCCCCCTCTGAGCACCACTTCAAAAGAAGGCCGCATTAATTGCGGCCTTTTTTGTGTCTAGGCGCTGCCAACGACATAAGACTCGGTAGCTAATCAAAATACACTTACAAATAAACGCTTTTGGATACACATATTACTCAAGCAAACCTCGCCTACATTAAACAGCGAGGACCCGAACAAGGAATCAATCAATTTTCTGGATACCGACAATCTCCCAAATACACCCCGTCGTCTTGCTCATTAAATATAGTCCACCCGCTGCGTCCTGGCCAAATCGCAAGTCTGCTCTTCGATATTTAACAAGATCTGAAACCGTAACGATTTCCCCTTCGAAGATTAATTGCAGTTCCCGTGGCTGAGCTCTACTTCCTTTTTTAACATCAGCTAAGTCTATCATAAACACACGTCCATTCGCAATGCCGCCAAAGACGTACTTCCCACCCAATCCGAACTCTCCTTCACTCGGAATCGCGAAGCCTCCTGCTATCGCCACGATTTCATCATGATCAAGCATCACCACCGGATCCACAGCGTTCCTGCTATTAGACTTTCGAGTGAACAAACTCCTCTGCCTATCATTAAGCAAATCGATTTCGAATTCTCCTTCAAAGGTGGGCCAACCGTAATCTTTCCCACTCTCAACCCAGTTAAGTTCTTCAATATGGTGGTGACCTATATCCGTAACCAATAGCTTGCCATCTGGCGTCCAGCTCAAGGTATTTGGATTACGTACGCCAGAAGCGAAAATTTCTTCAAGGGGCTTAAAGGATTCACTCTCCGATGCCTCTAATTGAGTACCAACAACAAAAGGGTTATTAGGCGGTATTCCATATTTCCCGTTCTTAGAGTTATTCCCTTTCGGATCGATGCGCAGCACCTTTCCCCAAACTAAGCCTAAACCATCAAAAAGATCCATCCGCTTTTTGTAACTTGCTGAACCGTCTCCAATACCTACATACATATTTCCGTAGTCTTCATCGCCTTTTTTCACACTGGGGTTAAACGCAATTTCCTGGACCCCGTGTGCTGTGCCGAACATATCTATACGCATTATTTCACGGCCTTGCCCTTCAAGAATACGGCTTCGAGTTTCGTCAGTCTTCCACTCAACTAAAACGTATTGAAACATTGGCTCCGTATTGTTCGGCAAAACAAAATCTGAGAGTTTTCCCGCAGGAGTCTCTGCATGATGCGTATACAACAACCCATCTTTCTCGAAAGCTGGGCTAAATGCAAAACTAGTCATTCCCGTCGCAAACCCAGGCTTACTAATAAAATTTGGAAAACGCTTAGCGACGTCCAAAAAAGCAACTGCCTCACCATCGACGATTTCATATAAAAACCCTCGAATATCATTAACAAAAAGGCGATGCTTCTCCCCATCAATTACTCCAGCCATCTTATTGATCTTCGCCTGTGGAGCAAATCGATTGCTTCGAGGTACACAGACAAAAGGCTCAAGTACTAAACCTAGTCCTGAAGGCTCTACGGATTCTACTACTGGATCGCTTATAACACCCTGCCGAACTACTTGAGAACGTCGGCGCTTCCTCTCACGCTTTTCAGAATAGATATAAGCTAGTAGCGACTCCATATCCTCTTCCGAGAAATCATACGATGGCATTACAGTTTTGTATTCATCAAACAGTTTCAACGCACGAAGATCCTCCGCCTCAACCATCGCCTGAGAATTTCTGATAAAATCCTCTATCCATGATTTAAAAGCAACTCCGGTCACCCGACCTAAACCAGGACCAATGCTACCATCTCTGCTAAAATCGTGGCAAGCCGAACAATTCGTTTGAAATAGCTCATTTCCTCTCGAAATCGATTTGGCATCTTCACGATAGACATCGTCAGCGAAAGCATACGTGCCCCACAAAAAAAAAGAGGCAATATTCCAACGCAGTAAATGCGCTATCCAATTTTTAGTCAGTTTACTTCTATTAACATCCATGGGGTGAGTGGGTAAAAAAATAAGCAAAGTATATTTGCTTGCTTCTACAACCAATAATACACGCTACCCCAGCTTATTCCTCGAAATTCATGTCATAACAATTTTTATTCGCCTCGAAAAACTTATGAGGCAAACCAATTTTACCCTCAATTCGTATCTACTTTTTCAATAATTTTAAATAAGTAAAACAGAGTAAGTAGGCAAGGATCCCACTGACGGTATTTAAAAGCAAATCCAATGAACTGGAATTACGGGTCGGTAGAAAAATTTGCAAAGTCTCAATAAGGAGACTGAAGCCAAACATCATTGCTAAACAAGCAACAAAATGAGCTGAAGATGACTTCGCAAAAGATCGAAGCCAAAAGAAAAACGCCATGCCTAAAGGGATTAGACCTATTGTATTCAATATTACATCTTGCTTAAACCCAGCGGCGTTTTGCCTTCGCTTATTGGGGAACGCCAAATAATCAATAGAAACTGGACTGAATCGCTTTGGAGCGTATAACAAAAGGTCATTGCTCCCTATACTTGGTAGGTTTTTCAGCGCATTCGCTCCTTCAAACCGGTAGTCCAAAACTGGAACTTCCGACACACCGGGAGTAATCGCTTTATCATAAATCGCCAGCCTGCGAACAAGTCCTTTCCAAGATTTGCCTCCGAATCCATCTGACCCAACCACCAATTGGCTGCTTATTGCTGATTCGACCAACTCGAATCCTTTCTCGAAGCGAATTTTTTCACTATTTAAATAAATAGTCGTTCCATCTTTATCAGAGCTAAGCAATAGCTCCACCTCTGAACCAACATTCAAGCAATAACGAACTCCGATTTCGGAATACTGCTTTTCAGGAAGTTTATCCATTCGGCGACTACGGATTGCTAAGTGCTGGCGCCATTGACCGATTATAAGTTGTGGTTGCAGTTCTCCGTCGTGAAGAACAAGCATCGGTCCTAAACCGGCCACTTTTGCTAGTGGAGTTAAATCGAAATAGACAGATAAGCCAGAACCATCGGCTAGCTCAAAATTTTCTTTGGAACGGATAAAACCGCGCGAATCTCCTTTTGCTATTGAGTTACTACTTGCATTGAACTCGAGCGTCCCGTCTTCCCTGAGCAGAACATCATTAGGGGAAAAGAAATTAAACGGTTTGAATCCAAAATACAACGACACCAGCAATACAGCAAAAAAATATAACCGAGATATATTCATGCGATTAAGTAACTCTTAGAAAAGAAGCCCAAGGAACCTTCACAAAATTAGATTCGACCAGACGCCCATTGGATACCTCGATGCAGGACGCGTTGAAAATTCTCATTGCTCCAAGTCTGTCCGTCATGGCCCGACTGAAACACAAAGGATCGCTTCCCTCTAACCACGCGAGTCCAAGCCAATTCTTTGACGCACTCTGGATGGGTGGTCCTTAACAGAACGTCACAGTCAGGACTTGGCCCGTCCATATTATAGGTTTCGTCAACCATCGCCCAATCACTCAATCCCTCCGTTATAGGATGCCTACTATTTAAAACTTCGACTGGAATGGTCTCGTTAAATGACACCGTCATTTTCTGTACATTCAACCCAGTCATTTCTTTCCGACGATCCCACTGCGGAAATGCCAACATCCCATGATGCCACATAACAACGCCCTTCTTGCTATCCAAAGCAAACTCTAGGGCTGACTTAGGCTTTCCTTTGAACCACTTTAGGTCTTCGTCGGTCGGCCCATCTTGATGATAATTGAAAAAGACAAAGACATCGTAGAAATCCAATTTCCCATGCTCAAAGTCGTGAGCAAAATTATCAATATTTTGGATGTATACATCCATCCCGGCCAAAGATCGTATCAAGCGATGAAAGGCAACGACCTCATACGGATGATCTCCGGTCACAATGGCCACCTTAAGGAGATCCTCACCCTTGGTATCATTTAATTCCATTTTCATCCCCTTATCCCTCTGGAAATAGTCCAATTTTACAACCTTTCTTTTTGAGTTCAAAAAGACATTTCATCGACTCCCTCAAAGTAAGTCAAAAGAAGCCCTTTTGGTTAGCCAAAACGCAGGAATATTTTTCCCGCATAAAGAGTGTCAATTTTGCGCCACACTGCATCGTTCAACAAGCGGGTTACAGAGATGCAAAGATAGTGTAACAGCAAACAAATTACATTGTATTCACAATCCTAAGTTTGCACTCAAATGATCTGTGCCATCCCCAGGCGCTTTCAAAAAAATATCACTACTACATTTACACTTAAAAGACCATTTACTAAAAATGAAGCACTTGACAATTTACGCTAAGCTAGCGCTAGGAACCCTTGCCCCGCTTTCGGCGATCGCAGAAGTCGATACCGAGGAACTTCTAACTGACACGTTCCAACTCGAAGACTTCTCTGTGGATTCAAAAGAGACCGCTCACGCAAATTTGGTGCTCAGACCTGAACAGGTTGAGATCGCATCTTCGCTCACAAGCGCGCTGGACCATATCAATACTTTGCCAGGTGTTATCGTTCAAGAAGGCGATGCTTTCGGAGGTGACGACTGGTCAACCAGCGTCAGCATCCGCGGGTTCCAAACCACCCGTAACTCCAGTCAACTCGGCTACACTATAGACGGTCTTCCAAATGGTAATACCAACTACGGAGGAGGCGCTAAACCAAATCGTTTCATTGATTCCGAAAATATAGGTGAAGTCATCGTCTCTCAAGGAGCTGGTGACATAGCATCTGCATCCACAACCGCCCTCGGTGGAACCATTCAGTACAATATGGTTACTCCAACCTTCGATCGCTCAACAAATGTTTCCTACACAACGGGCGACTTCAATGCACAACGTTATTTCGTTAGAGTAAACAGCGGCCTCATCGGCGAGTCCACTCGTGGTTTTGTAAGTCTTTCAGATTCTCATCACAATCGCTGGACGGAAACAGGTAACAGCGGGCGTTCTGATCGCCAGCACATGGACTCCCGCATCATTACAAGCCTAGGAAATGCTCAACTCGATTTCCGCCTTTCGTACGATGACATCCACGAAGACAACTACAACGGCGTATCCATCGATCAATTCGAACAAAATCCAGATTGGGATTATCTCACGGGTACTTGGACTGGTTCTCCAATTGTCGATCAAAATTTTGTTGAGGGATGGTCTACGGTTCGTGAAAACGTGTTAACAGGCGTTAAACTTACACTTCCGATTGGGGACTCCACAGTCATCGAAGCTCAACCCTACTTTCACAACCAAACCGGCGAGGGCCACTGGATCCCTCCTTATCAACGTCGGGGACTCGACGCCAGTAGCAACCAGGTAAGCGAAGCTCAATTGGCAGATACTGAATACCGTGTTTTCTTCGTAGATGCTTCGGGTAATGACATACTACCAGATGAATCAATTACTAACCCATTCGACATTGATCAATACCCTGTGGATAACGCGACTAAAGCAAGTGCCGTTCCTGCATCTAGCTTCAGAACGTCTCATTACGGAAATTCGCGCTTCGGTACCCGTATCAACTTAGAGCACACAGTCGCAGATCACCGTATTGTTGGAGGCTTATGGTATGAGCAACAAGAACGGGAAAACGCTCGCGATTGGCACAAGATCTTCAACCCATTGGTAAACATGGAGTACAACCATATTCCCTACTGGACTGACTTTGACCAAACATTGGACACCGATACAACGATGCTCTACATCCAAGACACATTTACTATGGAAAATTTTGTCGCTCAAGTTGGTCTCAAACAATACTACGTAGAAATAAGCGGAAACGACAACATTACTAATACGGCTCTAGAGTCACGCAATAGCGACTCCGACATTCTACCCAGCATAGGAGCGATCTACAAAGTATTCGATAATCAAGGTCAATTATTTTTCAACTATACACAGAATTTCGCTGCAATGAATGACACAGTCATTCAACTCGATGCAAGCCCATCACTAGAACCAGAGCAATCAGACAGCATTGACCTTGGCTATCGCCACAATGCAGGCAACCTCTCCTGGACAGCGAGCATTTACTCTATCGAATTCGACAACCGAATTTCATTCGTTGACCCAGAAGGCGACGATGTAACAGAAATCAACTACGATATCGGAATAGAGGGAGGCTACGTAAATGTGGGTGGTATAGAATCCCAAGGCTTGGAAGTGGCAGCAAACTACCGATTCAACGATGCCTTCTCTGCAAATGCTTCTTTTTCACTGAACAATTCTGAATATGTCGAAGATATTCCAGAAAATGGGGTCGTCAAGGGCAACGAAGTTGTGGGAGCTGCAAGTGAAATCTTCGTGCTTGGTTTCTTCTACAAAAACGAAAATGGCTTCTACTCCAATTTCACGGCCAAGTACACAGGCGATCGTCAAGGGACATTGGACAATAGCGAACAAATGGATGCGTACATACACGCAAACCTTGCAATAGGATTCCAGAGGGAAATAGACAGCGATTTCGCTAAGGCTTTTACTGCAGAGATTAAAGTACACAATCTTTTCGATAAGAGCTACCTTGCGACTCCGGACGGAGATGCGGCTCAAACAAGTGGACGCTACTTCATTGGAGCGCCTCGTACAGTTAGCATGACATTTGGACTCGAGTTCTGATTTAGACTAAACCAAAGACAGTTACAAAAGCGACAAGCCCATAAAGCTTGTCGCTTCTTCAAAGTATGGCTCATCAAATTATGACGACAAAAACCTTACTTTCGATAGTATGCCTGCTTATGCAAATGCAGGTCACACAACTTTCTGCTAAAGACATAACCCGTATAGCCTTCGGCTCCTGTGCCAAGGAAAGCAAGAAGCAAGCGATTTGGGAAGCAATAATCGAGGATAGACCCGATGTTTTTGCCATGCTGGGCGATAATATATACGCGGATACAGATGATGCCGAAGTCATAAAAACGAAATACAAATCCCTAGCAGAAAAACCCGGATTTAAAAAGATCCGCAAGAACACCCAAATTGTCGCAACATGGGACGACCACGATTACGGTCAAAACGACATAGGAAAAGCTTACCCGACAAAAGAAGCCTCGCGCAGAGCCTTTCTTGAATTCTTTGAAGAACCAAAAGATTCACCCCGTTGGACTCAAGAAGACGGGATCTACACCGCGTACGAATGGGATTCGCAAGACCACACGGTGCAATTTATTCTTTTAGACACTCGCTGGCAGCGCGACGACCTAGACGCAGTGACAGAAAAAGAATACTTTAGTGAACGAGCCCCGAATAACTTGGGCCCCTACAAGCCCACGCAAGACACTCGCCGTCGTATGATCGGCGATGAGCAATGGGAATGGCTAGAAGACCAGCTTAGAAAACCAGCTGATTTACGAATCATCGCATCAAGCATTCAATTGCTGCCGGAATTTTCCGGTTGGGAGAGTTGGGCCAATTTTCCTCATGAGCGTCAGCGCATGTTCGATACCATAAAGAATGCGAATGGAGTGCTATTTATAAGCGGCGACACGCATTGGGCCGAATTTAGCCGCGTTGACTTCAAGGACTATTACCCACTCTGGGAACTTACATCTAGTGGCCTCACCGAAGAATGGAAGCAAGTCAGCCCCAATAAACACCGTCTCGGAGAGTACACACACAATGCCAACTACGGGCTCATCGAAATCGATTGGGAAGCGATCTCTCCTAGCGTAACACTATCCATTAAAAATTCAGATGGAAACATCCAATTTCAAAATACGATTCGAATTTCCGATCTCAAATTCTGCAATTAGCAAATGAAGACATTAAGCCGCCGTAATTTCCTTGTAGCTTCCAGTGCACTCGCTTCTACCAGTTTAGTAACTGGCAAACTCAATGCCGAGGCCTCCACAATCGCTCCCAAGCGTATTATACGTATCGCACACCTGACCGACATTCATGTTATGCCAGGTCGCAATTCTCAAGCAGGAATGGCCAAAGCTTTCCAGCATGCGCAAAGCCTAGCGGACAAACCTGATTTCATCTTCAACGGAGGCGACTGCATCATGGACGCCCTCAAACGAAGCAAAGACGAGACTCAAGCTCAATGGACAGAATGGCGAGGCGTCCTTAAAAACGAACTCGACCTCCCTATGCATAGTGCGATCGGCAACCACGACGTTTGGGGCTGGGCCAACCCTGATCGTCTCTCCAATGAAGATTATGGGAAAAAATGGGCTATGGAGGAACTATCGCTAGAGAAACGTTATTATAGCTTCAAGCAAGCAGGATGGTGCTTCATAGTCCTCGATAGCACCTACTTCGCCCCCTCCAATGCAAAAGGATATACGGCCAAATTAGACGAAAAACAATTCGAATGGCTTACCAGTGAGTTACAATCGATCAATAGTGAAACACCAATCTGTATCCTTTCGCACATTCCAATCATAAGTTTCTGCCCATTCTTTGATGGCGACAATGAAAAGAATGGAAACTGGGAAGTCCCCGGGCCATGGATGCACATAGATGCTCGGAGGATCAAAGACCTTTTCTCGATGCATGACAACATCAAGACCTGCCTAAGTGGCCACATTCACTTGCAAGACGAAGTTCAATACCTAGGCATCAAATACCTCTGTAATGGCGCCGTTAGCGGCGGATGGTGGGAAGGCAATTATCAAGAATTCCCACCGGCGTATGTGTTGGTAGATCTTTACGATGATGGTAGCGTACAAAGCTTCTACACACCGTACATGTAATTGAAATGCCAATATGACTCTAGTCGAAAACGAAAACCGACTAGAAGGCAAAGGCCGGTACTATTTTTTCATTCCTGGGCAATCAGAACGATTCGGCTTCACGTCGTGCTTGGCAAACACATCCAATCGCGTGCCAGTCAACCACTCAATCATTTCTTCGTTCTTTTCCGCCAAGTCATAGTGGATCGGACATGGATCGCCATTGCCACACCACCCCGGACCAAAGGGACACGTTAAAGCGTCTTCCACCTTCTCGAATAACTTCACAATATCCATCAAGGAGATTTCCGCTGGGTCCTTTGCTAAGAAAAAGCCTCCACCTGGACCTGGAGTTCCGTTTACCAAACCGGCTGTCGACATTTGCGACATGAGTTTTCCCACCAGAGGCTTAGACAGACATCTAGCTTTCGCTATTGTAGCTGAATTCGCCTTGAAGCCTTCTTCTTCGTAATTCGCTGCCAAGTAGCTTAAACTCGCAATCGCGTAAGATGCCATTTTGCCATATCCAAACATAAGCGTAACTAATAAAATTTCAGCAAAGGTTTATCACACCTTAATTGGTAAATTAAAGACCTTTTTGCATTTTTTATCGCTTTTCTAGGGCTTCCGGTCACTTCGTGTAACGATTGGGCGCCTGCAGAAAAGAAAAACTCTCTTCCGCAGGCGCGGTGAACAACGCTTTTTACACCAAAATTCTTACTACTATCTACGAGACCAGTGAGTTAATATAAGGAACGCAGTTTTACTCTATACTCTGCAGTCGGTTGGTCGTACCCGAATTGAGGCAACATTAAATCAACAGTTGAAAAGCCTCGAGAGTCCAATCCCTCGAGGACTTCCCACCTAACATTTGCATCAAGTATTTCCCTTTTACTTGAATACGTCCTACGATATGAAACGATTTCGTATTGAATATTCGGATAATGGCTTTCTCGTGAAAGAACCGTATCTAAAAATTTCTGGCCCCAATGGGCAATGCAATCCTTCAGATTTAGAAGCGGCACCGAAACTCTATACTGTAAGTAAATTCCCATTAATCTCGTATTTAAAAAAGAAGGTACACATTAAGACTTAAATGACAACACAATAAATTATTAAATTGTCTTTATTTATTGATTCTCATCATTTTTGACACTTATCCACGCAATTCCTAGGCTAACAATCGAACTCAGGGGCATAAAAACTGCCGCCAACACTGGGGTTATCAGATTACAAACAGCAGCGCCTAATATAATCACGTTATAAGTGAGGGCAAAGCTCAGTAGATACATAATCGCTTGGCGTCTATTTCTCGCTACTTTTAGCAAATGCCTTACTCCCCGTATCCCCATACCGAGATAATAAAAATCAGATTTTGAAGCGAGGACTGTTTTCTCAACTGCAGGAGTTCCTGCAACCAAGGCCACGTCGAAAGCTAAACTATCATTGACTCCATCGCCAACCATCAAACTACTCTTCCCTTCATTATCGTAAAGCCAGCTCTCTTTTTCCTGCGGTAACAAACTCCCCAGCGCTCGACTCTTCTCTAAGCCTAAGTACTCCGAAGCTTTATCCACTTTCTCCTGAGTATCGCCGCTTAAGATTTGAACATCTAGTCCCATCTTCTCAATGGCCTCAATCTCAGCAGCTGCGTCCGGCCAAGGATTATCAGAAAATTGCAGCGACAAGACCTTCCACCCATTTTTCGATAACACCGTACAGGCGCCCTCTTCATTGGCAGCCCAACCGCTCTGTCCCAATCTCCAAACATCAGACCCAGCTTTAGCAATTACACCAAAGCCGACTTCCTCTTCAAGCGACCAGTCTCCTTCTCTTCGATACAGCCCCTTAGCGAGTAGGCTTTCCCGAATACTACTCGCAACTGGATGCCCACTCATTGAGACAAGCTCGCATAAGGCGTTTCGCTCTTCGATCGACAGCGATTCAACATCCTTAGAATTTACCCATTCTAATGAACTGCTCGTCAAAGTACCAGTCTTGTCAAATACCACTTGCTTCACCTTCCGCAAGCGGTTCCAGATCGTATTCGTATTCAAAAACACACCCTTCAGCTTGAGCATCGAATTCGAGAGTTCGTCTACCAATGGTAACGCTATTCCCAAAGAGCACGGACATGAGACAACGAGAGCCGAAATGAGGACTCGAAGGGAATCATGCACGCCTCCGACAAGCGCCCAATAGCCAGCTCCCAAAACAGAAATAACGATTACTGAGAACAGATATCGAGCAATCCAACGCTGCGTAACTGCATCACTTTCCAGATCTCTTCCCTTTGATCCTAAAAGCCGATACAATAAGGAATCCGACCACACTTCGCGTGCGGCTAGAAGAAGCCCTTTTGACCCATGATTGACCGCCCCTGAAGGAACAATGCTTCCTTCTACATGTACGTTCGATTCAGATTCACCATTGATCCAGTCCATCCCCAATACAGCCGACTCAGATTTTAAATCTGACTCCACTGGAGCCCACTCGCCCACACCTATAGTGTAAAGATCTCCTTCTTTCAGAGAAGCGATATCAATAGTCTCAGTTTTTCCGTTCTGATTCAATCGAACCAAGGAAGATGGCTTCACTTCTACATCCGCCAAACGACCTCGATTTCTTTCGATTGCATAAACATGCACCCAACGACCCGCCAACATCAGAAAAACAAAGGTCGAAACAAAATCGAAATATTGTAGTGTTTCGTCACCGACATGAAACCCATACCACGATACTAAATACGCTGCTGCTAAACCTATAGAAATCGGCATATCCATGTGAACAACGCCTCGCTTAATAGCTTGGTAGGCCTTACTAAAGAAATATCCTCCACCAAATAGAATACTCGTCGTGGCAAAGAATGCGGACAGCCAAGAAAATTGACGGGCAAAGACGAAATCTGCACTCATCCCCAAATACTGTGGAAAGGTAAACAGCATCGAGTTCAAAGCAAAGGCCCCACAAAGCGCTAGCCGCCAAACAATAGACTTTGTCTCACTCGGAGGTTTACTGACCATCGGTCCGACTTCGTAGCCGAACTGTCGCAACTTCCGCACAAATCCCAACAAATCAAACGCTCTCGCTGCCCAAACCAGAGTCATCGTCCCATGCTGCACATCGATCAAACATTGTTTTCCTCCCTCGTATTCGGAAAACAGTTTATCGATCAACCACACACAGCCGACGCACGAAATTCCCTGGAGAGACAACTCAAGTTCTTTTTCCCTAGCCGAGCTGGTTTCCACTGCTTCGAAGCACTCCTTTAGCCAGCTGAAATCTCGTGTCGAGAACACCCTCGAACTGACTGGCTGCCCCACATTGTCACGCAATTCGTAATACCTATCTAAATCTTCATTCCGAATGAGGCGGTACACGTACTCACATCCGGAACAGCAAAAATCGTCCAACTGATCTCCCACCTTGAAGGGAGTTCCACAGTGCAAGCAGTCTGACTCCGATTTAGAGCTAAGCTTCTGGTCCCTTGCTACATTCATAGCTCACCCTTGCTCCTTCCAAAAACACAGTCCGTCCATCGACGAGACACTTGCGAAATCAAGATCAATCATTACCCGAGCAAATAAGACGACAACAGCGAAAGCAGCTAACCCCTTTCTCAATTGAGCCAACTTAGCGGGTCCCGCCTGTTTCAAAAGTAAATTCCACCCCAGCTGGGAAGCGAAAAGCGCCGGCACAGTTCCTAAGCCAAAGCAAAAAAGCATAACCATTCCCTGCCCATACGAGCCCGACATACAAGCCACCCAAAATGCCAAATACAAGGGGCCACATGGAAGCAATGGAGTGGCAAATCCCATCGCCAAACAGCGTGTTTTTCCTTGCAGGGAAAAACAATGACGCATGGCTTTATGGCTTACAGCTCTTAAAGCCGGTATGTTCTTTGCTAAGTCTTCAAATCCAAAAACAACAGCGAGAAAAAACATAATCAAAGCAAGCGGCATCAATAGGCTCGGAAATCCTCCCGTCCATGTAACAAACTGTGCGCCAAACAGACCAGCCAATGCTCCTAAAACCGAATACGCAACTAATCGAGCAAACTGATATACCAATAGATCAACGGTACGAATTTTCTTCCCCGATTTACCTCCAATAAATGTGCAGGCTATAGGTCCACACATCCCCACACAATGCAAGCTAGCCACAACTCCAGCAAACAAAGCTGCAAACGGATTTAGCAGACCGTATATATTTCCCTCAATCATCGCTCGACTTCGACTAATGGAACCTTTTCTGGAGCATTTTTAGACGCGATTGAAATCAAGCAGTACCAAGCAACTGTTAGCCCTATGAAAGCCAATACAACCCAAACCCACAAAATCCTCCAGCCACCGTTCTTCTTAATTTCCATTACTCCTAATCGTTTTCACATCCGGCCCAACAAAGCTAGCTGTTCTACTTGCTAAGACCTCGTCTTTTTCAGTGACTGTAACGATCTCCATGTCGAAACGTCCCGTATACGCGGCCCGCGGCATTAAGACTATAATCATTTTAACCGCCTCCCCATTGTCTTCCACGAAGAATGCGTCTCCGACACCTTTGACGATCGCATCGGGATGGTCAGCGCTCACGTCTAAGTTGTAGAAGCTTCCCTCGTTTTTCTTATTTGTAACCCGCACCATAAACTGATTACGGACAAACTCTCCATCCATATGATACGGAGGCCCCTGAACACGCCAAGTAGTCATTGTCGCTTCGCTCAAAGATCTTATTGAAAGCGTCAAAACAATGGCCCCAATAAGCAGCAAAATAGTGTACATGACAATACGAGGTCTTACGATATTGGTCCTCCTTCCGTTCAAGCCTTCCATAGAGTCGTATCGAACTAACCCTCTCGGACGCTTCAATTTATCCATAACGGTATCGCATGCATCGATACATGCAGCACATCCGATACACTCCAATTGTAGGCCCTGTCTAATATCTATTCCCGTTGGGCACACTTGAACGCAACGATTGCAATTGATACAATCCCCAGCATCCACAGAACTGACTTTCCCTCTGGGCTCACCGCGTTTCTCATCATAGCCAATGACCATGGAATGATCATCAATTAGTGCGGATTGCAAACGGCCGTATGGACAAATAATTATGCAAAGTTGTTCTCGGAAAAAACTAAAATTAAAGAACAGCGCACTGGAGAATATCACAACAAAGAGAAACGATCCCCAATGCTCGCTGGGGCTACTCGTCATCATCGACCATAACTTGGGAACCGATAGAAAATAAGCCATTCCCATGTGAGCAATTACAAAAGCGATGCCATAGAACAAAGTAAACTTTAGCGTTCGCTTCACAATCTTCTCCCCACCAATAGGGGCATCATCTAGCTTACGACGCTTTAAAGCATCTCCTTCGATTAGTCGTTCAATTCGTCTGAATACATGTTCGAGAAATATCGTCTGCGGACAAGCCCAACCGCACCAAAGACGCCCAGCCAATGCGGTGGCATAAAATAAACCGAACCCCAAGCCACTGATTAAAAAGAAGGCTAACCACAAGTCTTGAGAGACAAATGTGAGTCCCAAGAAATGGAAACGCATCGCGTCTGTATCCAAAAATACAGCTGGATATCCATTCACATGAATCCAAGGTAAGGATGCATAGATTACAATAAGCAGATACGCAGATATCTTCCGCCAAGAAGTGAACGTTCCTTTAACATCGGAGGGATGGATCGCGTAGCGTGAACCATCACCGTTTACAGATGTCAATTCGTCCCGATTGGGTTGGTGCTGCTTTATCTTGTTCATCGCTTAGGTCGCCCTACACAAACTTCCACTGGACAATCTTAGGCCTACTGGGGTTTTAATTCACTGCACTGTGGTGACTCAAAACATAAGCGACAACCTCGTCGACACGCTCGTCGCCAAGAACCGGACCCCATGCCGGCATGCCCTTGGCAAGAGACCCATCATAAACAGTTTTTCGTATATCAAGCGGATTTCCGCCATGCACCCACTCAGCATCCGCCAAACTAACTCCGATACCACCTTCCAAGTTTGGCCCGTGGCAGGCCGCGCAAGTCGTTGTATATACTTGTTTACCTGCTTCAACGATTACCGTATTCAAACTCATCGCCCAAAGCGATTCGTCGGTAACTTCATCGGCACTGGCTAATGCTTCAGCCTTCGCATCTTCAATCGTAGCCAAAGCTAGCTCAAGCTCTTCGCCCTGCGTCAGACCAATGCCTGTCTGTTGGTAGTAAATCCAATAAGCAACCGCAAATACAACGGTGCCATAGAGAGTCATTAGCCACCACCGCGGAAGGTTTTTATCAAACTCCTGAATACCATCATAGGAGTGATGTCTAATGGGCTCTTCACTGATATTCTTTTCTTTCATGGTCAATCTCTCAAATTACATTTTCTGATCAATCATCCTGCAAAGGAAGATTTCTCGATTTCTCCGCTTCGGACGTTTTCATTCGAAGCGCCCGCCACACGATAGCAGCAAACGCTAGGGCGAAGAGAGCAAAACCGATTTTTGGGAAAAGGGTCTGCCATTCAGAATAGTCTATTCGTCCCCACATAGTCTTTACAGATTGTTAGTGGTTTTCGCTTTCGCCATATCCACTCTCAAGTCTTCCGACTTGCCGAGCTGCTGGAGGTAGGCAATTAAAGCGATAATCTCACGATCCCTCTCAATTTCCTTCCCCTGCTCCGATAGTCGATCTGCGATTTCTTGAGCCTGGGATTGAGCCGATTCAATAACTTCCTGATCGGTCCAATTTTCAAACGGTACTCCGAGAGTCTGTTGTACTGAAATTTTGGATGGAAGTGCCGAATAATCGATGTCTTTTTTAAATAGCCAAGGATAGCTTGGCATATTCGAGCCCGGAGATATTTGCTCAGGCTTTAGCATGTGGTCATAGTGCCAGGAGTCATTGTATTTGCCGCCCACTCGTGCTAGATCAGGGCCAATTCGACGAGATCCCCATTGATACGGATGATCGTAAACCGATTCGCCCAACCTGCTATAGTCTCCATATCGTTTTACCTCGGAAACGAATGGTCGAATCATTTGCGAATGACAGTTGTAACAACCTTCTGATACATACAAATCGCGACCAGCGAGCTCCAAAGGCGTATATGGCACTTGCATGCGATCTTCCACAATTGAATCGCGGTCGACGGTTACTAAAGGCACAATTTGCACAACCCCGCCAACAAGCACTGCAAGCAAGGTCAAAACCGTGAACGGGAATGAATTCTCTAACAATTTGTCATACCATTTTCCAAAATTAGCTCCGCTCTTTTGGTAATGAGCATAGGCAAGAAGAGCCGTCATGAAAACGAGAACCAAGCCCGCAATGCTAAACGCTCCAGCACCCATTAACCACATACATGAGAAAACGGTCAAACCAGCAGAATAAAGGAAGGCTGGGCTTACCAAAGTCTTAATCAAAGTCAGCCTCTCCGCCGTTGGTTCCTCTTCTTCTACTTCGAAACTACCATTTACGGGCTTACCTGACTTAATCGTCATGCAAATATTGTATGCCATCAATAGGAAGCCAATAAGATAAAGGCCACCTCCTATTACGCGGAAGCCCATAAGTGGACGAATCGATTGCAACGTCTCCAAAAAGTTAGGATAGTTTAAAATACCCTTAGAGTCCGCCCCGTTCAACATAAGCCCTTGGGTGATTCCTGATATCCACATCGCGGCGACGTACAAGAGTATGCCCACAAGCCCGAGCCAAAAATGGAGGTTTGCTAGCGGTGTGGAGTACAACTTAGTTTTCCATAATTTTGGAGCCAAGAAATAGAACATCCCCGCCGCCATAAATCCATTCCAACCTAATGTTCCGGCGTGCACGTGACCGATGATCCAATCTGTATAGTGAGCCAATGCACTCACTGAGCGAATCGAAAGCAACGGGCCTTCAAAAGTTGCCATCCCATAGAATGTAACCCCTGCAGCAAAAAACTTAAGGACGGGATCTTTACGCAACTTATCCCAGGCCCCACGAAGAGTTAAGAGTCCATTGAGCATACCACCCCATGACGGAGCCCACAGCATCAAACTAAAAATCATTCCCAAGCTCTGCAACCAACCAGGAAGAGCCGTATTCAATAGATGGTGAGGTCCTGCCCAGATGTAGATAAAGACCAATGACCAAAAATGAACCACCGACAATCGATACGAATAGACAGGACGATTTGCAGCTTTCGGCAAATAGTAGTACATAATACCAAGAATTGGTGTTGTTAGGAAGAAAGCCACTGCGTTATGACCATACCACCACTGAACTAATGCGTCTTGGACGCCTCCAAATATCGGATACGAATGGGTCAAACTCGTTGGAATCGAAAGGTGGTTAACGATGTACAGCATCGCCACAGTAATAATGGTTGCGATATAGAACCAAATCGCAACGTAGAGCGAACGCTCGCGGCGAATCCCTAGAGTCCAAAAAAAGTTTATGGCGAAAATAACCCAAACCAAAGCAACTGCTATATTAATTGGCCAAATCAATTCGGCATACTCTTTGCCGCGCGTCAGCCCCAGCGGTAAAGTGATGGCGGCAGATGCGATGATTAACTGCCACGCCCAAAAATGAAATTTGCTCAAAAAGTCAGAAGCCAGTCGCGCTTTAACCAGTCGCTGAGTCGAGTGATAGACACCGGCAAACATCATATTGCCCACAAATGCGAAAATTACCGCGTTCGTGTGCAATGGACGCAAACGCCCAAAACTCAGATATTCCGTGTTGAAGTTCAAAAATTTGAAGTTCAACTGAGCGGCGACGAGCACCCCCACCAGCATACCCACGATTCCCCAAACAATGGAGGCGAGCATGAACTGACGAACGATCTGGTCGTTGTATTCAATAGTTCGTTTTTTAATGGTCATAGTGAGATTTCCTTTTAAAATCCTTTAAGTCAGCGGGTTAACAGCACGTAGCTTAGCACTTTGGCCTGTGCTCAACGACTTCCTCGTCTTCCAGAGGCAACAAACTATCCCTTTCGGGACTACTCCCCTGGGCAGAACTTCGAGTGTAAAAGAAAAAACTGATGGCAAGCCCAACCAGGATCAGGCCGACAAAAATAGTCAGAAGGATTACGTTCATGTGTGGTGATTAGTAAGCGTTTGAATAAAAACTAATAAAGTTATATAAATACAACTTATTCTTTATTTGCAATTAAAAATTTGACCCTCATTAATTTTTCTCATCTTGGGTATCTCGACTGAGTAACATTAGTTATGGCTAGTCCTTCTTGAATGGCGGGTTAACTTCTCAAAGTTGACCTCCAAAAACTTCACGACATAAGTTTTTCTTTGACGGACATCAGGAACAAAGACTGCTTTCTTCAGTCGTCCACCAATTCTTGATCACACACAGAATTTTATGAGCGCATACTATCCATACACCTACGCGATTTCGACTACTAAGCTCGTCAAGCAATACGGGCTCGAAGTCGCTCTCCAAGGGCTCGAATTGAATATAGAGCCTGGGATACGCTATGCACTCTTGGGCTGCAACGGCGCCGGTAAAACGACCACATTAAAGATTCTCACCAACATTCTCCGTCCAACTGAGGGTGAAGCCCGCCTACTCGGCGTCGAAACCTCAAAAATGAAACGAGACCTGATCGAGCGAATAGGCTTTGTTTCAGAATCGCAAAAATTACCAGAATGGATGACAGTCAACAATCTCCTGAAGTATATCCGACCAATGTATCGCTACTGGGATGAAGCTCTCACCTCACAGCTAATCGATACACTTGAGATCCCGACTCATAAACGCATTCGCGGTTTTTCACGAGGAATGAAGTTAAAAGCGAAACTCCTCAGCGTTCTCCCCGCACATCCTAAAGTATTGATGATGGACGAACCAATGTCTGGCCTGGACCCACTCGTTCGCGAAGATTGTCTGAAAGCAATCCAAGATTGGAGCGAATCTACCGAAGGCACTCTACTCGTTTCTTCCCATGATATCGAAGACATCGCTCCCGTGATAGATCGAATCGGAATTCTACACAAAGGAAAGCTCTTCATGGAGGCCAATACCGAAGATCTCCAACAAACTCATAAACGCCTAATAATAGAACGTAGTGAAATAACTCCTCCAAATGCAGAGCTTCCTGAGCACTGGACCCTGGTAAATAAAAACGAATCTACGCTCACGTACATAGATACCCAATACAATTCTGAATCAACAGAAAGCCTTGCACGCTCGATCCATGCTAACATGTCCTCGTTTACGGTCGAAGATATGCGGCTCAAAGAAATCTACGTTCACTACGCCAGCGTTCTCCGTAAACGTAACTACGCCACAGCCGCTGCTTAGCTAACGACCCAAAAAGATCCAATGTCTCTACTCTTTAACCAAATCAAACACGATCTTTCCAGGCTTCGGCTGCTGATGCTCGCTTTTGTCGCGGTGGTCCTGTTGAAATTTGCACTCCTAGCAAGTTATACCCTTTCCCCCGAAAAGACCGCTCCCTTTGAATGGTATAAAATTAACGACCAATTTGAGTTCCTTACCTTCATTCAATATTTGGTAGGTAGTTTAGTTGCTGCTACATTCGTCCACCAAGATTCCCTTTGCGACAGGGAAGCATTCTGGCTATCTCGCCCGATTAGTTCTTTCACGATGCTCCTTTCAAAGGTCGTAGGCATCATATTAGTCTGCGTCGCGATTCCGGTTCTTTCTGATGCTGCACTGATACTATTGCAAGGATTTGAATCTGGAGCTTTGATAGGAATAATCCCGACCATTGAGTTATCATTGTTAGTCTACGTCCCAATTGTATTCATTGCATCTATTACAAAATCACTTAGCCGCCTGATTGCAATCGTCGCCTTCCTCTTGATTGCTTCGACTTCCACGCTATTCATATTCGATTCAGTGCTGCACCTCAATATTGACCT
Organism: Puniceicoccaceae bacterium K14; assembly: GCA_022538095.1. GTDB lineage: Bacteria > Verrucomicrobiota > Verrucomicrobiia > Opitutales > Opitutaceae > JAKYXN01. The sequence goes on along the minus strand of JAKYXN010000031.1, from coordinate 3,641 downwards.
ATCTCCCAAAGGTCTTTGGAAACCGATACTAATTTTCGCAAGCCTTATAGGATTACTATCCGCAACAGCGAACCAGTACCTCAGGCGCCATCTTCCCAGCTCAATTACGACTGGGACTCTATCTGTATTGATTCCTATTATTCTCGCATCAATAAACCTACCTGAAATTCCATCAAGGCCCACCACTAAGCCTTCACCAATCGACCCAGAACAAGTCAGTATCGATCGTGGTCAAATCTACAAGAGGGCTAAGGACTTGTACGACAGTCAGGATTTCGAGGATACTCGCAAAATTGCGATTCACGGAATTCCACAAGATAGGATATGGGTGCTACAAAACGGAGATGATATGGACGTCTTATCCGATTCCTCAATCTTTGGGTTTGTTGCCAGTCAAGAGGCGAAAAGGATGTTTAAGCATTTAGCTGAGATAAATACTCGCACACCAAATATCGCAGAAAAAGACAGCTTCTTCATCCCTGTAAATGACAACTCGAATTCAAAAGTGGAACTTAGCTTCAAAGAATACTCCCTGGAGTATCGAGGTAACCTAGCGAACGCCGAAGGGCACACGCTCCAGGAAAAAGAAATCGTGAGTATTCTCTGTAACACAGAAAAATATGAGCCAAAACCAAAGGATGAAAAGCCTACTCCCTCTGTCCACACAAACATCTTAGAAGTGACTCCCTACTCTCCGACTGAGACGATGACCGGAATTCCCCTCCAACTTCATAAGAAGCCAGCCACGAGGATTTACCTTCCCAAAAACGATCTCAAGGCTAACGCTCCAGAAAACCACCAAGCCATTGCAATTGAAGAAAATTCATTCAATCCAACTTACCCAATCGCTTTAAAAAATAGGCACGAATATATCGAAACAGAACCAGATAATTCTAACGTTCAAGAATTTGGCGTATTCGATGTAACCCTACACCAAACCTACACATTGATCCTCGACAACCTATAGAGTCCAAAAGCCTAAACACACTTTCCTCAATTAACCATGACCAATTCCCAAGATCTATTCGAACGTGCAAAACAACTGATTCCCGGTGGAGTCAATTCACCTGTCCGAGCATTCCGTTCCGTAGGTGGAGCTCCTTTCTTTGTTAAACGTGCCGACGGGGCTACTCTTACAACCGCTGACGACAAAGAGCTTATAGACTTCGTTTGCACTTGGGGCCCCGCCATCCATGGCCACAACAACCCTATCATCAAAGAAGCTATCTCCAAGGCCTTGGAAAAAGGAACATCCTTTGGGACCTCTAATCCCTACGAAGTGGAAATGGCTGAGCTCATTGTCAAGATGGTACCAAGTGTTGAAAAGGTACGCATGGTCAACAGCGGTACCGAAGCCACCATGACTGCCATTCGACTCGCACGTGGCTACACGAAGCGAAACAAAATAATCAAATTTGCCGGCTGCTACCACGGCCATGTAGACTCCCTCCTCATCAAGGCAGGCTCTGGAGCGCTCACACTCGGAAACCCAGACTCGGCAGGCATACCAGAGAGCTTTGCCCAAGAAACAATCGTCCTAGCCTACAACGATTCCGAAGCCCTCAAAGACGCGTTCTCAAAATTTGGACATGATATCGCTGCCGTAATATTAGAACCCTTCCCAGCCAACATTGGTCTCATTTTCCCCAAAGACGGGTACCTGCAAAACCTGCGCGACCTCTGCACACAAAACGAAACTGTTCTAATCTTCGACGAGGTCATGACAGGCTTTCGTGTTACAGCAGGTGGAGTTCAAGAAAAAGTCGGTATCACGCCAGACCTTACAGCCCTAGGAAAAATCATCGGAGGTGGTCTACCCGTTGGAGCCTTTGGAGGCAAAACGGAAATAATGGACTGCCTCGCCCCACTAGGCCCTGTCTATCAAGCCGGAACCCTAAGCGGTAATCCACTCGCAATGGCAGCTGGAATCGCTAGCTTGAAGCTATTGCTAGAAACTGACGCTTATACTCGCTTAGAAAAAATGGGCCAGCAAGTTCAAGATGCTTTAGTATCGACCGCAAAAGCGGCTGGCATTCCATTACAAGTTCCACAAGTCGCCTCCATGTTCTGTCCATACTTTAGCGAAAAGCCAGTAGAGTCTCTCGATGATGCAGTCTCGACCAACACGGACCGCTTCAACAAATTCTTCCATACCTGCCTCGAAAACGGCGTCTATCTTCCTCCATCAAAATACGAAGCCAATTTTATCTCCACCGCCCACGAACAAGGAGCCATCGACCAAGCCTGCGATGTGATGACAGCAGCGCTCAAAGCAATCTAACTATTCGTTCTCCACCTAGAGCATCTTTCATTTATTCAGTCGCATAATTGGCATGTTTAAAGAATGCTTCGCAATCTTGTTTTGTAATGGAACGCAATGCATTGGCCAGAGCTTCGACCAAGGTTTCGAAAGTGCGGGTGGCTGCCTTTCTCATCAGAGTTTTGAGTTTGGAAAACACTAGAGCATTTTTCATTTATTAGGACTCATAACCAGCATGCCTGAAAAATGCCGAGCAGTCGCTTTTCGTGATTTCCGGCAGGGGTTTTGCGACCGCTTCGAGGAGGGCTTGAAAGGTTCTCGCTGCCGCTTTTCTAAGGAGCGTCTTCATTTTTGAAAACGCCATTTCTATCGGATTGAGATCGGGGCTGTAGGGTGGCAGGAATGCCAGCTTAGCTCCCGCTGACTCTATCGCTTCGGCTACTCCTTTTACCTTGTGGCTTGCAAGATTGTCGCAAATTACGATGTCTCCCGCTTTAAGAGTCGGGAGCAGTTGAGTCTTAACGTAAGTAAGGAAGCTCTCTCCATTCATTGCCGCATTGAGTAGCCAAGGCGCCCACGAAGGTGGAGCTTTTCCAGTGCCCATGAGGAGTCTTCGCCACGCAGCGGCTGGAACTGTCGGCCCATCCGTAGAGGGAAGCCATTTTCGTATTCAATCCGGTCTCGTCTATGAAGACCAAGCGCGAAGCGTCCCAACTTGCTTGCTCCGCTTTCCAGTTCTCGCGTCGCAGGGCGACGTCAGCTCGGTCTTGCTCCGCCGCGAAAGCCGTTTTTTTTATGGCGAAGGCCCATGCTTTGAAGCTTTCTCCAAATGGAGGAATCGCTGGCCTTGACGTTGCATTGCTCGAGAAGTTTTTCGCCGAGTTCTTCGAGTGTGATTTCCGGACGCTGTCGTATCCATTCTTTCAAGGAGTCCTCGCAGCCAACGAGCAAGGTAGCAGTCTTGCCTTTTCTTTTGGATACGGGAGCCTCGCCATGTTCTCTCCAGTATTTGCGAATGCGATCAGCGCTGCTCTTGCTGATCAGCAATCGCTGCGCGACTTTCGATGAGCTGACGCCTTGCTTGAACAAGGCGATTGCTCGGTTTTTAAATCCATGCTCAGATCTTTCATGGACGCGGTATTATAAACGCTTTTTTAGAAAAAGCGCTAAAAAAATGAAGCTAAATAAAAGAAAAATGCTCTAGCTCGATCGGGTTGAGATCCGGACTGTAAGCCGGCAGGTAGACCAGTTCCATGCCCTTTGATTCTAAGAGCTCTCTTGCTTCTGCTATTTTATGGCTGGAGAGATTGTCGCAAATAACGACGTCGCCAGGATTCAACGACGGGATTAATTGCGAACGCAAATAGACGAGAAAGCATTG
>JAKYXN010000319.1 GCA_022538095.1 Puniceicoccaceae bacterium K14 | reverse complement strand
CAGAAGTTGGATCGAGTCCAATTTCATACTCACCCGCATTAACGCCATTAATATAAATATGGAACGAATTCGCTGGTATCGTACCGCTACCAACAGCGAAGTCATAATCCAACGACGCAGCATCATCCGAGTTGAAAAGCATTACAATGTGGTTACTCGCACTCACATCGAAACTTCCTATATCATCGTCGGAATTCAAGTTGCCAACATCCGCCCCCGAGCGCATGTCAATACTTCCATCTTCGTTAAGACGCAGCTCGAATGGACGACGAGAACTCGAAGTTGGCTCAAACCCAGCGTGACAGAGCGAGAACGCGACTCGCTCAAAATTAGCGTCAGCCGGTCCGCGTGTGAAATCGAACTCAACTTGCAAAGCAGAAAC
>JAKYXN010000318.1 GCA_022538095.1 Puniceicoccaceae bacterium K14 | reverse complement strand
GTTTCTGCTTTGCAAGTTGAGTTCGATTTCACACGCGGACCGGCTGACGCTAATTTTGAGCGAGTCGCGTTCTCGCTCTGTCACGCTGGGTTTGAACCAACTTCGAGTTCTCGTCGTCCATTCGAGCTGCGTCTTAACGAAGATGGAAGTATTGACATGCGTTCGGGAGCGGATGTTGGCAACTTGAATTCCGACGATGATATAGGAAGTTTCGATGTGAGTGCGAGTAACCATATTGTAATGCTTTTCAACTCGGATGATGCTGCGTCGTTGGATTATGACTTCGTTGTTGGTAGCGGTACGATACCAGCGAATTCGTTCCATATTTATATTAATGGCGTTAATGCGGGTGAGTATGAAATTGGACTCGATCCAACTTCTG
>JAKYXN010000317.1 GCA_022538095.1 Puniceicoccaceae bacterium K14 | reverse complement strand
TATTGCCTACACTAGATAGTCAGCTTCCCACCCGTCAGAGCGGCATCTAGCCCGCCAGCCGTTCCGCCTGTCATGCTAGTTGCGATACGCTCTTCTTCCCCGGGACCCGCCGCCCGAGCTTTCGCCTTCGGCGATGGGCGGCACCCGATCCCTGTCCCCCACACACATCCTGTGTGCGGGCTTCGAGTCGTGGGCCCACGTTGTCGCCGCGTGTCGTCTGGCTCGTCCGCTCCGGTCGCCGATCACGTATCCACCTACGCCAGCAAACTCCCCTTCGACAAGCTCAGGTTCAGACAAGTGCTGTCGCTTTACGGCGGCTCCGCGCTGCGCCTCCTCGGTAGCGACGGCCCGACGCCAAAGCGTCGCCATCGCAGGCCCCCGCCT
>JAKYXN010000316.1 GCA_022538095.1 Puniceicoccaceae bacterium K14 | reverse complement strand
CTTGAGCTGGAACTCTCTATCATGAGGTATTCGTCGTCGACGTGTTGCAAAGCCAAGGCTGCGAGTATGCTCTCCCATAGCCCTGAATCGCTCCATCTGCGCGATGCGTCGTAGACGCCTTTCCATGCTCCAAAGCGAATCGGCAGGTCTCGCCAAGGAGCTGCGCAACGTAGGATCCAAAGAATGCCCTCTACTTTAAGCCTTACGCAGCTTGGCTTTCGTCCGCACCGAGAGCGACCAGTCAAGGAATCTCGATGGGCGTTAATTTTTTAAGGATGGCCCATTTCTGGTCATCGATCATATTTCTATCTTCCTCGTTCACAAAGAGATAAGGAATTAAGTAAATGAAATTGTCAATATATATGTAATTAAATTACAAATACTTCAAT
>JAKYXN010000315.1 GCA_022538095.1 Puniceicoccaceae bacterium K14 | reverse complement strand
GCGTTGGGGTACCCGTTGGGGTTCATTCTCACCGGAGCGAACGTTTCGGATTTCGATCAATGCAAGCCCTTGTTGAAGAGATATTTGAAGGAAGGATCTGCGGAGCTAATGGACAAGGGCTACGACAGCGATGCCATCAGAAACGGTGTGAACGAGATCGGCGGTATCGCCGTCATAGCGGTGAAATCAAATAGAGCAATAAAGCCTGCCTTTGACCAGCACATCTATCAGCAACGCCATAAAATAGAGAATCTCTTCGGAAAGTTGAAGCGCTTCCGCCGAATAGCAACGCGCTATGAAAAGCTCTATCACACATTTGCCGCTATGCTCACCCTCGCATGCATTATGATATGGTTGCGATAGTGAGGTCTTATTCACGAACACGCCCTA
>JAKYXN010000314.1 GCA_022538095.1 Puniceicoccaceae bacterium K14 | reverse complement strand
GAGTAGTTCGTGTTCGCGCTCAGGCCCGTGACGCTCGCGTTCGTCCCGGAAGCGATGAAAGGGTTGGCACCATCGGTGTACACGTAGTAGCCGGCCACGGCCACGTTGTCGGTCGACGCCACCCAATCGAGATCGACGGAGGTCTCACCGACGTTGCTCGCTGCCAGGCCAGCAGGCACGCTCGGAGGCTCCGAATCGCCACCGCCGCCGCTGCCGACAATCTTGATGTCATCGACGTAGTAGTCGCTGGTCCTTCGGTAGCTGAAACGCAGGCTCAGATCGCTCGACAAAGGCAGCGCGTCCGCAGGCTGGACCAATCCCCAGACATTGCTCGTGTCCGAGACCAGCGAACTCACGTCGATCGCCGTCCAAGTCACGCCGTCGGTGCTAT
>JAKYXN010000313.1 GCA_022538095.1 Puniceicoccaceae bacterium K14 | reverse complement strand
ATCGCTGGAGGACATCTCACTAGTTTTCCTCGTCGCTTCTTTCCAGTGGTTAAACCGTGACGGCGAAGTATATTGGCGATTGTGTTTACATGAGGCGGGTCCTTGATTCCAATATCCCTAAAAAGCAAAATTCGTAGCTTCTTAGGTCCCCAAGTAGGATGCTCTCTCTTTAGAGACAGGATATGCTTGATCACGCCCTCGGCAATTGAACGCTTATTCTTCAAGGGCCGTCGACTCATCTCTTTGAGCCCGTCTAAACCGCGATCCTTCTTTCTAGAAAGCCATTTGTATCCAGTCTTTCGGCTTATGCCAAAATCCTTACAAAGACTTGTAAAGCTCTGTTTGTTGGCTTCGGCCAACACCACGAATTTAACTCTCTGTTCCATTGGCAA
>JAKYXN010000312.1 GCA_022538095.1 Puniceicoccaceae bacterium K14 | reverse complement strand
ATCGCTGGAGGACATCTCACTAGTTTTCCTCGTCGCTTCTTTCCAGTGGTTAAACCGTGACGGCGAAGTATATTGGCGATTGTGTTTACATGAGGTGGGTCTTTGATTCCAATATCCCTAAAAAGCAAAATTCGCAGCTTCTTAGGTCCCCAAGTAGGATGCTCTCTCTTTAGAGACAGGACATGCTTGATCACACCCTCGGCAATTGAACGCTTATTCTTCAAGGGTCGTCGGCTCATCTCTTTGAGCCCGTCTAAACCGCGATCCTTCTTTCTAGAAAGCCATTTGTATCCAGTTTTTCGGCTTATGCCAAAATCCTTACAAAGACTTGTAAAGCTCTGTTTGTTGGCTTCGGCCAACACCACGAATTTAACTCTCTGTTCCATTGGCAA
>JAKYXN010000311.1 GCA_022538095.1 Puniceicoccaceae bacterium K14 | reverse complement strand
GTTAATGCGGGTGAGTATGAAATTGGACTCGATCCAACTTCTGGAGACATCGATTTTAATGCAGGCGTTGCTGACCTGGGTAGCTTTGCTTTTTACCAGGACAGTAATTCAGGTGGTAGCTTAATAATTGATAACCTTAGGTTTTCTGAAATCGGATTTGAGGCGGTGCCTGATGTTGTCGAACTTAATGCGTATTTGTTCTATGATTATGAAAACGGCGATGTTGGAGGGGATAATAATTCTTTCACTCCAGAGCAAGAGACGAACCTTATAGTGCTTGATGATACGACTGATCCCGCAAGTCCACTCGAAGGCAACAGCCTTTACATTCTTGATTCATCAATTGATGGCGTGGATGGAGTGACTTCTGACACCGACGATAACGTCCGCTAC
>JAKYXN010000310.1 GCA_022538095.1 Puniceicoccaceae bacterium K14 | reverse complement strand
GGAAAGCCATCTTGGAAAGCAAAGTCTCACAGCAGAAGAGCTTTCCTGTCTTCTTACTGGAGGAAACTTAAAGAAGCTGCGATTGAAAAAGCTTTTGACGAAGCGTCAGTAAATGCTCTACTTGTATGCATCCAAAAGATGCTTACGTCGGAGCAGAAAGACAGGCGGATAGAGAATTTGAAAAAGGACGTTTCCGACCTTCAAGGCGAACTAGCTTACGTCCGCCGTCAGATGGAAGCGCTCAAGCGCAAGCTGTTCGGCTCGCCGGCGAGCGAGAAGGTGTCCGACGAGCAATTGCGGCTCGCCCTCTCCGATTTGGAGAAGGAAAAGCTCGAACAGGTCGAAAGCGAAAAGGAAGTCATCGGCTACTGCCGGCGCAAGCCAAAGGCCAAGG
>JAKYXN010000030.1 GCA_022538095.1 Puniceicoccaceae bacterium K14 | reverse complement strand
TCCATGCTTAACGGTTTCATGGAAGAGGCACCCTAACTGCTTTTTGAGAAAAAGCGCTATTAAAATGCGACTATTTTAAAGAAAGTTGCTCTAGTTTATAGACTCCTCGGAAAGTATAAAAACAATGAAAAAGATAAGCAAACTCCTCCAGAAACTTAAGAGCGCGCATTCTTAAACAGCTTCAAGCCAAAAAAATAATTAAAATCCACAATTTGGATACTAATAAAAGAACTAATCAGTCTTCGAAAATTCGGGCAGTCGCTTAGATTCTCGCCAAATAAAGTAAGTACCTAGAAAGAAAAAGAGAGCTACCCCTGGGCCAAAGCCCCAGGCTACCGCCCGTTCTACAAATTGAGTCTGCCCTATCGTCCCTTTTTCAAATCCAATCAAACCGAGAAAGAGCCCTGCCACTCCCAAGCCCCAGGCGCGAGCAAACTTCGTCCCGAATCTCCAAAGACCATAGTAGGCTCCCGATACTTGCCACCCCACTTCCTCTCCGTCTTTTTCGATCACATCGGAAAATAACAATTCTAACAATACCACACTCGCCACCGAAAAACCTCCCAGAAAGACAACAACCGCCAATGAATAAGTCGCTCCTTCGGACAGCAAAGGATAAGCGACTGCAGTCAATAGGGTGAGAGCAAACGAACCATAGGCGCACAGTCGCCTTTTTTCATACCGTTTAGAGAGAGAAATCCATATTGGAGTCGAAACGATTATCACAACCGATAATCCGACCAACACAGTAGCCACCTCGTTTTCACTGAGATTCAAAGTACCCTTGTAAAAAATCAGGGCTAAACTGCCATTGAAGGCCCGGCCTATGGAGATAAAAACAAACGCACATACTACGTTGATGAATCCCTTTGAGCGCAACGCCGTTCTAGTCGCTTCTAACACTCTCAATCCAGCATCTATATTTCGTATACGTTCTGAACACACTTTCCACACCGAAAATATTGATACAAGAAATGAAATCACTAAGACGATACAAATCCAAAAACCGGCGTCTGCGCGAATCGTCAAAAGACCCTCTCCCCCCAGGGCAACCTGAGCATCGTTAACTGTTTGTCCGACAATCACAGGAATGCTTAAACCTACCATTAGCCCAATTCCACTAAACACCATGCGCCAACCGAAATAAGCGGCTCTTTCTTCTGAAGTGCTCGAAAGATCGTTGATCAACGCCAGATAAGGAACATTCAAAAGTGTGAGACCTGTATTCAAAATCAAATAGGATACGATCAATCGGAGAAAGAGCTCCATTTCGGTCAACCCACTCGAAGGAGAAAATAAATAATAAAAAGATATCGCTGCTAAGACAACACCTGGAAACATAAAAACAAGTCGCTTCCCCATAGCCGTATCACTTTTGGAACTATCCGAAATTGACCCCATGATCGGATCACTGAGTGCGTCCCAAATAGCAGCAATCGCCAACGCCGACCCCGCATAAATAGGAGACAAGCCGGCCGTCAAATAGAGCTCTAACAAATATACTTGGAGCATTAACTCCATCGCCGAAAGCCCTACTTCCAAAAATCCGCATCCTGCTTTTCTGCTGTGATGTCTCATGGTTCATTTCATCTGATAGCAGATTCCTAGCTGATGTTAAAATGTCTCACTCGTCTCACGATAGAGGCAATTGTTGAACAATCTAATATTTTCTCATGAACCAGATATGAACCATAATTATAATTAGAAAGGCTAAGCATCAGAGTAATTTCTTAGAACTAATTCTTATTCCGAAACCCAATCTAGTTCAAATATAATCCAAGAAATCCCTAATTCATCGATTTGGCTGTAATAAGCTAATTCAATTCTACATTCTGCACGTCATTTGAATCGTTAAACTAATTCAATAAACCACATTCAAAGTAGAAAACGCTCATGAACCATAACTTCCGCATGATTAATGGTTCAAATTCTCAATTCAAAATTGATGCAAATATAAATTGTTAAAGACTCTATATGCTAAAATCCAACATAGCTCTGACACTAATTACGCTCGCTCTTCTAGCCTTCTTAGTTGGACGCAGTTACAGCACTCCAGAACCGAATCAAAAACTAGCAGAGTACGTAGACATCGATCGTTTCATGGGGAAATGGTACGTCCACGGATACACACCCACTTTTCTCGACCGTGACGCATTCGGAGGGATCGAAGAGTATGAAATGGGCAAAAATGGAAAAGTCCTAACCACCTATTCATTCAAAAAAGGCGGACCTAAGGGAAAAAGGAAAACCTACCGTCCACGTGCTCGTGTAAAAAATACAAAAACGAATGCAGTCTGGAAAATGAGATTTTTCGGAATGATTACTGCTAACTACTACGTCGTGTATGTTGACGAAAATTATCAAGAAACCGTCATAGGGCACCCAAACAAGAAGTACGCTTGGGTCATGTCTCGCGATTCAAATATCACTCCCGAAAGGTACGCTGGACTCAAAGAAGAACTCCATAAACGCGATTACGACCTAGAAACCTTCAAACGTATGGCCCACTAAAACCCTCATGAAACCCACTGTCGCAGTTATCGGATCCGGTATCTCCGGTATGGCGTCTGCCTATTACTTGAGGCGCGACTTCGATGTCACGTTAATCGATCGAAACAATTACATAGGAGGCCACACTAACACAATCACTATTCATGAAGGTGGACGTAATATTCCAATCGATACAGGGTTCATGGTCTTCAACGATAGTACCTACCCCAATTTGGTTCGACTCTTCGAAGAACTTGGAGTGACTTCATACAATACATCCATGTCCTTTGGTGTACAAAACAAGGACCAGGCGCTTGAATTCGCCTGTGGCGGTTTTTCAAGCTACTTCGCTCAACGAAAGAATTTGTTTAAACCGAAGCACTGGAAACTCTACCGCGGAATACTAGCGTTCTTCAAAGCTGCAGACGAATTCATGGCTGAAAAGGAAGATTACGAGCTCTCCGTAGCAGAATTCGCTCGTCGATTCGCCATAGCAGATTCAGTTGTGAGAAATTTCATCCTGCCTATGACTGCCGCTATCTGGTCTACTCCTCCAGAAAGAGTCCTTCAATCGCCCGCCCTACCGCTTCTTCGATTCATGCACAACCACCGGATGCTTGGTATTGGCATCCAACTTCAATGGAAAACAGTCGAAGGCGGTAGTGATCAATACAAAGAAAAGCTCATCGCTCAGTTGCCACGAGAACCACAAACAAATCGAGTTATTAGTCGTGTTGGAGAAACAGAAGATAGTGCCTACTTCTACGACGAAAATGGCCAAAAACAAAGCTTCGATCACATTATCGTAGCGACCCACGCAAACCAAGCTCTGGCACTCTTAGAAAATCCTACTCCTGCTCAGTCTAAACTGTTGTCAAATTTCAAATACAATTCAAATTCAGCCATTCTTCATTCAGACGAGTCTATAATGCCTCAGGCGAAAAGTGCCTGGGCATCCTGGAACGTAAGTCATACGAAAAACGAGAACGGACACGAATGCTCGTCGACTCACTATTGGATGAATAGCCTTCAAAAAATTGATTCGCAGAGAAATTACTTTGTAAGTATCGACTACGAAGGTTCCTTAGCCTCCGAGAGCATCCACTGGCAAACGATGTACACGCATCCTCTTTTCGATACACATGCGATAAAGGCCCAACCACAGCTCCACGCACTAAACGAAAACGGTCGCATCAAATTCTGCGGGAGCTACTTCAGGAATGGCTTTCACGAAGATGGCCTATGGTCGTCGCTCAATGTTGTTCGCGAATTAATGAAAGTGAAAGGAGGAAAAAATGAACTCTTGCCTCTATAAATCCACAATCATTCACCAACGAAAATCCCCCAAGGTCCATGCATTCAAGTATTCCCTTTTTATGTTCTACATCGACTTGGATGAGATCGCCCAACTCGATCGTTCCCTATGTCTCTTTTCACTAAATAGATTGTCGCCTTACGAATACCGTGAATCGGATCACTATCAAAATAACAATCGTTCTACTAAAGACAGCATCCTTTCTTATCTGAAAAACCAGGGCATTAATCGAGAAATTGGCAAAGTTTACCTACTCACCCACTTACGAAGCTTTGGCCACGTTTTCAATCCGGTGTCCTTTTACTTCGTTTCCGACACCTCGGGCGACCCCCTCTGTTCAATCGCTGAAGTCGCAAATACATTCAATGAGCAGAAAATGTATTTCATTCCCTCAGAAGAAACAGAATCTAAACAAATCAAAAACTTCTATGTTTCACCGTTCAGCGACCTCGATACGCAATTCCACTTCACGCTAAAGCCCCCTACTGATAATCTCCGTCTGACCATCAACCAATCTGAGAAACAAAAGGTCTTTTTCAAAAGTGCCCTCTTCGGAAAAAAGGTAAGCTTAACAGATAACAAGCTCGCCTTATACCTGCTTCGTTTTCCAGCAATAACGCTTTCAATAGTCTTCGCCATTCACTGGCAGGCGTTTCTCCTTTACTGTAAAGGAATCACGGTTCGCCGAAAATCAGCAAACCGTCACCAGCAAACAAATACCCGCGTGTACATTGCGAGCAAGAACCATCCAGTTAATTAACCCGATGCTATCACTCTATAAGAAAACCATACTCAAGTGCCTGCAAAAAGGCACCATTGGCGGCCTCACAATCACACTCCCAGACAGTGAACAAATTCAGTGCGGCAATTTCAGCCATAAGCTCCAGCTAAACATAAATGACGACCGCTTTTTCCAAAAAGTCGCCAACAAAGGCGCCATGGGACTCGGCGAAAGCTATCAACTCGGCTACTGGACCTCCAATAATCTAACGGGCGTACTTATATGGTTTTTAGAAAATAAACGTTACATCGAACCGAATACAAGCCCGATGCTAGCGGCTATGATTAAGAGGGTAAACTCCTTGGGCAATTTCACCCTTCACTACCGAAATCGCAACACCATTGAACAAAGCGTAGCCAATATTCATGCACACTATGACCTGGGGAATGATTTCTATAAAGCCTTCCTCGATCCAAGCATGACCTACTCCTCGGGATACTTCACCGACTCAAGTACGATCTTAGAAGAATCCCAGTACGAAAAATACGACCGTATTTGCCGTAAATTAGGCCTGGACGAAACGAACCACGTACTCGAAGTCGGATGCGGTTGGGGCGGATTCTCCATGTACGCTGTCAAAAACTACGGCTGCAAGGTAACAGCCACCACGATTTCTCAAAATCAATTCGACGAAGCCAAAATCCGTATTGAAGCTGCTGGTCTACAAGGCAAAATCAATCTCATCCAAACTGACTACCGCCAGCTCACTGGAAAATACGATCGAATTGTATCCATCGAGATGATCGAAGCCGTGGGACAAGAATTCCTTAGCTCTTATTTCAAACAGCTGGAAACACTACTCGCTCCAGACGGTCTGATCGCTATCCAAGCAATCACATGCCCGAACCCAGTCTACGATAATTCGAGCCGCAAGGTAGATTGGATACAAAAACACATTTTTCCGGGCTCGCATTTACCTTCGAATCACGCCCTCATCGAGAACGCAGAAAAACAAGGAGAACTGGATCTATACCACATGGAAAGTTTTGGCATTCACTACGCCAGGACGCTACGCGAATGGAAAACACGCTTCCTCAACAATTGGCCCGAAATCCAAAAAATGGGATTCGACGAAGCCTTCAAGAACAAATGGGTCTACTACCTCTGCTACTGCGAAGCCGGATTCCTACAACGCCACGTAAACGTGTGCCAAATCGTATTCGGACGAGCAGATGAAACCGCCTTCCAATTCGAATTGGATAACAAAACAAAACAACAGCCCAATACACTCACGAGCCTAGCATCATGAATACAATAGCAATCGCCGAAAAAGGTCTCCTTCCCTACTGGTTGCTGCGAATGGGGATTCGCAGTCGAGTAAACAACAAACTTAACATCGAACGCTCCAAAACCGAAGCAGAGCAGCAGTCTTTCATTAAAGAACTCACCTCTAGTCAAATCGCAATCGACACCGACTCAGCCAACGAGCAACACTACGAAGTTCCAACGCGCTTTTACCAACTTTGCTTGGGTGAACATCTCAAGTACAGTTCCGCCTTTTGGCCGGAAGGATGCAGCAATTTGAATGAGGCGGAGGCCGCTTCTCTGCAACAAATCGCCGAGAGAGCACAACTTGAGAATGGGCAGAAAATCCTCGATCTCGGTTGTGGGTGGGGATCTTTTTCTCTCTGGGCAGCCAAGCAATACCCTGATTCAACAATTCTCTCTGTATCCAACTCCAAGACTCAGGCAGTTTCAATTCGCGAAGAAACCCGTAAACGTAGATTGAACAACATCATCGTAACGACTTGCGACATCAACGAGTTCGATCCCCAAACAAAATTTGATCGCATCGTATCTGTAGAAATGTTGGAGCACGTGCGAAACCATTCAGCCTTGTTCGAACGTATTTCCACCTGGCTGCATGAAAAGTCGATCATGTTCATTCATGTATTCTCTCACCGCAAGTTAGCCTACGAATTCGATGCTTCCAACAACAACGAATGGATGGCGAAGTATTTCTTCACGGGAGGGATCATGCCCTCCCACGATCTCCTACCGAGCTTCAACAAGCATCTCGAATTTACCAACAATTGGTACCTCGACGGAACCCATTACGAAAAAACGGCGAACGCTTGGCTAGATAACATGAATCAACATTCGGATGAGATTCTGAGATTGTTCGAAAATACTTACGGAGCAGGCAACGCAAAGCAATGGATGTGGCGCTGGCGACTTTTCTATCTATCCTGTGCTGAGTTATTTGGATACAAGGACGGCAGTGAATGGGGTGTTTCACATTATACATTGAAAAAACGGGCCTAGGCGGGAAAAGCGAGAGGATTACTATGTTGATAATAATCGGATTTTTTTTGCTACACTGGTATGCGAGTGTATTCGCCCAGAGCTTTTTCCTGCATAGATACATGGCTCATCGCATGTTCACCTTGAGCCCATTTTGGGAAAAGTTCTTTTATTTGTTCACCTTCCTCTCACAAGGCTCCTCTTTCCTGCACCCAAAGTCGTACGCCCAACTTCATCTTGAACACCACAAACACAGTGACACTGAAGATGACCCTCACTCGCCTCACTTCTTCGAAGACGTATTTTCCATGATGGTAAACACAAAGAACGTTTATATGGACTTCAAACGCGGAGATCGAAAATCAAGTTCGCCATACATCCAAAACCTTCCAGTGTGGAACTCAGTCGATCAGTTGGGTAACAGTCACACTATTCGTCTTCTTTTCTGCGCTGCCTACGCCTGGATATACTTTGCCTTTGCTCCTAGCCTATGGCTTTTCTTGTTGCTGCCGATTCACTTTCTAATGGGGCCGATTCACGGAGCGTTTGTGAACTGGTGCGGCCACAAGTATGGATACCGTAACTACAAAACAAAAGATGAATCACGAAACACCTTCCCCTGGGACATACTCTTCGTCGGTGAGACCTTTCAGAACAACCACCACAAATACCCAAATCGTCTAAACTTCGCTACACGCTGGTACGAGCTAGACTTCGCCTACCCGGTCATTTGGCTGATGAGCAAAGTTGGAATCGTACACCCGGTTAAATGAAATCAATCGCCCTCATCGTATTTTTTCTAACATCGCTCTCCCCTCCCCTCCAAGCGGAATTAGGCAACCTAAGCTCGGTTGCCTCGACAAAATACAAGTACTTAGGATTTATCCCACTCTTTGAGGCCACTTACTCTACCCGTCTCGAGAACAAAAATGACGATCGCCTAGGTGAATTTTCCAAGTCTCTGAAATTCGTATACAAACGAAAAATCACCAAAAAACAACTCATCCAAGCAGCAGACAAAATCCTCAACAAGAGCTACAATCAATCCGAGCTGTCAACTATCTCAAAGGAGCTAGAAGCGATCAACGCTCTCTACGAGAATGTAACTGTAGGGGACGAGCTAAAACTCTTTTATCAGCCTGACAAAGGAACGACTCTTTTCCGAAACGACAAGCCCTTGAAGACGATCGCTGGCAGCGATTTCCACAAGATATACTTTTCAATTTGGCTGGGGCCGGATTCCCCATTCAGCTTCGAGCCGATCGACTGATTACGTCGCTCTCTAAAATGAAGACACAGGACCGCAATACGCTATTCGCGACCTTCGCTGTTTTACTACTCGGATTCGGTCTAGCCGTTGCAGGCAGCGATAGAACGGTTACAATTTTCCTAGCGCCCACATTCGCCGTGACGACTCTAGTAGCTTTCGCGATCCAGTGGATTGTTTTCATTCCTTCCTACCTTAAAAGCACGGAAAAGTACTTTGACCTGACGGGTAGCTTAACCTTTGTTTCCATATCTATTTTATCCATTTCAGTGAGTGGTAATTTCGAGCTTCGAAGGATCACTCTATTTTTAATGGTGATGATCTGGGCTACACGCTTAGGAACCTACCTTTTTCAACGAATGCACAAAGCTGGCAAAGACAGACGCTTCGACGCCTTAAAAAAGTCGCCCGTTCGTTTCCTTTGCGCTTGGACGCTCCAAGGCCTGTGGGTCACATTCACCTCTGCCGCAGCCGTCGCCGCCATCACCTCAAGTAAAACCTCAGAGGTAGGTTCTTACTACTATCTGGGGACAGTTTTGTGGATTGCAGGTTTTGCCATCGAAGCTATAGCCGACCGGCAAAAGAAGAAATTTTCCTCGGTTCCGCAGAACAAAGGAAGATTCATACAAAGCGGACTATGGTCACGCTCGCGTCATCCAAACTATTTTGGCGAAATTCTTTTGTGGCTCGGCGTCGCTGTTGTCGCATACCCTCTTCTTCAAGGGTGGCAATTGATAACTCTCCTTTCTCCTGTTCTTGTGGCGATACTCTTAATTTATGTCAGCGGTATACCACTACTTGAAAGGAGTTCTGATGAAAAATGGGGCGATCAACCAGACTACCAAGAGTACAAGAGCCGGACCCCTGTTTTACTACTGAGACTGTGGTAAGAAGCTCGGGACATCCACAATCACCTCGGTTGCCACTTCCTCTCCTCTCATAAAATTGAGAATCACCTCACTGATTACCGGATCCTGCATATACACATTGTGTCCGCCGTTGTGAACTATAACATGGGTCAGGTTAGAAAACTCCGCAAGAGCCTCTTTAGCAGATTCTGGATATGTACGTCCATCCAGAGTTCCAGATAACGCTAGCGTAGGCACCTCGGAGATAAGTGGCGATCGAAACGTTTCTCCCAAGTCCTCAAGGCCCATTCCTCCGACGAGATGCGGCATCGGAAAATTCAACAAGTCTCCCAAGATAGCACCTTCCGATTGCTCTTCTATTTTTGCCAACCGAAATTCGGATACCCCCGACATGATATCCATCGCTTCCGGCATCCCACGAAAGTGAATCCCTCTGTTTCTTATGTAATGATAGATCTGAGGAGCCACGAAACTGAAGTCACCCGCATCGAGCATAGAATACAAACCTGGAAGATTAACTGCTTGATCGGGATCTGCGATCATGAACGAGGCCATCAATTGTAGTTCTACTTTACCCACAGTCATTTCAATCATCTCTCCAGATCTACTCTGAAAATGAACGATCTTCGGTTCTGCTTCATACTTCTGATGAACTCGCTTCATTAGATCTTTCAAATCAGGAAAGGCCTTGGCCGCTTGAAGATCCTCATCTATTGCTGCCTGCAATCGATCAAAGTATGCGTCCGTACGAGCAGGATACTTAACTGTTTGCTCTAGCCCTTCTACTGCAGCGATGACTACTCTATCAATTTTTCCGGGCATTTCGCGAAGAGCCGCCATGGCCAAATGCGAACCATAGCTAATCCCCCAAAGCGTCAGTTTCTCGGCACCGAGCAAAAGCCTGAGGTCTTCCAAATCAAGAGCGCTTTCGCGCGTATTGTATCCAGAGATATCAACTCCTTTACTTTTCCAGAAGTCTGCTGCCTTCTTAGATGCCGACAAAAGTCCCACTTTCATCGCATCGACAGACAAAGCTTCATCTAAGGGAGCTTTCTCGGGACTTTTGAATATTGGAATGTCATTCGACTGCCCAGTTCCTCTTTGGTCTAGAGCAATCACATCCCCAAATTCACGCATCGCCATGAATAAGGGAAAGCGTCTTCCTTTGGCAGTTTCAATACCCGATCCACCCGGACCTCCAGCAAGATAGACAATCGGATTACCTGGATTATCAGAGGTCGAGGGAAACCGAATATAGGTCAGACTGATTTGGCGACTCTCCGAATCGACACGATTTTCCGGTACTACAAGACTCCCCCGAAAGCTCTGTACTTGAGTGCCGTTCTTGGCTTCAAACAAATAGGTTTCCTCAATTGCCGAAGAACGGGAGGCCAGTCCAACGAGCGATAGAATGATTATAAATAATTTCGAGTATTTCATTTTATTTGAAAAATAATTTAGCGATTTATAGCTCACCTAAATGCCAGTGAAACACACGAATCAACAGATCTATTCGGTCAACGGTTGCATCCGCTCGGTAATCGGCCATGAACAGTTTTGAAAAATGATGTATAGTCTCCTCATGATACGATTTTTGATCATTTTGGTGTCCCTCTTTTCATCGGTCTCTCTTGCTTTCGCCGGCTCAGACGCAGATTCCTTCACGTTTCGCATTAAAGAGATCCAGTTTTCCCTAAATGAATCCAAAGAGTTGCCAAAATTCAAGCACACCGCGGCCCTACATAAAATCGACCCTCAGGGACGTGTCATGTGGCTTTCTAGCGAAGTACCGATTCCTCGCCCAGGATTGCCTTTAGCAATTTACCTCGGAGCCGCTGCATCGAGCGAAGTGTACTGGAATGGGACACTCATCGCAACGAACGGCCGGATCGGATATAATAAAGAATCCGAACAACCCGGCTTAATGGACGCCACCTTTTTCATACCGCCGAACCTTGTACGAGAAGGAAAAAACACGCTGAGCCTTCGTCTATCCAGCCACCATAACTTGATAAGCCTGAGCCAACCGATTCACTATTTGCGCATAGCCACGCCCGATTTAGCGAAGCCGCCTCTAACAGGTCGCTATCTCGCATCAATCATGACGGTGGGAGCGTTTATCCTAGCCACTCTCTATTTTGGAATACTGGCAATCGGTCGAAAGGAAAACCCGTACGCCCTATTCATCGCAGCGATGGCGTTCTTCGCCAGCACGCAATTACTCTTCGAAGCTCTACGAGAAATCACCCGCTATTCCTATCCCTGGCATACCTGGAGACTCGTATTCATAACTGCCAGCGCTGCTGGGTTCGCTCTCTCGATGACGACCTATATCTCAAAGCGATTTAACCCCAAACAGTGGACACGTGCGCCTCTCATCTCGATTGGTCTCCTTGCACTTACAATCTATTTCTTACCGGGGTTCGATTCCAAGGCCCTCTTTTGCCTGCTTATACCCATTGTTGTTTCGATCGTATCTATCTTTCCCAATACGATTAGATTAAAACATAGAGAACTTACTACCGCCTCAATCCTCTCGCTCTACGCACTTTTAATTCTCATACAGGGACCCAATTTTCTAGATCAAACCTTCTACCTCGCGACAGCGGCGATTCTTTTACTCGCCTTCGTCGATCAAGCCCGAGAGCTAAAGCGAGTTGCAACCGCTCGACGCACTGCCCAAGAACGAGCCGATACTCTGGAGCTCGAACTATTGAAGCGTCGCATCGCACCTCACTTCCTAATGAATACACTGAATGCGCTAATAGAATGGGTCGAATCTCAGCCATCTGTCGCCGTCAAAATGATCAACGCACTCGCTAACGAATTCCGACTATTCGCCACCATGAGTAACCAAGCATTCGTCACACTCTCGGATGAAATTTCCATCTGCCGCTATCACCTCACCGTGATGTCCTATCGGTCCGACCAAACCTTCGAACTCGAAACAGAAAACATTCAATCTACTCTTAAAATCCCACCCGGCATCGTTCACACCCTTATCGAAAACGCCTTCACCCACTCGCGGTTTCACGATGGAGCCACCTTTCGCCTCGCACAATCAAACGATGGCCAAGTCACCACTCTAAGCTTGCACTCTCCCCCTCCCATACAGATCAAACGCAATGCTGGATTCAGCGGTGAAGGCAGTGCCTACATCCAAAAACGTCTACTAGCTGCCTTTGGCAAATCCTCAGAACTCAGCCACAAACAAACGAAACACGGCTCTTGGAGTTCAACCCTAAGATTTAAGACCCAGTCAGCATGAATATTCTAATCGTCGAAGACGAGATCCTAGCCGCTCGACGTTTGAAGCGGCTGATTAATTCTATCTTGGATACACTTCAGCTAAAGGTTACTCACGTCGAATTTCTAGCTGAGGCCCAGGAGCACCTCACAAAAGCTCCCACCGACCTAATCTTCCTAGACCTCGATCTCGTGGGAGAAGATGGGTTTGAATTGCTACGCAAATCGAAGAATACGCGCGTTCCTACAATTATTGTATCGGCTAACGTAGACCGAGCACTGGAGGCCTTTGATCACGAAGTGGTCGACTTTATCGCAAAACCAGTTGAAAAAGAACGCCTCGCTCGGGCCATTGAGCGGGCAAAGGAAAAAACGAATGGGAGCGAACGAATTGTGGTCAAGTCCCAAGGACAGCTAGACATCGTTCCTATCAAAGAAATCGTTGCCCTATCCGGGGCCGACGACTACGTCGAGATCGCCACCGAAAATCGAAAGCGTCTCATGCACTACGACCGATTAGATAATCTCGAAAAAATCCTTCCACCCAATTTCTTACGTATCCACCGCTCACACATCGTAAACATAAGCTTCGCCACCGGAACAGAAACGCTCGAAAACGGAGGTCGTGCCATCGTCATGATCGACAAAACCCGCTACCCAATCAGCCGTCGCAAAGCCCAAGTTATTAAAGAGGCTATTGATGCACTTTAACTATCAAATATCAGTTCTGAGCAATCGATATACTTTGGTGTCGTCTTCGCCAAATTTGCGATACTCTAAAAATCGAAATCCAAGTCGTTCATAAAAATGATGAGCCGCTACATTCTCGGCGAGCGGATCTACCAGAATCGCTTCTACACTTTTTTGAGCGAAGCAGCGTCCAATCGCTTGCTTCATCATTTCAGTTCCGTAGCCCTTTCCCAAATCCGCTTCTTCTCCGATCCATATGTCAATCGCTCGAAGGTTAGCTGCCACTTCTCCCCAGTAGTGGCTTTCTTCTTTCGCTGGATCTATAATTTGAATGAAGCCGATAGCCCGTCCGTCGAATTCGGCAATCAACTGCTCGCGCCAAACTGGCGAACGACTCAACTCCTTTTCCCATTCCCAATCGTCGTTAGGATCTGACGCAATCACATGCGGCTGTTCGTCCCAATCAGAAAGTATTCGCAGGTCTTCTATTCCGGCCGGTCGCAAAACAATCGCCATGATCCCAATAGCATGTCCTCAAAGAAGGCTCTAACAAGACAAACCGAACTCCAGTCAATCGATATGACTCAAATACTAATGACTTGGACATTGAAATAGGCCAGTACTCAAGCTTACAACCAAACACATGACCAAGCTTCTAATCGCCTCTCTCCTTCCCTTACTTTCTCTCACTCATGTTACCGCCCAAAATCGAATCGGTACAGGTAAAGTCGCTGAGATCTATGAAGTGAATTGCGCGAGTTGTCACGGTAGACTCCTTGACGGCGGCCAAGGAAGCTCACTAATCGACGGACAATGGACGATTGAACCTACAGAAGCGGCAATTGCCGACGCTATTCGTTCGGGAAATGAAACACTTGGGATGCCAGCTTTTGAAGGAACTCTTAGCGATGAAGACATTCGATCATTGGTCATCCTCATTCACGAGAAAGAGTTGCTAGCCCAAAGAGAAGCCAAGCCAGATCCAGAATTCGATAAGTTGGTACAAACAGAGCTCTACGACCTCGAAATTCAAGAAGTCACATCTATGACGGGAACCCTATGGTCTTTGGATTTCCTTCCAAATGGGGATATTATCACAACTCAAAAGAATGGAAATTTATGGATACACTCCAGTGATACTTTAATCGGGCCAATCTTAGGAACGCCGACCGTCAAAGACAACGGACAGGGAGGGCTACTAGATGTTGCAATCCACCCCGACTACGAGTCTAATAAGTGGATCTATTTGAGTTATGTAGAGGGAATAAACGACGAAGACGGCATGACTGCAATAGTTAGAGGCAAAGTAGAAAATGGGGAATGGGTAGATCAGGAATCGATCTACTTTGCCGAAAAGTCCTTTTACACAAACCGTAGACATCATTTCGGGACGCGTATCGTATTTAAAGACGAGTATCTATTTTTCGGCATCGGAGATCGAGGGCAACAAGATCAAGCACAAGACATCAGTCGACCGAATGGCAAAATTCACAGATTGTATGCCGATGGACGTATTCCCGAAAACAATCCATTCGCCAAAAACAAAGAAGCCATTCCCAGCATATGGGCTTACGGAAACAGAAACCCCCAAGGACTCGTTCTCCACCCCGAAACTGGAAACCTATGGGAAGCTGAGCATGGACCACGTGGCGGCGACGAGATCAACCTAATCGAAGCGGGTAACAATTATGGTTGGCCCGTAATCACCTATGGTATGAATTACAACGGATCCCCGATTACCGACATCGTTGAAAAGCCAGACATGGAGCAACCCAAACACTACTGGACGCCCTCTATAGCCGTATCCGGTATTTCATTTTATTCGGGCAACACATTCTCTAAATGGAAACACAACCTGTTTGTAGGTGGACTTTCTGCCGGTGAATTGCACCGATTGGAAATTCATGATAACGAAATTACCTCGGATGAGATTTTATTCAGAACCCGAGATAGAATTAGAGATGTTGTCGAAGGGCCAGATGGCTTGCTGTATATCATTATTAACAGCAGGAGTCGCACAGACTCAACTATTTACAAACTCCGTCCTGTCGAATGATTGTACCTTAGTTCCACATGTCGAGGTCATTGCCTCCTGCTGGAACCGCAACATTGGAAGTCGGCGCTGTATTTGTTAGTCGGTTACTATTACTTGCAACCGGGCGATGAGCCGGTTTATTTAAAGCGGCTGCTCCTTCAATAACCTCGTCCAGTTCGCTCGCAAGCCTACCCATTTCATTTGCTTGACCGCTCATTTCCTTTGCAGCTGCTGCAGCCTCTTCCGAAGTTGATGCATTTGTAATAGTAACGGCACTGATTTTTCCAATCGCATCGCTAATTTGGCTCAAGCCAATTTTTTGCTGCTCCGAAGCAACTGATATTTGATCAACGCAAAGCGCTATTTCATCCGTCTTGCTTTGCAAATTCTTAAAGCCATCATCGGTTTGCTCCACTGACTTAACGCCTTCGTCAATTTTACTGATGTTCGACTCAATCAGACCCGCAGTATTTTGAGCCGCTTCCGCAGCCCTACTTGCCAAGCTACGTACTTCATCAGCAACTACAGCGAATCCAGCTCCAGCCTCTCCTGCTCTCGCAGCCTCAACAGCCGCATTCAATGCCAAGATATTGGTTTGGAAAGCGATTTCATCAATAGTCTTAATGATCTTTTGAGTTTCTTCACTCGCGTTAGAAATCCCTGACATCGACTCTTTTAAACCATCAACCAAAGTGTTTATATCGGTAACAACACCTTTTGCCTCGTCCATACGAGTTTTCGCATCGACTACACTTTGAGCATTTTGGCTGGTCATGGAAGATAGCTCTTCCAAAGCAGAAGATGTAAGCTCTACCGATGCAGCCTGTTCGCTCGCTCCTTCTGCGAGTTTGTGCGCGTTCTCGTCGACAACCCGAGAAGAAATCTTCGTTGATTCCACATTACCCAAAACGCGTTTAGCAATTCCTTCGACAGGTTTAGCAATCGTCTTAGACATAAAAGTTGCTCCTACTAGTACTAAAACCGCTGATATCAGAAATAGTACTACGATCTCAACTCTCGCAGAGTTGATTTTAGCCATCGTTTCCGCTTTATCAAGCCGGACCAAAGCGCTCCACCCTAATCCTTTGTAGCCAAGCGCTCCTTTAGAATGAGCATAACCGACTGTCTGTACGACCTCCTTACGAGCATGATAACTATCCATGCCACCGTGCTCTCCGTTCACAGCTCTAATTGCCGCTGCTACCCCCTTCTCCACCAAATTCAGATTGAGCAATACTCCCATGTCCTTTCCCACAGCGACTTGACCTCCGTTCGAGCGAGGGTCTAGATCCACAATAACCTCGCCGACCTTGTTTAGGAGAGTAACTTCCGCTGTATTGAATCCAAGTTCTACCAACTCATCATAAGTAGCGATACACATTTGATTCACGAGATCCATGGAGACACGATTCGACCAAACTGCAACAATCTCGCCAAATTGGTCATAAACCGGCGCAGTATAGCTAATCCCTAAACCATTTCCTCCATCTAGTTGTTTGATGATAGGATCAACGTGAACATCCTCAACCACCGTCCCGTCGGTCCCTTCGCCTTTTAAAAATCTCTTTTGCTTGGCGTCGATAAACCATGACGCAGATGCGTAGTTTTCATTATAAATCCAATTTGTATTCAACAACTCTCCACTGTGATTCCGAGTATTCACCGCAATTGGGCGACCCTCCATATCAACCAGGATCATCGCTGTGTAAATGTCATAGAGATCCACATACTTATTGATTGTCTGCACTAGTGGGTTCGTGTCTTCATCAGGATTCCCCCAATTCGAGCGATCTCTTGCTAAATTGTTAGCCGCAAACGCTTGAACATCTCCGTAGCGCTCAAAAAGGTTTCGATCAATAATATCGACCAGTGCAATAGCGTACGACTGGTAAGTGCTGCTTAGCTCTTCCACTTCTTCGTCAAAAAGCACCTCAACTCTCCACGTCAATAGCGCCAAAGGGACCAAGGATGTTATAAGACTAAAGAGAATAATCTTAAATTTCAGAGAGCGATTTTTAAAATTCATTTTTAGTCTATCGTCATAGCTACTTATTTTTTTAGTAAGTATTTATTCTCAAAATGAGTTTTTTTTTCAGGCGTAAACACCTGAACTTGATATGAATACAAGAATTGGACTAAAGATGGGCTAAAAACCCTATTGAACCTAAGTTGAAACAAAAAAAGCTACCCAAACTGGGTAGCTCTTAATCAAATTTTAACTCCGAAAAATAGTCTTAGCCGTAAATTTCGGACTCTAAAAAGAAACGTTGCAACTCCGCCGCTGCCGTCTCGGGAGCGTCAGACGCATGAACCATGTTCTTCATCATATCTGTTCCAAAATCTCCGCGGATCGTGCCGGCAGGCGCTTTGGTAGAATCCGTAGGACCAAGAAGGTCGCGTACGCGTTGAATTACATTTTCGCCTTCAAGCGCAGCCATGATAACAGGACGTGAGCTCATAAATTCTTCGATCTCTGGGAAGAACGGCTTATCTGCAACGTGGGCATAATGCTCACGCAGAATCGGCGACTCCAATCGAGTCATCTTGCTAGCAACGATTGCAAAACCCTCTTTTTCAAAGCGCTGCAGGACTTCGCCCGCCAAGCCCTTTTCCATGCAGTCTGGTTTAAGGATGATAAATGTCTTTTCCATTTTTATCTCTTTTTGTCTAGTGACGTAGTTGAATTACCCAATTTAGAATACGAGTGATTATTCGTATACCTTAAAAATCAAAGAAGCGTTTTGTCCGCCAAACCCAAGGCTGTTGCTCATGGCAATCTTCACCTTAGCTTCACGTGCTTCATTCGGAACATAGTCCAAATCACAATCAGGATCAGGCGTCGTATAATTGATTGTTGGAGCTATTTTGCCCTCTGTTAGCATTTTCGCGCACGCAACAGATTCAATTCCTCCAGCTGCTCCGAGCAAGTGACCTGTCATCGACTTGGTGGAACTAATCATTAGCTTGTTCGCATGTTCGCCAAAAAGATTCTTCATCGCCTTGGTCTCAAACTTATCATTGTAAGGCGTAGAGGTACCGTGCGCATTGATATACTCGATGCTCTCTGGATTCAACGACGCAGAGTGTAGAGCTCGCTTCATCGCGCCAGCCAAGCCCAATCCTTCTGGGTGAGGAGCGGTAATATGGTTCGCATCGCAAGAGGCTCCGTAGCCCACGATTTCACAAATGATATTGGCTCCACGCTTCTTTGCGTGCTCAAGCGTTTCCATCACGATAACGCCTGCTCCTTCTCCCATGACAAACCCGCTTCGATCCGCATCGAATGGGCGGCTCGCTCCCGCCGGGTCATCATTACGCGTGCACATTGCTTTCATAGAGCAGAAGCCACCATAGCTTAAAGCAGTAATAGCAGCTTCACTACCTCCTGCGATCATTACGTCGGCTTCGCCAAGTCGCAATGTCTTGAGGGATTCACCAATCGCATGAGCTCCTGTCGCACACGCGCTTACGATTGAAAAGTTTGGACCCATCGCCCCGATCTCAATCGCCACAATTCCTGAGGCCATATTTGAAATCAAAGCAGGAATCATGAATGGCGACACCTTCCGAGGTCCTGACTCGAGAAGCTTAGTGTGATTTTTCTCGATAGTATCCATTCCGCCAATTCCGGAACCTATAAAGATTCCTACGCGGTCTGGGTCTTCTTTCTCCATGTTAAGGCCAGAATCCTTGAAAGCTTGCATCGCTGCGGCATATGCAAAGTGCACAAAGCGGTCATTGCGGCGCGCTTGCTTTGGATCCATATGATCATTTACCTCGAAATCTTTGATTTCTCCGCCGATCTGGCTGGTAAACTTACTTGCATCGAACGACTCAACTTTGCTGATTCCGCACTTACCATCGATAAGTCCTTGGAAAAAAGAATCCACGTCCAAGCCTAGCGGCGTTATCGCGCCGAGACCGGTTATCACTACTCTTTGGCTTTCAGGCATTTCTCCCATAGACATCTATACATAGAGATGCCGCCTGGACGTCAATCCAAGCGGCTAAAAGTTATAAGTAAATTTTAGAAAACCGGATGCTTATCCAGCCTTTTCTTTGATGTAATCAATAACGTTCCCAACAGTCTGAAGCTTCTCAGCATCGGACTCAGGAATTTCTCCGTTGATCTCATCCTTGAACTCTTCCTCGAAAGCCATGATCAACTCGACAGTATCGAGTGAATCCGCTCCAAGATCGTCTAAGAAAGACGCTTCTGGAGTAATTTGCTCTTCATTCACGTTGAGCTGGTTTACGATGATCTCAGAGACCCTTTGTTCTATGGTTTTTCCGTCTGACATTTTGCTCTATTTTTTAAAATATTGGTTATTTCTGGAAGGATCACATCGTCATGCCGCCGTCAACGGTAAAAGTTTGACCTGTGATATAATTAGCTTCTTCGGAAGCAAGGTATGCGACCATATTTGCGATATCCGCAGCTTGCCCCATTCGCTTGAGTGGGATTTGAGGCAACACCATGTCTAGCGCTGCTTCGGAAATTTTCGCTGTCATATCGGTTTCGATAAACCCAGGGGCGACTGCATTTACAGTTACGCTGCGAGAGGCCAATTCCTTAGCTAGACTCTTTGTGAAACCGATCATTCCGGCCTTGGCTGCTGCGTAATTCGTCTGCCCAGCATTGCCCATAATTCCGGAAACAGACGTAATATTGATTACACGGCCCCAACGTTTTCGGGTCATTGGACGGGCTAAGCCTTTAACAAAATGGAATACGCTATTGAGATTTGTATCGATCACATCGGTCCAATCCTCCTCCGTCATACGGAAAAGAAGATTATCCTTCGTGATACCGGCATTGTTTACCAAAATGTCGATGTTGCCAAACTCTGTTATAAGCTCCTCGCTCAATTTCGCGACAGCAGGTCCATCCGCTACGTCAACTGCGCAAGCAATTGCCTTGCCCCCTGCTGCATTGATTGCCTCAGCCGCTGAGCCACAAGACGACTCTGAACGAGAAACGCAAATAACAGTTACCCCGTTTGCTCCCAATTTTTCGGCGATGGCACGCCCAATTCCACGTCCTGCGCCAGTAACGAGGGCGACTCGATTATCAAAGGTTAAACTCATTTAGATTTTAAGTGGTCAGATAACAATTTGTGATTGCCACACCGGATTTCGTCCCGCCTGCAATGCTCCTAAACCTAAATACGAGGAGCGTTTAAAGGGCTGATGGCAAACAAATTTAAAAGTTTCCCCTTCAATTCCTCTATATAATCGCTCCCTTAGCGGGGCCTAATAATAAGTACCCAAGCAATTATTACAGATCAATACAGCAAAAAACGTATTTTGTAAGAATTAGCAAAAGAAACAATTGCATGATGAGAACGACTTTGCACCATCCAGAAGTTTGTGCATGGAAACATACGACCAACGCATTCGCATACAGAAATTTATAGCTGACCAAGGAATTTGCTCCAGACGCGCCGCCGAAGGGCACATCCGAAATGGCAATGTCGTGGTCAATGGCCAACTCGCTCAACTGGGAGACAAAATCGAACCTGGAAAAGACTTCATCAGTCTGGAAGGCAAGAGGATCACCTACCGAGCTCCCGCCAAGCTAACAATTGCCCTAAACAAGCCCAAAGGCTTTATTTGCAGCAACGACGATCCACACAACGATCGCACCGTGTTCGATCTACTCCCCAAGGAATTTGCCAACCAACGACTCTTTTGCGCTGGGCGTTTGGACAAAGATAGCGAAGGCCTTGTTATCCTGACCAACGACGGCGACCTCGCAAACAAGCTCATGCATCCAAGTAGCTTGGTAACCAAAATTTACAGCGTCGAACTGAAACAGCTCTTCCCCAAGGAGAAAATCCCAAAGCTACTCAACGGAATCAATTACGAAGGAGAACGCCTAAAAGTAGAACAAGCGGTCTTCCTCGGGAATCGAAACAGACCTGAATCGAAGGATTTGGATGTAGCCATGCATCACGGAAAGAAACGCGAAATCCGTCGCCTTTTTTCGGTACTCGGCTTCGACGTTAAACGCTTGAAGCGCTACCAGATAGGCAGATACAACATAAAAGGCATCCCCAAAGGAGCTGGTTTGCCGCTCGCTCCAAATGATATAGAAAAACTTTTCCAACAGCCAATCGAAGCTCTATGAACTACTATAAAATGCTTAAACCAGCAGCTATCCTCCTCGCCTTGCTAGCTGCTCTTTCCACAAACGCTCAAGTTATAGACGTACACCTCCGCCCTGAAGTTCAAGCTCCCACAATTGGACAACTCGAATCGTTTGCCCTCGCAGTCAATGCCGAGTGGCCTGCAGACCTCGAGCCCACTGAAGGCTGGAAACCCATTTTTTATCGCGGCGTGTTCGAGGTCTTTGTAAGCAACAACGATATATCTAAGGACCTCACCCCAAAGCCCGGCAGCAATTATCTGCTAAGTCCCGACAAGAAAGCAACCGTCCTCTCCACAGCGACAAAAGACGACAAAACAGACCTAATCAGTGTCGACCCCCGTTATTCGAAACTAAACATCGAAACCATTCTCGTGGCATACATCAAAGACGAGGTTCAATTGATTGAAGAACCCACAGTTCCAGAGCCTCCTGCAAATGTAGAAATTGAGGTAGAAGAATCAGTACCTGCACCTGCACCCGCGACTCCAGACACAGTTCAAGTAGAAACCACTCAGCCAACTCCGCCGGCGATGCAAGAGGTCTCCACCCCTCCGGCGACAACAACCCAAAGTGAAAATCCAATGCGCCGCTTTCAAGGAGTGTTGCAAACGTGCAACATCGTAGAAAAAAGCAAAACAAGCTGCCCTTACAAATTGCTTGATAGCAACGGCAAGACACTCGGCTTTCTCGATGTAAAAAACCTCCCTGAATTCATAATAATCAAAGATTACATCGGCAACAAAGTCTCAATTGCTGGACAGATTTACTCCATAGAATCTTCAAACAACTTAAGAATCGTCGCTAGCTCCCTCAAAAAAGCAAACTAGCCTCGACTAGTAATAAAATCCACCAGAAGCAAACGTCACTCGCTCCCTCTTTTAATGAAAAAAATCGACGGCAAGCAAATCGCTAAAGACTTAGTAAGCGAACTCACCCAAGAAGTTGAAGCTCTTAGCGGAGATAAACCCTGCATCGCGTTCATTCGCGTAGGCGACGATCCCGCATCCGTTTCCTACGTCAAAAGCAAAAACGAGACTGCAGCCAAAATTGGCATCACACCCTTACTTTTCGCGCTCAACGAAAGCATCAGCCAAGAAGAGCTTTTCGCCAAAGTAGACGAACTGAATGCTGATCCAAAGGTAAACGGAATCCTTGTACAATCTCCCCTTCCTAAGCACCTAGACGAGCAAGCAACTTTCAACCGTATCGACCCTCTCAAGGATGTGGATGGCTTCCATGAAACGAACGCGGGACGCCTTGTGCAAGAAGATGCTCGTGGCTTCGTCTCCTGTACACCCGCAGGCATCGTCGAAATCTGCAAACGCGAAGGAATTAAAATGGAGGGCAAGCACGTTGTGGTCCTCGGCCGTAGCTTGATCGTCGGCAAAACATTCGCTCTTCTCGCAATGCAAAAGGGAGAATACGCAAATGCGACTGTCACCGTTTGCCATTCTCGCACGAAAAACCTCGCTGAAATCACCCGCCAAGCCGATATCCTTGTTGCAGCAATCGGTCGACCAGAAATGGTTACAAAAGATATGGTGTCAGAAGGGACAGTCGTGATTGATGTTGGAATCAATCGCGTCGAAGATCCCTCCCGCAAACGAGGTTACCGTATTGTGGGCGATGTTAAGTTTGACGAAGTCTCCCCTCTCGCTTCGCACATCACTCCAGTGCCCGGTGGCGTAGGCCCGATGACAGTAGCATTGCTAATGAGCAACACTGTCAAAGCTTACAAGCTACAACAGGCATAAAGCTTGCTGTTCACTACCCCACGTCCAACTCAGTCCTCCTTCATTTACCACACCTTATAATGACCCAATTTCCGGAATCAGCTAGTACGGTACTCGTCGTAGACGATGAGCCGATCAACATCCAACTCCTGCAAAAGAAGTTGGAATGGGATGGCGTCCGCGTGCTCACCGCAGACAACGGTCAGCAATGCTTAGACATTTGCCAAATCGAACTCCCGGATTTGATTCTTCTAGATGTCATGATGCCAGGAATGGACGGCTTTGAAGTGTGTCAAAAGCTTCGCGAAAACGAAAATACCAAAGCCATTCCTGTAATATTTGTAACCGCGCATAATTCCAAGAAAGGAAAACTAGAAGGCCTTGAAGCAGGGGCCGTTGACTACATTACCAAGCCAATCGACTTGGAAGAAACCATCGCTCGCGTGCGCACGCAGCTCAAGTATCTCTCAATTAACCGGGCCAATGTCGAACTAACCCAAAGACTGGGCGAGTCTCGTAGGTCCGCCGCAATCGGTGCTCTGACCCAAGGAATCGCTCACAACCTGAACAATCTCCTGGGCGTAGTCATGGGTTATCTTGAGTTAGCCAAAGTCAACTACAACGACCCCGAGAAAGTTCTCAAAAATATCACTCGAGTCGAAACCGCTGGGAATAGGATCGTTGGTATTATTAAACAATTAAGCACAGTCGCGTTCACAACTCGCCTACCGCTCCATGAAATTCGTCTCAGTGAATTGATTACAGGGAGCATCCAAAGAGCAATCGAGGAATCCGGGCAACGTTTAGACATCGAAGTCGAAACGCAAATTGATCGCCACTTGTTAAAGACTAACATCGAAGCCTTCGAAGACTCCCTAGCAAAGCTCATCATCAATGCATGGGAAAGTTATGAGTCGCTCGAGGCTGACCAACGCCCAATCTCTCTAAAAGTCTCCGAGTCAGAAAATGGCAAAGATATCGAATTTCTCCTGACAGACCAAGGCGGTGGCATTGACCCAGAGGTAGAAGAAAACATGTTCGAGCCCTTCATAAGCACAAAGAACACCGTTGGTGTTGGCATGGGCTTAACAGTCGCTCGCCACGCTCTACGCACCCTAGGGGGCGATGTGAGCATAACTCCAAATGAAAATGGAAAAGGCGTGGCCGTCCGCTTCACTCACCCCCTCGTTCGCGACGCATGAAAGTAGGATTTCTCGGAGCAGGCAACATGGCTCGAGCTATGGCACAGGGTCTGTTAGACAATAAAACCTGCTCGCCAAATGAACTTTATTGCCTGAGTGGCTCAGGTAGCTCAGCCGGTAGATTAGCTACCGACCTCGGTATAGTGCTAGCCAATACACGCAGCGATCTCTTCACTCAGAGCGATATTATCATTCTCGCCTTCAAGCCACAGCACTTGGAAACGGTTACCAAAGAAGAAGCCGCATCAGCAAATAATAAACTCGTTATCTCAGTTCTTGCCGGCAGAACTCTCGAATCTCTCAGAACGACATTCCCCGACGCGGCTAATTGCGTTCGAGTCATGCCAAATACGCCATCAAAGATTGGCCAAGGCGTTAGCACCTACTGCTTTCAGGAAGAGCCAACAAACAAGCACCAAGAGCAAGTCACCTCTCTCTTAACAGCTCTAGGCACCGCACACCCTGTAAAAGAAGAACAACTACACATTGCAACTGCAATCAATGGCTGTGGTCCTGCTGTCTTCTTCCAATTTATAGACTTTCTTGCCCAAGCTGCCCAATCACGAGGCCTCCCCAAAGACCTCGCTATTCAACTCGCAACCGAAACCGGGCTTGGGTCCTTAGCCTTAATGCAAGCCTCCGACAAGTCACCCGAAGAACTGGTACGCGAAGTCGTCTCACCCAATGGCGTCACACATGCACTGCTTGAAAGTTTAAAAGGACAAAACTGGGACCAAGTTCTGGATACCGCGATAGAAGACGCCGTAAAACGCTCAATCGAGCTATCAGGTAGCTAAGTCACCCGGTAGATTTCATTTTCGCTAACAGAAGCTCCACTGCTTCCATTACTGGAAGCGCGCCATCTGCTACCTCGATTCCTATACGAGAATAATCCGCAGCTATTCTTGGCGTAGAATAGAAATGGGACAAAACAGCTTCTTCAAGCAACGTTTTGAACCATTTTGTCTTTTGCTCGCGTCGTCTCGATTCGTGCAGGCCATTGCTTCGAATTTTAGCTTCGAATTTTTGGATAAGTTTCCAAATTTCAGATACACCCTCCCCTGTTTGAGCCGAACATGTCAGAGCCTTCGGCTTCCAAGATTCCGTATAAGGCTGTAAATAGTGCAGCACTCTTGCGTAATCTAACCTTGCCCTTTTTGCCTGCATCACATTGTCCCCATCCGCTTTATTCACAATAATTGCATCCGCCATTTCAATTACTCCCTTCTTGATCCCTTGAAGCTCATCACCCGCTCCGGAAATCTGCAACAGGAGGAAAAAATCGACCATCGACCTAACTGCAACTTCGCTCTGTCCCACTCCTACCGTCTCTATCAAAACAACATTGTACCCAGCTGCTTCACACAAATGCATAGCTTCTCGCGTTTTGGCTGCGACTCCACCAAGCGTACCTCCAGCGGGGGAAGGCCGAATAAAGGCGTTCGACTCACGTGTTAGATCCTCCATTCGAGTCTTGTCGCCTAAAACACTACCACCATTAACCGAACTGCTAGGATCCACAGCTAAAACCGCAACTCGAAAACCACTTTGGCAAAGCATAACTCCCAGACGTTCGATAAATGTACTTTTCCCCGCTCCCGGAACACCAGTAATACCAACACGCAGGGAATTCCCCGAGTACGGCAAACAGCGCCGCAAGATCTCACGAGCCCGTTCTCTGTGTTTTTCAGAATGGCTTTCCGCACAGGTAATCGCTTGAGCCAAAATTGAGAAATCGCCCATTAACACTCCTTGAACGATTTCATCTACGCTCATGCTTCGCCGCAGCCTCCGGTTTTTCTGGAGCTCAATAGACGGAAAAGATTCGTCTATCGAAGAGTCGTGTCCTTCAACAACTTCGCTTGCGAAAACCTTGTGTTCGCTGTCAGCTTCATGCCATTCCGGCCGTTTTCTCATAATGGGCTCACGTCAGATTTCATCAACCGACGTTCCTTTCCCCTATTCCTTCCAACAAGAACTCTAGAACTTGTTTCGCAGAATCCGGAATCACTGTTCCAGGCCCAAAAATGGCGTTAGCTCCCTTTTCATAGAGATATTCATAATCTTGAATAGGTATCACTCCGCCACATACCACCATAATATCGCTGCGCCCGAACCTCTCCAATTCCTCAACTAATATCGGCAACAACGTTTTATGGCCAGCAGCCAGAGAACTCATGGCTACAATATGAACATCATTTTCCACCGCCTGTTTCGCAGCTTCCTCAGGAGTTTGAAACAATGGACCAATATCCACATCAAAACCAAGGTCAGCATACGCCGACGCAACAACCTTCGCTCCACGATCATGCCCATCCTGCCCCAGTTTCGCAATTAATATACGCGGACGACGGCCTTCTTCCTTCGCAAATTTTTCGATTAAATCACTTACATTACTCACTTTATCATGCTCTCCAAACTCCTTTGAATAAATTCCAGAAATAGAGCGTGTTTTCGCTTTATAGCGTCCAAATGCTTTTTCCATCGCGTCAGAAATTTCTCCTAAGCTGGCTCGCTTCTGAGCAGCATCGACAGCAAGAGCTAATAAATTTCCCTCACCCTTCTCTGCGCAATATTCGATAGCAGACAACGCGTCGCGACACGCTTGGCTATCGCGATTCTTACGTAGGCGTTCTAGTCTACGTATTTGAGAATCGCGGACAGCAGAATTGTCGATATCAAGGATTTCAAGAGGATCTTCTTTCGTAAGTCGGTGCTTGTTTAAACCAACAATGGTCTCCTTACCGCTGTCAATTCGCGCTTGGCGACGTGCAGCCGCTTCCTCGATACGAAGCTTCGGAATTCCCTCTTCAATTGCCTTAGTCATGCCGCCCAATTCTTCGACTTCTTCAATATGAGACCACGCCTTTTGCATCAATTCCTGCGTGAGTGACTCCACATAGAAGCTACCTCCCCACGGATCAATCACCTTACAAATACCTGTTTCTTCCTGGAGGAACAATTGCGTATTGCGAGCAATACGAGCTGAAAAATCAGTCGGCAATGCAATCGCTTCATCAAGAGCATTCGTATGCAAAGACTGGGTATGTCCACACGCGGCCGCCATGGCTTCTATCACCGTACGCGTCACGTTATTAAACGGATCTTGCTCAGTAAGCGACCATCCTGAAGTCTGTGAATGAGTCCTCAACGCTAGAGACTTCGGATTCTTAGGGTTAAATTGCTTTACAATCTTAGCCCATAAACAGCGAGCGGCTCGCATTTTGGCTATCTCCATAAAATAGTTCTTACCGATACCCCAGAAGAAAGACAATCGAGGAGCAAATGCATCGATATCCAAGCCCGCTCCAACGCCTGTACGTAAGTATTCCAGACCATCAGCCAAGGTATACCCCATCTCCAAATCCGCAGTCGCGCCCGCTTCTTGCATGTGGTACCCGGATATGGAAATGGAGTTAAACTTTGGCATCTTCTTCGAGGTATACTCAAAAATATCACCAATAATTTTCATTGAACTAGCAGGTGGGTAAATGTAGGTATTACGCACCATAAACTCCTTTAGAATGTCGTTTTGGATCGTCCCGCTCAGCTTGTCCAACGAACACCCCTGTTCAAGAGCAGCTGCAATGTAGAATGCCAAAACAGGAATAACTGCCCCGTTCATCGTCATGGAAACAGACACTCTATCCAGTGATATTCGATCGAATAGCACTTTCATGTCTTCAACAGAATCTATAGCCACGCCTGCTTTCCCGACATCTCCCGCCACGCGAGGATGATCAGAATCATAGCCGCGGTGCGTCGCTAAATCAAACGCTACCGAAAGTCCTTGTTGCCCCGCTGCAATATTGCGACGGTAGAACGCGTTCGATTCTTCCGCAGTCGAAAAGCCAGCATACTGACGCACCGTCCAAGGACGAAAAACATACATAGTTGCATACGGTCCACGCAAGAACGGTGGAACGCCCGCACTATACTTCAAGTGCTCCATCTCCTCGTAGTCGCCTCTTGTATACAATGGCTTAATGTCGATCTGCTCCATTGTCTTTCGCCTGGTTTTGCCTTCTGCGACTCCAGACTCACTCTCCAAACGATCCTTCCAGGAATCGATGTCCGAATCCTGAATCGAGACAGATCCTAATCCCAGGTTTGTAAAATCAATGTCTTTCATGTTCAGCTCCGCAGTTATTTATTAATTACACCCAATTTCTTTAGGTATTTCAGATTCGTTTCGTAGTTGTTCGATTTTATAAAAATATAATCATCCAAACCAGCCGCTCTATAGACATCTTCATTGTCCCCCGGAAAACCCGCTAGAATCGTTGTCATATCCGGAATGCCTTCTTTCACCGCCTTCAGCATAGCGGGAAGCCTTTCAGCATAATCATCATCACGACCGCAAATAACTACAAGCTCCGCTCCTGACTCCTTCAATCCTTCAACAGCACTTACTTCCTCGTCGAAACCAGAAGAGCTGATAACCTCGAAGCCACCTGCTTCAAAGAAATTTCTACTAAAATCCGCTCTAGCTTTGTGCCGCTTCAACGATCCGATGTTTAGTAAGTATACCTTTGGACCGTGACTATTTTTTCCACGATAGTTATCCGCTGCAATGCGAAGCTCTTCGTAACAAGACGCCAAACGACGCACAGGCAATGCTTCCACTTCAGATTTTGCTCCAGCGTTCCCCCTTAATTGACGGTATATTTTTCCGATAGTCGCACCATCCCGCAACGCGAACCGAACCGCATCGACTAAACCATCCCCATTTCTATTCTCGACCACTGAAGTGCAACTACCCAATTTTCCGTAAAGAGCATCGATTCGCTGCTTCCGCACTATCACGCTATCTACCTTATTTTTACCGAGACCTTTTTCATGTAAATTGGGGTATTGATTCGTGCCTACCAAGGAGGAAATACGTTTTCCAAGAAGAGCTTCTCGACTTTCTCGTGTCTTCCTAATAACTCCCTGGATGTATCCATTTTTAAGAGCCTTCTCAGGCCCTCCCTCTCTTTCAATTTCTTGAAAAATACTCCAGCTGCGTTTGGCTATTTCCTCTGTCAGGCTCTCGATATACCAAGAGCCTCCTCCTGCATCGATCACATGAGTGAGTTCACACTCTTCTTGAAGTATAACCTGCGTATTGCGGGCGATCCTACGTGAAAATTCATCGGAATCCCTCACGACCTCGTCAAATACGCCGACACTCAAGCTCTCAACTCCGCCGACGATTCCCGAAAGAGCTTCTGTCGTCGTACGCAGCATATTGACGTACGGATCGTAAACCGTCTTGTTGTATGTGCCGGTTCTCGCATGGATACGCATCTTTTGCGCCTCCAGGCCGCCACCCAGCTCCTTTACAATCCGTGACCATAAAATTCGAGCAGCACGAATCTTACTCACCTCCATAAAGAAGTCGCCACCCAACGCGAAAGTAAATCGTATTTGCTCAGCCACTTCGTCAACAGACAAACCTCGATCGCAAAGCTCTCGCACGTACTGCAAACCTGTAGCCAAAACAACTGCTAACTCCTCTACCGCACTCGCTCCAGCGGAATGATAAGGAATCCCACTCACGCCAATAGCTTTGACACCTGGAGCCTGTGCATTGTTGAACTTTGCCAGAAGTGCCATTTCTCCATAGATTTGACTCAAACTCGATGGCAAAAACCCTTTCTCTGCCAGAGTCGCGAGTGGGTCCATGTTCACACTGCATCTGACGTCGGTTAACGCTACCTTCTTATCACTCAACCAGTTTAGTAACATAGATTCAATGACAACTCCAGAAATTCCACTCTGAAAGTTCAACGGGATAGCATCCGCAAAGACACCCTCAAGAGCGACCGCAAAATCGTCTGAACAAGAAAGCGACAAACCTGTCACTGCCACGTTTCCAATATCTGCGTCGATTGGATCAAAACTCATTCGAGTCGCATCATCGAGCACTGCATTCAACGCAGTTTGCCCATTCTCTAAGCCTGACAGCAAAGCCTCGTTAAAATCCGTTGCGAACCCATTCGTCGTTTCTTGAGCAATCGCCCATCCTTCATTTAAATAACCAACAGAATCTACTCCGCGTAAAAACTGTTTGTCGCCCGGCATAGAATCACTTTGTGGCAAGGCATCTAGGCAGTCGGGGAAATAGATCGGTTCAAGGGTAATACCCTCAGGAGTACGTGTACGCATTTTTTTATCAAAAGGCGCGCCCTTTAGTAGTTTCTCTGCAGCCACTTTCCACTGATCATAGGAGCATCCTTCAAATTCGTCAGACAAGAGGTCTAGGTTTTTAGTCTTCATTCGCTTCGTTTAGTCTTATATTAACAATTTAACTACAGACGCATTTCAAAACCCTCATCTGAACATTGCTTAACAGATTCCTATAAGTTTTTGAAAGCATACATCATTAGTACATTTAATACTGTTATTGTTTGACTTAAGATAAACTTAACTAACATTTTGTATCAACCAAAATAACAATCATGATCCAAAAAATTGATCACATCGGAATCGCGGTAAATAATTTGGAGGCATCCACTCAATACTTTGAGAATGCTCTCGGGCTTAGCTGCCATGGCACTGAAGAAGTCGCCTCACAAGGAGTGAAGACGGCCTTCTTTGAGGCGGGTGAAGTTCATATAGAGCTCTTGGAACCGACATCGTCCGATAGTCCAATCTCCAAGTTCCTGGAAAAGAATGGAGAGGGAATTCACCACATCGCCTTTGGCACAGATGACATTGAGAAACAGCTATCCAAGGCTTCCGATGCAGGCATTCGCCTGATTCACCAAACGCCTATACCAGGGGCGGCCGAGAAACTCGTCGCTTTCTTACATCCCAAATCAACTCACGGCGTGCTGACTGAATTCTGCATGCCTACGAAAAAAGCTTAGAGCGACTCTGCTAAACATTACTTACCCTATAACAGAACCATATCAGATACATAAATACGATGAGCATTGACTCAAAACTCATAAAGGAGCTCGAAGAACGTCGTTCAACGGCAAACGCAGCTGGCGGTCAGAGCAAGTTGGACAAAAGGCACGAAAAGGGTCTGATGGCGGCTCGCGAGCGCCTTGTTTATTTCTTCGATGAGGGCACCTATCAAGAACTCGGAATGCATGCCACCCATGCTTGTACTCGTTTCGGATTGGAAAAGAAGGAACTCCCATACGATGGTGTTGTTTGTGCCACAGGATTTGTCGACGGGCGGCCCGTCGCAGCCTACAGCCAAGATTTTACAATTGGCGGGGGCGCCCTCGGGCGTATCCATGCAAAAAAGATTTGTGATTTAATGACACTCGCACACGACGTCGGTATGCCGGTTGTTTCGATCAACGATTCCGGAGGAGCTCGCATTCAAGAAGGCGTAGATTCACTATCCGGATACGGACAAGTTTTCTTTAAGAATGTCTATCTCTCAGGAGTTGTTCCCCAAGTAGCAATCATCGCAGGACCTTGTGCTGGCGGGGCGGCCTACTCGCCCGCATTAGCAGATTTTATCATCATGACCGAGAACAACTCCAATATGTTCATTTGCGGACCGGATGTAATAAAATCAGCTACCGGCGAACAAGCTTCACTCGACCAATTCGCTAGCGCATCCGCCCACGCTTCTGTCAGCGGAAACATTCATCTAATAGCGAAAGACGACAAACACGCGATGGATCTCGCCGCTCGCCTACTTTCATTCTTACCAAGCAACAATATCCAAGATCCTGATCACGATCTATCTAAAGAAATTTTGGTTACAGACGATCCGCAAATGGACGAACTCGTTCCCTCATCTAGTAAGGAACCAATCAATGTTCATCAGGTAATCGATTTACTAGTAGACGATCAGGATTTCTTCGAGATCATGCCCGACTTCGCAAAGAACATTGTAACAGGCTTCGCTCGTGTCAGCGGTGTTACCGTAGGTATAGTTGCAAACCAACCGACCGTTAGAGCAGGCACTCTCGACATAGACTCGTCAGACAAGGGAGCTCGCTTCATCAGAACATGCAATATTTACAATGTTCCGATTCTGACGCTTGTCGATGTGCCTGGTTTCATGCCCGGCCTAGCGCAAGAACGCGGAGGCATTATCCGCCACGGAGCTAAAATGCTCTTCGCCTATGCTGCCGCCACTGTACCAAAGATTACCCTCATCATGCGTAAAGCCTATGGAGGCGCTTACCTCGCCATGTGCTCGGCTGACATGGGCGCTGACATGGTCCTAGCTTGGCCAACTGCGGAAATCGCCGTGATGGGTGCCGAAGGCGCTGTAAACGTCCTTTTCCGCAAAGAACTGAAAGACGCAGAGGATCCCGCCAAGAGAGCCAAGGAGTTAGCAGAAGAATATCGCATCGAGTTTGCCTCCCCATACCAAGCAGCCGCGAACGCTATGATAACCGACGTAATTAAGCCTTCGGAAAGTAAACGAGCCGTCGCGCTCGCACTACGTACCACGCTGTCAAAGCGAGATACACGCCCGCCGAAAAAACACGGCAATATCCCATTATAAATCCAGGCTGCAAGGCTACTAAAAAGGAAACTATCTATGAGAATCCTCGCTGCATTTTCTCAAAATCCGACAGTCGGAGAAAACACAACTTTCGTTATCTTCGGCTTCGCCTTCGTACTTTTCGTTCTACTCGCCCTCGCTGCTCTAACAGCATGCGTCGGTGTACTCTTCAAACGAATTGAAAAGAAAGCTGACAAAGGTTATACCGACCCAGTCTCTATACCATTGCTCCCCAAGATAGCCCCTAAACCCAAAGGTCAAGAAGAGAACTGCCATATCCCGTTTCTGGTTACAGCTGCAGTCGCTACAGTCCTCGATGGACAACCTCACAGAATTGTGTCCGTGAAACCAAGCAGAGATGGCTGGGCCCAAGAGGGCCGTCGTCAGATATTTTCGTCACACCGCGTTCGCTAGGAACCAAACTTATAAATTTTATACAATTACCAATAAACTCTAAACATGAAAAAACTTAGAATAACGATCGAAGGTAAATCATACGACGTCGAAGTCGAGTTACTGGGCGAAGAACATAGCAACGCGGGGCACAGTGCAGCCACTCCAGCAAGAGCAACTTCCGCTAATACCGCTATCGCTGCTCCGACCGCTCCAGCTCCAGCTAAACCGACGACTACTTTAGCAGGTCCAGGTACAGTATCCAGCCCGTTGGCTGCCACCATAGTGTCGATAGATGTTCAAACTGGTCAGCAAGTCGATGCCGGTGATAAGCTTCTCACTCTAGAAGCGATGAAAATGAATACAATCGTAAATGCGCCGCAATCAGGTGTCGTATCTGAAATTCTTGTACAGTCCGCTCAGTCAGTTGAGGAAGGCCAGCCACTAATTTCACTCGCCTAGGGTTCCCCCAAACAGCGAACACCCAAAAGCATTCATCCGCTGAGCAATGTTATGAAAGAATTCTTTGACCTCATCTTCCGAGCAGGCTTTGTAGCTCTTGAATGGCGAATGCTAGTCATGTGGATAGTTGTCTTTGGGATGCTATACCTTGCGGTATACAAACGTTTTGAACCTCTTCTCCTCGTACCGATTGCTTTTGGAGCCTTACTGGCCAATTTGCCCACCCGCAATATGGTGAACGCTCCGGCTGGCGAGCTATTTAGCCCGACAGACGGAGTCATCATAGCCAGCTCTATCAGCCTCGGGGAGGCTATTTCCCTTCCGGCTGTGGTTCACGAAAGAGAAGATCATATATCTGAAAAAATGTCGCCTTCAGATATTAAAGAATTGTTTGAAGAAGAAGAACGAAAGATAGCAGAGGGAAACAAGCAGTTACTCTATATCATCCGTCCTAGATCATTAACTACAGATTCCTCATTGTCGAAAGTGACCTTCAATGGACAAATCGTCGATATCTATCGAAATGATCAACTCGTGTGGGCTCCTGCAAGCGGCCGCGTAGCAGATCTATCCGTTCACCCTGGAGACGAGGTTGTAGCTGGGGCTTCTCTTGTTCGTCTCTATAGCGCACATAGCGGCGGCCTATTCCACTACATATCTCTCGGCATTTTGCTCGAACTCTTTCCCCCTCTCATTTTTCTCGGCGTAGGGGCATTAACGGATTTTGGTCCGTTAATCGCCAACCCGCGTACTCTCCTATTGGGAGCAGCCGCTCAGTTTGGCGTTTTTGCCACTTACTTGGGGGCAATCGGCATGGGACTGTTTGATTCTAGTCAGGCAGCGGCGATTGGCATCATAGGAGGAGCTGACGGGCCCACCTCTATATTCCTTGCCAATAGCCTGGCACCCGAGCTTCTGGCGCCAATAGCAGTCGCCGCCTACAGCTATATGGCGCTTGTACCGGTAATTCAGCCACCAATAATGAGAGCCCTAACGACAAAGGAAGAACGCGTCATTAAAATGAGCAGTCTTCGCAAGGTCTCTCGATTGGAGAAACTAATTTTCGCCCTGATTGTAACCATTTTTTGTGTACTACTCGTTCCAGATGCATCTCCTCTAATCGGTATGCTCTTGCTCGGAAATTTCCTTCGTGAATGCGGAGTTACAGAGCGACTCTCTAAAGCTGCTCAAAACGAGTTGATAAATGTCGTTACCATTTTCCTAGGAACAAGCGTTGGAATAACGATGACAGGCGATCGCTTTCTTAAAACGGAAACCTTAGCTATACTGGGCTTAGGAATTGTAGCCTTCGGCATAGCGACCGGATGCGGCGTACTCATGGCCAAGCTTATGAATCTGTTTTCCAAAAATAAAATAAACCCTCTCATCGGATCCGCCGGTGTATCTGCCGTTCCCATGGCTGCACGAGTGAGTCAAGTCGAAGGGCAAAAAGCAGATCCCAACAATTTTTTGCTTATGCACGCGATGGGGCCAAACGTTGCCGGAGTCATCGGTACTGCTTTGGTTGCAGGTTACTTCATGCGCGTCTT
Organism: Puniceicoccaceae bacterium K14; assembly: GCA_022538095.1. Lineage (GTDB taxonomy): Bacteria > Verrucomicrobiota > Verrucomicrobiia > Opitutales > Opitutaceae > JAKYXN01. The sequence goes on along the minus strand of JAKYXN010000030.1, from coordinate 33,108 downwards.
CGGAGCAGGTCATTAAGCGACCACACCACTTGGCACAGCTTAAACTCTCGACACCCAAAATGATCACAACATCGACAAACCTAAAGGAAGTATCCGCCGAAAAGGCAGCTTCCTACATAAAGGACAAAATGACGGTTGGCTTCAGTGGCTTCACCCCAGCAGGCGCAGCCAAAGCCATCCCCAAAGCAATTGCGAGGATCGCTGAAAAAGAGCACGCAAAGGGAAAACCTTTTAAGATAGGCGTCATCACTGGAGCCTCAACTGGCGATTCTCTAGACGGAGAACTAGCCCGAGCTCATGCCATTGATTGGCGGACGCCTTACCAATCCGACAAATCACTACGCAAGGCAATCAATAAGGGAGAGACGCGTTTTTTCGATATGCATCTCTCGGTTTTGCCCCAAAATATTCGATACGGATTTCTCGGAAAAATCGACGTTGCAATCGTCGAAGCTAGCAAAGTCTCTGAAGATGGGAAAATATATTTAACGACATCGGTGGGATGTAGCCCCACCCTTTGCAGAGTTGCTGATAAAATCTTGGTGGAAATCAACGATTTCCACAAAACAGGGATCGAAGGCCTTCATGACATATATGAACCGCTCGACCCGCCTCATCGCCAACCAATCAATATCGCTCGTTGTAGTGACAGGATAGGCACGGAATACGTGCAAGTCGATCCCAAGAAAATTGTCGGCATCGTGAGAACCAATATACCCGATGAAATCGGAGCGTTTAAAGCCCCCGACAAAACCACCTTAAAAATCGGCGAAAACGTCGCTAACTTCCTAGCGGAGGAAATTGCTGCTGGTAGAATTCCCGAGTCATTTCTCCCAATCCAATCCGGCGTTGGCAATATTGCCAACGCGGTACTCGGAGCCCTTGGAAAAAATAAGGCTATCCCGCCATTTGAAATGTTTTCCGAGGTCATCCAAGACTCAGTCATAGAATTAATGAAAAGCGGTGATATCCGATTCGCGAGTGCGACTTCACTTACCGTAGAGAATTGCGTCTTGAGAGAAGTGTATGACAACTACAATTTCTTTAAAGACAAGATATTACTCCGTCCTCAGGAAATATCAAACAACCCGGAACTGGTCCGCCGACTCGGTATCATATCTATAAATACAGCTATCGAAATCGACCTTCAAGGCAACGTAAATAGCACGCACGTGATGGGCAAGGACCTCATGAATGGTATCGGTGGATCGGGAGATTTCACGCGTAACGCTTTCATTTCCATATTCACTTGCCCTTCGATTGCCAAAAGTGGAGCCATTAGCACAATTGTACCCATGGTGAGCCACCTCGATCACAGTGAACACAGCGTTCAAGTAGTCATTACTGAGCAAGGAATAGCCGACTTAAGAGGCAAGGATCCTCTCGAACGGGCGAATGCCATCGTTCACAACTGCGCACATCCTGACTATCGAGAAGAGCTAAGAAAGATCTTCAGTAACACCGAGAGCGCTGGCCATATTCAGCAAAGCCTCTCCCATGCATTCGATTTCCACAATAGATTCATCAAATCAGGAAACATGCAAGTTGAGTAAATTACCAAAATACCTTTTTGCCCACAAGAAAGCCGCGCATCACGTGCGGCTTTTCCTTTTTAACAAGAGCTTTCTCGAAGAAAGCCTAAGCTTTTCCACTACGTATCAATCGGGATTCGTTTCTATAAATAGAATTGATATTTCAGGTCGATTAACGATTTATTAACAATAGAAATGGCCTATCCTCTCAGTATTGGTCGTCAGGAAATCCACAAGACACTTGTTCTAATTTTGATCGGATAACAGTGAAAAATTTACAAACACCGTTTCGCACTACACTGAAGCGTCTACAAAAGGCGACCAACCATATTTGGTTTTTCACTGCTGCATGGCTACTGGCTGCTGCTACAGTTAATCAAGTTCAAGCATTCGATTTCTCGACGAGCACCCTAGAAGGAGCAGACGTCTCCTTGCCGACATGCTTGCAATTTGGACCAGACGGGCGTCTTTACATAGGCCAACTAGACGGGATAATAAAAAGCTACTCCATAGAACGCTCATCTCCCAATTCCTACCAAGCGTCAGACGAGGAGATCATTACCCTCATCGCAACAATGCCTAACTACGATGATGACGGTACTCCAAATCCAAGCGTTAACGGTCGTCAATTGACAGGTCTTTTAGTTACAGGCTCATCTAGTAATCCGGTAATTTACATTGCATCAAGTGACCCACGAGGCGGCGCCGGTAGCGGCGGAGAAAACGATAGCAACCTTGATACCAATTCCAGTATCATTTCTAGACTTACAGCGAATGGCTCTTCATGGGAAAAAGTCGACCTTGTACGGGGCTTGCCTCGATCCGAAGAAAACCATTCCGCTAACGGAATTCAAATAGATCCCTTCACCAATATGCTTTACTTGGCTCAAGGGGGCAATACCAATGCGGGTAGTCCATCTGTGAACTTCGCGTTCGCTTGCGAGACCGCTCTTTCGGCTGCGATTCTATCAATTGACCTCACCGCGATCAATGAGATGACCGAAAAGACCGATGCTTTTGGTCAAACTTATCTTTATGACCTACCGACCCTAAACGATCCCAACTTAACAAGAGCTCATAATACCGACGGAAGTGACTTATACGACCCCTTTGGCGGCAATGACGGCTTAAACCAAGCTAAACTTGTATTAGGAGGACCAGTACAGGTTCATGCAAGTGGATTTCGGAGTACCTATGACTTATTGATAACACAAGCCCCTGGTCAAGAAGGTCGCTTGTACGCATTCGACAACGCTGGAAACGATGGTTGGGGCGGTTACCCCATGAACGAAGGCCCAGAAGGTGACGTAACCAATGAATACCAACCTACAGAGCCGGGCGAAGTCAACAACCTAGACAACCTCCATTTTATTGACAGCACAGGCTATTACGGAGGTCATCCAAATCCAATTAGAGCCAACCCTGCCGGAGCGGGTTGGTTTCATTTCGACAATGAGCTATCAGAAGACGGCGATTCCACGACCGATCCTATGGTCTACAGCGCTAGCCCAACAAGTGATTGGCCACCGGTTCCTGTCTCAATGGCAAATCCGATCGAAGGCGATTTTCGAATGCCTGGCGTCGACAACGGAGCACTCTTAACAAACAGCGCTTCCTCCAACGGCATGGCGGAATACTTAGGGAGTAATTTCAATGGTGAAATGCTGGGTAATATTGTAGTCGCTTCTTTTGATGGAACGGTACTCAGAATTGAACTAAGCGAAGATGGCACAACCGTAACAAATGGCTTCGAATACTTAGCAAGCGGTCTGAATAATCTTCCCTTAGACATAGAAGCGCCATTTGGAAACTTGGGAGGCGACTTTGCCGGAACAATTTGGGTCTCCCACCTGCTGCTCGAAGACAATATTACCATTTTAGAACCTGCAGACTTTGATTCTCCTTCTTCAATTGTCTGTACCGGCATAAATAGCTTTGATTTCGACGAAGACAACGATGGCTTTTCCAATGCCGACGAAATTCTCAACGACAGCAACCCGTGCTCTGGAGCCCTCTTACCACCTGACAGCGATGGGGACTTTGTTTCGGATATCCTAGACCAAGATGACGACAACGACGGTATAGCTGATCATCTTGATCCCTTCCCAATCGATCAAAGCAATGGAGCGAGTACTCCTCATCCACACATTAAGGACCTGTTCAACGAACCCGGCGCCACTTTCTTCGATGTCGGAATGACCGGAATAATGAAGAACGACGGTGACGAATACTTGGATCTCTATGATCCAGACAATTTCATTGCTGGTGGAACCGCAGGGCTTTTCACAATTGCATCCGTCGACGCCGGAACTGCAACCGGAAATTCCAACAACCAACTAAACGCATTCAACTTTGGGATTACTTCCAACCAATATATGGATCCCTACGAAATACGCGTCGGAATCTCAGGTCCATTTTTTGGCGGAGCTCCACAGGGAGATCAATCACACGGCATATACATTGGTACCGGTGATCAGGACAATTACATCAAACTCGCGGTTAACGCGAATCTAGGTAATGGTGGAATAGAAGTGGTACACGAAGAATATGGTAACATTCTTTCAAATACAATTTCCACTGAATCTGGCATACTCAATTCCAACTATATAGAGCTCTTCTTCGATATCGATCCCCAGTCAGGAACAATCCAAGCCAAGTACAGGTTGGAAGGAAGCGAAACCATAATCCCTGTCGGTGACCAATTACTCGCCAGCGGCGACCTCATGCACTCGCTAATGAGCGACCCGCCACTCGCAATCGGTCTAATTGCCACTACAGGAAATCCCACGACCCCATCCTTTACCGCAACTTGGGATGTGTTCGAAATCCAACCAATTGCATCAAGCTCTGCTGCTTATTTCCAGATCGACCCGCCACAAAACACTCTGCTGGAAGCAAGCACTTATTCTGATGAGAGTTTTTACATCGAAAACCTTTCTACAGATGGACAACTAATTGAAAAAGTAGTTATCGATCTCAGCACAGCCCTGTATCCAGACAATGTATTCGATGTCAACGGTCAAGCCGGTGACCCAGTCACAAAAGTGTTCACTCCAGACTCGGATTCAGATGCAGGCGCAGTTACTCACGCCTACCTCGATCCTAATAATGGCGTCGATGCCAATGACGGATACAATGGATTGGAAATCAACTTCACGGAATTCCAACCCAGTGATTTTTTCTCATTCTCAATCGACATAGACCCTACGAGCGTCAAAGGAGTGGCCGCTCCTGGCGAAAACCATAGCGCCAGCGTTTCCGGATTAGAGCTAACCGGAAGCACTGTATCGATTTACTTTAGCGACGGCTCAGTTCAAAAAACGAGTCTATCCCATATTTCAGGCGATATCGATGCATGCGATGGCTATCTTATGAATGGAAAACCTTTGCAGCCAACCATCCAGCATATTGACGCAATGTCCCCAGTCACATCAAATGATCCGCAGACAATTCGAGTCTCAGGTCCCGAAGGCTCACAGGTATCGCTTTACCATACAGACGGAGGACTTTACACAGAAGGAGCTGTCAACGGTGGATACAACATCGAGCCACTTGAGGCCAACACCGTGGTTTATTTCTTTGATTTCGACGCAGTAATCGGAAGCGACGGTTATGTCGACATATCAGTCCCACTAAGCGCTCAGGACGAGAAAAGCGGAATAAACCGGCTGCAAGCAGTCTTAATTGACGTCAACGGTATCAAAGGCCCAACATCGCCTCCATTAATCATTGAATACGAACCTAGCCTAGCAACAGAAGCTGACGTTAGAGTAAACGCAGGTGGAGCCACTTATTTGGACACGTTAGGCAATATTTGGTACTCAGATTACGGATTTAACAATGGAGGTTCCTTCCAAACTTCAAACGAGATTGACGGAACGGAAGATGATTCAATCTACCAAAGCGAACGCTATTACGAGGTAGGCTCTCCAAATCTAGAATACTCCTTTGATCTACCCAATAATGAATACACAGTAAACTTGCACTTTGCTGAAATCTTCGAAGGGACTATGGCTGAAGGAGCCCGCGTATTTAGCGTCGAAATAGAGGGCTCGCCGGTCGCAGAGGACATAGACATATTCCAAGCTGTTGGCGGTGAGAACGCCTACATCCTTTCATTCTCCACCACAGTAAGTGATGAGCAACTCAATATCGAATTCATACAAGGTGTTGAAAGCCCTAAAATAAGCGGAATCGAAGTGATCGCAATGGGGCCGCCGGATCTCGAGATTCCAACTGATCCAACCGACATTTCGGCTGATACAGTTTCGTACAATGAAGTAACCCTGAGTTGGACAGCTTCAACAGACAACGTCGGTCCTGTCACTTATCTTATTTACCGCGACCAAATACTGATCGATACGACTATCGAAACGACCTTCTCGGACATCGGGCTACTACCCGAGACGATTTACGCTTACGAAATCTACGCGAGCGATCCGTCTGCCAATCTCTCCGAATTCATAAGCATCGAAGTCACCACAACTGAGCTTCCATTAGACAGTACCGCCCCTACTGCTCCAGGAAGCGTCACAATCGACTCGACGTCGATGTCTACCATTTCAATTTCTTGGGCGGCCTCCACTGACGATACAGGTATTGCTAGCTACGAAATTTATCGTGATGGGTCACTGGTTTCAGCTGTATCCGGCATTACAACCGAATTTGAGGATACGGGCCTCACCCTGAGTACAGCCTACAACTACCAAATCTACGCTATTGACCTTGCGAACAATGCATCGCCACCTGCAAGCATTAGTGCCACAACCGAGAGCTATCCCGATCTCCGCATAAACACAGGAGGAAACGAATACACCGATAGCCTAGGTAGAATTTGGAGCGCTGACTTTGGCTTCAACACTGGAAGCACCTTTGAAGTATCGAGTGAGATCACTGGGACTGAAAATGACAGTATCTACCAAAGCGAACGTTATGACCTTTCTTCGTCGCCTGAATTGGAATACGCACTTGACGTACCAAATAGCCGATATCTCGTGAATTTGCACTTCGCAGAAATATTTGTCGGAACCATGTTCGAGAACGCACGCGTATTCAGCGTTTCAGTCGAAGGCGTATTGGAAGCGGAAAACATTGATATATTTGAGGCCGTTGGGCCTGAAACAGCTTATGTCGTTTCAATCCCCACGACCGTTACAGACGAGCAACTCAACGTCGAATTCATACATGGCATCGAAAGTCCAAAGATAAGTGGCATCGAAGTAATTGACCTGGGACCACCGGATGCAGAAGTCCCTACGGATCCAACAGACCTCCTCGCAGATGCGATCTCATTCGATAGTGTGACACTCTCTTGGACTGGATCCACAGATAACCTCGGTTCAGTATCCTACTTGGTTTATCGCGATCAAGTCCTAGTTGGAAGCACAGAGAGCCTCACATTTGAAGATCAAGGCCTAGAGCCAGAGACAAACTATAACTATGAAATCTTCGCCACTGACCCTTCGGACAACCTGTCCAATGCTGTAGTTCTTCAAGTCACTACATCGGAACTCCCCTTAGATACAACGCCTCCAAGCCAGCCTAGCCCTCTAGTCGCAGTGAGCTCAACAACGTCTACAATAACTCTATCTTGGGCAACTTCCACTGATAATACAGGCATATCCAGGTACGACATTCACCGAGACGGCTTTCCTCTAACGAGTGTTTCTGGGCTCACTACAACATATGTTGACTCGACGCTCACCCTCGGCACGGATTATTTATATGAGGTCTATGCTATCGACTTAGCTGAGAATCTATCGCCTTCTGCTAGCCTAATTGCATCAACAACAAGCCAACCAGATATTCGTATAAACGCCGGTGGTGGCGAGTACACAGACACATTCGGGAATATTTGGATGGCCGATACAGCCTTCAACACTGGCAATACCTTCGCATCGACGAATGAAATTTCGGGAACTGAAGATGATGCGATTTACCAAAGTGAACGTTTTGATTTTTCTGGAGACCCGAATCTTGAATACAATATCGATCTAGCCAATGGCCAATACCAAGTAAATCTTCATTTTGCAGAAATTTATGAAGGAGCTCAATTCGAGGGTGGACGTGTATTTAGCCTCAATATTGAAGACACCCTAGTACAAGAGAACGTTGATATATTTAAAGCAGTAGGTGCCAACACTGCCTATGTGGTATCGTTTGATACGATAGTCACTGATGAACAACTAAACATTCAAATGATAGAGGGGTTTGAAAATCCAAAGATCAGCGGTATCGAAATCACTGTCCAAGGTCCACCAGACAATGAAGCGCCTACGAGCCCGAGTGGTTTCGCAGCGTCTTCAATTGGTTATAATTTCGCAGACTTAACTTGGATCGAATCCACCGACAATATTGGAGTCTCAGTTTATTTAATCTATCGCGATCAGTTACTCGTTGAAACAACAAGCGAACTAAATCTCCAAGATCTCGGCCTTTCACCAAATTCCACTTACACATACGAAATCTATGCGCGGGATAGTTCTGAAAATATCTCTGCAGCCGCGAGCCTCTCCGTCACGACTCTCGAGTTACCGCTAGACACAACACCTCCGAGTTCTCCTGGTGACTTGAAAATTGTCTCCACATCCACATCATCGATCGCTCTATCTTGGTCACCCTCTACAGACGATATAGGTATAGCTAACTATCAAATATCCCGGGATGGAACTCCTATTGGAACCGTTTCAGGTCTAGCTACAGAGTTTGAGGACACTGGCTTAGAGCAAGAAACTGCCTATTCATACAATGTTTACGCCGAAGATCTTGCTGGCAATACGTCTACTATCGTTAGTGTCGCTGGAGCAACCGAAACTCAAATTGACTTACGAATTAACGCTGGTGGTAACGAGTATACAGATACATTCGGCAATATTTGGAGCGCTGATTACGGGTTCAATACAGGAAACACTTTCGAAATATCAACTGATATCAGCGGTACCGAAGATGATACGGTTTACCAAAGCGAGCGATTCGATTTCAATGGTTTGCCAGAACTCGAATACTCGTTCGAAGTAGCAAACGGTGAGTACGTCGTAAACCTTCATTTCGCGGAAATTTACGTGGGGACGATGAGCAGTGGCGCACGTGTGTTTAGCGTCAATATCGAAGGAAATCTAGAAGCTGAAAACCTAGATATCTTCGATTCAGTAGGAGCGGAATCAGCAGCCATCATATCCCTCCCAGTAAGTATTTCCGATGGTGAGATTAACATCACGCTCCTTCAAGGGATCGAGAATCCAAAAATTAGCGGTATCGAAATTTTGGTAGCGACGAACACAACCCCATCGTCCGGTTCACAATTACTAGCTCCAGTTTCTGCTCCATCGCTTAGCACAAATACAGATAGCCGAATGGCTAATCTCTCAACAAGGGCCGAAGCCGGGACTGATGCCGATGTTATCATCGCAGGTTTTGTAATTGAAGGAACTCAAGCTAAACAACTATTGATTCGCGGAATCGGACCCAGCTTAAAATCTTTTGGATTAGATAATTCACTCCAATCTCCTGTTCTAACGGTGTTCCAGGGCGACACGGTTATCGAAAGCAATGCCGGATGGGCAAAATCGGCAAACCAAACAGTAATACAGGATATTTCAAATCAGCTGGGTGCATTCAACATAGAAGAAAGTTCAAACGATGCTGCACTACTTCTCACATTAGAACCAGGGACGTACACAGCGGTACTTCAAGGCGCCAACGCGACCACGGGCCTAGCTATGGTAGAAGTCTATGAAGTCGATCAAAGTGAAAGCCGCCTTATCAATCTATCGACACGAGCTCGAGTAGGAACAGGAGCCAGTATCGCTATTCCAGGCGTCGTCATTAGTGGCTCAGAAACGAGTACCCTTCTCATTAGGGCAGTCGGTCCTGGTCTCCAAAAATTGGGGATAACAGAATTTTTGAAAAACCCTGTACTTCAAGTCCTCGACCAAGACGGAAAACTAGTAGCGAAAAACGCCAAGTGGTCAGCCTCAAAGGACTTAACAGCAATTTCCAATGCGACTGCTAAAGTGGGTGCATTCTCCTTGGAAGACAACAGCCTAGACGCTGCTCTACTTATAGAGCTAGCCCCTGGGGCCTACACAGTTTTCGTAAGTGGTGAAAACGATACTACTGGTATCGCACTCATCGAACTTTACGAACTTAGAAAATAAAATTCACTTTTTCTTACGTTTTCTCTTTGGATGTGGTTTCTCAACTTTTGCTTTTAATATTGCGAGATCAATTTTTTCCGGCGAATGGGTCCAAACTGGCGAATAAAACGATCCTTCGTCATCCCAAATACCGATACCGCCAAAGCAAAGATCACGTGTTCCAAGTAATTCATCGATTCGTATAAATTCTACGCAATGCCGAGAGGAAAGAGCGATCCTTCTGACCGCCTTGCGGTCATTATTATTACAAACAAAATACAAACTCTTCTCATCCGGGCTCAACGACATATTATAGATCTTCCACCAATTTGATCCACACACAGTCGCGATGTATTCGAAAAATTCCGTCTTTGTATCCAACCTATAAACACGTTTTGATTTTGCATGTAAAAAATAGACAAAGCGACCATCCGCAGTAGGGGCAATACAGCCGAATTCACCCAATGGTAAATCCTGCCCGACCTGTCTTGTCTTGCTCGTCTCATTATCGTATTTGTACATTACCTCCCGGTCCTCATATTCACTTGTGTAATACACACTACCAACTTCATCCACATAAAACACGTAATTCGAGTTACTTGATTTCCCAACAACCTGCATATCCCCTGTCACAATATTCGTTTTGATTATATTCCCATCTGGATAAGTCATCGCATAGATAACATCTGGATATTGGGGATTTAATCCTATGCCTCGGATTCCATGTTTTTCTACTAAGACACCGCTTCCAACCCGATTTTCTCCAGTGTTTGGTACCACATTCAATGCTTGATCTAGCATATTGGGGAAATTTTGACTAAAGTCTTCAATCTCATCCGTTTCTGTATTTATTCTATAAAGATGCGCACCCCGAAGTAAAGGAGAAGGCGCATAATCCATAGATGCAAAATACATGAATCCATCTGAATGCTCCAGCATGAATGTATGAACCTTAAATTGGCTTTCACCTTCTAACCAGTTCCCTGTCTTCCTAGAAGCCCCCGCAACATCCCCAATGAAATGCAAAAGCTTCTCTCCTGGTTTATAAACATATATAGCAGAATTCCCATTTCCGTGCTCGTGATTACTCGCCGCAAAATAAATTTTTCCATTCGAAGCTTTTCCAAGTCCAGACCAAATTGATTGATGCGTGAAGCCCGGAAACTGAGACTCTCCACCTTCAGTTCCGTCATTTGTGAAAAATAGCAGCTCTGCACTCGGAAAATCATTGGGTTTCGCGTTTAGAAAAGGCAAAGAAACTGACAAAAGTGATATTAAACCCGCAATTATGCAGAAGATACGCAGTGGCAGTAGGGAGTAAAAAATGGACTGATTCATTTTAATGATTTCAGGGGTTGGTATAAAAGAACTTTAAAGGCGTAACGACCTACCAAAACAAGTAGCCAATATAGCACAATAACTTGGATACTCAAATCCTAAAAAAAACACTAAATGTCAGGCATAACCATACCTTGAGATAAAGAATCTCCCCTTTCACCCTCCATCCATCAGGTCTTGGAAGTATTTAACAAATTTCCCAACATGTGCCCCGTCGACCAAGGCGTGGTTCACTTGTATCGCCAATGGCATTACCCACCTGCGTTTTTCTTGGCTTAGCTTTCCAAATGTAAGCCTAGGAATGCTATCTCTCTTGTCGAAATTCGATGCATGGCTCAGAGAAGTAAATTTTAGCCATGGCAACGTAGAATAATACATAACATTGCCTCCTCCCGCCGAGGGATCCAGCTTTGACTCGGCTCTCACTTTCTCAATTTCTTGCCTTCCTGCACGTTCGAACAGCTCAAACGATTCGATATAATCGACGTATCCATACCCAAAGGTACCATCCGGTCGATCGACTGTCATAGATGCATTTATTACATCATGAACGACAACCTGGTCTTCGCCGTCAATCCGATATTTAAAAGCTTCTACCTCATTCGCTGCTCGAAGCGAATAGTGGAGGTATAGTAAGAAAAAAGAATAACCGTTTTTCTTGGCTTCCAAATAGGCCCTCGAACAATCCATCTCGACCACGACAGACCACGACGGATCATCCATTTGGCTGAAAAAATTAAAATGTTCCGATCGCTCCCAGTTCTCAAAGTCTATTCTTCGCATTCTGAGCATATATGGATTTTGAAACAGAAATTACAATAGATCATTCTGATTAAAATTACCAAGATCTTAAAAGTACACCAAACTAGAGTTTCCCTTCAAAATTGACCTGCGAAGGCCTTCCAATCGCGACTCCTGCTTCCTCGAAACGTTCCCTAATCGACTTTTGCAAATCCCAAATCATTCCCATCGAAGTCGGAAGATCCTTAGCCCATAGAGGAATTCTAAAATTTATCATCGCTCCATTAAAATCTAGAATAGGTGAATTGACCAAAGGAACCCCATCACGTTTTTCGTCATCACTACGTTCATCCAATAAATCAGGATGCCTCAATGCCTCTTCTTGAATTATGGATACAGCAAGGTCGACATCAGAATCCAAATCAATGCTAAGGAACATAAATTTCTGAACCTTTTCCTCCTTAATCGTCCAGTTGGTAACTGCTTCTGAGTCGATTACAGAATTCGGATAAATCAGCCGCTTATTCTCCAAAGCGTTTATTATGGTATGGCGAAGCGTAATGTCTTCTACCGTTCCGATTTCATCTCGAATTTTGATAATATCTCCGACGCGGAATGGTTTGAACAGCACTATAAAGACACCGCTCACAATATTGGAAAATGCATTTTGCGAAGCGAATCCAATAAACGCCGCTAAGATACTTGCGCCCGCAAAGAAACCGACTGCTAAACTCCGAAGAGGCGGTATGCAATAAACGATACCAATCACCGCTCCCACAACGATCGCGGCCTTTACGGCATTTCGCAAGAATGTAATCCCAGTCCGACTTCCGCTATCGATATCTTTTTTCAAATGGTGCTCAAACGCCTTGCGGGAAAACCAATAAGCCAACATCGCAACAAGAACCACAGCCGCGATGCTGAATGATGTGAGTAGCAAACTGTTCTCTGAGTTGAAGATAGTCATAAGTGTGCCCTTGATTTAACAATTCAACTGATATCAAGAGCCAATATCATGCCACCTATTCCGCCTTTCGAACTACAAGGTTATCAAAATACATTATCGTATCAGGATAAGACCACAACCCGACACTACCCGACGCTCTCCCTCCCAACTTGAGATCGTTAACGATTAAAACAGGTTGATCCATATTATTGACGAAAAACCGGGCAACCTGCCCTTCTACTTCAATTTTAAGATGCATCCACTCCCCTGGAAGCATATCAGCATACGCCTCATACAAACCAGGGGTTTCACGACGTGTAGTGTACCATAGGAAATCTGGGTACGACATGTATTGCGTACTGTGATTTCGACGGAGCTGGTCCTTGGCTCTACCATTCGTCGGGCGTACATAGAAACATTCAAAGCTCGGATTACCTTTAGTCGAAGCTCGAAATACAACCCCAGCGAACCCCCTCGAAGTACGATGGGCATTGGCCGCTGGAAAACTGGCTAAATCAACCTCTATAACGCCATCAGTGAAGTCACAACCAGCGAGAGCAGCAAAACATGAATACGACTCACGCCCTGCAGACATAGGTATATCGCATATCAGTTCATAGCATTTGCGGCCTTTGAATTCTGCTTTCTGTAAAGTTACATTACTCAAATAAAACGAATCTCCCTCACCGGGAGCGGAGCATACTCCAGCAAAAAAAATAATTATACCAAGAAAAGCTTTCATAGCTCAGTTACCTGATCTCGTAAGCTTCTACGAGGGCTACTCCCTCATCAGATGAAAGACTACTCAAATGAACTGTGTAAGCCCCTTCATCAAGGTCAATCAACATAGCAGCATCGTTTGCCGATAGTTCGGTAGCTCCTATATCGGTAGCAGCAGTCCTAAGATCAACGGCTCCCGGCCATTTACGCCAAACATCATTTTCAGCGAGAAATTCATCGCCTTTATAAAGCGTAATTTTCGGATCATTCAAATAACCTACAACGCCTTGCCCCTCTAAGCTTGGACCTATTCCTTGTAGTAATATTTTTTTCATGACATTCCCCTTTATTACAAAACCTGCGATCAAAACATCATCGCCTGTACCAACGCGACCTCTTGTCGATATATTGAGTAGATAAGGAGCTGGATCTAAATCGTAAACAAACAATTTCCCAGATTGATTCGAGTAATACAATCTACCATTTGCTTCATGTAAATCACCGAAAACTCCGAATCTCCCAAACGAGCTATCCGAAGGGTGATCTTCCTCCCTTATCCATGCTATGTCACCTGTTTCTATGTTGAGCGCAATCGATGCCGAAGCATAATCCGGCTTACTTGTCGTGTGGCCTGAAATCCCGTAAATGAGATGCCCATCCCAATATGCAGGCTTGCCATATGTCCGCCCAGGCACAGATCTCTGCCAAATTACTTCTCCTGTATTTGGATTATAACAACGCACAGCAGATAAATCAGAAGATCCTATATACAACTTTCCATCTACGATAACGCCTGTAGCCTCAACCCAAGAAGACGGAAACTCACTGCTCCATTCAACATTCCCCGTATCAGTGTTCATGGCATATAAAAACGTATCTCTCAAACCAAGGAAAACGAGATCGCCATGAACAACGGCTGAGGGCATTACAGGCTTACGAACGTCGCTAGTAACTTCAAAATCCGTTTTCCAAACGAGCTCGCCACTATTTTCATAAATCGAATACATAGATGGACCATAACACCCAAAGAAAACTTTTCCATCCGAGATCACAGGGGTCGAACGAATAAATCCAGTAGCTGCATACACCCAAATTTCTTCTCCATTAACTGCGTCAAGACAGATCATCTCCCCTCCATTTGTACCAAAAAATATCCGGCTATCCTTTAAAACGGGCACGGAAGATCCATGATCCAATATCGAAACATCTCGGACAAAAGATTCTTCAGAGCTTTCGTATGACCAAACAAGTTCTCCTGAAGCACGATTCAATTTGTACAAATGATTATCGTCGGATTGGAAATAGACCCACTCTTCAGTTACTAAAGATGACCCATGAATTTCACCATCTGTTTGAAAGAACCATAGAGTCTCATACGTAGAATCATCAATCGCATAAAACTCGCCATTACGTGAGCCCACATATATTTTCCCATCATAAACAACAGGACTTGAGTAGGCAAACCCATCTTCACGAGAATGCTCCCAAATAAGCTTGGGCTTCTTAACGTCCGCTGCTTGAGCTGAGATAAGACCATAAAAACTAAACAATAAGATTACTCGAATATGTCCTAGTAATCTCGCAAATGAATCAGTTTTCCTTGTCCTCTGAAACAAAATGGAATCGTGTATTTTCGTAATCATATGTATCCAAATGGGTTAAGCGTGGAGTACACATCTAGATTTTATAAAAAGACCCGCGCCCCAACTCAAATTATTCCAACTGCTCGATTCTCTACGTGGACCGAAATTCAACGATTCATACTTGTTATGTAATTTCGGGTACAACAAACTCGAAGAACTGCTCGCTTCAAATATTGAAATACTCATTTCGCCATGCAGATCGCTCCTTTCAAATAATTCAAGCACTACACAAATTGAAACGTAGTAATCTCTACGAAAATCACCCAATATGACTCTCGACATCAAACCCAACAACATCAGTCGGCTCGCCAAGGTCGCAATTCCAATTTGGTGGTTCGTCTTTGCCGTTATTTCTTTAAGTATTTTGCTCACATCAAATGCCACTAGAGGAGAAGAGTTCCGCTCTTCACAAATAGTTTGGCATTCTAGTTGGGCGATTTGGAGCGGTTTAACCTTTCCTGCTATACGCCTCGCTCGAGCCTACCCTTTGGACGATAAAAATTTGGGGATCAACCTTGTCCGACAATTCTTCATAGGATTTCTTGTCGTATTTGTTCATATGATCATTGAACATTTATTAAGCTATCCTCTTAGAGCTATCCTAAATGCCCCACCGCCAAACCTTTATACATTATCCAATATATTCCGTCACAAAGTACACATCAACCTAATCATATATTGGTCTATTGTTGGAACAACCAACGCCTTTGACTACTATTGGAAGTACAGGAAAATGGAGATAACCTCCTCTCAACTCGAAACAAAATTAGCAAAATCCGAGCTTCAATCGCTCAAAATGCAGCTACAACCCCACTTCCTCTTCAACACTCACAATTCGATTATTTCCCTAATGCACACGAACCGAAGCCAAGAAGCTATCGAAATGCTCACTCAGTTAAGCGGCCTCTTGCGTCTATCCTTGCAAAACTCGAACGAACAAACCCTTCCCTTCAGTGAAGAATTGAAGGCCCTAGATTTGTATATTGGGATACAAAAAGTGAGATTTGGGGAGCGCATCAACTTCGAGAAAAGGATACAACCAGAAACACTAAAAGCAGAATTTCCCTATCTGTGCCTCCAACCAATTGTTGAGAATTCCATAAAACACGGTATTGAAAAATCTCCTACATCTGGAGAAATCCGTATCGACAGTTCGATAATTGAAGAAACGTTAATTGTCACCATTTTAGATAACGGCACCGGACTCGAAGAGAATGTCCACACAATCGATTCCTTCGGTATCGGAATCAGAAACACTGAAACTCGACTACAACATCTCTACGGCAATGATCAAAACCTCACGGTTCAGCCGGGACCTCACAAAGGAACCCTTGTATCCATAAAAATTCCTTTTCACAAAACCCAAGAGAACTCTCCAGAAGTATGAACGCTCCAACCGCAAGCCGAATTAGTGCCTCAATCGTAGACGACGAAATCCTCAGTAGGGACCTGATTCGAAAGATGCTCTGCAAACACGAGGACTTCGACCCCATAACAGATTTTGGAGACAGCGCCCAAGCATTGGACACTCTTTCAAAAGAGAAGCCTCAAGTTATCTTTCTAGATATTAACATGCCTGGAATCAATGGCTTAGAATTTGCCGAGCATATTATGAAAATCTTCGACCCAATCATTGTATTTATCACTGCTTACGATGAATACGCTATCGACGCCTTTGAACGGAATGCCCTTGATTACCTCCTCAAGCCGATTGAACAAAAACGCTTCGACTCAGTAGTTAACAAAATTCGCGATCTAATATCTATTCGCAAAGAGGCTCATTTCGCTAGGAATATTCGCCAAATGCTCGCGAATGAATTAGAGCAAACCGAACAAACTAGCTCGGCAACTCCCGGTAAAAAACTCGATAAGATAACAGTTAAAGAAAATAACCGAATTATCTTAATCGATACCAATAGTATCGATTATTTCGAAGCTTCAGGAAACTATGTAAATCTCTCGTGTTCTGGGAAAAATCACCTCATTTACGATACCTTGACCAATATAAGCCAAAGGCTCGACAGTTCGAAATTCACTAGAATTCACAGATCTTACGTTGTGAACATCAACCAGGTCACCGAATTGCACCCACATTTCAATGGAGAGTATATCGTTGTCTTAAAATCTGGCCAACGGTTAAAACTTAGCAGAAGCTACCGAAAAGTTGCTAAATCAGTATTTGGAGTAGATTAATGAAGCCCTAGATCTTTTCGATCGCACAATGTCAATTCCTACGACCATGAATCATTCTTTAAGCCCTTTTTCGCCACTCAAATTCCGAAAATTTGCCCTCACATTAATTGTGTTTGCCTTACCATTTGAGTGTACATTATTCGCTAAGCAGCCGATTGAACCAGCCCTCTCAATCGCTAAAGCTGACCCCGGACGATTTCCAGACGTCAAAATTGTGAACATTTTCGAACCGGAGGGAGAGTCCAACGTTCGTTCTTCTTTCAGAGTGTCGGAAAATGTTGCGTTGATTGGCACCGAAGAAACTGGAGATATGTTCAAGTCCGAAGATGGGGGAAAAAACTGGAGAAAGATCATCGACGGAGCCGACAGCTGGGGAATCATGGATATTCGAAACTTCATCCGAGCCCAGAATGAATCGATATACCTCACAACCTCTGAACCAGGAATCGTTTGCCGCTCAGAAGACGATGGTGAGACCTGGCAAATCGTTGCCGCTGCCGCCGCGACGCGAACAGTTGGTCTCGTAGAACTCGACAATGGAACTATCTTAACCGGCCTAAGAAGGGCTTCCAAGAAGCAAACGAGCCTAATTCGGAGCGAAGACTATTTTGACACGGTAAAATGGGTATCTGTGTCCGACGAAGAACCTCCACAAAATGTCACGTGCTTTCACAATCTTGGGGGAAGCGAAGTACTCGCTGGAGTTGGTTTTCAAGGCACTGGAAAAATTTATAAGTCAGTTGACTACGGTCTTACCTGGGAAAAAAAAGCAGACTACCCGGAAGCTCGAGACATGATGTGGTTCTTCCAAGATGGAGGTAAGGTCTTCATCGCAGCCTCTGGAATAGCCACCCTTTTCTCTAGCTCAGACAACGGTGAAACATGGAGCCAATATCGCCAATTTTGGGAAAAAGGTTTTCTCGGGATGTCTGCTACGCTTGAAAAAAATGGCAAAACCTACCGTTTGCTTACAGCGACTGATCAACGCAAAAAGCCTTACCGACATGTAGTGCTTATTTCTGACGACCACGGAAAATCTTGGTTTGAATGGATTGAACTCATTCAAGACCAAAGCGGCGGAGCGAGTAATATTGCAGTCCTCTCCGACAATCGAGTGATCGTAGGCACCGGAAATCATTCAGCTCAGGGTCGAGCTTTCACGCTTCAAGTTGACTAATATTCAAACGCTCACCGAGCGATATTACTTGAGTCGCTCCAATAGTTTATTGTTTCAATAAACTTTGAGCGATCAAACGGCTTTTGAATATAGGCATTAATTCCCGCAGCTAACCACCGATCTTCCAGCATTCCTACCGGCATCGCAGTTATCGCAACAATTGGAGTGTGTTGGTTCTTCCCTTCCGCCCTCATTCTAGAGGTAGCCTCTACTCCATCCATTTCAGGCATTTGGCAATCAAGTAGAATGACAGAATATTGAGTCTCCTTCGCTTTGTTCAGTGCCTCAACTCCGTTATTCGCAAGATCTACATCGTATCCGGATTTTCCCAACAATTCCTGAGCCATGTAGCGGCTAATTCGATTATCGTCCGCAAGCAGAACCGACTTATTTTCTACCTTCTTGAAACTAGGTTCTTGGGCTTCTTGTATTGGAGTTTCTTGAGCTCTCAAGCTCACGGTAAACCAAAATTCAGAGCCCTTGCCAATATCGCTTGCTACCCCAATTTCTCCTCCCATCATGGACACAAGTTCCTTGGAGATCGAAAGCCCTAAACCAGTGCCAACCTTTCCTTCTTGCAATTGCGAAAATGGCTTGAACAGCTTACCAATGGCTTCTCCCGCTATCCCTTCACCCGTGTCACGTACAGCGAAACGCAAAACAATATGCTCGCTAGCGCTCTCCAGCTTCGCCACATGGAGTTGAATCGTTCCTCCTACGGGTGTAAACTTGATAGCGTTTCCTATTAAATTAATCAAAATTTGCAATAATCGATCAGGATCCCCTAGAAGGTCGTTTGTTACATTCTCAGAGACATGAGCCTCATAGTTGATCGTCTCCATCTTCAACTGCAGACTAAACGTATGGTCCAACTGCTTCAGCAAGGTTTTTAGGCTGAAGCTTCTTTCAACCAATTTGAGCTGCCCATTTACCCATTTAGAGTAATCAAGTGTATTATCCAACAAGTTGGCCAACGCAGAGTTTACCAACTTAATTGATGAAGCATGCTCCTTTTGCTCTTCATTTAGATTCGATTCCAACAATTCTTCGGACAAGGAAAGCGAAACACTAATAGGAGTACGAACTTCGTGACTAAGCATCTGTATAAACTCCTCCTGAAGTCGATGCGCATCTTCAAGCTTCTTGTTAGTCTCCGCTAATTTCCGATTATACGAGATCTCATTATATTCCTGAATCGCCTGCAGAAGCATGATCTTGAGCTGATCTGGATACCAGGGCTTCCGAATGTACTGGTAGATGTGACCTTCGTTAACCGCTTTGATAGTATCATCAATATCCGAATATGCAGTTATCAATAACGGAACAATATCAGGCCATTTCGATTTCACTGACTTGAGCAACTCAACACCTGTTTTTTTGGGCATCCGTTGATCAGTCAGTAAAACGCCAATTTGCTCTGACTTACTTTCTAACAATTCGAGCCCTTCATCAACGCTAGCTGCAGTCAGGACATCAAAATCATTTGCGAACGTCTTAACAAAGTACTTTAGAGCCATTGGCTCATCATCCACATATAGTATTTTAGTACCTTTATATTGCACGTTCGTTACAGAGAAGATCTCATTGTCTAAAGCCCTAGGAAAGGGAGAGTTGCCCAAAGAATCAAAAGGTTGGTCCATTTGTAAACTAAGAACGTTCCGAGATTGTGATTCGGAGCATTCTTAAGAGATAGAGTTGTTTCGCAAAAGATTAGATTAAAGCGAATCCCCAATCCACCGCTCAAAACGAGCGATAAAATGAGTTTTTCACTTATAAGCAACAACCCCTGGAAAACATCCACTAAATGTCAACACTTCAACTATTACATCTCAGCAATTAACCACCAATAACACTCAGATATTATCCACTATTAGAAACTAAGGCATTCAACTAACTATTACCAATTTTCGAATTTAGTTAAGATACGATCCAACCATTGAGTCGAAAACTCGGCGTCGACCACCTCTTTACTCTCCATTGGAAGCTTAAGCTCGATCGAAAAAGCTCCACTCTGCTTTTGCCCCAATTCAAGAAAACCACCCTGGTCATAGCTCAGCAAGAAAGCAGACAATAGATTCACTGGAATGTTCAATATTGAATCCTCGCCCCAATTGTTATCAGATGAGCTCATCTCGAAACAAATCTTTGCATACTCCGAATCCGCTTCGATTTGCAACTTGCCCTCGGAGAAACGAGATGAAATCCAAGAACACAAATTTGAGAATATAGCATCGATACGGCTTTTATCCCCCGACTCTAGTGATACTTCCTCAACAGACCCCAAGTTAACGAAACTCGGGCACGAGTCCTTTACAACTTTGGCAATATCAATGGTCTCACCACAATTTCCCGCAGCAGCATTCGCAATTACACCCTGAAGCTCGCCTGAAACTTCTATCATTTGAGAAAGTTCGCTTTTTAACAGACCCCACGAATCAAAAGAAACTTCGGCAGGCTCCTTCTGCCCCTTAGTAGGTATTTGCTCAATAAACGATTGAATCGCTTGAGTCGCTCCTTTCGTTTGGGAAATACTCGATGAAATCATCAATAAATCCCGAACCCGATTCACGCCCTCTAACCTTTGCCAAGTGCTAATCTTCTCACGCATAAGCTGGTTCCGCTCCCTGCGCAATTCGAAGAATTGAATCGATTGCCTCAACTCAAGCTTTAAAGAAGCAATATTCCACGGTTTCGTTATATACCGAAAAATCTCACCATTATTCACTGCTTCGATCGCGTCATCCAAATCGGAATACGCAGTGGTCAAAACTCGAATGATCTCAGGATATTCCTTACGAGCGTACTTAAGTAATTCGACGCCTTTCTCTTCAGGCATTCGCTGGTCAGAAATTAAGAGACCTATCTTAGAAGATTTTTCACCAAGAATTTCCTTTGCTTCGCTAACACTACTAGCGGTAAAAATGAGAAATTCCTCCTCGAAAGCTCGGCTGAAGTATTTCAGTGCCTTATCTTCGTCATCAACGTAAAGTATGCCGATCTTGCTATTTGTATCTGTCATAGTAGGTGTGGTCTTGTTTTAATATTAAAGTTTTCAGTTAATTCTTATTTGTATTCAATTTAACACTCTATTCGGACGGTAAATCCAGAGTAAACGCAGTCCCAGAGCCCTTATCGCTTTCAACGATTATACGGCCTCCATGATTTTTCATAATTGTATGGCAAATGCTAAGGCCCAGACCCATACCTTCTCCGACGTCTCTAGTGGTAAAAAACGGGTCGAATATGTTTTTCTTTACCTCATCGCTCATTCCGATCCCATTGTCTTTCACAATAACGTGAACACGATCGCCATGATTCTCGCTCAGTATTTTTACTTCCCCTACGCGACCATCATCGCACGCCTTTATCGCCTTAATGGCATTGCTAATCAAGTTGACAAGAACTTGTATCACATGGCCTTGAGAACCAATCAACTTATCATTCCCTCTTAAATCCTGTTCGATTAGCACGCCATCCCTCTCGTGCGATGTGAATCGTCTCGCACTCTCAACCGCTGCAGACAAAGAAAATATCTTTTGTTTATCAAGCTCCGACGGGTGGGCAAAGGTATGTAAATCCGTCACTATATTTCTAATACGATCAACACCTTCAGTTATATCCGTTAAGTATTCTCGCAAATTCTCGTTAGCGCTTTTCCCAGTCTCCACCGTTAACATCTGCAAAGCTGCAATTACGTAATTAAGAGGATTGTTTACTTCATGAAGCAATCCAGCAGACAAACTACCAAGAGCATTCAACTTCTCACTTTGAACTAGGCTAGCTTGCGTTCTCTTCAACTCTAACAGCGTTTTTTCTAATTCCTTGTTTCGGTCTCTGATTTCAGTCTCGAGCTTCGATGCCTCAAGTAGGTTTCTCAAGCGGGTTTCAATTTCCGTTCGACTAAAGGGTTTTGTAAGAAAATCGTCCGCCCCATTGTCGAGTGCAATGATCTTCGCATTTTCATCAATTCGTGCGGTAAGAAGCACTATCTTGATTCCCCTTGTTTTTGGATCCGCCTTAAGACGTTTACAGACTTCGTGGCCGTCCATCTTAGGAAGCATCAAATCTAACAACATCAATTCCGGCTTGTATTTTCGAGCGAGTTCAAGGGCATGCTCTCCATCCCGGGCAAGAGAAATACGATAATCAACCTCCAATACACTCGTTAAATACTGCCGCATCGCGGGCTCATCATCTACAATCATCAATGTTGGCCCTTTACCTGATGAAGGTCGACCTTCCATCCCCTCAAACGGCGAGTCTATTGGTAAAGCCGCTCGATGCTCCGCTGACTGGTGAATACTCTGAATTATATCCAACTTGGGAGCTGCCTCGCTGACTTCCACAATCGGTTGGGTCGACTTACTTGTAGGGAAAGATACCTTCATCGTGGTTCCTACACCCTCTTCACTCTCTGCAGAAATTTCGCCGCTCATCCGTTCAGTCAAATCTTTGACCAGAGCTAGACCTAATCCACTCCCACGGTACTTTCGAGTACTCGAACTATCGACCTGACGAAACCTATCGAATATATAGGCGATATCCTCTTTTTTGATACCGATTCCCGTGTCCACAACTTCAATTATTGTGCGATCATTCAACAGTTGTCCTCTTACGTATATAGAACCTCCCTTTTGAGTAAATTTTACTGCGTTGCTCAACAAGTTTAAAAATACTCTCTCAAAGGCATAGATATCTCCGTCAACTATAGAAATTGAATCTGGCAACTCATTGACCAAAGAAATCCCCCTCTGGTCCGCTAGGTGTTGGATCGAATCCGTGAGTCCACAAACCAAGCCATTCAAGTCGACAGGGTTCATCTCAATTTGTTCTTTACCCTCTTCTAAGCGGATGACTTCCAAGAGATCATTCACCAATTTTAATAGTCGCAAAGAATTATCCCTTGCGGTCGCAATCAATTCAGCAGCTCGGTCTGAAAGCGACTCAGGCTTACGCAACAGATCTTGTATTGGAGAAAGTATTAGCGTGAGAGGCGTCCTAAGCTCATGACTCACATTCGAAAAGAAGTCAGACTTTAATCGATCCATGTCTTCTAATTCCCGATTTCTCGAATCCAATTCGTGTCTAAGATTGAAATCGGTCTGACGCGCTTGAGAATTAAAATAGCTCGATGTGGTACTTATTAAACCAGTCAAACACACAAAAAAGCAGTTACTAAACAGCAAGCTCCACTCATCAGTCCAATTCCCTTTGAAGATACAGGCCAAAATATACATAAATATCGTGGCTATACCGATGAAAAGAGTCTCAAAAAGTGTTAGCGGCAGTAAAACACCCGCTGCGAGCAAGACTAAATTTAACCCCGCATAATAAGGCGAACTAACACCACCAGTAAAATAAACCATCGCAACTATAGATAAGTTTATAGTTATGGCCCATACGAAATTAAAAAATACAATGTTCGATTTACAAAACTGAGAGCGGCTTACCCCATACAAAATGGACACAATCAATACTGCAAAGAATCGGGTCATCCCAAGTTCGACAAAAACTTTTGGATACATGATGTAATCAAGAGATATTCCCGAAGCTGTTCCTAATATTGAAAGTATGCACGCAATACGGTACCGTCGCAACCGGAGTTCACCATCCTCCAACCGGTATCCTGGTGCCAAATTCGAGTCTATGAAATCGTTTTTCAGCATTATTCTGGCTTACGAATGTCTAGGAACACATTGACACCTGTATTGTCATGATCCAGCTCAGATTCTATATCCCTCGGAGCCAATTTAAGCATTCCATTATCATCGCGGTAAACGAGGTACCATTCTAACAAATGTTCCATCAAATTTTTATTTGGGTTACTATCGTGTACGTTGGTTACAGATACAAGTCCACCAGGCCGCACCCAAGAATAAAACATAGAAACGAGCCTACTGCATATTTGGTCTGAAAAGTAATCGAATAATCCAGCGCAATAAACCATATCATACTGGCCAAAACTTACTTGAGCCTCGCTTTGTATTTCCTGTAATAGCTGATCTATCGATTTATGAACAAATTCTACGGTAGGCTTATTACCACTTTCATTCATTGCTTCTTGAATTTTTCCTCTAGTAAAATCCAATGTCTCATCGCTAAAGTCCATCAGTTTAAGAGATGTATGATTTGACAAACGACTATTTTTAATAAATCGGCGAACTTCTGAAGCAGGACCACAGCCGATGTTTAAAACTGTAAACAGTCTCTCCTCATCCTCGATTACTCTTTCAGCTTCTTGTGCCAAACGCTCTTCCAGCATATCAATTCGGTTACGATGAGCCAATGGGGCGGATGCATTTATGTAATACGTGTCCACTATTTTAGCATATATATTAGAAATCTTAACCTCTGACTCTAGCAACATCATATTTACCATTTCATAGTCTCCGGCATAACCAAGAGGCTTCAAATATGAACGATTTACAAATGGTGAGCACAAAATCAACGGGTGGAGTTCTCTTCGAGCAAACGACTTGTGAACGCTAATATCCTCTAGAGGAACGTTCTCGGCAACTACCTCAAAACGGGCGAAAAGTTCGTCAAATTGAGGGCCAATAGCGGGAGAAACTTCCTCGTAATAACCACTTAGCAATTCTTCAGATTGCGCACTTCTTAGGTTAACCTGATTTCCAACCTGCGCCTCATCTAGCCATCGACTGACCTCTCCTAAAAAATTCCTCATTTGACTCACCGCTAATTGGTAATCCGGCTGTATTCTATTGCTACTTATCCAATCTGATATAAAACGCTCGGTTTCCATCTTCAGCTCCCCACCTGGTCTTAAGCCGAGCAAATCGGACCAAGGATCTATCAAAGTCATGGATACAATTACCATCAAACCAGTTGTAAGTATCTGGCTAACAACGGCTCGCCCCTTATAAATAGTTCGATTTCCTCGAACTATGCTCAGATATGGCAAAACCTCACTTAACTGAACGATAGAATAAGGATTATACACCTCAAATACAACTCCGGTCCTAGTAATATGAATTAAAGTACCGCGCCCTTTCTTCCCTTGGCTATTTTCAAAGCTAACTAGGCTATCCACTCCTGAAACTTTTTCTTCTGTATGCATATCTTATTTACTTGAATTGTTAAATTTAAACTCCTTCCAATCGGACAATTATATTTTCCGTAAGGGCCTTTATATTGGGATACTTCGTCAATTCAGCAGCTGGAATATTGATTCCAAAATCATCTTTGATTGTAAGAGCCAACTCAATAAGGAGTAGTGAATCGATTCCAAGCTCTGACAAAACCTGATTTGAATCGATTTTATCGCTGGGAATTTTTAAGACTGAACCGAGCCCTTTCTTCGCGAGAGCTTCGATGTATTCGAATTTTTCATCACCTCTAAGATCCCGTAGCGTTTTATAGATTTCATCTGCTAGAGCTAATTTTTCGCCGTCATGTTGAGTATCCACTAGGTTTGACAATCGTGAAGAATTGCCCACGGAAGAATTAACTTTTGACCAGGCACTCCAATCTACATCAAAAAAACCCAATTGCCTAAAATTTGAATTCAATACATAATCAAAAGCCGATAAGGCTATCGAAGTTGAAAGACCTTTGATGCCCTCCTGCTCTAAGAGTTCTCCAACCTTAACATTTCGTGCGACCACACCCGCTTCAGCTAAAGCACCCCAATTGATTGTCTTCGCTGGATACCCAGTTACAGCGGCAGCATGGCAAAACGTATCCAAAAATGCGTTTGCTGCGATGTAATTTGCTTGTCCTCGATTTCCAATGAGCGAAGAAATTGAAGAGAATGCTACAAAAAAATCCAAATTTGAATCGCGAGTCAATTCGTACAGGTTCATGGTCCCCTTAATTTTCGGAGCCATTACCTTTGAATAATTTTCTTTATTCAAATCTTCCAAAAAATGGTCTTCCAACACCATAGCTCCATGTACGACACCTCGCAATGGCGACTCATGTTGGCTAATTTCTTCAATTAAGGCAGCTACTTGATCTTTCTGAGTCACGTCAAGAGCTCTTGGCACTATCTCACCATTCATTTGCTCCGGCCAATCCACCTGTTCGGACAATACTCCTCGACGACTCAGTAGAAAAACTCTATCTGCACCATTCTGAGCCAAGTGACGCCCTACTTCGAGCCCAAACCCTCCAGTTCCACCAGTAATAATATACGTGCCAGGGTACTTAGATTTTTTTTGAGTTTTTTTCACGACTCGCACTTCAACAGGCTCATCTTGGAAACCAATGACAACTCGCTCGACCAAACGAGTCCCTTCAAGAGAATTAATCGCCGCCTTCAAATTGCAAACAGGCCAATATTTAGTTGGCATCTCAAAATCGCACTCATCAACAATTTTTTCCTTAAGCTCCGAACACACCTCCATCAAATAACCTGTATCAACTTCAAACATACGATCGAAATCTACACGCGTGTAGGAAATATTCTTTCTCAAAATTTCATCTACATTGAATCGCTCCTGACGATTCCCAAGGTCTACACAACGAGAAAAATGAGAGAGAGTCGAAACGCTTTCTTGAAAGCAATCGTCAAGTAGTCGGTTAAACAGCACATCAACCTTAGCCCCCCCTATAGCAGAGCGAATCTCTTCTGCAAAGCCCATGTAACGAGAATCAAACACATTTCTATCTTGTATCGATCTCAAGTAATTTATCTGATCATCATCCCCGGCAACTAGCAACGGTTCTGCCCCGGCATTTTCAGCGATTTTAAGCGCTGCCAACCCCAAAGAACTGCCAGCTTCATGAATAAGAACTTTCTCGCCCTTTCTTAACTGTGCTATCTTTACGAGTGCAACGTAAGCTAACGCTAAATCGCTAAAAAGGAAAAGACTTTCATTGTTTTCTATACCTAACTTCAAAATTGCCTTCGCACACGAAACGCGGACATAACGACGTAACTCTTTGTCATGCTTAAACAACACATGTTTGCCAAGCAATCTAGGCTCAACGTTGTCCCCGATTCCAACAACAACTCCAAAAACTTCACTATTAAGTTTTCCATTTAAATACTCATTGCTGCCTGGTGCATTCCCAAGCTTCGGAGACAAACAAACGGAATGCACTTTCACTTCTAATTCATCAACCGCTGGAAGCTCGCGATCAGTATTTATAAACTCGACACCATTAGTCTTCCTTAAATCAGATTGCTGGACCGCAAATTGATCATTCTCTGAAATTAATTCAAGTTCGGGTTCTAAATTGCCTACACTCTCTGAGTCGATTCGCTTCAGCGATCGCACAAATGCCTTACCGGAGCGAAATACAACATCTTTAACATTAACATCCATTAAGCACTGGAACCAACCAGAAAACGATGGCAATCTCCCATCAATATCAACCATACGACAATTCACGCCTTGGCATTCGTTTTCAATTACTGCCCCGAAGCCCCACAATGCACAATTTCCGATCTCAAGCTTTTGGCCAATTTCGGAACCCAAGACCTGTGAGTTTTTTGTAACCAAAGTTAAAGTACACTTCAATCCGATTTTTTGAATCGAGCGAGCCACATTGGTAACACTCATACAAGAAGAAACCATTTCGTCAAAATCTAGGTCATCGACCCTATCACTAAGAGGTAGTAAGTATAGCAAATGTACCAAATCACTTTTTTTATACCTCCCTAGAAACAACTCTAAATCCTCACCCTCTTTACTCTCCATAGAGATGCCCGCAGAAGGTATTACTTCAGATCGTCGTTCCGAACCCACTCTTGTGAATTTTACCCCCGTCGCAGTCATACGCTCGCAAACAGCTGCAACAAAGGGATCATCATTAGAAATAACCACAACCTCTGTACCAAGATAATCACTCGCATTCGCACGTGGAGTGTACTCTTCCCAGCTTGGAGCATACATCAATCCCTCTAGGTTGCTCCTGCCCAACTGGGCTACATTGGGGAGCTCCTTCATGTGGGCATTTTTTACTTCTAGGCAAAGTTCGCCGACTCCGTTGTACATATAAAAGTCGCAATAAAATGCATTGGTTTCTCGACAGGTTACAACACCTCGTAACCAACACTCCCCATCAAATTCTTTAACGAGAGCCACTTTGGCTACTTCTACCGGTACGTATGGCTGATTCCCGTCAACAACTGCAAGGATACTATGAAAAGCGGAATCGAGTATTTCTGGACTCAATACAAATTTATTGCTAGCCAAAGGTGCAATTATTTTCGCTAGAATTTCATTTTCTTTAATCCACACGTGCTTTGAGCATCGAAAAGCCCCTCCGTAATTCAGACCTCTCTTCGCCAAATCAGAATACATCCTATTAACATCTATTTCCTCAACAAAAAGTGCCCTTAATTCGTCCAAACAGATCTCTGTCTTTTTCAATGCATATCCGCTATCAATAACTGCCCCAGTTGCATGTAATATCCAATCACTCCCAGCCTTTTTACTTCTGCTGTACGCATGAAATGTGTTAGTTTCTTCGTTAAACACTGAGCTTAGCTCCTGAGATTCTCCACCTTCAATGACCAACATGTTGCTGAAACGAAGATCAGAGAGCAAAACTTTCTCCTTACCGCTTCTCTTACGGCTCAAAGAAAAACCAATTTCAATGTACCCGGCACCAGGGAATACAACTTGTTTGTTAACCACGTGATCCTCCAAAAACGGGAAAAATTGGTCATTCACTTCTACCGTCCATGTCGGTAAAGGCGATGCTATTCTTTGATTTAAAAACACCAATTCTTCAGATCCGAATCGATCCTGCCGAGATTCTTCAGATTCTCTCCAATACACATCTTTTTGCCAAGGATAGTTAGGCAATGTGGTGTACCGACCGCCAGCTGGAATAATTTGCTCCCAGTTAATGTTGTGACCGTGAACAAACAAAGCCCCCAAAGACTCTAACAGCCTCAATTTATCTGGCGATTTTCTGCTCAGAGAGGAAGTAACAAAAACTTTTTTAGAATTCGCCTGAGCTATTTCCTTTATAGAATGACCCAACACTGGGTGTGGCCCAATCTCGAGGAAATGAGCGTACCCTGATTCCAAAAGACTCTCGATACCGTCCGCAAACCTAACTGGTTCTCGAACATTCTTCCACCAGTACTTGGCTCCAAACTCAGAACCATCGACACCGTCGCCAGACACTGTAGAATAGAGTGGCACCTGTGCCCTCCTTGGTGAAATAGACTTCAAACACTCCACTAATTCCCCCTCAATTGGATTCATTTGATTACTATGATACGCAACCTCCACTTTGAGGGGTCTACAAAAAGTTGAAGTCTCCTTTAAGCGACTTTCAATATCTGCCAATTGCGAACTAGCCCCTGACAGCGTTACCGCACTCGGTGCATTTATCGCTGCAATGGATACATCGTCAAAATCAACAATTAAGTCTAACGCATCCGCCTCCGACATTCCTACCGCCAGCATCCCCCCAAAACCAGCCAAAGTTTGCTGTAAACGGCTTCGATGATAGCTCACCTTTATTGAATCCCTTAAAGATAATGCACCAGAAGCAAAGGCAGACCCAACCTCCCCCACACTATGGCCAATCACTGCATCCGGTTCAACCCCCCAGGACTTCCAAAGAGCAGTAAGGCCATTTTGTATCATAAAGTTTGCGGGTTGAGCCACCTCGGTCCTAGACATTTTTGATTGCCCCTCTTCTGCCAACATTTCTTGCAAAATTGACCAACCAGCTTCCTCACGAAAGACTTCATCACACTGATTTAATGTCTCTTGAAAAATCGCTTCGCTTGAATACAATTCTCGCCCCATCGCCCACCATTGTGGCCCCATTCCCGTGTAGACAAAAACAAGCGGCTTCTGCAATTCAGAGTCTAGTGATCCCTGAACAACTCCCTCAATATTCTTGCCGGAACTATACCTCTGTAATTTTTCTCGAGCATTATCTATAGAATTTGCGACAACTGCAGTTCTATTAATATGATGAGATCTACGCTGCGATATCGAATAACAAAAGTTCGAAATTGCACTCGGACTAGTGTTTGTCGAAAGCCAAAAAGAATATTTGCCCGCCAATTCGCGCACAGCCGCATCACATTTACCCGAAATTGGTAGTATAAAAGGCCCATCATATTCCTCCTGAAAAACATTTTTTTCAACTATTTCAGGGGCTTCTTCCAATAAAACGTGAGCATTCGTACCACCATACCCAAATGAGTTTACCCCAGCATACCGCACCTTTCCATTTCTCTTCCAATTTTTCCTTTTAGTGGCCACTTGGATACATAAGTCATCGAATGGGATCTTTGGGTTAGGCTTCTCAAAATGCAAATTCGCCACAATCATTTCGTGATACAATGATAATACTCCTTTAATTAATCCCGCAATTCCAGCTGATGCTTCCAAGTGCCCGATATTTGTCTTCACTGAACCAACCAAACATTTTGAGCCTGCTGTTCTATTCTCAGACAATACTCGATCAAGAGCGTTGATTTCTGCAGGATCACCAGCTTGAGTCCCTGTACCGTGTGCTTCCACATATTCAATTTCACCGGGGCTCACTCCGGCATTGCGGTACACTTCGCGAGCCAGTGCTTCTTGAGATTTAGAATTTGGAAGAGATATCCCTGTAGTATGCCCATCTTGATTGACTCCA
The DNA here is from genome assembly GCA_022538095.1 of Puniceicoccaceae bacterium K14. Taxonomy (GTDB): domain Bacteria; phylum Verrucomicrobiota; class Verrucomicrobiia; order Opitutales; family Opitutaceae; genus JAKYXN01. The sequence continues at coordinate 2,101 of JAKYXN010000030.1, read as the reverse complement.
GTTTCTTTAATCAATCCGTATATGCGGTCTCCGTCTTCTTCAGCCTTCGACATAGGCTTTAGCACAACGATTCCCGAGCCTTCTCCTCTACTGTAACCAGAGGCATCAGCATCAAAGGCCTTGCAACGACCATGCTGAGAGAGAAACTTCCCCTTGCTCATCATAATCGGAAACTCAGGGCGTAACATTACATTTACCCCACCAGCTAATGCTGTATCAGCTTCGCCACTCCAAATACTCTGGCATGCATAGTGAGTCGCAACCAATGATGATGAACATGCTGTATCCATGGTTACACTTGGACCTTTAAGATCGAATATGTACGATATTCGATTCGACAATATCGTCATCGTCGAGCTAGCAGCGGAATGTGAGTCAGCGAAATCCCGATTTAAAGCACCCAATCGTAACAGCATACTGTCCAAGCAAAAGCCTCCGATAAAAACGCCGGTCCTACTCCCCCGGACTTGCTCCATTCGGATGCCCGCATCTTCAAATGCTTCCCACGTAACCTCTAAAAGTAAGCGTTGCTGAGGATCCATCGTCTCAGCTTCGCGAGGCGAAATCCCGAAAAATAATGGGTCGAAACGATCAATTTTCTCCTTTAAAAATCCGCCTTGCTTGACGTAAGTCTTTCCCGGTTTATCAGGGTTTTTGTCATAAAAACGACGCACATCCCATCGATCTTTCGGGATATCGACAATAGCGTCTTTGCCACGTTTCAATAGATTCCAAAATGCTTTAGGACTCGATGCTCCACCTGGAAAGCGACACCCTATTCCAACAATAGCGATTGGTTCTTTCTGAACTTCCATGATTATTTTCTAAAATTCGAGAAGGCGATAACCAGCTTTTTCACTACCTCAGCAAACGCTTTAGAATTCTTGTCTACAATCTTTCGACTGCTTAAAAAGCGAAGGGAGATTTCGCTAGCTCTTGGGGATAAAGGTGGTAGTTTCAGTGAAAAAACTAGATTCAACACGAAAATATTGATGAGGGTTTATATTACTACTATCAAGTGTTTTTTACGGTTTTTTTAATTTTAAACATTAATACTGACCCGTTAGTAACATACCCCACTTATCAATCGACCCACCTCGGCGAAGCCGAGACCTGCAAGCAGCCAACTTGTAACGAAATATAACTACAAGTTGAAATCCCCGCTATTTATCCCCTCCATGTCAAGAGCTCTGATGATTCTTAAAGTTCTATTCGCTCTCTGCGATTGTTTTGCTGTCAATTATCATAATCCTCCCAAAGACTCGTAGCGGATCCGGACAGTGATAGACCCATCTGTGAGTTAGGAGATCTGTAGCTTATCTATCATCCCATCGAGCTTTCAAGCCTCCCCTCTATTTAGGAAGACTTCAGCATTCAACACCTCATTTTGCAAGTAGCAGCTGAAGCTGAAGCCTCACTGGCTTGCTTGGGAGAAGACGCCTAGAGTGGTGCTCCGCTCCCGAGGCCTATGTTTCCTTCTTCGGAGAGCGCTGCTGCGATCGTTCCGACAACCGCCACGGAACCTTCGTCACTACAATCGCTACTCGAGGTCGAATTTGAAAAGTAAGATTCGCCTCTCGAAGAGTCTATATTTAATTCATAACCCACTCGCTTGAACAATGGTATGTTCAGGTATAATTTCCGCAACAGCCGGATGAGTCCCTCCTACGCTCTCCCACGACACAGAATCTGTGCTCTTCAGAAGATTACATCTGTAAATATTATTTCAATACAATGAAGCATATATTACAATTTTCAGATATCCATCTCCCAATAACTCGTACTCTATTGCAAAAGGAACATCTAACTCCGATGGGGCCATGCAAAAGGGAAGTTCATCGATATCACAGTCTTCGCCTCCATTAGGAAAAAGATTGGCGATATCCAAGATCTCCGGATTTGAGAGCTCTCAGCGTTCATTCAACTCATCCAAGCCTTCATCAACGATACCTACATTCCCCACAAACTTCGTGTCAAAAAAGTTCATCGTGAGCAACGCTCTTAACCTAGGGCGTGTTCGTGAATAAACTCAAAGCTGGCAGGAGCCCATTTTCGAAGGAACAAGGCGGCCAATTGGCGGCTGGGCTACAGCCCAGTCCCA
>JAKYXN010000309.1 GCA_022538095.1 Puniceicoccaceae bacterium K14 | reverse complement strand
GCGTCCCATTCGCTCTTCGACTGCCGAGAAGATTGTTGTGGCTCCTTCCTTCTTGTAGCCGATTACAAGATACAAAGTACCGATTGCGGCGAGCGGAACGGCTAGTTCGTATTGTAGCCACTTGAGCCCGCCGCCTTCTTTGATCGCGATGAATGCAGGAGCTCCTATAAGGCTGATAGCGCTGCATTGGGTTGCAATCATCGAACCTGCTATGGACCATGGACCCAGTCTGCCTCCTGCAAGATAGTAGTCTACCTGAGCTTTTTGCCGTTTGCCGATGTATAAGCTGAGGCCAATAACGCCTAGGCTGTAACAGAAAACGATTAACCAATCGATCGGGCTCATGAGTATTCGAAAGCAGCTCCCGTGCCTTGAGTTATAATTAGTATAAATAG
>JAKYXN010000308.1 GCA_022538095.1 Puniceicoccaceae bacterium K14 | reverse complement strand
CACCGACAAAGCCGCCAACCGCCCCCACTGCAACCGCTGCGATGAATCCCAACTCTCCTGCGGCAATTGCTCCGAGCCCCCCGAAGATCCCCCCCCGAGCCATAGCCCAAAGCAGCGGCAGCGGCACCTGCGGTTACCGCAACCAGCACCACGACGACTACAATCTTCAGCACATCCTTCAGACTTATAAACCCACTCGGGTCTATATGCGTCAACGGATTGTTGGATACATACGAGTAACGGTTGTAAGCCTGAGCATCGGTCGCGTCCTGCACATACGGATCCGCGGAGATGAACCTCGCGAGCTCAAAGTCGTAGACCCGTCCGTTCATGTGGATCACTTCAAAATCATCTAGGTGCTCGTGGTCGGTGAAGCCGCGTGTCGGTGGATTGGCCAA
>JAKYXN010000307.1 GCA_022538095.1 Puniceicoccaceae bacterium K14 | reverse complement strand
CTGCCTTGGTATGAACGAGAAAGTCGACAATAGGCTTTACTGAAACCCATTTATGGATACATTTACATCCATCAATGAGCAAACGCGAAGCAGAACTGGAATCCGAGCTCAAGGCGGCCAATTTGAAGATAAAGCTGCTTGAGGAAAAAGTAGACGCTTTGCTACGCAACCTCTATTCCAGCAAGAGCGAGCGGCTCGACCCAAATCAGCTAACCCTGCTGGAGGACCCCGACTCAAAAAAAGACGAGGCTCCCGTCGCCGCCGAAACTAAGCCGGGAGCCGCCAGTCGTGAATCGACGAATGCTCGCAAAGCCCCTCGAGGTCCGAGAATCCCGGATCACCTTCCGGTGAAGGAAGAGATCCTCGATCCCGAAGAAGTAGTGGCCGACCCGCCACAATGGCGACATGTC
>JAKYXN010000306.1 GCA_022538095.1 Puniceicoccaceae bacterium K14 | reverse complement strand
CCATCAATGGATTCGATACCGTCGAGCTTTGTTTCAGAGAAGTCTAGCGTTTGACTACTTCCATCACCGACAATGTTGACGCCTTCGTTTCCTCCGGAAGAAATGGTTTCAATGGAATTATCTTTAGTGAGATTCGAATCAATACGGATATCTGAACCGTCCATTGAAACAATCGTATCGTCTCCTTCGCCTCCGTCGAAATCGTCGTCTCCTTGACCCTCAGAGACTTGAAATATGTCGTTTCCTTCGCCTCCATAAAGATTGTCGTTTCCTTCGCCTGCGATGATGGTGTCATCGCCAGTTGAGCCTGTGATGTTGTCATTTCCAGCTCCGCCATCAATGGATTCGATACCGTCGAGCTTTGTTTCAGAGAAGTCTAGCGTTTGACTACTTCCATCACCGACAATGTT
>JAKYXN010000305.1 GCA_022538095.1 Puniceicoccaceae bacterium K14 | reverse complement strand
TTTGGAAACGGAGTCAACGCCTTCAAGTACCTCGGCGGATATGTTTGCAAAGGCCCCATATCCGACACGCGGATACTCAAAGCCGATAGCCGCAACGTAACGATCTCCGTGAAGGATCGCGCAAGTGGCAAGATCAAAGTAGTGAAAATCGAGACGATCCAGTTCGTTCGTCGCTACTTGCAACACGCTCTGCCAATCGGTTTCCACGCCATCCGATACTATGGCTTCCTTCATCCCAGGTCGAAGGCCAAGCTTGACTCAATCCGCCAACAACTCGGAGCCAGGCTGCAGCCGAGAAGAGAACCCAAGCCCGCAACGACGCCGCAAGCCATGGAATGTCCACATTGTCGCAAACCAATGGAGTTTATCGGCAAACTCTCACGAGCTCCTCCTTGGGAGCGATCCATCCCC
>JAKYXN010000304.1 GCA_022538095.1 Puniceicoccaceae bacterium K14 | reverse complement strand
CACCGACAAAGCCGCCAACCGCCCCCACTGCAACCGCTGCGATGAATCCCAACTCTCCTGCGGCAATTGCTCCGAGCCCCCCGAAGATCCCCCCCGAGCCATAGCCCAAAGCAGCGGCAGCGGCACCTGCGGTTACCGCAACCAGCACCACGACGACTACAATCTTCAGCACATCCTTCAGCGATATAAATCCGCTCGGATCGATATGCGTTAACGGGTTGTTGGATACGTAGCTGTACCTGTTGTACGCTTGCGCATCCGTCGAATCTTGCACGTAGGGATCCGCCGATATGAACCTAGCGAGCTCAAAATCGTAGACCCGTCCGTTCATGTGAACGGGCGCTCCTGACAAGGACTTTTCGACCACCACCAAGATTTGCCAACGCGTTTTCTCGACCGGAACACGATTTTC
>JAKYXN010000303.1 GCA_022538095.1 Puniceicoccaceae bacterium K14 | reverse complement strand
GACCCTTGGTTGCAGATATATGGACCTGATGGTTCGCGTTTATATAGCGAAGCTACTTATACGTCGCTGAGCTCTACCTTGTCGGCTGTTTCAGCAGGTAGATATTACATTGTAGTGCGCGAATGGGGTAGTACTGGATTTGGCGATTACAAAGTGTTGCTTAGCCGCGTTCCGGGTGAACAGAATGCGGATGACGAAGGTAGCTTGCTGATTAGCGGTCAAGCGGAGACAGGTAATTTTTCTTTGGGAGATACTGATGTGTATTGGTACGATGCTGTTGAAGGAGATACGTTGATAGTTGACCTTTCCGAAGTGGATTCTTCGTACGACCCTTGGTTGCAGATATATGGACCTGATGGTTCGCGTTTATATAGCGAAGCTACTTATACGTCGCTGAGCTCTACCTTGTCGGCTGTT
>JAKYXN010000302.1 GCA_022538095.1 Puniceicoccaceae bacterium K14 | reverse complement strand
CCAGTGCACAGGATCCACCAAATCCCGTTTAATGTCGCCTCTATGTTCGAACTAGGGCGGCCGCGACCGCCGCTTACCTCCTGACGGTAAGCGTTCTTAATTTTTTTAGCTCCTCTCGAATGTCCGAGGGCATTTCATCAGATTTGTAATTTGACATTGGATACTATGTGCTAATTCGATATCTTATTGCAAGCAAAGAATTTATAAAAATTAAGAATTTGTCCGCGTGGCCTAAGCCTGATACATCTGTCTGGTCTAAAACGCTAGCGGAAGAAGAACCAATCCCAAATGGGCTCGACTGGCTTGGCTGGCTAGGAGATCGGCCTTTTCGCCCTTACAGTCCATTATACTCGCCCACCCGTTGGCGGAATTGGTGGGGATTCGGAAACGGAGCCATTTGCGACATCGGAACCCACATGTT
>JAKYXN010000301.1 GCA_022538095.1 Puniceicoccaceae bacterium K14 | reverse complement strand
GTACCTCCCACTGTCGTCATCACGTTGATCGCGGCACTCTGCGCCGACTCGTTGTCGGAGGCGTCGTAGGCGCTCACCGTGAAAGAGTAGTTCGTTTCCGAGCTCAGGCCCGTGACGCTCGCGCTCGTCCCCGACGCGATGAAAGGGTTGGCCCCATCGGTGTACACGTAGTAGCCGGCCACGCCCACGTTGTCGGTCGACGCCACCCAATCGAGATCGACGGAAGTCTCACCGACGTTGCTCGCGGCCAGGCCAGTAGGCACGCTCGGAGGCTCCGAATCGCCGGTACCTCCCACTGTCGTCATCACGTTGATCGCGGCACTCTGTGCCGACTCGTTGTCGGAGGCGTCGTAGGCGCTCACCGTGAAAGAGTAGTTCGTGTTCGCGCTCAGGCCCGTGACGCTCGCGTTCGTCCCGGAAGC
>JAKYXN010000300.1 GCA_022538095.1 Puniceicoccaceae bacterium K14 | reverse complement strand
TATGCCTCTTGTGAACGTAACGACTTTCCATCACTCAATATCCAAACAAAAAAAGCCGAAGCAAGCTTCGAGGTATTAGACCCAAGGGGAATAAAGCCCATTGACATGACAAAAGAAACGCCGAGCCCTACGTAGATACGAAAAGTTGATTCATCCATAACCCCTAAGATTCATTCCAAACTGCCTGTTACAAGAATTTAATGAAACGATCCAACGAAGGGGAGGGCTAAAAGGTGCCAAGAGGGACCAAGGTACGACCCACTGACATAGGTAACAGTTTTCCCAGGGGGGAAACTAAAGGGGAAAAACCAAAGGGGCCATTCCTTGATTCGGAGGTGTAAGTTATTTTGTGTAACTAGCTTTTTCTGATGCGCGGTTATTTGTAGTTTAGAGGCATTCTTTCCTCGAATTCAATGGTAAATC
>JAKYXN010000002.1 GCA_022538095.1 Puniceicoccaceae bacterium K14 | reverse complement strand
GCCTGAGCTTGTCGAATGGCAAAGGGACTGCCGGCACTCCAACTCAAAATGAAAGAAGCTAATCCCAAAATGCCGCGCAGCGGCTTAGTTCAACCTCTACCATTGCCTCAATCACTTCTATCTATTCGGAGGTCACTACGGCTGCCAAGCTCAAGAAATGACCGCACAACTACTAGCTGAGATTAAATAAGCTCGGTCTTCCTGCCGATCTTAGGGCTCGCCATCCCTTTCTGAATTCATCTAATCCATTCAAAAATCCAGCTAGCTTATAACCAACTATGTCAATCTTAGAAGCGATTATACTCGGCCTCATCCAAGGCCTCAGCGAATTTCTGCCAATCAGCAGTAGCGGACATCTGGAACTTGGGAAAGCGATTCTCGGAGTCGAAGCCAAGGAAGACGTGACTTTCACCGTAGTCGTTCACGGAGCCACCGTTCTCAGCACCATAGTCGTTTTCTACAAAGACATTCTACAATTGTTGAAGGACCTCTTCAAATTTCAGTGGAACGAATCGACTCAATACATCGCAATGCTCGCCCTTTCAGCGATTCCCGTAGTATTCATCGGCCTCTTTTTCAAAGACCAAGTAGAAAGCCTATTCGGCAATAACGTTGTGTTTGTTGGCTTCATGCTACTTATCACCAGCGCATTACTCGCGTTTACTTATTACGCTCCTAAAGTCGGTGGGCCAATAACTTTCAAAAAAGCAATTGTCATCGGCTTCGCTCAAGCGTTCGCCGTTATGCCTGGAATTTCCCGATCTGGATCAACCATTGCAACCAGCCTACTTCTCGGAGTCGATAAAGCCAAAGCCGCTCGATTCTCATTTCTTATGGTACTCGTTCCGATCATCGGAGCTAACGCTAAAGAAGTTCTCGATGGAGGCATGGCCAACAGCTCAGTCAGTGCCACTCCTCTTCTCGTCGGCTTCATCGCTGCTTTCCTTTCCGGGTTCATGGCCTGCAAATGGATGATCAGTATTGTGGCTAAAGGAAAATTGATTTACTTCGCAGCCTACTGTGCCCTCGCTGGGCTCGCAGCAATCGCCAGTAGTTTCTTTGCCTAGTAGTTCAAGCTTGTTATCCACACGATCAAACCTAACCTTCGCCGCTCTATGAGGTTAGGATTTTTGGCATCACACGGCGGCAGCAACATGCAAGCAATTCTCGATGCGTGTGCGATCGGTTCGATCAAAGCCATCCCCGCTCTATTAGTTTGTAACAATCGCACCGCAGGAGCCATCGAGCGATCCCAAAAAGCGAACATGCCATTTGCTGTATTAAATGGCAAAACACATCCGGACGAAGATGCTCTCGATCAAGCGATCCTCAATTCGTTAAAAGATGCCCAAGTGGAGCTTGTAGTGCTCGCTGGATACATGAAAAAAATCGGCCCGCGCGTTTTAAAGGCATACCACAACCGCATCCTAAATATTCATCCAGCTCTCCTACCAAAATTCGGGGGCCAAGGGATGTATGGTATGAACGTTCACAAAGCCGTCATCGCCGCCAAAGAAACCAAGTCCGGAGCCACCGTACACTTAATCGACGAAGTCTACGACGAAGGTCCTATCTTACAGCAAGTAGAAGTACCTGTCCTCCCAGAGGACACACCCGAAATCCTACAAGCCCGCGTCCTCACGCAAGAACACTTCCTTTATCCCGACACCATCGCAAAAATCGCCAGCGGTGAAATCAAGCTCCCCTAGCAAAGTTTGACCCTCCCAGAGCTTGACCTCCTTTATCGGTTTCCACAAAAAGCATCTTAAAGGAGTTGCACAAATACTCACCCTTTGGCACTCACTCCTCACGACTTTCTTGGGGCCATAGTTCAACGGATAGAACAAGAGTTTCCTAAACTTTAGATCTGGGTTCGATTCCCGGTGGCCCTACCAGTATTCGACAAGACAGCTACTACATGAGAAGAACCTCACTTTTCACGATACAATATTCACTACCATTACAGTTTTCCGCGGACAGGTAGCCAAATAAAATTGTCGTTTCCGTTATTGACAAGGGTAAGTGAAACCCTACGGTCCCCCATTCCTTATGAGCACAGAAGAAAAAAAGACACAGAGCCTAGTCCCACAAAACATGGACTTTACGCATGCTCATATCTTGAGCCGCTACGTAACTGAAACAGGGAAGATCCTTCCACGCAAGATGACTCGCCTTTCCGCTGCACAACAGCGCAAGGTTAAGAAGTCTATCAAGCGCGCTCGCAACATGCTATTGATGAAGTAATTTCTCTTCGGAGATCTTACAAACACGCGGGAAGGTTGCCTGCTTTTTAAACCTACCATTTCACGGTGGCACAAATATTACAACCAACTGAGGAAAACTTACGTTTATTACGTAAGTTTTTGTCTTTTAAAGGCTTAGTAGGCATTCCATCAGAAACTGTTTATGGACTAGCCGCCAACGCTCTCGATGCCGAAGCCTGTCAAAAAATCTTCGTAGCAAAAGGACGTCCGTCGAATGACCCGTTAATTTGCCACGTACCCAACTTTGAATCGATTTCCAAGATTTGCACTCCTAACGGCCTAGCGAAAAAACTCGCGGATAAGTTTTGGCCTGGCCCTCTTACGATGATTCTTCCCAAGAAGTCGATCGTCCCAGACATTGTCACCTCTGGACTCGACTCTGTTGCTGTACGATGTCCCGCACACCCAGTATTTAAGAGATTGATCGAGGGCTGTGAATTTCCTTTGGCCGCCCCGAGCGCCAATCCATTTTCTTACATCAGCCCTACATCTGCAGAACATGTCCAATCAGGATTGGGAAACAAAATCGAATACATCCTAGACGGCGGCTCGTGTGAACATGGACTTGAATCAACGATTATCGATATTCGAAATCCCAACGCTCCAAGGATTTTGAGATATGGAGCTCTAGCCACCGAAGCTCTCGAAAAGGCATTGGATAGAGAAATCGCCAAACCGCCTAAGGATTTAAAGCCAAACCAAGCAGCTCTCGCCCCAGGAGCCCTCCCCAAGCATTACAGCCCCAAAACGTGCCTCAAGCTACGAAATACGCCGATAACTGCCAAAGAAGCCGAAAACGCTTCGCAAAACACCGCTTTCCTATTCTTGAGAAAACCATCAGATACGAGATCCAAGACAGATAATATTTTTTGGCTTTCTGAAGGTGGTCAACTCGATCAAATTGCTGCAAACCTATTCTCAGCATTGAGACGACTCGACGAAAGTCATTTCGACTTAATCATCGCAGAAGAAGCACCCGAACTCGAGCTAGGACTAGCTATAAATGATCGACTTCGCCGTGCCGCGAGCCAATAGCCAGACACTACTCCTCGCCTTGCTCATCCTCTTCAGGTTTGAGAACAGTTAGCGTAGTTGATAAAATACGTCGATCATCGACGTTTGTCGCAGTGATTTCCAAATTTCCAATACGGAACACTTCGTTCAAGGTTGGCATCCGACCAAGCTCTAGAGTTATGTATCCGCCAAATGTCGACACTTCCGCTGAAGTTAGCTCGAGCCCTATCTCTTCTGCAAGATCGTGCAATGGAGTCAGTCCGTCCACGACATAAGTATCATCGTCGATTTGAGTCATCAATTCGAGTTCGTTGTCAAACTCATCCTGAATTTCTCCAACAAGCTCCTCCAGAACATCTTCGAGCGTAATTGCTCCAATTGTGCCACCGAACTCATCTCTCAGAAGAGCAAAATGTTTTTTCTGTTTCAGAAAGCGTTGCAACACCCTTTCCAATGGCTCCTCTGCAGGGAAACGCAGCATTGGTCGCTTCATCCTCTTCAGGTCAATGCTACCCGATTGCGTACTGTTACGAAACACATCCTTAATGTGGATAATCCCAACGCAATGATCCAAATCTTCATTACAAAGTGGAAAGCGCGTGTGTCCCGTTTCACGAGCGATTGCCAAGCTCTCTTCCAAGGAGTCTTCCAAATTGAAATAGCGTAACTGATTTCTCGGAATCATTATATCGTAAGCAACCCGCTTTCTCAATTCTAGCGCATTACTCATTATGCTTTCTGCCATCACCGGGAGCTCATCGCCCTCGCTTAGGACAGAGCGAATTTGCGCTTCTACATCCAACAAATTCAAATCGTTGGTTGGGTTTAACCTCATCAAACGTAAGACTCCAGTTGCGACCCAATTCACCGGCCCCCGAAACGGGTATGACACAAACGCGAATACTTGCACTACGGGGAGCAACACACGGATCGCCTGCACTGGGTAAAACAGTGCGATCGACCGAGGTACGAGTTCGCCAAAAATATAGTGCAAGCCAACAGCCAAGACAAAACCAACAGCCACTACCCAGGCCGAGTATTCGCCACTTCCAAAGCTCTCCTGCGAAGAAATCGCCAATATTACTGGAATTAACAAAAAGCCAGCTGCCATCGTACAAACGGTGATCCCAAAACGAAGCAGCTTTACGCTAGAGCTCATGTCATCCAAAAGCTTCGCTACGCCTTCGCTCTGGCGGGCTTCCTTCATGCGGCCAGTTCCGAAACGCGTGTAACGCAGTTTCACTAAGCTAAATTCGACCGCTACAAAAACAGCGTTGAACACATGAGACGCAGCGACTCCGACTACGAAAAGGACTAATTGAGTGTTGGATAAAATCACTTACAGATCCGAGAGATACATGCCTTGAAGGCATCAATGCAACCGTTAATATTAGCCATTTGAAAGGTAATTTTTAATCTCAAGCAGTGCTCGTTCATTCTCTTCACTCAAGCCTACAGAAACGCGAACCCATTCTGGCATGCCATACGGAGCGAGGGGACGCACAATAACTCCTGCATTTTGCAGTTTTTGAAATGCATCGGCGCCATCGCCAATTCTGACTGTTACGAAGTTCGCGAAACTTTTTATAAATTCCAAATTCAGTTCTGAAAACCCAGACTCTAACTGCTGAAGGCCCGCCGCATTCGCTTCGCGACATTTTGTTACCCAATCATCGTCCAGCAAGGCAGCACACGCAGTTTCCTGAGCCAGGGTGTTTGAATTGAAAGGCTCACGAGCCCGGTTGAGCAAGCCGACCAATTCAGCGTCGCCGTAACCGTAGCCTATTCGCAATCCTGCCAAGCCATAGATTTTGGAAAATGTCCGCGTGCAGAAAATTTTCTTCCCCGCCTCGATCAGAGGCAGAAAATTAGGAGCCGGATCCAAGTACTCCGCGTAAGCCTCGTCGATAACACAAACGACATGATCCGGAAGGGCATTCACAAATGCATGCAACTCTTCCTCCTCATTTGCAGTGCCACTCGGGTTATTGGGCGTAGCAATAAAGACGAGCTTAGTCTTCTCGTTTATCGCATCAATCATGGCTTTCAAGTCGTGACGATAATCTACCATCGGCACTTCGATTGCAGTACCTCCAAATAGCAGCGTTACCAATTTATAAACAATGAACGCGCCCTCAGCCATCACAACCTCATCACCTTTATCCACGAAAGCGTGCCCTAATATTTCCAAGACCTCGTTCGAACCGTTGCCGATTATAAACTGATCCGGATTCAGCCCAAAGTACTGCGAGAGTGACTCCTTGAGCTTATAGCAACCACCATCAGGATACAAATGGACGCTTTCCATCGATTGCTTGCCTGCTTCAATCGCTTGAGGCGATGGACCCAGTGGGTTTTCGTTAGAAGCCAGTTTTAGAATAGTCGCTGGATCCAAGCCCAAATCCCGTGCCACATCATCGATTGGTTTACCCGGTTGATAGATGGGTTGCGTTAACAGTTCTTTCTTAACGAGATCGGAGTACGTCAAAGCCATTGCTTTCTAGTTCAAAATATGGGGCGACAAAATGCCAGACATTGAAAGAGAGCAATCCTCAATATTTCACTGCCGAGAAATTTTCCTCCAATAAGAATTCCTCAAATACAGCAAAACCCGGGCGAATCCCCATCCGCCCGGGCCCTCCTCTAGTTTTCTGGTTCCTCAAATCCACACCAGAAAAATGTTTTTCCCTATATAATAAAACTATCTACATCCTTAGAACGAAGATCTCTTACGTTTGAATGAGACCCCACGTTCTTTTTATGGTTTCTTTTTATAAAAACTTTTTTCTAGACCCATTCGAGGTTTCGTAACGCCCAATAAACAATCTGGCTTTTTAGCGCGATCTCGACCAACCTTCGAAAAAATCCGACCTATGACCAATTCGACTCCTTTGGGATCCAGCCCACTTTTCAAGAGCTTCCTATGGCTCGCCATTACCGTAATCTCCTTCTACATTCTCAATATCGGCAAGGATCTCATCCTTCCGTTTGTGCTCGCGGTATTCATTTGGTACTTAATCAACGTCGTATCATTCGCGATCACCAAAATTAAGATCAAAGGCAAAAGCCTCCCTGCTTCATTACGCTATATTTGGTCGGGCATTCTCATCATTGGTCTTCTCGGGCTCCTATTCAGCTTTATCACGCAAAACGTAAACGATGTCATACAGACCGCCCCTTCCTACCAAGAAAAGGTGATTCCGTTGGTCGACAAAGCGTATGAACTCCTCCCCTTCGAGCAGCCACCTAGCTTACGAGATTTTGTGAACCAATTTGATTTCAGCGGCATGGTTGGCAGCCTCGCAGGAGCGTTGACCTCCCTCGCAGGCAACGCTGGAATTATCAGCATCTATGTTATGTTTCTCTTGTTAGAGCAGCGAAGCTTCAGCCCAAAGCTGCGAGCCATGTCAAAAGGGACAATCCGAGAACAAGAGCTTCTTGAGCTGATCAGCCAAATCGACAAGGACACCCGCACCTACATAGGCATCAAAACATTCTCAAGCATCTTAACGGGGCTTCTTAGCTACGCTATTATGGCAATCGTTGGTTTGGACTTCGCCGCCTTTTGGGGGATGCTGATCTTTTTCTTCAATTTCATTCCAACAGTCGGTTCGATTCTCGCCACTCTTTTTCCATCACTACTTGCACTCGTTGCCTTCGATACCCCCCTACCAATTATCGCAGTAATTGGTGGCGTTGCCGCCTGCCAAGTGCTCGTCGGAAACTTCATAGAGCCGAAACTCATGGGGAATTCATTGAACCTGAGCCCACTGGTAATCCTCCTTTCGCTCAGCCTTTGGGGAGCAGTCTGGGGCGTTACGGGAATGTTCTTGTGCGTTCCTATCACCGTAATTGGTATGATCATCTGTTCGCATTTCCCGCAAACACGCCCCATAGCCATTCTGCTATCAAGCAATGGTCGCCTCAAATCGGCTAAGCGTTCTTGAAATTCGAGACATCAACTATTTTCGGATAACCATTGTTTTATTACTGCCCTTGAAGAATTCGTGATCGACCTCGATAATCTCCGGTCGATAACCTTTGGATACAAGTAACTCCATCAATGGACCAACCTCCGGATGCATCTCACCACTCATTGTCACTAACGGGTGAATTCGAACCTCTTCTGCGGCTACTCGGCACATTTCGAGGATAGATTCGACATGGAAGTCATAGTCAAACGAATACAAAAACAACAGATGTCCGCAAATCACCGTACCGAAAGATAAATCTTCAAATGGCAGTCGCGGCAGTTCCGCTGAAATGTATCGCCCTACTGGATAATATTTTTTGTAATCCTCCAGGAATATTTTCAGAGCTCCGTAGCGATCTTTTTCCGCTTCCTCAACGCTTTTGAAAGTCTTCTCTACGAAGAGTCCCGACTTCGCTCTTACTCGAGCAAACATCGCTTCATAATCGGAGTACGCTAGAGTTTTCAGAGAATCATACCCCCTATAAAAAACTGGATCTGAAGCAACCACCTCAAAGCCATGCTTAGGAGCTTCCGCAGCAAAGGACGACGGCCCTGCAGAGCAATCGAGAATCCGTTTTCCGGTCAAAGTACCTTCGTGCAATCCAAAGCAAGAAACGATTTCATAATAGGAGCGGCCAAAAAAGTAAGTACGTGTGTTATCAATTAAATGAGTCATGGTAAATCTGAGTTTAAAGGTTTTGAGCACAAAAAAACCTGACATCTCAAATGAGAGTCAGGCTCGACGAAATAAATCAGCGTAGAATAAATTAGCTACGCCATCGCCAAGCCGATAAACGCCACCAAGATCCACCAGTATTTGAAGCACTGATGTTTAAAACAGAAAACTGATCTTGGTTTGATTTCATAACTCCCTCCAAAAAAACTGGAAAAAGTTCATACGCAACAAAATTCTCGGACAACGGGGAATCCCTTACGACTCCCGCTTGGAATTTAGTTACGTTGATAGGTAGCGAACAGCGTTAACGAAAAACGTCGAGTTTCCCATTTTCAAAAATTGGCGCTCTTCTACGATACATTCAAAATACTAATCTCTGGGCGGCAATTAAACCTCAATCCATGTAAATTGCCAATACCTCTGGTGATATGAATATATTTATTCTCCAGCGACAAAATTCCTTCAGGAAAGGACTTGTCTCTTACAGGTAAAAATGGACGCAATCCCAGTATCGGAATAACCAATTGTCCTCCGTGTGTGTGGCCACAACACATTAGGTCCCAATCATATTTTTTAAGCTCGGATTTGCTGTCAGGGTTGTGGCTTAAAACGAAAATTGGGTTATTCTCTTCTCGCTCCTCTTCTAACACTAATTTCGGTTTGCAGTCATGGGACCAAATGTCGCCAAGACCTACAATAGTAATTTCTGAACCCCGTACAGTTGTATCTATTTTCTGGTTAAACAGTAAATTAATTCCACTCGCGCTTAGCAATCCGGCTACTTCCGAGAAATCTTTGTATCCGTGATGTGATTCTGCCCATTTCCCTCCATCATGATTTCCAATACAAGCAAATGTAGGCATCTGATCGGACAATTTCTTAAGAATACGTCCGTACTCAACGGGCTCTCGAAGATCGTTGGTAATATAGTCGCCAGTGAGAAATGCGATATCCGCATTCAATTCAAGCGATTTATCTATCGCATTTTCTATATCGCTTAAGCTCACTGACGGAGACGCGTGTAAATCGGAAAGGTGAAGTATCCTGAGCGGTTTGTCTAAATTTCTTATTTTCAGGTTTTTCTCCGTGATTTCATACCAGGTCGGTTCTCGAAACCTCACGTGGCAAACGCTCGCAAGGGCCGCGGCTGGAACGACACTCAAGGAAGTGAGAAAAGTTCTACGAGACAATTTCATTTCTTGAGCAAAGCTTATGCGTTCTCACGATTTTGAACTGCTCGAATAACCTAACTCCTTCGCCATCGTCGCTATCTTTTCATTCAACGAATCTATTCGACGCTGTAAACGAACCTGTCGTTCCTCAGGCACTTTTTTGATGCGCGTCTCCAATAATTCTACTTGAGCGCAAAGTTCCTCGTAGCGGAACTCCAATTGTTCTCGGTGTTCCGCTTCCTCTGCTTTATCGAATATCTTCGATTCAGGGATATCCGTCTCGCAAACATCGCTTTCTGGTTTGCAGCGCGACGTTGGTATCAAAACTTTGGAATCAGGAATTGGTCGCTGCATCATGACATTAGGCGACATGATTTCGATATTCGCCTGATGCAGTATGTCCAAAATTTGTACATTCAGTTTGGATCGAGTCGAAATCAATTGCTTCACATCCTCGAGCAATCCCGCTACACGATAAACGACTGAAAAATCACCCAATTCCGTGACTTGTACGAACACATCCTTCAACCCTGCTTTATCGGCAGCTTCCTTTAGCAACGGCTCAATCACAGTATTATCTGTATCGTAGCCCAATGATACATTTGTGGATACAACAACGCCGGAACTTCGAACAACCGTCACTGAATTCGATATCAAATACAAGTTCGGCAAGGTCGTAAGCTCGCGACTCTTAGTCTGAATTTCCGTATGAAATAAGCCACGTTCAGACACTCTCCCGAAATGTTCTCCCACTCGGATAAAATCTCCAGAGCGAAAAGATCCTATAGTGCGAATCATCAGGCCCGACATCGCATTGGAAACAAACGAAGTCGAAGACAAAGCAATCATTCCAGTAACCACCAAACCAAACAATCCAAGCAATTGGTCCTTCACCGTCGAACTTATTGGTAAAGCAATCAACAGTGCGATCACCGATGCAACCGAGATCCCCAGCAAAGTCATTTGCTTCAAGAAATTTTGCTTCTTCCCCAATTTTTTTGAGCGCCGCTCAAAGTAACGATTATTTAAGAAAACAGCCAATCCGGCAACAGCAACTACCGTCGCCATAGGCCACAAATTGTCCAGTAGAGCAGAAGCGTCGATACCGTCTTTCATTATTCCTATGATTAGCACGCTTCTCGCTTATGCCAAGCAATTTACATGAAACGATTTTTGGATACTTACAAAGTCACACGAGAATCAAGCTTCACCGAGAATATGAATTCGGAACCAACATCTAGCTCGCTCCTCATATCAATGGAGCCTCCCATTGCCTCTACCATACGCTTACTTATCGCGAGACCTAAACCTACCCCATCATACTCTCGATTTAGCGATGTATCTGCCTGACCAAACACTTCGAATATCCTATTAAATTTGTCCTCCGGGATCCCGATGCCAGTGTCCGAAACTGAAAATCGTAACTCCTGTGCGGTTTTCATAGAAACCGTAACTTTAACCTCACCGCTTTCGGTAAACTTAACTGCATTACCAAGCAAATTGAGTAATACCATTCGAATGCGACGTTCGTCCCCTATCAAGATTTCTGGTACGCTCTCCTCAACCACCTTATTTATCACCAAATCCTTAGATTCCGCCAAAAAAGAGACGCCCGCGATTGCTGACTCCAATAACCCACCAACGCCAAAATGACCTCTCTGGAATGTCGGAATTCCTCCCTGTAACGACACGAGATCTAACAAATCAGAAAGCAATCGATTATGGCTGTGAGCACTCCTTTGGGCCAACTCCACAATACCTCGAATGTCTTCCGGAAGTTCGAATTCGCATAACAAATCGAGACCGCCGATAACCCCATTCATAGGCGTTTTTATCTCATGGCTAATTATCGATAAAAACTCATTCTTCGCCTGCTGCGCCGCTTCTGCTTTCTTTTCTGCAGCTACTAATTCACGCTTCAAATTGTCTCGCTCGAGTATATACGTAACTACTCGCGTGAGGTAATCATTATTCAAGTCCCTCTTCAGTACGTACTCATCCGCTCCTAACCGAAGACATCGTTGTGCCAAATTCTCTAATATTGGTTCCGCCAAAACGATGATGGAGGATGAGGACAACTCGAAGAGCTCTTTAATTGAATTATCAGCCTCCTCCACAAGCAAAGACGCATCCAAAATCAAAAGCTCGTAACCACCTCTTCCCAACTCGCCGTAACATTCCTCTAATGTAAACCTATGCTCGATGTCGCAATCTAACTGTTCCGCACCGTGTAGCAAAGATCGTATGACAAGCGTCACTGCATTAGATTTCTCTATCAAAAGAATTCTGCAATCATAAGATTTTTCCACGCTCACCTTAGGAATTGCTCTCAGTTTGCCAATTTTTTCATTCATAACGAAACAGCAACAAATGCCACTGGTGTTTAACACGCCTCAATCTGTACACCCGAAATACTATTTCATCAACTAGAATTTAATTGTTTTCACTTATAACGACTACAAATAATCCATAACTGTCTTGCTGTAAGTAAATGCATCCAAAACACCCTTAAGTATTGGTAACCAGTAGTTAAAACCTTTAGAAATTCGATTCACGCCTTAAACGCAGAATTCCAATTCCTCGCGAATCCCAGACCTCAGAGAAGCACCATTTACAGGATCAAAAGAATGCATTCTGCTGTTCGCGATGCCTAAACCGACTTCAACGGATACACAAAAGGTCGATCTTCTCTGAGACAGAACAATAACCGTTGTCCCCGCTCCATCTATGTGAAACAGGGGTTCTGCTCCAAGCATCTCAACTAATTCGATACG
Source organism: Puniceicoccaceae bacterium K14 (assembly GCA_022538095.1). Classification (GTDB taxonomy): domain Bacteria; phylum Verrucomicrobiota; class Verrucomicrobiia; order Opitutales; family Opitutaceae; genus JAKYXN01. Next base: position 148,787 of record JAKYXN010000002.1, on the reverse strand, counting down.
TCCTTTAACAACGCCTTCTGAAGCATTGCGGAAGAATTGTACCCTAAAGACAGGATATCTCCGGGCTTCTCACAATCGCTCTGCCTACCGCAGCTCTCTGACGTCCCCCCCCCTAAAAGAGCCTGAGGTTTTCTTGCAACAAATCCTTCTAAACCCAGTATCTCCGCAGCAGAAGTAGCACGTGTTGCAATTCTCTTTCTTCGAAACCTTAGCTAGTCTCAACGCAACGCCATGCGTTGAAAAACCGTCATGTGCGGATAAAGAGCGTAGTTTTGAAACACCACTGCAATATCAGCGATAATTGACAGACTTTCGAATCGCGCTTAGTCCTTCAACTAAAATTGCTGCGTGATTTTTTAAGACCTTCCAACAACGCTATGACTCTCGAAACCGCCATCAAATTTATTAACGCCTCACTCGCGCCGGCCGTTCTATTCACAGGAGTTGGCCTACTCCTAGCAGGCCTTCAAACAAAATACAGCACGCTCGCATCTGTCATTCGAGAACTAAACAATCTCAGACGACAAGCTCGCGAAACCAACAAACGCGACGAAATTCTGATCGAGCGAAAAACCAAGCAAATCAATTCCCTAATGCAGCGTGCCAGGCTCGTCAGAAATGCTATCATTTGCTTCTACTGCACAGTCTTTCTCCTAGCAACCTCATCCATATCCCTCGGACTTAACATCTTAAACGTATTTAATTCTAGCATATCCGTATTCACATTATTTGGACTCGCTCTTGCATTCCTCTTTAGCGGCATATGGAACGCTACCCGAGAAGCCTTTCTTTCCTACAAAATCGTTCAACTAGAAACATCAGATGAATGATCTAGCAGAAAATACCTTCGCTGGCTACCAAGCGATCTTAGGACCCTTTTTAATGATGACCTCCTGTGCAACCCTCGTTTGGGGCTTACAGAATCGGTTCAGCAAAGTCGTACACGCTATCCGGACACTCAGTTACCAGGGCACCAGAGAAAACATCGATTATTCTCACTCACTCGATATCCAAATCAAATGGCTTAAAAACCGCAGCCTTTTACTGCGAAACAGTATCACTGGGTTATATACAGCTATGGGATGTTATCTCGTGACTGTGATGATGCTCACTCTTTCACTCGTCACTCAAAGTAACATATCAAATCTTACCGTAGCTGTTTTTATGCTTGGTCTCTTACTCACCACGGCCTCTATATTCATCTCGATTATCGAAACGTCTCGGAGCTTTGATTCTTTAGAGGAAGACGTGGAGAGTCATAAAAACGACTGAGGCGACTGGTCACCCAGCCGCCTCTCTTATTATCAAACCAATACGCTAATTGACTATACGCCAAATTTTTTTCCTAGAACAAATAGTCGTTCAATATTTGCTCATAACGCTCTTGCTTGCCGCTAATAGCTTTCGGTTCACCACTCCCTTTTCCAAGAGCATAAAGACCTTCGAGTGAAAGCTCACCCGCTTCAAATTTTGCTCCGTCGCCAGAATCAAAGGACGCGTAGCGCTCCTTCTTCAGGCTCGGCAACTTAGACTCATTCAAAATCTTGTCAGCTATAACAGTCGCACGAGCAAAGGCATCCATACCGGCAATATGAGCAATAAAGATATCTTCCAAATCAGTTGAGTTGCGTCGTGTCTTCGCATCGAAATTCACACCCCCACCGGCAAGGCCTCCGGCTTTCAATATAACGAGCATTGCCTCAACAAGCTCAGGTACATTCATCGGGAACTGGTCAGTATCCCAACCGTTTTGATAATCTCCACGATTTGCATCGATACTACCAAGCATCCCCGCATCGGCTGCCACCTGGAGCTCATGGTCAAATGTATGTCCTGCAAGAGTTGCGTGATTCACTTCGAGGTTCAGTTTAAAGTCATTTAAAAGATCATGCTCTCGCAAGAAACCAATCACAGTCTCCGAATCAAAATCATACTGATGCTTAGACGGTTCAGCTGGTTTTGGTTCAATCAAGAAATTCCCCTTAAACCCTTTTGAACGAGCATAGTCACGGGCCATCGTCAGCATACGAGCAAAGTGAGCTTTTTCGCGCTTCATGTCCGTATTCAGCAAAGACATATAACCTTCGCGACCTCCCCAGAAAACATAGTTCTCACCGCCGAGCTCAATCGTCGCATCGATCGCATTCTTCAATTGGGCTCCAGCATACGCCAATGTATTGAAATCTGGATTCGTCGCCGCACCATTCATATAACGCGGATTGCTGAAGAGGTTAGCAGTACCCCACAATAACTTTACTCCAGATGCCTTTTGCTTTTCTTTTGCGTAAGCAACGATTTGTTGAAGTCGGCTTTCCGATTCTGCAAACGAACCGCCCTCTTCGATGAGGTCGAAGTCATGAAAACAATAATAGGGAGCGTCAATTTTTGTGAAAAACTCGAACGCTGCATCCATTTTTAGCTTAGCACGCCCTACAGCATCGTCTGCCGCTGCCCATGGAAACTCCTTCGTTCCCGGGCCAAACGGATCCCCACCAACACCACAAAATGTGTGCCAGTATGCGATCGCAAATCGCATTAGCTCTTTCATCGGTTTTCCCGCAACGACTTGCTCTGGATTGTACCACTTGAAAGCCATAGGGTTGTCGCTCTCGCGACCTTCGAACTGGATAGCTCCTATACCTGGAAAATATTCCTTATCTCCTGTGATTATGCTCATTATGCTTAATTAAATTATTTTAATCCCAAAATCGCCCGCCACGAAATAATCGAATAGCAAAATTGTTCGAAATAATACTCGGGGCTAATTGAGGAATTTTATTATGGCAGAATCTTACAAGCTTTGCCTTAATCATTTTCTCATTTTATAGCACAATAATCTCATCAAGATTTCGCTATATTTATTTTTCTGAATGAACGATGAACGAGCTGCTTGCCAGAGGCGAAGACTATTTTGAAGACCCCGCTTACCCAATAACGGTAAGAATTGTAAGGACCGAAACGATGGGCCAATCGTCCCATGAACATGACCTAACAGAAGTGAAGCATGCGCATGACTTTAACGAGCTCACCTTGGTCACTAGCGGAACCGCTATTCATTGCTTGGAAGACGAAGAATTCCCAATCGTTGCAGGCGACGTTTTTGTTCTTCAAGGACAACAAAACCACTATTACAGGCAACGTGATCGCTTAGAAATGATCAACGTAATGTACGAGCCCAGTCAGATCGGCTTACCAGAAAACCGGCTTCTTAAAATACCTGGGTACTGCGCATTGTTTCTCCTTGAACCCGTCTTCCGCAAGCAACATCGATTTTCGAGCCACTTAAGCCTCGAACGAATCGCATTTTCTCAAGCAGAACGTATCGCCTTGGAGATGGAACGCGAGGTTATCGAACAACCTGATGGGTACGAAGCTGCACTGCTTGGTAAATTAGTGGACCTTATCGTATTTCTGTCTCGATCGTATCAGGACTCTAAATCAACAAACTCAGAGGCCCTCCTTCGGGTCGGTACAGTGATAAGTAAAATGGAGCAAGACTATGCCAGCGATTGGCAATTGGATGAATTCGTAAAACTATCTAGCTTATCGCGTAGCCATTTTATGAGGACATTTACCAAAGCAACTGGATTTCCTCCATTAGAGTATTTAATTCAGATACGGCTGCAAAAAGCGACGCAGCTCATACAAATGACAAAACTCCCAATATCCCAAGTGGCATTGGAAGTTGGATTTAACGACAGCAACTATTTCACCCGCCAATTCAAAAAGCGAAATGGCTTGTCTCCCCTAGCTTACAGAAAAGCGTTCGGAAACAGGCCTTAATGAATCAATTTAAACCAAAACTTAAAGAATGACTTCAAAATGGGAGTCACTTGCTTTGATTTGTAGTTTTCTATTGCTAGTCTATAAATATCAGAACGTGTGGGATAAGAGTGTATCGTACTCCCAATATCGCTCAATTTTCTCCCTGTTGTGATCGCTAATGACATCTCTCCGATCAAATCTCCTGCACTCTCTCCAACCACGGTCGCGGCGATCAGTTTGCCGTTGCTTTTAAGCCCGTAAAGTTTTGCGAACCCGTCAGTCGAACGCTCTACCTGAGCACGGTCATTGTCAGAAAAAGACTTTTCATAACACTCCCAAGCTGACTCGTTCTCCATTAATTTTTTATACGACCAACCCACATGAGCAACTTCGGGGTCAACATACGTACACCATGGAATAACCCGCTTAGACGATTTAAATAATCGAAACGGCAATAATGCATTCATAGCTGCGTATTCCCCATAAGCATACGCCGAGTGAGTAAACTTCAATTCATTGGCGACATCACCAGCCGCGTATACTCGCTTGTTCGTGGTGCGTTGATAGTCATCTATTTGAATACCCTTATGATCGAACTTAACGCCAGCCTCTTCCAATCCTAAGTTTTCCACATTCGGGCTTCGACCCGTCGCGACGAGGATTCGATCAACAACAAGCTCCTGAGAGAAATCGCCCTTTTGGACCTTCAGCAACAGTCCATCCTTTGCTTTCTCAACCGACACAAGAGTCGCTTCAAACAAGACCTCTACACCTTCCTTCTGAAACGCATTCAAAATATAATCACTTGCTCTAGGGTCTTCTTTTGCAAGTAATCGTTTGTCGCGAACAAGCATCGTCACCCGGGCACCCAACCGGTTAAGAGCTTGTCCCAGCTCGCAACCAATCGCACCTGCCCCGATCACAGCAAGACGCTTTGGCAATTCAGTTAAATTGAATACAGATTCATTCGTCAATGGATCCGATTCTACCAATCCTGGAATATTCGGAAGAATAGGACGCGTACCCGTGCAAACGATCGCCCGCTTAAAGCGAATCTCCTTCCCATTCAGGTCAATCGTATTGGTTCCAGTAAAACGAGCGTGCCCATAAAGGACATCGATTCCACGTGCTGAAACATTTACCGCAGAGTCATCGAGCGAAATTTCAGAACGACTCTCGCGCAGGGTTTCCATAACTTTTGAGAAATTTACTTGAACCTCTTTCGCCTCTATTCCCAATTCCGAAGCTGTTCGCATTCTGTGAGCCATTTTGGCTGCGTGAATCAAGGATTTCGACGGCACGCAACCGACCATCAAGCAATCGCCACCAATATACTGACGCTCAATCAAAGCGACTTTCAATCCAGATAAAGCGGCCCCCGCCGTCGAAATCTGTGCGGCCGTTCCACCGCCAATCGCCACAAAATCATATCCACTCGGATCAGGCTCAGATACCCAATCGATTGGATGCACTCGCTCAATCAAGTCCTTATTATGTTCGTCTTTTGGCGTAACTTCGATCATAGCAAATCAGTGCTCAAGCAATACTCGCAGAGAAACGTCCATACGAAAGTACCCCCGAATTTGCCGCCCTTGCAGCATCCTTTAGAGCCAACAACAAATCAGGAAGAGAAACGCCAAGGTCCTTGATCATGTCAGTTAGATTTCCGAGGCCATACACGAGCAGCTTTTTCTTCAGCATAGAAATCATCTCTTTGACTGCCTCCGACTCATCTACGTATTCAATTTTTATAAATCCGGCCTTCCGCAACAAAAACTCATATTCTTCCCGAGAACGAGCGCCTCCCAAACAAGCCCAACTTCCCATTTCCCCTTTCAAGGATTCGGGCAATTCGCCCTCAACAACCATATCACTTATAGCTAAACGTCCACCAAGAGCCAATACCCTTGCCCAATTGGCAGCAACTTTGTCTTTGTCTGACACCAAACTAAAGGCACACTCGCAAAACACGCCGTCAAACATTCCTAAATCATTAGGTATGTTTTCAGCGCTCGCATGCCGGAAAGAAACATGCGAATTCTCCACAAATCTCTCTGTTGCAGCACTTACCTGCTTCTCACTCGCATCAATACCCACAACTGCGAAACCACTGTCAGCTAATGCTTCCGCTGTAACTCCAGTTCCGCTCGCAACGTCTAAAACTCTAGATCCGTTTTTCAAGCCCAGGGAAGCGATTGATCGCCGAGTCAATTCCATCCCTCCCGGGTGAAAACTCTCTCCAAGCAACTCTTGCACCCAAGGTTGCTCATAAACAGTAGCGCAAGATCCAATACACCCGCACAAGGTTGACGGAGACTCTACCTTTTTATATTCCATAATTACAATTCTCCCTTCGCTCGATTAATCGCGTTGTATTGGCAAAAAGATATTGGTTCACCGTCTTGCGATGCAATATGAGCGCAACAATCATCTATTCTGTCTTGATCGTATGTATACGCGTCCATAAACGGCTTTATTCCAATAGCGAAAAGCCCTCGCCAACCGGCTGATCCTTTCCCAATTGAAGCAAGCGCGACCGCTTCTAATAATTCATCGATTTTATCTTCTTCCAACTTACTAATCGCTCCATGCTCAACAGACCAAGCCAGCATTGATGACAGCCCCTCTGCGTTGTCAAATGTATCACTTACTGACTCGAGTTCCTTAGCAACAAATTCGTCTTGCCACTGATCGTAAGTTGGGAAGTAACGTGAAACAGGCACCAGACCACTTTCTGTTCTAATCGCCAATGCCATTCGAAAACAATTCGGGTCGCCACAAGGAATAGGCGTAAAATCTTCCTTCGTAAAAACGCCTGACTGCTCAACAATAAGATCAATTGTATCTGAAGCAGTAAGCCTATCCAAGCGACGCGGATTCACATAGCGCCCCGAATACATTGCTGGTTGTATCATCACTTTGTTTACCGCAGAAGACGAAAGCGCTACATTCAAAAATGCTTCAACTTCCGAATCATTGATTCCCTTAGTCAAAGTCATGATCGGAATTGCCTCGATCCCCAAGTCCTCGCAATTTTTCAACGCTCGTTGTTTCACATCACTCAACCTCTCGCTACCGCGCAAAGCAGCGTAGGTTTTGCTATCTAAACCATCAAACTGTAAGTAAATATAAATCGGATTCTTAGAGGCTGCTAAGGTTTCAGCATATTTTCGCTGCGAAAGCTTGATCCCGTTTGTATTCACATAGACCTGCTTGAAACCTTTTTCATATGCAATGTCTACCATCTCCAACATATCAGGATGAAGCGTAGGTTCACCACCTGAAATCTGTAACACATCAGCATCGCCGTGTTCCTTTTCCCTCAACGTATCCAATAATTCTCGATACTTATCCAACCTTAAAAAATCATCGTTTTGAGGAGATGAGGCCGCGTAACACGTAGGACAGGTCAAATTGCATTTCTGCGTGATTTCGACCATCAAGGTGCAACTATGATTGTCTACCGCGCTATCTTTTGAAACGGGGGCGCCACAACCTCCAGATTCACAACCGCAACCCGATGCCCCTCTGTTTTTTACTGCCGCTGATACGAGGTAGGTTTGGATATCGTTTGAGAGCAAAGCGCTAAAATGACCGTGCTCAGCACATTCCTTGTCCATCCAAACCTGCCCATCTCTCGCATATACGTCAGCGTCGATTTTCTGCAAACAACTTGGGCAGATGCTTTCCGTGCGCTTGACTAATTTACCTTGCTTGAATTCTGGCGGTAGAGGGATCGTTTCCATAAACTAAAAAAGGAGCTTTGCTCCCTTAAACGGCTCAAACGCTCCCCCAATTGCAAGAGACAAGAAAACGAGCACGAGGCTCTAATAAATCGTTTCCGGAACGATTGGCGCCAATTCAGACAGCAAACCACAGGTGACCCTCCCGGCTTCACCAAGGCAAATGAAGAAATTTGGCTTATTGGCCCCTCTTAGAAATCGAACGATTTTCTAATCGCTAAAACCTTACTCCTCCTCGACCAAGCTGTTAGTCAAATCTTCAGTCTTCTTGTAAAGTCCCTTCATCTTGTCGTAGAGGACTTTGATTTCTTCATCAGAAGCACTATCTTTTACTTTTTCATATTGCGCTTCCAAAGATGCCTTCTCCTGCTTAAGAGCTTCTAATTGCTTCGTCGCCCCTTCGCCCGCATTCGTTGCCTTTTGCTTTAGGTTGTCGATGACTTCACCAATTCCATCAAGCGCATCGCCGTATTTCCCATCACCAAATTTTTCTTTCTCCGACATCACAAAGCTTCCGATAGATTTGCCTAAGTCGCCGACCTGTTTAAAAACAGCTTTCGCCTGTTCTTTCTCCTCATCCGTTCCCAAAAAGAAGTTGTATCCTAAAAGGGCGATGATTCCGACGATTGCGATTTTTATAAGAAACTTGATCATGACGCAGCTATGAATTCCAAAGATTACAGTAAATAGATAGAGCCAACTATTGAAATAGACAAAGCGAACTTTTAGAAGGTCACACAATTCGACTCAACGAATTTATGGAAAATATTTTAGTTTCAATTTCGAATCTCCTTTAGTTGACCTGAACTCAATCAGCCCTAAAAACGGCTCAACTCATGTATGACGGCCCGATCGACAAAGGCGAATCCTTAGAAATTCTTTTCCAAGACGAACACTATATAGCCATCAACAAGCCTTCGGGACTACTCGTTCATCGCAGCAATATCGCCGCCCAAGAGGAAATATTCGCTCTGCAAATGCTTCGAGATATGTTGAACCGCCTCGTCTATCCAGTTCACCGAATCGATAAGCCAACCTCCGGAATCCTTCTCTTCGCCACAACCCCCGATGCGATGATCCAACTCAAGCGAAAGTTTGAGTCGTGCGAAATCGGAAAAACCTATCTCGCGATTGTTAGAGGTTTTGCGCCAATGGAAGGAATCATTGAGCATCCATTGCGGATTTTAAACGATTTCAAAGGCCCAAATAAAAAGGAAGATTCACAGGAAGCTGAGACACATTTCAAAACACTCGACCGCAGCGAGCTTCCTCAGCCAACCGAGCGATATCCGACGAGTCGCTTTTCTCTGGTGCAACTCCATCCAAAGACCGGCAGACGTCACCAATTGCGGCGACACATGGTCCATATCAACAGCCCCATTGTTGGCGACACTCGACATGGAGACAATAAACTGAATAAACGCTTCCGTAACACCTATGGTTTTATTCGATTGATGCTACACGCCTCTCAAATCGAATTTGAACATCCTTTCTCCAAAGAACGAATACATATAAAATCAAAATTGGAGGGCGAAATGAAGGCCGCTCTCGAGCATTTACAACTGAACAATGAGCCAATCCATAACAACGATAGGACTAGACGCTGACGACACTCTTTGGCACAACGAGAATATCTTCGAAACACATCACAAGATATTCTGTGATATTCTCTCCGACTACCACGACACTAAAACCGTCGAGAAACAACTTTTCGACATTGAGATGAAAAACCTCAATTTGTACGGCTACGGGATTAAAAGCTTCACTCTTTCCAGCATCGAAACAGCTATAAAACTCACTGAAGGCAAAATCGACGTCGACGAAATCAAACGGATCATTGAAAGATGCAAAGAAATGCTAGATCACCCGGTCGAGCTCCTTGGCCATGTCCCGAGCATCGTACAGCAGCTGTCAGAAAGCTACCGCCTCATACTCATAACCAAAGGCGACCTCCGTGACCAAGAACGCAAAATAGCTCGATCTGGACTAGCGCAATGCTTCGAAGCAACTGAAATTGTGTCGGAAAAAACATCGAGTTCCTACGCTAGAATACTACAAAGACATTCCATCGACCCAAAACAATTCTTGATGGTGGGTAACTCTCTAAAATCCGATATTTTGCCAGTATTAGATCTTGGTGGATACGGAGTACATATCCCGTACGCGACCACATGGATTCATGAACGTGTCGATTCCCCTCCAGCCCCAAACTCCTTTTTCCACCAATTAGATTCAATCGAAGAACTTCCACCTCTGTTGGAAAAGATTGGGTAAACGGAATCGCTAAAATGCCCGTTCTCCTAAAGCCTCAGTCACTTTCGCTCGATTATAGCAAAGTGTTTCCAGCGCCCAATCTAAGGCTAGTATTTGATTTTAAAGCGAGCGCTCGATTAAAAAGCCGCGCTGTTGAATTGGGATACCAAGAAAGTGGCGAAGGCACTCTCATCGTTTCTACGATAGATCCAACGTATTCCCACGAACAAGGGTACTCGATCAAAACAGAAACGGACAAACTGATACTGACTGCCAAAAATGAAGTAGGAACTTTTTACGGCCTAAGTTTAATCAATTGGATACAAAATTCGCACAAAGAGAATTTCCCGGCGATTTTTGTTAAGGATTGGCCCGAATTAGACACTCGAGGTTACATGCTAGACATCAGCCGCTGCAAGGTCCCTAAAATCGAGGCTTTGCTCGAACTCATCGATAAGCTCTCTTCGCTTAGATACAACCAACTACAACTCTATACGGAACACACATTTGCCTACAAAGGCCACCAACAAGTGTGGCAAGATTCATCTCCTTACGATGCACACGATATTCAAACTATCGATACGTATTGCAAAGAACGATTTATAGAATTAGTACCCAATCAAAACTCCTTTGGCCACCTGGAACGTTGGCTCCGCTACGACGAGTATAAATATCTAGCAGAATGCCCGAACGGATACGAACACCCACTGAAAGGAAAGCTCGACCACGGTGGTACACTCAAGCCAAATCAGGATTCGTTGAATTTCGTCGAATCACTCTATGGTGAGCTGTTGCCCAATTTTTCCAGTTCTCAGATCAATATCGGCTGCGACGAGACTTGGGAACTCGGACTAGGTTGGAGCTCCGGCATTATCGCCGAATCGAGCAAACGAAAAGTGTATCTAGACTTTCTACTCAGTCTCAATGATCTAGCGAAAGGCAAAGGCTTCACAATTCAATACTGGGGAGATATAATTCTAGAATCTCCCGAACTCGTCCCTTCGCTGCCAAAGGACGGAATTGGCCTGGTTTGGGGATACGAATGCGACCATCCATTCGATGAACAGTGCAACACCTTTAACCAATCCGGCATCCCCTACCTAGTCTGCCCGGGAACCTCAACGTGGAACACAATCGGGGGCAGATACGAAAACGCGAAACTCAACGTGGAAGACGCAATCGCCCAAGCAATCAAGCACGATTCAAAAGGATTCCTACTAACTGATTGGGGAGACGACGGCCACCACCATCCCACAAGTGTTAGCTTACCCGCAATCGCTCGTGCGGCAGCCCTCTCGTGGAATTCATCAATGGCCAGCGAGGCTGCCACCCAACAAATAGTCGCACATATAAGTTCGGAGCCTAAGATGGCAGAAATCCTAAGCCAGCTTGGAAAACTTCCAGATCTTTTCGAACTAAAGCCACACAACGCCAGCCCACTAAATTTGATATTATTTGGCAGCATCGAAAAATGCCAAAAAATCCTGCAAGAAATACCCAAAGACGAGTTTTCCAAGGCTCAACAGGAAATTGACTCCATACGCTGTATTTCCGCAAAACTCTCAAGCCCGCTTTACCAACAACAAATTGATCTCTGCTTAGACCTATTAGATTTCGCCTGCAAAAAAGGCATCTCGCTTATCCAAGGAGACACTCCACGTAAAATATCTTTAACTACAATAGTATCTCGCTTTCGAGACTTATGGCTTTCACAAAATCGCCCCGGCGGACTTCAAGAAAGCGTCGAAAAGTTAACTGCCAACAACTAGAGTTAGCTTTCGTACATATCGTGTCTTACCTGGGCTTGCCCCCTAGGCGTTTCCAAAACCTCGACTTGGTCCCCTTCTATAAATTCGGGATATTTTCCCTTGTGCACGACAACCATAATCGTTCCGTCTTCCAGCTCAATTGTCATCTCTTGCCCAATATCGCCAGTGACAGCCTTCTCAACTTGAAGTCCAACGAGACCACCAACGACGGCTCCTCCAGCTGCAGCGATCACACGACCTGTTCCGCTCCCAGCGCTTTGTCCAACTGCCGCACCTAAAATAGTGCCAGAATTATAGCCAACTAGGCTTGCTCGCCCTTCTATATTCACGTGCCTCACATCCAAAACAGTGCCTTTGGAAACCGATTGAACAGTCCCTACCGATGAACGTGGATAATTTGAAGAATAGTTATTAGAATAACATCCTCCAACGAGCAAAGAGGTCACTAGGCTAAAACCCAAAAATATCGCTGATTTTTTGTTCATGATGATCTGAAACGGATTTCTATCAGGGTTATACGAAACGAATACCCCAAATAGATTCAACAATTATTCGATCCGCTTGGCATTATTCAGACGAGAATTCCCGATATCAAATTTTCAGTACTAATTTTAGCATTTCATTAATTAAATTTGCATCAAAAGTTAAGGAATTGCTCGTAAAACACCGTTGTTATTGATAACTTTCTACAACTCGTTTTATCTTACAAACGAATCTCGTATTTCACTCTTATTTGCTAATATCAAAAAATGAACACAACCAAGCGTCAAAGCTTCAACCCCCCATTAAAGGTTTTTTCCACAAGCGTCCGAAATGACTCGAGCTCAAGTGTGAGCGTACAGTTCGTACGTCCAATGATGACAAGTGCAATAGCCAACGAAAAGGTCGCACCGTACTTTCGTAAGCAACATGGTACCAGCGCTACCTGCTTGACTCGTTAACGCAAACGCGGAAAGAATTCCGAAATCCCACAAACCGAGATGAAAGTCTCGGTTTTGTTTTTTTAACCCATAAGCAAGTGAACCTTCTAAAATGAACTTTGAAACCGAAACCCAGATATCTGTATCAATTGAGAATAAACTCGGACAACTCGCTGAAATCAGCGAGCTTCTCACCGAAAACAACATTCACATACAGGCTATCTCAACTATCGGAGACGAAATGCGTTTCATCTGCAGCAAGCCAGATACCGCACTTAAAGTTCTGAAAAATTTAGGATATAAAACATCTCAAGCAGAAGTCTTCTCTATTAAGCTTCAAGACAGCCAAGGGCGACTCTCCAGCATCGCACAGACACTTGCACGGTCCAACATAAACATCGACTATGTTTACGCTACAACCACCGAGAACAAAAGTTCAGCGAAGCTGATCTTAAAAGTTTCAAATATCCCTATGGCTCGCAATATTCTCGAGCAAGAGGACCTCGGGGCCGCTTAGAAATCCCAGTTCTCAGGAATCCTGAGCCTTCAACCAAACTTCCCCATCTTGCAACCTAGCTTTAAGTCGGCTCCCAGGCACAATCTGCTTTTTGCTCATCACCAACCCGTCTTTTTCATCCGACAGCATCGCGTAGCCTCGCTTTAGAGTCGCATGCGGATGAAGCACTTCGAGCCTAGCCGAAAGCGTTTCAAGTTTTACCGACTGCTTCTCTAGGGCTTGGGCATAGCCATTCTCTAATCGATCTTTCCTATTGCTTAGAGCCTGTCTCAGAATCCCCAAGCTCAAATCGGGTCTTAAGCGTGAGAACTCGTTCTCTAAACGACTGTATCTTCGAAGCGATTCGTTGAAAGAACCCACAGCAGCTGTGCCAATTCGATTCGCGTAGTCATCCAATTTCAAATACAAGTTCTCTATTCTCTGCTCCGGGCTCAATCGCGAAAGCTGCTCCTTTAACAACCTCAATTCAGATTTTAGATCAGACGTCCTCCGAACAAATAAATCATTCAAACTCTCTCCAGCAGAACGAACCCGTTCCATCGAACCTAAAGCGGCACTCGTTATCAATTCTGCAGCTGCAGAAGGTGTTTCCGCACGCAAATCTGCCACAAAATCAGACAGCGCAAAATCAATCTCATGCCCCACGGCAGAGATCGTTGGAATCTTGCATGCAGAGACAGCTCGAGCCACAGTTTCTTCGTTAAAGCACCACAAATCCTCTAAGCTTCCGCCTCCTCGCCCAATGACAAGTAAATCGAGGCTGAGTTTTTTATCCGCATACTCTATAGCAGACACAATCTCTTTCGCCGCTCCGTCTCCTTGTACTTTTGCTGGTAAAACGACGAGGTGGCCGAGCCAATCTCTTCGTTTTAGAATTCTGATAAAATCCTGAATCGCCGCTCCCGTTGGCGAAGTCACAAAGCCAATGCGCAATGGCAATTCAGGCAGCGCTTGCTTCCTTGAAACCTCAAACAGACCTTCCCTTTTAAGCTTATTCTTTAATAGCTCAAATTCTCTATGGAGGCGGCCCGCTCCACTTTCCTCCATAGTGCGCACGAGAAACTGGTAACGCCCATGCGGCTCATACACGCTAATCTCTCCAAATGCAGTGACCTCCATTCCATTATCAACCTCAAAACCCAATCGAGAAGCGTTCGCGCGAAACATTACAGCAGGAAGCTGACTATTCGCATCCTTTATTGAAAAATATATATGCCCACTCGCCTGCCTCCTGAGGTTCGATATCTCCCCCTTAACCCACGAAGGTGGAATTCCGTTCTCAAGCATTCCCTTAATCCTGCTTGTGTATTGCGAAACCGTGAGCGTTTCGTCTTCAAAAGCTAAATCGAACTGGTTCATCCTAGCTCAAGCCCCTCCGACTTTTTCTTCATTCTTTCTCGCACCGAGTGAACCAAAAAGCTCATCAAGATTATCAAGCAAATTGCCCCCATGATCATTACCCAATCACCACTTAAAAGCGCATCTCCAAATACGATAATGCCAATATCAATTGCCGCTGCGATCGGAACCGACACCGCCAAGTACCAAACAAGCGGCATACGCGCGACTCCCAGCAGGTAATTTTGCAGTGCAAACGGAATTCCTGGAGCAAGTCTTAACATAATAGCAACTTTAACAAATTCCCCCGTTTTTAACGTAGGAACGTCAAAACCTAAACGCCGTAACCCTCGTTCGCAAAATGGTCGTAGCCAATAACCAGATACTAGCCAGGTTAAAAACATATTAAGAGACAAAGCCCCCACACTACCAACAATTGCTAAGCCTAGTGGATAGACGGCACCCGCAACTACCAAAAATGGAGATACCGGCACTCCAAACGCGGGAAGGATTGCCATTGAAGCGAAAAACAAAAATGGATTGAGCGACTCTAGATATACTTGCACTTCCTCCATGCTCGGGAAACTGCCTGTTTCTTTTACATACAGAAAGGCCGCAATCACCCCTAAGAGGAGAAAAGCGATCAACGCTATTACTTTAATCTTTTTCACTTTATTGATCCAGGGTGCATCACCTTGCTTACCCCATCCTACTTAGAAAAGTTCACTTCCACTTAATCAAGAGTAAACAAGTCCGCCACATTGGCATTATTTTAGCTGAAACAAATATTCGAATACGTATTCTCGGCACAATTGACCAGATATCAGTACTTCGCTCGACAAAAGCGATCATACAGCCTTTTTCATTTTACAAACAATTTAAGAACGTTGAAACTGCGTTACAATTTTCAGAGAAATAAAAGCAAAAGTTCTGCTTCATCCTTCCGTATACACTAGAGGACACACTCTATGCCGGCTCGCACACTTGGAAAAATACTAGTTATCGACGACGACCACGCTTTAAGAAACCTTCTTGAAGCTGTTATATCAGTCAATGGAGGCGACGTTTTATTGGCAGCAACCCCTAAAGAAGCCATAGAACACGTATCTCGCGAAAAAGAAACTATATCCGCAGTCCTTCTCGACATGAACCTTGGGAGCTACAAAGGCGAAGACGTTCATGATCAGATAATGGAAATAACCACAGGAATACCCATATTTCCTATGAGTGGATGTCATGAAGACGAAATGGAAGAGCGATTTGCACACAAAAAAATCGCCGGCTTTATCTCAAAGCCATTCAAAGCAGAAGATCTTATTTCTTCTTTAGCGAGTGCGGCGCAGTGCAAGCAATCAAGCCAATGTGTTTAAGTGCTTACCAACGTTCCCTTCCTTGTATGGAATAGGTTCATACAACGGTGAATCCGCTTCAAGATCGGGTTTAGTATCCTTCTTCTTGCTTTCGGATTCCACCGCAGCTTCGCGCTCCGCTTTTTCGCGTTGTTCGCGAATAACCGGATACCGCCGTTCGATTATATTCTGTGGATAGAGCTGTTCCATGCTCTTGTTTGTTTTAGATTCCTTTCCTTAACTTTGTTGTGGAAACTTACAGTTTCCCTCAAATGACGCATCGTCAGCTTAGAGCCTAGCTTAAGCTCGCAAATATAATTTATTTGTTTTTTAAGACTATTCCTTGGCTTTTCATCAGGATATTTGCCTAGGCAAAATTCAACGGGCAGACACCTCCAAAGCCGATAATGCAAAAAGGCCCAATGCGCCTCCGCAGCACCTACAGGCACCCTTTATGCTGTATCAAATTTTGTAATAAGATTGTTGAGGTTTATCAAATTACATCCATTATAAAAACCGTGCATATGAACAGTATGACATCGAGCAAACGCCAAGCTCTTATTGAGCTTTTAGACGATTCTAGCCCAATCGTTAGAAAAGAATTGCTAGATGAATTTACCCGCTTGGGCTCGCATGGCATTCAATTTTTGAACGAGCTCAGCTCGAGTTCAAATCGGATCCATATTTGGCACGCAAATCGAATTATCGAAGAGCTGCGTCAATCTAATCCAATTTCGATGTTTCGAAACTTCATACAATCGCAAAGTTATGAACTCGAAACCGGATGCTTCCATCTCGCTAAGATAATGTATCCAGAACTAACGATTTCTCAGTTCTGCCTTTCAATCGAAAAAATCACCAATAGGTGCAAACAAATCAGCGTAGAACCCAGCAGCCCCAAAGATCGCTGCACTGTTATCAATAGAGTCCTTTTTCATGAGCTCGGATTCCGCGGAAATATCGAAAATTACGAAGCCCCAGAAAATAGCTTTCTCAATAAAGTAATTGAAAACCGCAAAGGAATACCAATCTCCTTGTCGTGTCTCTACATTTTAATTGCTCAGAGGCTAAACTTGGATCTGGAAGGCATCGCCATCCCGGGCCATTTCATGGTCGCCTGCTACGAAGAGGATTACCCGATATATATAGATCCCTTCGAAAGAGGTAGATTTTGGAGCTCAAGCGATTTGCTGCAAAGGCTCGAGCAAACAAGCTTTGTCTCCAACATTAATATACTGACGCCCGTTCCCGTCCGAGAAATTCTAAGCCGCTGTTGCCGCAATCTCGTAAGTCACTACGCTCAGATTGGCGATTCGCAAAACTCACAACTCTTCCATTCCTTCGTAACTGAGTTCGGCGAAGTCTATAACAAGTCGCATCATCCTTAAGCCCAAGTTCGATTTTTCTCGCCCATCGCAATACGAGTATGGCATCAGATGACTGGTCATGCTCGAATACGATCCCTTTGCCACCTACACTTTAGAAGATCTCAGCAACTGGAATTTTCCTGGCGTGAGTCTCGCCGTGCTTGGATATCCAGTCCGTCACTCGATTAGTCCTCAGATGCACAATGCATCAATCAGCGAAATCAGTTCGCATGAGGAAAAATTCAAAGACTGGCGATATTTCAGATTCGAAATCAAACCGGAAGATCTTATCGCCGCCTTGCCAATTTTCTTCGAAAAAGGATTCTTTGGGCTCAATCTGACTGTTCCTCACAAAACGATAGCCTTCGACTTTATCGAAGACATTGAAAGGAATGCCCAACCAATTGGAGCAATCAATACGCTTAAGAGAGTAGGAAACTCCTATCGCGGCTACAATACAGATGGCTTCGGTATGCAAGAAGGTATCAAACGCGAATTAGATCGAGACCTTAACGGAAGCGAAATTTTTCTCCTTGGAGCAGGCGGAGCAAGTAGAGCCGCAGCGGTACAGAGTCTACAATCAGGCTGTAAGAGCTTAACCATCGTCAATCGCAACCAAGATCGATTGACCGAACTTTTAAATGGGATTTCCTCCATCCAAGGCAAAAATCAAATACTCAAAGGAATTGCTCCTAGCGATCCAGGTCTCACAATACCCACTGGTTCGCTAGTCATTAACGCGACATCTCTAGGTCTAAAAGAGAACGACCCTTTGCCAATTCCATCTACGGCAATTTCGGATCCAGTCGATCTATACGATATGATTTACAATCCAGCTGAAACCCAGTTAATGAACCATGTGAAAAGCCAAGGCGGACGAGCAGCCAATGGCTTAACAATGCTCATCTATCAGGGCGTTAAAGCTCTCGAGCACTGGACCGAAACAACTATTTTGCCGGAAACGATGCTCAATGCTGCAAAAAAAGCGATGACACCCTAACCCAAACATTTTCAACACGTGCTCGAAAACCTCCAAACCGTAAATCAAGAATTCCCTTGGTTTTTCCAAATCACAATTTTCATATTTGGATCAATCGTTGGAAGCTTTTTGAACGTATGCATCTATCGGATTCCTGCAAAGAAATCGGTCGTTTACCCTGGCTCCACATGCGGCTGCGGCAAAGCCATCGCCCCATACGATAATATTCCAATTTTAAGCTGGTTTATTCTCCGAGGCAAAGCCCGCTGTTGCGGACAAAGCTATAGCATTCGATACCCGCTTGTCGAAGCGCTTACCGGTATTCTGTTTTTACTTGCATGGCTTGAGTACCCTCCTCTCAAAGCGGGGGCTATTATGTTTTTCGCCTCCCTCCTAATCTGCGCTGCTTTTATCGACTTCGATACAATGGAAATCCCAGATAGGTTTTCATTGGGAACAGCTTTCTTGGGATTCTGTGTCTCAATTGGCGTTCCACAGCTTCATGGATACGCATCTGGGAGTTTTGCCGATGATGCTATCCACTCGGCCATTACATCAATATTGGGGATTCTAATCGGATCAGGCTTTATCCTTTGGCTTGGCCTAACTGCCGAAGCCATTTTGAGAAAAGATGCCATGGGTTTTGGAGACGTCAAGCTACTTGGAGGCATCGGGGCCTTCATAGGCTGGCAAGGTGCCATTTTCTCCTTATTTGGAGGAGCAGTGATTGGCACCATTGGTCTCTTGACCTGGGTTTTAGTAAAACCCTTCTTGAAACAAAACAAGACAGACGAGCCCGAAGAAACTCAATCCCTTGTAGGGCAAAGAACTCCGTTTGGTCCCATGCTCGCGTCAGGAGCCCTTGTACACACCCTTTTCCTAGAAAAAGAAGTAAACGACTATTTCCAGCTTGTGATCGATTTGATGTGGTGAGGCAACTACGACCTGATCAAGCGAGCTCCATCAGAGGCCCAACAATGAATAACCTTTGGCTCTTCACCAAACATTCCTCGGTATGCCGATGAAACGGACTCCGCGTACACCTTCGTAAATGTATTCTCTGTCAGAGCCATCGCCGCTCCTCCAAATCCACCACCCGTCAAACGAGCCCCCAAAACAGCTGGCATCGATTCGAGAATATCTACAAGGTAATCTAGTTCAGGCACGCTGTTTTCAAACAAATCACGAGAGCTTCGATGCGATTGAAACAATAGTGCCCCAACATCTTTAACGCAGGAATCTGCTCCCAGTAGTAACTCCTGAACCTTATTAACTCGATCAATTTCATAAACGACGTGTTCGGCACGCTTCGCAACATCTGGAGACAATTTACTTTTACCAGAATCAAATGCCGCGACAGTCAAATCGGCTAGGTACCCTACTCCCAGCTCTTTAGCAGCTTCGAAGCATTCATCGTGGCGTTTTTCATACATTGAATCGACCAAGGAATGCTTCTTATGAGTATTGAATATCCAGATGCTATAACCCTCCCCTAGCTTAATATTAGAAAAAGAGTTCGTGCTACAATCGATATGAACCAATTCTCCCTTTTTGCCACAAGCAGATACACCTTGATCTAGAATGCCACAAGGAACTCCAACAAAGTTATTTTCCGCTTCACGCCCAACCAACGCCAACTCCTCATTGCTCAAGTCTAATTCGTAAGCCTTACTCAAAGCGACCGCACTCGCTAATTCCAATGCAGCGCTACTGCTCAAACCAGAACCATGTGGCAAATCTGAATCGATTGACATTTCAAACCCTCCAGAAGGTTTTAGCCCACGGCTCAATAAAGCATTGTAAACACCCAAAGGATAATTAACCCACGAATCCTTACCAACCAATTGCTTGCTTGAATCGGTGACTTCAACAGTCGGATACAATCCACTGGTAAACCTAAAAACCGTCTGCTCACAACGCTGAAGAGCGACCGACACGCCCATGTTGATCGCTGCCCCAATCACGGGCCCTTGATTGTAGTCTGTATGGTTCCCAATGAACTCAACTCTCCCAGGAGCGAACGACACCACTTTTGCAGTGCCCCCATAATGTTTTGTAAATAGTTCCTCTACAGATTTGATCAGCGACATAACCAATAAGATAAAACAAAAAACCTACAGCGGTAAAGCTGTAGGTTTTTAAAATTTAAAATTGTTCTGCAGATATCTTAGAGAACATCCTTAAGACCAGCGCCAGCCTTGAACTTAACAGCCTTGCTTGCCTTGATTTTTAGAGGCTCTTTTGTCAATGGGTTGATGCCAGAACGAGCAGCACGCTTAGTCACTGAGAATGTTCCGAATCCAACAAGCTGGATAGCCACTGCATCCTTGGAAGCTGGGTCGCGAAGCTTAACTTCTTTACCAGCTTTTTTAACTGCAGTCTTAATAGCAGATGTAACTGCCGCCAATGCTTTTTCAGCTTCGGCTTTAGAAGAACCTTCTAGGTTAGATTGGATTTCAGCAATAAGTTCAGATTTATTCATATTTTAAGTTATTCGTTAATTATTGTAGGGGTGTACAAACTGCAAAAAATCGAAACCGTGGACGCACAATGGTCAACGGAATTATTTACAAATCGTTTAAATAATTGCGATTAGTATCAGTTTTCTCAATATTTTTACCGTCTTCTTCCACAAAAGTGACCCCTGAACGCCCGGAAACAACGAGATTCATCAAATATTGTAAAGCTTCTACTCTCCCTTTTCCACGTACATTTGCCAATTGTTCAGCCCGTTTAAGCAGTTGAGTTGCCATCACGACGGCCTGTTCTTCCGAGGAACCCATATTAATGAATACCTTCGAAAGTTGTGGAATTTCATCCTCTTCGCTCATCGAAAACGGTTCCCTTACTCCACAAATGACAATTCCAACTCGGACAAGTCCCCTTCGTCCAAGCGAGCAAACCAACGCTCCGTCTCAATGCCGACCCTCAACATCGCGAAACCATAAACTCGATTTGAGCAACTAGCTACCGAACGAAATTCACCAACTCGACGGCCAGCGTCATCGACCAGATCAAACACCCGAGCAGGTTCACCCAACGAGCTCGGAGCACTCTCAAGTATCGCCGGTTTCAATTCTCGCCGTACCCGCCCCATAGATTTGATCCGTGCCATCACTTCTTGGCCCAGGTAACAGCCCTTATTATAAGCAACCCCACTCTCGCCCAAGCCAACCTCTTGAGGGAGGTCTTTCCCATCCTCAATCCCGAGTTTAAATATAGGGCTATTCCCCACAACAGCCAAACGCCCGACTTCCTCGCAGCTCATTTCTTCAATTTCGTATCCAGCCCCTACCGACTGAAAAGCAATGCCTTCGCTACCAATTTTTAGGATTTCAACTGAATCTTCACACCCCCGTAGTCCCCGAAAAATTACTACATCCCCCTTTTTCGAATACTTCCCTTTTTCAGGAATTGAAACCTCAGCCTGCAAAAGAGCAGCTTCCAACTCATCGTTAAGCCAAACCGTCTTGCCCTCAACCTTCTCAATTTTCTCCAATTCCACCTCATCCATAATAATGTAGGCATCCAACCTTTCCAGGATTGCATCGGAGCTACTATAGTAGCTGATCAATAGAAACGAATCCTCTGCTTCCCTCAGAACAAAGCTATCGGCCACAATTTTTCCTTTTCTATTTAACCAAAGCCCAAAAACAACAGATCCCACCTCTACTAATAGATCATTTGAGAACTGCCCCTGAAGAAATTCTGCCGCATCTGGCCCACTCGCCCTGACGATTCCCTCTGGAACATAAAAAAATTGCTGAAATCTACTCATTTTCAAAAAAAATTAGAATTTCGATTTGACAACACAAGGTTTTAACCATTTAAAACGACTATTGAATTTTAACAATTTCCCGCTTAGCGGGATTTTGGGGTAACTAAGAAAACGAGATGGCAGGTCGCTTAGGGGTAGGCGACCTGCCTTATTTTTGCCCAAATCTAATTACTTTCACGTAAATAGCGCAAATTCCTAATTGAAATATCCCTCTCACTCTTCCAACTATGCGAACCGTGAATAAGACCTCAGACATAAACGTCACCCAAACTCTCAAGCTTCCGACTCCCGAGGAGCTCATGAAAGAAGTGGCGACAAGTGAAGAGCAAGCGGCATTCATCAGCCAAAGCCGAGAAGAAATCAATCGTATCATCTTTGGCGACGACCAACGCCAACTATTCGTTGTCGGCCCCTGCTCCATTCACGATCTCGATGCTGGACTTGAATATGGCAAGCGACTCGCTGCCCTTCAGGAAAAAGTCAAAGATCGTATTTGCTTGGTCATGCGGGTCTATTTTGAAAAGCCTCGCACCTCAGTTGGTTGGAAGGGTCTTATAATGGACCCAGATTTAGACGGTAGTAGCAACATTACCAAGGGCCTCAAAGTTGCTCGCGAATTTTTACGCCAAATCGTCGATCTTGGTCTCCCAACCGCGACCGAGCTACTCGACCCGATCACGCCCCAATACATCGCCGACCTCGTTTCCTGGGCTGCGATCGGAGCACGCACAACTGAATCCCAAACACACCGCCAAATGGCATCCGGACTATCAATGCCAGTCGGATTCAAAAACGGTACAGACGGCGGGCTCGCAGTAGCAATCAATGCGATCAAAGCCGCAAAAGCAGAACAAACGTTCCTCGGTATAAACGTCCAAGGCCTCGCCTCTGAAGTAACCACCAAAGGCAACCCCTATTGCCACGTAGTTCTTCGCGGTGGAAAGAACGGGCCTAACTACGACGCCGAAAGCGTGAATCAAGCAGCTGCCGAAATTGAAAAAGGCGGCCTCAAATCTGCCATCATGGTCGACTGTAGCCACGCCAACAGCAACAAACAACCACTTCGCCAACCGGAGGTTCTCAAAACCGTGATAGAGCAAATTACAAACGGTTCCGAATCTATCATCGGCACAATGATTGAGAGTAACATAAACGAAGGAAACCAAAGCTTCCCCGCTCCAAAAGAAGAGCTCAAGTACGGCGTATCCATCACAGATGGATGCATCAGTTGGGAAACGACCGAAGAAGCAATACTTAACGCCTACGAAGCTCTCTCAAGTCGCTTCGCGAATACGTAATAAAATTCTTTCCCTTCCCTCCAAATCAATTACAAAGCCTAATCTAGCGATTAGGCTTTTTTAATGATCACAGCCCAAACCCCAAATTTCATCGCCTTACAATAAAACAGATAATAAATTCCCTAGAGTTATGAAAACACCCGTTCACGTTGCAGTTACCGGCGCCGCCGGCCAAATCGGTTATTCTTTGTTGTTCCGCATCGCTGCAGGGCAACTTCTCGGTCCCGACCAACCAGTTATCCTTCGATTGATCGAGATCGAACCAGCTATGAAGACGCTCGAAGGAGTAGTCATGGAGCTCCAAGATTGCGCTTTTCCCCTCCTAAAAGGCATCGTACCCACATCCGATTTGAATGAAGGTTTTGACAGTGCCAGCTGGGCCCTCCTCGTCGGAAGCGTTCCACGCAAAGCCGGGATGGAGCGTAAAGACCTCCTCGGGATCAACGGAAAAATTTTCACGAGCCAAGGAAAGGCCATCCAAAACAACGCAGCGTCAGATATACGCACTCTTGTAGTTGGAAACCCGTGCAATACAAATTGCCTTATCGCAATGAACAATGCTCCTGACATCCCAGCCGATCGATGGTTTGCCATGACTCAGCTCGATGAAAATCGTGCCAAAACCCAACTCGCCCTCAAGGCAGGGGTGGACACGACTGACGTCAAGAACTTGGCAATCTGGGGCAACCACTCTTCCACGATGTATCCGAACTACTTCGACACGACAATCTCGGGCAAGCCCGCCACAGAAGTCATTACAGACGAAGCATGGTACAAGGACACTTTCATTCCAACCGTTCAACAACGCGGAGCAGCCATCATCAAAGCTCGCGGTTCCTCTTCTGCAGCATCCGCTGCCAACGCAGCCATCGATACGGTTAGAAACATCATCACCCCAACCGCTGCAGACGATGTATTCAGCGTGGGCATTTGCTCCGACGGTCAATACGGTATTGAAAAAGGTCTCATCTACTCCTACCCAATCAAAAGCGATGGTAGCAAATTGAACGTTGTCGAAGGCATCGAGCTCAACGAATTCAGCCAAGAAAAAATCAAAGCGACCGAAGCTGAACTCTCCGAAGAGAAGACCATGGTTTCAGACCTCCTCTAAGCTCTCTCACAATTTTATAAACTCCAAAGCGTTTCTGAATAATCAGAAACGCTTTTTTATTTCCCATTGCACACATCCCACCCTGCATCATACTTCTCTAAAAATAGGCCTCGACCGCCGGGAGAGCCGCTGAGCCAATAAGATTCAAACATCACAAGCATGAGCCAGTATTCAATCTTTCAAATATCCTTGTTAGCAATTTTAACGCTACTTCTAGGCATATCCGTCACCGCGAACTTCGCCGTCTTCAAGAAAGCCAAAGAATTCTATACCCGCGAACAACACATCCGCCTCACTGCAGTCGATCGACAACACGCTAACGGAAACGCAAAGCTCGCACCCAAGAAAGATGGCACCCAAAGGATCATTCTCTATGGAGATTCCAAATGCAGCCAGTGGGACCCCCTACCCCAATGGGCGAATACAGAAATCATAGACCGCGGAATAGGCGGAGAAACCACTGCTCAAATCCTCGAACGAATCAATGACGACGTGCTAGAGCTCAAACCCGATACCGTAATTTTTCAAGCAGGCGTCAACGACCTCAAAGCCATAGGCGTCCTACCGCAACTCCAAGAAAAAATAACCCAAGACTGCGTCGACAACATCAAAACAATTTGCGACCAACTAACAAACCAAGGTATCCGAGTAATCCTGACAACGATCCTAACCCCAGCACCCATCGAATTCCAAAGAATCCCACTTTGGTCAGACAAAGTTAACCAATCCGTCGACGCGGCCAACGATCAACTGCGAGCCATAGAGAATCCACTCGTAACTCTATTCGATTGCGACACCTATTTCCGAGATGGCAAATACATCAAAGCCGAATACTCATTCGACACGCTTCACCTTAACAAAACAGGCTACCAACATTGGAACGCCTCGCTCGAGAAATATGTTTTTCCTCAGTAATCCCTTTGCCCATCTCGCTTGACCTTAACTTCAAGCGGCACCGAACCTCGAATGTGCAAATCTCGCTGTGGATACGGGATCTCAATTCCATGCTTCTTAAAAAGATCCCACAAACGCATGTAAATTGCGCTCTTTAGATTTACCACGCCCTTTTCCGGATCTCGTATCCAAATTCTCAACTCAAAGTTGATTGAGTTATCGCCAAACTCAGTGAGCCAACAAACCGGCTCCTTATCAGACAGAACTCGCGGCAAGGGTTTCGCCGCTTGAATAGCCAACTTCTGCACATCGTGCGGATCCGAGTTATAACCTACCCCAAACGGGATCTTTACTCGAACCTTGTCGTCCGAAAACGACCAATTCGTCACTTTCTCAGTGATCAACGTTTCATTCGGAATCAGGTGCTCCGTCCCATCACGCGTAATCACAGAGACATAACGAGCGCTCAATTTATTAATCCAACCATAGGTATCATCTACCTCAATCACATCCCCCGGCTTAATAGAACGATCCGTCAACAAAATCACTCCACTAATCAAATTGGATACAACTTTCTGAAAACCAAAACCAAGACCCAAACCAACTGCTCCACCTAGAACTGCCAAAGCCGACAAGTTGACGCCCAAGGAACTGATACCAAACAAAATCGCCACGATAATCACCAACACGCTTACGAACTTCGAAATCAAAACTCGCAACACCGGCGACACCTCACCCATCTTTCCAATCCGGCTATCCAAAATCCTCAATAGCCAGCGACACAAAGGAATCATGATCATAATCGCCAAAATCCCTTTCAGTAGTGAAAGCACTGTTACGCGGGTCTCGGTCGACTCGCTCAACGGCAACAGTTTCATCTCGCCCAAGCCATCATGAACCGGCGCCCACAGACCGATCAAATTCAGTCCCAAACAAATCGCCAAAACAAAAAACGCTACCTTGTATGGCAACGTTCGACGCAAGTGCCTCGGCAAAGCTCCCGAAACTAAAACCAAAGTTGCCAGACTCGCCACCGTACGCACCAAGATAAAACTACTAGAATGTGTACTCGCATCCAAGTTTCCATCACCAGGAGTCTGGCTGCCGCCATCAAAATAACCCAACGACACCGCAGCTGCCCACAACAGCCCCGCCAACAAGAAACGAAACAAATTATCCGCCAACCAGTCGACCACACCCTCAACCCAATCATCGCGTTCCTCAATCGCCTCCGTCACTCGAACACAAAATGGCTTTAATACTAGAGTTAGTACAAACGCGGCTCCGAACACTCCCACAACAACTGCCAGCTCCAACGCAAGACTTTGCACATCAAACGCATCCGCGATTGTCATCCATATTCCATCCAGAAAATCCAAGGCAGTGGATAGAAAATCAGTAGGTGTCTCAGACTCCATACGAACTAATAAACACGGGCCGCTTCATGGAATCAATCTCGATTCATACAAAATGTGGCACTAACGAGTTCGCCCACTAAAAAGAAATGGGACGCCCATCCAACAAAAGGCGCCCCAATTACTCGAAATAAAAATAGCTTCAGTCGAAGATAACTCCTTCAGAAACCATGGCTAAAAATTTATCCTAGCCGACAATTTCACAGCTATAGGATCACTGTACAGACCACGTTGCTTGAGGTAATATTCATCCGTTACATTTCGAATGTTCAGCGACCAATAAGTATCCTTTCCGAACATGACCGTTTCATATCCCAAAGTAAGATCTACCCCATTGATATCATCCTCCTGAACCAACTCCCTACGATTATAATCAGGGAATTGAGGAATAGGACCCTCTCGCCACCAAAAACCTCCCGACACACTCAGACCCGCAAGCGGACCATCAACAAATTTGTACTTGCTCCATATATTCAGTCCATTTGGAGAAGATCCCATTAGCGTTCGGCCTGATCTATCTTCCTCAATAGAGTTGCCTTCATCGTCAACCACAACACCAAGCTCACTTGTAACATCTGCATCTTGATTAAAGTATCCAAATATAAACGATAAATTTTCATTTCCAACTGGAGTATAATAAAACTCCACCTCTATACCATTTGACTCCTGCTCTCCAGAAACCGTCTCAGTAACGCCGTCAACTCCAAAAATGCCTTGGTTGACAATATTTTTTTGAGTAATGGTATAGTGAGCGATGTGCCCCCCTAAACCAGACTCTACCAAATCAAATTTGAAACCAAACTCTAGTGACTCTGAGAACAATGGTGGGCGAACGTTGTTATCATTATCAAAACCGTTACTCTGAAACCCCTCAGCATATCCAGCAAACAAAGATACACCTTTTGATACCTTGTAATTACCTCCAAGCTGGAACGTGTCCTCAGTAATTGAAGGCGTATCTATTTCTGTACGACGGACTCCAGCAAGAAAAGATAACTTATCATCCATGAATGAGATACGATCAGTAATTCCATAGACTCTGGTCCTGCTTTTATTTACCGGCTCGCTATCTATATCCACACCGAGGAAGTCGAAAATTTGATCCACCGACACATTGAAATCAGAAAAACTTTCCGGTTGGTCATCCGTAATCAGCTTAAACGGTGAGAACTCTGGAAACGACTCCGTGACATCGCCAAAATAAATGAAATTGCCACCCAAGGTTTCCGAGCTGGAGTCGCGAACGCTTAGTATCATTTCATTCTTAAAACTCTCCTGCTCAACCAACCATAATAGATTTCCTGAAATCGTATCCGCATCCAGATCTACATAATCGACACCTGGCCAACGAGGAACTCGAAACAATCCAGTCTCTTCATCAACAGAAGCAAACGCTCCATTGAATGTCGTATGAAAACGTCTTTCTAACTCATTGTGCGACCAAGTTAATTGGGCTGATAAGCTCTCACTGAACGATCGTTCGAGACCTAACTCGAAATAGATATCTTCGTTTGTCGAAGTATCACCCGAGTTCGTTAAAGTAAAGCCATCTGGCAAATCAATGGGATCTCCCGAGGTCACGCTTTCAAAAGGAAAAGGATTTCGCTGCTGATTTCCATCATCATCTTGATAGGTCATATCAAACCATAAGCGCGTCTTATCGTCTGGTGTATGGATCAAATTCAGCAAGAATGCATTACGTTCATTTTCTATATTCTGTTCGTCCTCCTCATTGGATTGATGAACAGCCAATACTCTTACAGCAGTTTTATCGTTCAATTTCCTATTAACGTCCAATGTCGTACGGAAATGATCGTAGGACCCAACCTGAAATGAAGCTGTAGTGAAATCGGTAAATTGAGCTTTTTTCGTCGTAACATTCGTAAAGCCTCCTGGGCTAGTTTCGCCATATAAAGAAGTCGGACCCTTGATAATTTCAACACGATCTACAAATGCCAAATCCCCAAACCTAAAATTTTGCACATTCCCATTTCTCAAAACCAAACCAGACGCGAACCCTCTAATTGTAAACAGGTTTGCGCTGACACCACTCGTACTTCTTTGACCGCCAAGGTTAACATTGCTCACGTAATTTGCAGTGTCTTCTAGCTCCAAAGCCCCTGTATCCTCAATTAGCGAGCTTGTAACAACGCTCACAGAGATTGGTAAATCATGAAGGGCCGTATTCGTACGCGTCATGGATACTGAATTAGCAGCTCGGTAACCAATATCACCTTCAGAATTAACCTCAAACGGGCTGAGTTCAAAGACTTCTCCATCGTCGTCCTGACCAAGCAAAGAGCTACAAGTAGTTAACAACAGCGAAGCCGTTATAAGCGGGGTAATCTTTTTACGCATAGTATTTATAGTTTAGTTATTGATATGTTTTTACTGTACACACTCGTACGCACTGTCGCTTTTCGAGACGCGACTACCTACTCAGTCAGTCTGTTAAAATTCAAAGCCGCCAGCAAAGCTAGGGTAAGGCTAAATCTAACAACACAACTTCATAGGTATAAGGAGTAGTGAGAGGTAAACAAGTAGTGACACCATAAAACAAAAACTAATTTGTATCATAAGCGAGGCTACCGTTGGTTAATCAGTTAAACGAATGCCACCCAAAGGTCAATTCGCCAGCAAACAAACAACCTCCCCCTTTTCCTAGTGCCTTCTTACTCATTAGAGAGGGGCCCCTTAACGCTAAAAATATTTAGACTCGCTGCCGTCAGAATTTCAATCCCGACTAATCGAATTCGAATCCATTTAACTGATTAACCAGCTAAGTAGTTGTGTGCCTTCAACTCGAATACATGCTCGCGATAACTCGCTTTACCCCTCTTTCCGCCATGAGCCATTTCACGAAGAATGCCACGACCTAATATTTTAGTAATAATGCCAGACGACCATCAATTCGATGCGTTCGGCGTCGCTGGGCATCCAGATGTAAAAACTCCAAATTTGGATACACTCGCTCGAAAAGGCACTCGCTTCAGTCAAGCTAACAACATCGGCAGCCTCACCGCCCCCGTATGTTCACCGGCAAGAGCTTGCTTACTTACTGGCCAACATCCTTTTCGTTCAAACACTAATCCTCGTCCCAGTGGAAGTGCAGGAGACTCGGTAACAATTCCTCCCAACCTACCAACCTCTCCACAATTATTTGGAAAATGTGGATACGAGACATTCTTCACCGGAAAATGGCACAATGATCCCGAAACACTCCTCCGCTCCTTCAGTCTCGGAGAAAACATATTTCTAGGCGGAATGTGCCACCACGACGCAGTGCCCGTAATGAGTCGTTATCAAATCGAACAAGGCCTTCAACCCACTACCTCAAACAAATTTTCAACGGAGATATTCTGCGATTCACTTATAGATTTCCTTTCTACGAGAGACCAAGAGACCCCTTTCTTTGCCTGGATGTCACTCACTTCGCCCCATGATCCTCGAACGCCTCCAGACAAATTCCGTCAAATGTACGATGACGAAAATCTATCCCTTCCAGACGCCTTTGCTCCAGAGCCAGCATTTGACAACGGCGAGCTAGAAGTTAGGGACGAAACCCTCGCCCCCAAACCTCTCACCGCGAAGGTCACCCAGAAGCACCTCGCAGATTACTATGGCATGATATCCCATCACGACGACCAACTTGGACGCGTGTGGCAAGCGCTAGAAGATACCGGAGTCGAAGAAAACACCATCATCGTCTACGTGGGCGATCATGGTCTCGCATTAGGTCGCCACGGCCTACTCGGAAAGCAAAACCTCTACGAACATAGTCTCAGGGTACCTCTAATCATAGCCGGCCCAGGAATTGCAAAAAACGAAGTCTCCCAAAGCCTCGTGTATTCAATGGATATCTTTGCCACCCTACTTGAACTAGCCGGGATCAGCATTCCGCCAGATATCACAAGCATTAGTCTCCTCCCTCAATTAAAAGCTCCAAAGCGAATTGCTCGCAAAGAACTATTCGGCTTATATAAGGACTGCCAGAGAACAATTCGAAACGAGCAATGGAAACTCATCGAGTACCAAGTCAATGGAGAAAGCAGCATTGAGTTATTTGACCTACAAAAAGACCCCCATGAACTGAACAATCTCAGTGCCGATCCTCAAAACAAACAGATCATTTTGTCACTTCGTCGCCGACTCGCCTCTTGGCAAGATCGTCTAGGAGACGAATTCATGCCAATCGATACTGACACAATCCCACCTTCCAGTAACGAGTATCGTTCCCTTTAGGCGACCCCGAGAATACTCAAAATCAAGACTACCTGAATACGTGAAAATAAGCCCCATCGACTCCAGCGTCATCCTTCTCTACTTTATCGCCATCATTGGTCTAGGATTATGGATATCACGTCGCCAAGCCAAAGGAGGGCGCGAATTCTTCCTTGCTGGAAACAACATGCGTTGGCCCTTCATAGGCGCTTCTCTTTTCGCGACAAACATCTCTAGTCAACAATTTGTCGGGCAGGCTGGGCTTGCCTTCTCAGTGGGCATAATAGCAGGCGGCTTTCAAATAGTAGGAGCCGTCTGCTTTATCTTCCTCTCTGCTTTTTTCATCAGAACTTACATGGGCTTGAAGCTCTCCACTTCACCCGAGTTCTTCGAAAAACGCTATAGCGGACGGTGCCGTACCATCGTATCATTCATCAACCTCATGATGATCGTGCTCGGCAACATCGCCGCTGCTCTCTATGCGGGAGCGCTCGTTCTCACGCACCTGCTCGGATGGGACCAATTGGAAAATTCCGAAATGCTCTATTGGGTCGCCATCTTCCTCATCGGCATCGCCGCAGGAGCCTATACCCTTATGGGAGGCCTAAAAGCAGTGATCTACTGCGACTTCGTGCAAATGATCGTACTCATGCTCGGAGGCGCCCTGCTTCTCTTTTTCGGAATCAAAGAACTCGGAGGGCTCGACGCCGTTTTCGC
The DNA here is from genome assembly GCA_022538095.1 of Puniceicoccaceae bacterium K14. GTDB lineage: Bacteria > Verrucomicrobiota > Verrucomicrobiia > Opitutales > Opitutaceae > JAKYXN01. The sequence goes on along the minus strand of JAKYXN010000002.1, from coordinate 117,353 downwards.
CCATCGCGAAGTCTCCACCGGTTCCTCCATGTGGTCCCTCTACCGCCCTTGGGATCACAGCTTCGGATGGCTTCCCATGCTCACAGGCGGTTTCGTATTGGGAGTTCACGGACATTGCACAGACCAAGACTATGTGCAACGGGCACTCTCCGCAGGCAACTTATATCATGCAAAAATGGGAGCGTTATTCGCAGGTGTTCTAAAAGTCTGCGCTCTTTTCTTCATCGCAGCTCCCGGAGTACTCGCTGCCCAACTATTTGCCGACCAAGGCTTAGTCGCTAGAGATAACGCTTACGTCAGCCTCCTCACAACCGTAATGCCAGTGGGACTACTCGGAGTTTGCCTCGCTGGCCTCCTCGCAGCCATCATGTCGAGTGTCGATTCTGGACTTTGCGCTTGCGGTTCCCTTCTCACCTTCGACTTTTTCGCAAAAATCAAGAAGAACGCATCCGAAAAAGAGCTCCTAAAAAGCGGCCGCATTATCATGATCGTGCTATTGGTCGCCTGTATGATCATCGCTCCATTCATTCGAGAATTCAAAGGCCTTTTCAATTACCTCCTCGCTGTTTGGGCCTTTTTAGCGCCAGCCGTCTTTATAACTGTTTTGTTCGGTTTATTCTACAAACGATCCACCGAAAAAGCCGCCTTCTGGACATTAGTCATTGGGTGCGTCCTAGGCTTCATTTCTTTTTGCATGCTCAACGTGCCTTTCTTTGCCGACTTAAAAACGCTCCTCCCAACACACTTTCAAAACAATCTAAATCTATCACCCATCATTGTCCTAATATGTGCAGCCTCCATGATGTTAATCAGCAAATACGGCCCGCGCGACGAAACGGACGATGCGAGATCTCACATCGTCGCCATCCCAGCAGACGAGTTTACCATGACGGCAGAAGAGACCACGAAATATAAACGATTCCTCTTCGGTCTCGTCGCCTTCCTCGTCGCCGTCATTCTTTTCTTTTCACCCATTGTATTCAATTGAATGCACACACCCCACTATACGTTCTCCAATCTTAACTATAAATAAGCCGACTAGATATGAAATTCATTACAAACGCCCTACAAATCGGAATCCTACTCGGCTTCATTTCAGCCCACGCCCCAGCTGAAATCGAGGAACACGAAAACCTCTACGTCATGCCTGAACGCCTTGAGGAATTTGATGATTGGCGCTTTGGACTCTTCATTCACTGGGGTCCGTGGTCACAAACAGAAGTCGGTTACATCTGGAAAATGGTAGATGAAGATACCCTAGCCGAGCGCCGTAAAGTGTTCTCTCTCTATCGCACCTTCGATCCCGTCAATTTCGCACCCGAGCGCTGGGCAAAGGCAGCCAAAGATGCTGGCATGAAGTACGTTGTATTCGTGACAAAACATCATGACGGTATGAATAATTACGATACTAATCTATCCGATTTCAAAGTCACCTCGCCCGCATGCCCTTGGAGTGCCCAACCTCAACCTGATCTCACTCGATCCATAGTTGACGCATTTCGCGCCGAAGGACTCGCAATCGGTTTCTACTTCTCCCATATCGACTGGCACCATCCAGACGGAAAATACTTTTCTCTTCACCACCCCGAGTATGACCCTGAGCGCGTCAACACTCACCCCGATTCTTGGGAAAGATTCGCCGCTTACGAAAAAGGTCAAATTCGCGAACTATTAACCAATTATGGGAAAATCGACCTTCTCTGGTTCGATATCGGTTGGCCATTCGCTGGCTACGGTGGTAAGCTCCCGATCAAGCACCCACGGGTCAAGGAAGACGTTATAGAAATGCTTTCCATGATAAAAGAACTCCAACCAGATATCATATTCAATGATCGCGGCCTAGACAAGTTCGGAGGATTCTATACACCAGAACAACTTGTACCAAAACTTCCACTACCCGGATATTGGGAGAGCAGCATCACGATTACCAATGATCGAGGCTACTGGTACAAAGGCGACCATGTCTCCTCGAAAAGCGGGAAAGAGCTCACTCGCCTCCTCATCGAAATAGCTGCCAAAGGAGGAAACTTTCTCATGAATGTAGGCCCCCGCCCCGACGGTGAACTTTCGCAAGGCGAATACGAAGCCATGGCAGCCGTCGGCGATTGGATGGAAATCAATAGCGATAGCATATACGAAACAGATCAAAGCCTATTCAACAACCTGCCCTGGGGGCAGTCCACCACCAAAGGCAACACAGTCTACCTGCACGTCTACGATTGGCCGAGCGATGGAAAACTAATTGTACCTGGCCTACAGACTCTCATCAGAACAGCGTACCACTTAGGAGATACCAGTCGCCACGAACTAAAGACCTCTCCAGCCGGAGACGACTACATTGTTCACGTCGGTCCAGTTGGCTCGCACCCATCGGCCTCCGTCCTCGTCTTAGAATTTGATGAAACGCCTGTCGTTCAAAACGCAATCAGAGCAGGAAAAGATGGCACTCTAACGCTCATTTCTGGCTTAGCGGAAATTACAAGCGAGACCGCCAGCTACAATTTCGGAGAAAACATCAGGCCCGGAAAATTCATCGAATTCATCTCAAGCGAAAAAGATACCATCAATTGGAATTTCAAAATCAATGAACCCGGAAGCTACGACGTTATCGTAGACTACGCCGCACGCACCGAAGACTGCGGAGGCGACTACACAGTCAAAATCGGATCACTCAAACCTCTATCCGCTTCTGTCGAAATCACCGGAGAATGGGACGGGCCCTTAGTTCGATCACGCAAAAGCTCCAATCACGGACACGACCTCGAAGACAATGACCCTCTCTTTGGAGCTTTCAATCTAGGTACCGTAAAATTGGATAAACCCGGCGTCTACAGCATAAGCCTTTCACCAAAAAACCTAATAGCCGACACCCTTTTTAGCCTACGCGAAATAAAACTCGTGCCCACAAAATAGCACTGCACGCAGCTCACTCGCCACTAGTGTTTACAACTGGCTGGGGAACAGCCTTTGACAAAGTGGAACCCACTCGCCAAGTACCGTCAATTTGCGTCCCAATAGAAGCAGGCTGAAATCCGCTTTGATTACGCTGCAGCAAAGAATTCAACACATCAATAGCAACAGCTCCCATTATCCCTCGATGTTGATCAATCCCTGACGCTTCCGGCACATCATCAATAAGGTTCAAACTGACGTATCCAATATCTCTAGGCACTTCCAGCCCCTCAGCATTAGCCGCTTCTATAAAATTGTCACAGCGCCCGATCACAACTTGTGGACGATAAGCTCTGATCCACTCACGAAGCTGCTTCACAGGATTATCCTCGGAAAGCTCTAAAGTCGGAATCGAAACAAGGTTCTTCTTTGCATTCGCACAAGCATACGCGTACGCAGCCTCCCATTGGTTGCTCCATCGAATAGCCAGATCCTTACGGACAGCAAGCCCCACTCGCTCATAGCCAAAAGAACGCACTTTCTTCCAACACAAAAGCAAATCCTCATAATGATTCGGCACAAGATGGTGGAACTGTGCATTACGTTCCATCGTCACAACAGAAAACGATTCCCAGTCCAGCTCCAACTTCGTCTCAGGAAACTCAGACGGAGCCAGCAACACCCCACGAATGCCTCTCGCCCGAAGAATATCACTAAACCGCGCAGCTGAGACCCCATCAGCCTTAGCCCAGTGATGCTGCAAGCTGTATCCAAGCTCTCGAGCGCGAGCGCGAGCTCCCTCTATAAATTGTTGAGCGCTTGGCAAAGACGCCCACGCATCCTTTGTAGACCAATTCGAAACAAGTGCCACCACTGAAAAGTCTCGAAACACACGCACCCGACTTCGATGCGCAGCCAGAGCAGACAGTGCTGGATCCGGGACATACCCCAGCTCCTCGGCGAGAAGCTTCACTCTATCAACGGTACTCGCTGGCAAACGCGGGTTATCTCGTAGAGCCATCGAAACCGACGCTACACTCAGCTTTGCCTTCACAGCAATATCCTTGAGAGTAACACGATGAGAAAAATGATCAGGCTGTCTATCAGTCAAAACTCTTGGTCAGGTAAAAAAGGGGTAGAGGTAATACGGACTTCATCAGAAGGCACCGAAACTTATACTAAGAAAATGCGTCTCTCTCCCACCTTGTCAACAAACCCAAGCCTCTCACTCCAAAACAGCCACCTTGCTTATAAACGCATAATCATCTTGATTTCGTCCAAACAAGAATTGATGGTGAGCCTTACGTTCTTTGACCGCTAGTCAAACAGCCGCGAAAGCGGCGCTATCAATTGATCGAAAACTCTACTGAAGTCAGTGAACTCCCTGTACGGGTACTTCACCATGTTTCGTCGCAACGCTCCTCAAGTGTCGCTTTGCTCGGTACACACTTCACCATTTACACTTTCGCGAGCTTCGCTCGCACATGGGGGTGCCCTGGATTCGACCTCAAGTTGGAATGTCTGGCTGCATGCCGAGGATAATGGTTGGCCTCGTTAAACCTCCATTAAAAACACAAATGGCACATCTGAAGAAATGCCTCTAGCTGCATAGTTCAGCTACGTTCCCCTACCGATACTCGCTAGGTAACGGGAGCGACGACTAGCGAGCATAGCCAGAGCGGCTGCCTGTTGCGCTCTAGCCGTACTTCATCAGCGGACTGGCCCAAAGGAAAGCGTGCGTTGTCGCGATCCGAGGGTAAGATTAAAAACGACGACAAGCATGTAGACGCTTTGCAAGAAGGCTCGAGGGACGCGGGTTCGATTCCCGCCACCTCCACCACTTTCCGCTATTATTCCCCCTATGCCAGATCGAGCATAGGATTTTCACTATTAACCGTTTGCTCATTTTCATGAGACGATTTTCCATCGTCTGCGTATAGTGCGTTTTCTCTGAAAAGCCTGCTCTTTGTGTGCACGTTTCTTCACAGACCTCTTCGCGCCAACACAAGGAGTCATCCACATCGAAAATTGGTAACGAACAGCTGATACAACGCGTGCAGGCCAATCACCGCGCGAACTACGATTTCACTCTGAATACAGAGAAGTATCTATCCATTCTCTCTAGCCTCACCGAAATTTGGTGAAAACAACATCGTAGAGATAGAATCGGAAATGCAATCCCGCGTACAAAAGCTCTCAAATCTCATACACTTACAGCAGGAACTTCTTTCGTGCACAATGGGCCAAAATCCATATTATTGAATCAAGGGTCCTACCCACAACACACCGCTTTCAGGTAAAAAGTGCGAGTGCTTTTCTCGGTAGGCGAATCTCGCTCAGAAAAGCACTGCAAATTAACGTTAGGAATTCTAAAGATCAAATGAAAATTTCGTTACTCATTCTGAGTGCGATTGCATATGCTTTCACTCTTCAAGCTACAACTGCTCTCGCTTCCCCTAAAATTGAAAAAGTAAGTAAATTCAACTACAGTGAGATAGCCGAAACTCTACCCCTGAACCAATCGCCGGACGAGCGACTTTCACTTTGGTACAAGCAGCCTGCGACCCACTGGGAAGAAGCCTTACCTATCGGAAACGGACGTCTTGGAGCCATGGTCTACGGGGGAGTTTCGAAGGAAATCATTCAACTAAATGAAGAGTCCATTTGGGCGGGCCCTCCCATTCCAGAAGTGAAGCAAAATGTCAGCGAAACGATTGATAACGTTCGCTCGCTTCTTTTCGCAGGAAAATACACGGAGGGGCAAGCTCTTCAGCAAACAATCATGGCCGACCGCGTATCTCCGCGAAGTTACCAAACGATGGGAGCGCTGAGATTCGACTTTGGATTCACCGATCAAGCAACTTCGTACTGCAGAGATCTCAATCTTGATACCGCTATAACTACGACCCAATTCACAATAAATGGCATCAGATATATTCGTGAAGTTACAGCGAGCCCAATCGATGACCTAATCACCATTCGCATCACAGCCGACAAGCCAGGATCGATATCCTTCACTGCAAACGTTGAGCGCGACGGGATCTTCGAAGTCGAGACCAAAGGGAACCACTCTCTTATTGCCCAAGGCCAAGCATCTCATGGAGACACCCAGCTTGGCGTAAAGTTTGCCACCGTCTACAAAGTCGTTACCCAAAATGGATCTTCGCTAATCAAAGACGGAGCAATTCGTGTTCAAGCGTCTGATACAGTTACAATATATATAGCTGCGAATACCGACTATAATCGCAATGACACCACAAACCCGCTTACGAAAAATCTAGTCAAAGAGTGCGAACGCACAATTTCCGCTGCACAGAAAAAAGGCTACACCCACTTAAAAGAAGACTCCGTCGCAGCCCACCAAAAACTCTTTCGACGAGTCTCTCTACAACTCGGAACCCCTTCTGAAAATTCAACATTGGAGCGACTCTATGGCTACACCAATAGCGATCCCACAAATCCTGCCCCCTTAGAAGTCGATCCAGACTTTGAAGCCCTCTACTTTCAATACGGTCGATACCTCCTCATAACATCCTCAAGAGAAGGCTCCCTGCCAGCTAATCTTCAAGGAATATGGTGCAAAGATTTAGAGGCACCGTGGAACAGCGACTACCACTTAAACATCAATGCGCAGATGAACTATTGGCCGGCGGAGACGACCAATCTCTCCGAATGCCATCTTCCATTTATGGATTATATCGAACGGCTCGTCCCTTCGGGCCAAAAGACCGCAAAAAATCTATACGGCAACAGAGGCTTCTTTGCTGGGCATACCTCTGACATCTGGCATGGGACCGTTCCCTTCGGGCTAGTTCAGTACGGTCAATGGGTTGTTGGAGGAGCCTGGTCTACACAGCACTTCATGGAGCACTATCGTTTTACGGGAGACAAAATTTTCCTCCAGGAACGCGCCTACCCCATCCTAAAAGAAGCATCCCTCTTCTTCCTTGATTGGCTCGTAGAAGACCCGGAAACAGCCAAGTTAGTTTCTGGTCCAAGCACCTCGCCAGAAAACAAGTTTCTTCTACCTGGCGTATCCACATCCGAGTACTCAAAAGAACTTCAGGCGATAAAAGGGAAATTCACGACTAACCTACAGCGAGATGATTTGTTGCGCAGCAAAAAGCTATTCTCAAATCTAACAATGGGGCCTTCCATGGATCAGCAAATAATCTGGGACCTTTTTACCAATACACTCGAAGCAGCCTCAATTCTAGAGATAGATTCAGCCTTCACCCAAAAGGTCGAAAGAGCACTCAACAATCTAACGCTGCCTAAAGTGGGTACAGATGGACGCTTGATGGAGTGGACGAAGGAGTTCGAGGAAGTAGAAAAAGGACACCGCCATATATCGCATCTATTTGGCCTGCATCCCGGGCGTCAGTACAACCTCTACGACAATCCTGAAATGGTTGCTGCGGCTCGGAAATCCATCGACGAGCGTTTATCCCAAGGCGGCGGACACACCGGATGGAGCCGCGCATGGATAATCAATTTTTGGGCACGCTTTCAGAACGCCGAAAAAGCTCACCATAATTTGGTTATGCTTCTCAAGAAGTCGACCTACAATAACCTGTTCGACAAACACGCCCCCTTCCAAATCGATGGCAACTTTGGCAGCACGGCAGGCATAGCAGAAATGCTGCTCCAGTCACACGCAGGAGTCATAGAGCTGTTACCGAGCTTGCCAGCCGCGTGGTCCGATGGCTCAGTCAAAGGCCTTTGCACACGGGGTGGCTTTGAAGTCGATATGGAGTGGAAGAGCGGAAAACTAGTATCAGCAACACTCCGGTCGAAATTAGGAAATCCGTGCAAATTGCGTTATGCCGAGAACCTCACAACGATAGAAACTCAAAAAGGAGAATCCTATGATCTAGGCAGCAAATTAATACATAGCCTTACTCACTAAGGTTTCCACGGCTCCGGGCCATCCTCCTTTTTTTGGAGAAATTTCGCATCGACTTCCTTATACCAAGCGTGAAGACGTGCCCGCATTTGAGCCACTTTCTCAGGATAGTGCGCGGCGAGGTCATTCTGCTCCCCAATGTCTTCTTTCAAATTGTAAAGATGCACACGCCCATCTTCATAGCGTTCAAAAAGCTTATAATCTCCCTCTCGAATGGCTCCTCCGGGAATACCACCCTGGTTGCTATAGTGGGGGTAGTGCCAAAACAATGACCGACGAGCGAGTGACTCGCCTTTCAAAACAGGTATTAAACTCAACCCATCGATTTCATGCGCTACCGTGGCTCCGGATGCGGCGGCGAGTGTAGGAAAGAGGTCGATTGAGCAAATTTGCTCCGAGCTAATTGTTCCTGCCTGCGCAACACCAGGGTATCGAATGATCCAAGGTTCCCGGATACCGCCCTCGTGTACCCATCCCTTGCCACCACGAAGCGGCGAGTTACTTGTCGGGCTTCCCTCCGCAGTAGACAAGCCACCATTGTCAGAAGTAAATACAACAATCGTGTTGTTCGCTACTCCAGAATCTTCGAGCTGTTGTAGGACTTTTCCTACCGCCTCGTCCATCGCTTCCACCATCGCGGCGTACACGGCATGATTCTGCAAAATTCGGACGAAACGCTCCTTGTCTCCATATACTTGCTCATCGGTAGTAAACTCCTCACCTACTATTTCTTTCGCCCTCGCCTCATATTTCTCTACCAAATCCGGGCGCCCCATCAATGGCGTATGTACGGAGTAGAAAGAAAGGTAAGCGAAAAAAGGTTGATCTTTGTGGTCATCGATAAATTTCGCCGTTTCTCGAGCGAGTCGATCTGGCAAGTGCTCGCCCTCGGGGCTATCCGGAATCAACTGGGGATTCTCAAATGGCGAGAAGTATTTATTTCCCGTATACGGTCCGCCAATTTTGTGCCCACCTATATTGAAATCGAATCCACGATTTTGAGGATAATACTCTTCTGAATTTCCAAGGTGCCATTTCCCGGCAAAGTAGGTAGCGTAGCCCTCGCCCTTCAAAACTTGAGCTATTGTAATTTCGTCAAGAGGCATATGATCGTTCAAGGGAGCTGGGTCGAAAGTTTTACTATGGCGACCAGAGAAAAAATTTGTGGCATCCACTCGAGATGGGTACTTTCCAGTCATCAGAGCGTAGCGGGTTGGAGAACAAACCGGGTTTGCTGCGTATCCGTCAGTAAATCGAACACCTGTACGAGCGAGGCTATCTACGTTTGGCGTGTCATAGAAACACTCTGGATTGTTTGCCCCAATATCCATGTAGCCTAAGTCATCAACTAGAAAGACGAGGACATTTGGTTTTTGAGGTTCTGAGGTTGAAAAAGCACTCAGAAACGCAAGCGTGGATACAAAAGTAAGGACAGATCTATATTTGTTTTTTAGAATCATTTTTTTATACAGTATATTAATAATTTGAAATCTACTCTTGCTCGCACATGAAGTCGCTTTGTAGAAAACTTCTTTTCCTATTAGAATTGTTCTCGTATCGTATCAGAACTTACGCCGAATGACTCTCGAGTGGGATCATTAGAACGCTGCGAAGTAACCCCAACTTTACCACGATGCATGGTTTGGTCTTCTTGACCAATACCCACGAACGTTGAATCGGAAACCTTCCCAAACCCGAATAATTTATCTGCCCGCTTCATTCCCATCCCCTTGCCATAGTAATCAGAACGAGGCCGATCGTCGTTACGCGATAAATCAATTCGATATTCATACTGCACCTGCGCTCAATGAATTTTTACAATCTTTCGTATTCGATTTTCACTACAGAAACATTCTCATCTGGAGCAGTTTGCGGGAGATGCAAAACCAAACCTTTTTCCGTTTTCTCGATTGAGAGCTCTGATTCATTCTCGTCTGCTAGCAGATAAGCTTTTGAGACTTTCATCTCCTTAGAACCCACAATAAGTTTATCATCTTCTGGCCAATCGAACACATGCGCATACAGCTCCCCTTCCTTCCTCGTATATCGTCCCCAAGCAGGAGTCTCAAACGGACTCGCTTGTGTACCGTATATACTTTCTGAATTCACGTTCATCCATTTACCAATTGTTGCCATCGCCTTCAGACTTTCTTCTGGGATGGTTCCATCTCCTCTTGGACCAATATTAAGAAGATAGTTCCCTCCTTTGGATACGATATCCACAAGGTTTCGAATCAAGACCCTATCGGTCTTCCAATTGTGGTCGTGATCACTGAACCCCCAAGTGCCATTCATTGTCATGCACACTTCCCAATCTACTCCCGAAATACCAGTTGCAGGGATATGCTGCTCAGGAGTCGTAAAATCGCCGTGTTCGGGATTCCACTGCTTCAATCTATCCAGCTTAGAGGACTCACTCGGAGAAGTTATAGGATAAAGCCGATTGTTACTTACGATATTTGGTTGATTGCTTCGCACCATATCCATCAGTTTTTCAGCCTCCCAGAACTCTCCAGCCGCATCCTTTTTCGAATAGTCCCACCAAAGAATATCGACATCGCCGTAGTTAGACATCAGCTCCTCAGCCTGCGTGTGTAGATAGTCAACGTAGAGTTTATGATTACGCGCCCCATTCGGACTCGGCTTCTCTTTGAGAGGATGTGGCAAAAGACCAGCCGCCACATAGTCATACTGCGGATGATGCCAATCGATCACAGAATGATAAAAACCTACCTTCAAACCTTCTGCTCTAATCGAATCAGTAATTTCCTTACACAAGTCCCTCCCAACCAAGTCTTTCGCGTCGTAGGTGCTCACATTCGAATCGTGTAGAGCAAACCCATCGTGGTGTTTTGTAGTGAAAACGACATACTTACAGCCCGCTTCTCGAGCTAACTTAGCCCACTCGTCCGCAAACCCCTCGATCGGGCGAAAATAAGGAACAGCTTCATGAGCATACTCCCAAGTATCCGCCTTCACTTTGCTTTGGATCCATTCCATACCTCCTCGATCTCCAACCATTTCTCCCTTCCAAGTTCCAGCAAGTCCTGAGTAAAGCCCCCAATGAACAAACATTCCAAAACGCGCTTCACGCCACCAAGCCATTCTCGCCTCCCTCTCATCAGAAATACCATCTTCGGGCAGACTTGAGACGGGATCACCAAACACAAAACATTGTAATGACAAAATAATTACCAAAACAGATATTTTAATTTTTCTCATACTCATATCAATTAGTTTTTATAATTTTAAACACATGTGAGCAACTACCGTAACCAGGCCTCGTATTGACTCCTGTTGCTAAATAAAGATACGCGGGTTCCTCATTGATCAATAGGACCTGAGCTCGTTCAAGGTGACCATCCGCACTACCTCTGTACGTATTCACAGAATCTAAAGTTCCTTCCTCAACATAGTGCGCTAGGTCTTCGTACGCACGCGTGGTATTCTTTTCGTCAAATGCGAATCCATCTTTGGACTTCCACAACAACCCGCCACCACGGGAACCCATTGTCCCAGCGAAATCTCGGCTAAGTAGGTAAACTGAGTCATCCATGCTAAACGCATAGACATCTTCGAGCCATGTTGATCCACGAGTCACTCGCTCAGGATAGTGCGTATAGGGGCCTTCTAGCTGATCCGATACAGCCACACCATAGACAAATTTACTCTGTTTTGCCCCAGGAGTAAGTTTGACCACAGACTTGTCGTACAAAAGATATTTACCGTTGTGCTTAACCAAAGAAGGATTGGTCACTCCCTTTTGGGCTGTGAAATTCCAATCAGCGGACTCAGTAGATTTTCGTAGAATAGTTCCATCACTCTCTGCTCCACTAGCCGGCTTCCACTTATCGCTCAAATCGTCCGCGACATACATAATAATACGCTGCGTCTCCAGCAGACTATTTTCATTCACAATGAAGCAAAGTACGTACTTTCCATCTATCTTCTTTATCGTTGGATTGTGCGGTGAATTGAAGTCGCCTCCCACATCCTCTACGGCAACTCGGACAAATTCAAAAGGTCCTTCCGGCTTATCACTCACGTAGTGAGCAATTTCGCAGTCCTTGAACCAACCACTAAAATTCTTCTGCGTCGCCATCGCCCAACGAGCCACATATAGATGCACTTTACCTTCTGGCCCGATCACCGGCGACGACCCCCAAACATGCATACCTTTCGTTTCCACTGCCTTTCCCAGGTATTCAAATTTCAACTCACTAGATTGGCCAAGGCAAATGCCCAAAAAGAAAAAACAGAAAACAATGACACCTTTTTTATTCATATTAGAGATACGCTTAGTCGGCCTTTTTCCGTTTGGCTACGAATAGGTCGAAAACTGGGTTCTTCAAAAAGTTGGGGTAATTTCATAAATTTGACTATTCACTCCGATCGCTTCACCAACGGAAAACCAGCATGCTCAGTTCGAGCTAGATTGATCGCCTTTTCAAGCTTTTCTAAAACCTCCGGATACTTGCGAGCGACATCCATTGTCTCGCTCGGATCGTCCTCCAAGTTATAAAGCTCCGTTCGATTTCCGACGAATCGAACTGCTTTCCAATCCCCCATGCGTATTGCTTGCAGCGGCCCCTCTCTTTCATTAAATTCCCAATATCGAAAAGCGGATTCTACCTGATCGGCTTCATTCCCTCTCAAAGTCGGTACCAACGAAACACCCGTAACCTCTGGATCGCTCGGGCTAACGCCCGCTAGTTCACAAGCAGTGGGCAAAAAATCTTCGAATGCCGAGACGATAGATGTAGTAGAACCAGCCTCAATCACACCTGGCCAACGAACCACCATCGGTACACGAATTCCCCCTTCATATAGTTCTCGTTTGCCTCCGCGATAAATTCCGTTGCTATCAAAAAAAGCATCACGCTTCTCGTACTCCGGTCCATTGTCGCTGGTAAACATGACTATTGTATTCTCATCGAGTCCCATCTCCACCAGGCAATCAAGCAACCGCCCAATATCACTATCCATCCGAGAAACCATCCCTGCGTAAGTTACATTGCCTTCTTCGTCATGCAGATAATGCCCTCCTTGCTTCATCGGACGTTTGGGCCAGCCAAGATCTTTGTAAGGAGCCTTCGAGTCCTCCGGCACCGTCAGTTCATAATGTGGCGCCGCGTAAGCCACATAGAGGAAAAAAGGTCTCGCATCATTCGCAGATTCTCGAACAAAGCCCAATGCCTCGGCTGTAAACAAATCCTGCAAATACTTGCCAGACTTTGTCTGCACGTCATTGCCATCGACCGGTTCCTTAGTTTCACCCCGCCAGGGCTCTGACCAGTAGTAATGGTGAGCTTCGCGATGCGTTCTGTATCCGTAGAAAAAATCAAACCCTTGCCGCGTTGGCAAACCTTCATCGCTCCCTTCGGCAAGACCCCATTTACCCACAATTCCAGTACGGTATCCGGCTTTCTTCAGCTCTTCAGCTACCGTCACGTCAGAAGGCGCCAAGTCAATCGGCTTGCCCGTCGCAGTCCAACGAGGATTGCCCCGCACAGTGGCTACGCCCATGTGCTTGCCCGTTAATAGACTGCAACGCGATGGCATACAAACCGTCGAACCAGCATAGTGATCAGAGAAAACCATACCCTCGACCGCCAAACGGTCAATATGCGGCGTTTTGATATGAGTCTGCCCGTTAAAGCCAACATCTCCGTAACCAAGGTCGTCAGCCATTATAAAAACAATATTAGGTCTATTTGTGCCCAAAACATAGCTACAACCAAAAACCAACACGAAAGTTACCCCAACCAATCGGCCCATCAAGACCAATGCTATCAACAAACGGCCAAAGCATTCATTTAAAAACATGGGGAAACGTCTCCTCGATACAAACGATTGTCGTATCCATTTATTATTTATAAATTTCAACATCATTAAATAAATTCTCGCACAACGCTTTTAAGTGGACAACAGAATCAATGTCCGAAGCCAAATCCACCAGATAAAATTAAAAGAGATTTCATAAAGCTCGCTGAAAGACTTGAGGCTAACGAAGTTGATCAGTTGCTATCGATCCCTTAGTAAACTTTTCGATCGCCAACCTTTCAGCCTCCGCATCAAAAAGGGGGTTCTTAGCCACAGGTACAGCTGCCTCGGTAACAGATATCCAGTCATCCAATAGACGCTTCAATTTTGAAGCCTTACCAGGAAAAGTCCCCGCCACATTCTCATTTTCACCGATATCCATTTTTAAGTTAAAAAGAAGCATCTCTTGATCTTCATAATAGTAGTGTAATTTCCAATCGCCAAGCCTTACGATACTACACGGACGTGAACGAAACAGCGGATCTCTTTGCTCATCAAACACACCAGAATAAGACTGTAGATAGGCTGGAAAATGCCAAAACAAAGGCTGCTCCACCCTCTCGACCTCGGAACCTTCCAGCAAGGGACGCAAACTTCTACCATCTATGACTTGGTCCGCGGGCAAATCATGCCTCATCATGTCACAAAGGGTAGGATACAGATCTACTCCTGTAACGGGGTTATCTACCCTAATCCCAGAACGGCCCACTCCAGGCCACTTAACAACAAGAGGAACGCGAATACCCCCTTCGTAATACGTACCTTTATAACCTCTTAAAGGATACATATCAGTAGCAGGGCCGAAACCGCCATTATCCGACGAAAAAATAATAATAGTATTCTCGTCCAAACCCAATCGCGAAATCCCATCCAAAATTCGCCCGATTCCTTGATCGAGGCATTCTACCATAGTCGCCATATTGACATGCGAATGCAATTCTCCAGGCGTTTTTTCGCGATACTTATCAAGCAATTCTTTTTTTGCATCAAGCGGCGTATGAACCGCAAAATGCGAGAGATAAAGCAACCAGCTTTTACCCTTGTTTCGTTCAATAAATTTGAGGGCTTCATCATTCAATCGATCTGTGATGTATTCACCTTCCGGAGCTTCACCCAACCCCGGAGCATCGACATGCGGAGAATAATAACCCTCAGGTGGGCTACCACGGTGATCGCCCCCAAGGTTAAAACTAAACCCGTAATCAAGTGGGTCCTCACTCAAATGCCACTTGCCGATCATCCCAGTTACGTACCCAGCCTTTTGAGCAACATTCGCCCATGTATCAGACTCAGCATCCAAAAACTCTTTACCTGATATATGCTCAAGGCGTCGACAGGCAGCCGATCCTCTCGGTTTCGTCCCAACATTATATATTTCGTGCCTTGGACTATATTGACCTGACAACAATGAAGCCCTACTAGGTGCGCAATTCGCAGCCGCCGCATAGGCATTCGTAAAAACTACACTCTCCGATGCAAGCTGATCAATTACAGGAGTCTCATAGAAATCTGAGCCCATAAACCCTGCATCGCGCCAGCCAAAATCATCCAGTAAAATGAAGAGAATATTAGGCTTAATTCCATTGATGGCTTTGGACTTCTCCCCAGAGGCCAAAGGCTCCTCAACAACGAAGTCTCGATAAGAATCTTTGCTCGCGACAGCTGAGCCTATTTTCAAACAAAGAACAAACAAGATACAAACTGCTTTTTTCATTATTAGAATCCTATTAAAACCGACTCCGATCACCTCTCCTCCAAACAAATCCAATGGGGAAGATTTGAAATCTACCATTCCGCTTAACCCTAAAATATTATGCCTTCTACTTCTCCGCATTATATTGCTTGTGCTGAAATGTGAAAACATCCGATTCAGTTCGAGCTGATTTCATAAGACTCTCCAAACGAGACAATATCTCTGGGTATGAGTTTGCGAGGTTCACCTTTTCCCCTGGATCTGCGACAAGATTGTATAGCTCAGCAGGCCGATCTGGATTCTCAAGGACATCATACTTAACCGCTTTCCAATCACCCTGACGCAGAGCGATTCGACCCCCTCTCTCATGAAATTCCCAATACAAATAGTCGTGTTTAATTTGTTTATCATCCTCCCCCAATAATGTGGGTAAAAGAGAAATCCCATCAATACCCTCAGGAACAACTTCACCTACAATTTCAGCAAACGTTGGCAAGAAATCCCAAAAAGCGGATATATGATCTGAACGACTTCCATTTTCAATTTCTCCGGGCCAACAGACTATCAAAGGAACCCGAATCCCTCCTTCATAGAGATCTCTTTTGTATCCACGAAACCCTGCATTACTACGGAAAAATTCCGGATCGGCTCCGCCTTCTTGATGCGGACCATTGTCACTGGAAAAGACCACCAGAGTATTGTCAGAAATCCCAAGCTTTTCCAACAGGTCTAGTATTTCCCCAACCTGCTGGTCCAAAAGACTGACCATCGCCGCGAAGGCCACCCTCGGCTCGGGCTGGGACTGATAAGGCCCATTTCGAAAATCAACTCCCTCATCATATCCTTCATAGGGAAGTCCTTCTTCAATCGCACCACGAAATTGCTTCATATATGCCTCAGGAGCAGCAAGCTCCGCATGAGGAATAACAGTGGGCACGTAGCAAAAGAAACGTCGGTCCCGATTATCCTCTATAAACTGAAGCGTCTGGTCATGGATTAAAGTCGGAGCGTACACTCCCTTTGCCGAACCGGCATTTGGAGCTAGTTCAACTTGTTGGTCATTATCCCAAATAGCATGCGGGTAATAATGATGCCCAATTCGTTGACAGTTATACCCATAGAACCGATCAAAATGCTTCATGGGATCTCCTTCCGAACCGGGAAAGCCCAATCCCCACTTTCCAAACGCTCCCGTGACATATCCCGCTTTACTCAAAGTTATAGGGAGCGAAGGAGCCGCCTCCGGAAGAGGATGCTGCCCCTCGGGAAGAATTTCCTTATTCCCACGAATCGGCGTGTGCCCCGTATGCTGGCCAGTGATCAAACAAGAACGAGACGGCGCGCAAACTGTGCTACCCGAGTAATGTTGACTGAAAAACATTCCTTGCTCTGCCATACGGTCCAAATTGGGCGTCTTAAAATACTTCTGCCCTGTGGAGCTCAAGTCGCCGTAACCTAAATCATCTGCTAGAATAAAAATGATGTTGGGCGACTTATCTCTATTACTGATTCCCAAAGAATCATCTGCATGAATCAACCGAATGCCCAACAAGCTCCATAAAAAGACCGCACATAAAATCAAGCCGATGAGGCCCGTGCAGTTCCTAGCATATGATATCATTGAAGTAGCTTACCCTACTCTCCCACAAACCTATTAGGGCTCACATCCCCGAAACATGTACACAGCGTTCAATTCTTCCCGATCCCAATTAAGATCGCCGACCAACAAACGAAAGGGTGATCGGTTTTTTGTTCTGATCGGTCTCCACGAACAACAATCAGATCACTCCCCTGTGACGCAAAAGTCACTACCCGGACTAATGCTTCATTCTCTACGATTCAAGTTTCAGAAACTCAGATCGGACTGCCAGACTCTTGCTTAAAGACGCAAAACGTTCTCTTCTTAAAAGAGCCCCATATGCGTTTACACAACTTCAGAGACATTCTCTACACGATCATCGCAATTTTCAGCGCAACTTCGATTGCAGCGGCGAAAGTGCCACTCGATCGTGACGACTCAATCCGTTCCCGTCCCTCGTTCGCAGACACTTACCGGTGGTCAGAAATCGAAGCCCTCAGCGGAATCGGCATAACATGTGGAGTCGAGGCGCAAAATGGCACTCTTTGGTTTGGACGTTCATGGGGAGTGGTTTCTTACAATGGCTGGAAAACCGATTCATTCGACTTCCCCGATTGGCCCGCAGAATCGGCAAAATCCATTCTCGTCGCTCAAAACGGAGACCTTTACCTACTAACAGATCGATTTTTAGCCCTGCTACGAAACGGAACCTGGACGCGCCTTCTGGAGCTAACTCTCAACAGAAATTCATCCTCGGCCTTAGCCGAAACAAAAGATGGGTCCGTCTGGCTCGCCTCTAGATCCGGCCTACTACGATTCAAAGGAGGCGAAGCGCAGCCCGTCAATCTCCCACAAGAGAGCATCGATGCCCTTGTAGTCGATACGCAAAACCGACTCTGGCTTAGCTATGATCGCAAATCCAAACTAGCTGTTCATTCAGTCGATGAAAATGGGAAACTGAGCGAAGAGCTTATACATTTTCCAATGAATCGCCAGAGAGCCGGAGGGGCGTTCGCAAAGCTGCATTCCGGCCGAAGCGGCGACATTTGGTATCAAATTTCAGGCAAAAACGTCATGAAAGTTTTTCGATTCACGGAATTAGAAAAAGACCATCTGGAGTTATCAGATACATTTTCGATCAACCAAATTTCAACCAATCTAGCCGAAGGAGAAAACGGCAATCTATTGCTCATAGGTCGAAATGCTCTTACTGAATTTAAAGATGGCGACCACCATCTCTATCGAGACACGGATTATCCAATACCCAATGCGTACGGATTCATAGTTCCAATGTCCGGTTCGCGAATCCTTATAGCAGGCCAAGCCGCCAAGACATTCATAGTCAATTTTTCGGAAGAAAAATGGAAAACCTACGAAAACTTGAACCTTTCCTGTGAAGACAGTTCAGGCAAACTCTGGTTCTTTTCAGACAATGGAGGCGTAACAAAATACGACCCGAGAACTGAACATTGGAAACAGTTCGCAAGCAAAGACGGTGTTATCGAGGGACCCAATCGCATATTTGAAAGTTCCGATCAAACAATCTGGGTCTCAGGAATGCATGAAGGTATTGCGAGCGTTTCTTGGTACAAAAACGGAGAATGGACGCGAGACGACTCCCCCAACGTTGCCACTCTTTTCAGTCACCTCTCCGTTTGCGAAACTTCCGATGGTTACGTCCTCTTCGGATCGGGCACACCCCCGGGCTCGGATTCTATGTTTAAACACCCAGGTGGATACATTGCCTACAAATTGGATGATTATGGTAATCTGATCGAAAAGATTCATATCCCCAAACCGGAAAGACCAGCCTCCATCGTAGAGCAACCGAAGCAAGGCCTTTGGTACGGAAGTCGATCACTCCAGAGAGGGGAAACGCTATCGAACAAACGACCAGAAATAGTCGAGCGCTTCCGCAACCACTGGATAGATCATCTAGCTCTGGACAACCAAAACAACCTTTGGGTCGCAAAGTGGGGAGCCGGCGTAAGCCGATTCGACGGAAAGTCCTGGGAGTCTTTCACCGAACGCGACGGCCTTATCAGCAATCAAGCGATATACATTCACACTGTTCGCGAAAACGACTCTTTGCTGGTCGCCACAAGCCAAGGCTTAAGCCGATTCGATGGCTCCACTTGGACGAAAAAAGCAATCCCTGGAGACTTCAGATTCAATCGTGAGGGAACCACCATCGAATCAACGAGTGATGGAGCGATATGGCTAAACTATAGTACACGAAATCGATTGGTCGAAATTCAATTAGCCGAGTCAGCTCACTCAAAAGAGCACAAAACAATTCGATATCAAGCGGATCGCTCGAATCCCGAAACACTCATCACTCGAGCTCCAATCGAAGCGCACGAATACGGATCAACTTCTCTAAAATGGGAGGGGCTCGATTATTGGGAAGAAACCAGTACTGACCTACTTGAATTCTCATATCGCGTGGACTCGGAAAAATGGTCGCCGTTTACTTCAACTCGAGAACTGGTCCTCACAGGACTCTCCAATGGCTCACATCGCTTTCAGGTCCGATCCCGAGACGTTGACCTAAACATCGACCCAACTCCCGCTACAGTCGATTTTCAAGTCATTCCCATACTTTGGAAACGCCCTTGGTTCATCGTATCCAGTATTCTTCTTTTCATTACGGTCATTGGGCTGGTCTACGCACTCTACCGAACGCGCATACGCCACATCCTCGCAATGGAATCCTTCAAACTGGATTTCTTCAGCAAAATATCACACGAACTACGCAATCCACTCGCAGTTATCATAGGCCCCACAGAAAGCCTCATTAAGGACGGACCAAACAAAGATCAAAACGAGCGGCTCGAAATGATCCGAAGAAACGCTCACAAAATGCTGGATACAGTAAACCAGCTCCTAGATTTTAGAAAAGTCGAACTCGGTATCCTGCGTTACTCTCCAATAAACGGAGACATCATAGCTTTCCTCCGACAAGATATAAACAACAGCCAAATCCTCATAGACGAAAAGAAACTCAATCTAGATCTTAGTTTCAGCCACGATAGCTACGATGCGTCCTTCGATGCCCCTAAACTACAGAGCCTACTAGACAATCTCCTCGTCAATGCGATCAAGTACACACCAGAAGGAGGCCAACTAGACATTTCAGTGTTGATAAAATCTAATACTGACGGACCTGACATCCTTGAGCTCAAAGTATCTGACAACGGAATCGGCATCGAAAAAGACAAATTAAATTCAGTCTTCGAACCCTACTACCGAGCATCCTCAAATCAGCAATCCCACAGCGGCCACGGTATAGGCCTCGCCTATGTAAAAGATATCGTAAGGATCTACGATGGAGACCTAAAAATCTTCAGCCCTCCGATTGGAAAGACTAAAGGTACATGTGTTCAAATCTCAATACCAATAGACCCACCAATAAAAGGGATCAATCACATAGCCACTTCAGTAACAGAACAGGCAACGGATTCACTTCCTTCCAACCCAGTTTCAAACACTCAATCTCAAAACAGCGAACAAGACTCCATACTTGTAATTGAAGACAACGAGGACCTTAGAAAATTCACAGTAAACCAATTAGGTAACCACTACCCCACAATCGAAGCCGCGGACGGTAGCGAAGGACTAGAACTCGCAAAGACGCACCTTCCCAGTCTCATCGTAAGCGACATCATGATGCCCAAACTCGATGGATTAGAACTTTGTC
Organism: Puniceicoccaceae bacterium K14; assembly: GCA_022538095.1. Taxonomy (GTDB): domain Bacteria; phylum Verrucomicrobiota; class Verrucomicrobiia; order Opitutales; family Opitutaceae; genus JAKYXN01. The sequence continues at coordinate 96,760 of JAKYXN010000002.1, read as the reverse complement.
ACCAGTTAAAAAATACAAACGCAACACGACATATCCCGATTATCCTCCTCACCGCTCGCGGTGCCAAAGCCCATTACAAAGAGGGTATTGAAAAAGGAGCAGATGACTACTTCGAAAAACCCATAGAAATCGACAAACTCTTAACAAGAATAGATAACCTAATTCAATCGCGTCGCCAACTCCGCGAAACATTTTCTCAACAAACTCTCATTGAACCTACAGAGATAGCGGTCACAAGCTCTGACCAGCGGACTCTAAGAAAGGCCGTCACATTAATAGAAGAGAACATGCGCAACGAAGACTTTGATGTAAAAGCCTTTACCGAAATGATGGCGATGAGTCGAGTTACTCTCTACCGAAAACTCAAGGGCCTAACAAATCTATCTCCCAGTCTATTCATACGCTCCATTCGCCTAAAGAGAGCAGCGCAAATACTAAAAACAGGAAACTTCACTGTATCCGAAACTCTAGAACACATCGGTATCCTAGACGCCAGTTACTTCAGCCGCGTATTCAAAAAAGAATATGGAGTCAGTCCAAAAGACTACGCAAAAAAGAACGCGAAGTAAAGATGCGATCTTAATTAAAACAAAGGCAAATATCCCATAAACGAAGAAGGTCAATGTATTGCCAATCCTTCAATTCGTTATATGACTAACATAGGGTTTTAGTTTCGAAGCACAACAAACGCAGTAATATTTTCAGTCGCTCTATTTCATTGAACTCTATTCAACGATTTCTCCGTTTAAATATCGCAGACGTTGTAGTACGTTTGATTGCTCGTTTTCCAACCATTCCTCTGGGAACATATCTCTGCTTATACCGAAATCATAACCAAAATTTGAATCCTGCAACATTGCAGCTGTGTTAAGCACCAGGCTCGCCTCAACCAGTGTGTCTGATTTCTTAATACAATCTATAATAACTTCTCTTGGATCCTGCTGCTTAGCAAGCCCAAGAAATTCCGCAGCACGTATCCGAACCAAATTCTCCGAATCCTCCCCAGCAATCGCCTTCGCCCTCTCCGAGAGTTCCAAAGCGGCCTCACCAAACGAACTACAAACGATCAGTCCCCAGTAACGTTTCCACGGGTCGTCAGAAGCCAATGCCTTCCGAATCCCCTTTCTCGCCTTTTTGAAAGGCAGCAAACTCAGATCCGCGACCGCGATCAAATCTCTAACCCGCTTACGGTTCTCTTGTCCGAATCCCTCTGGATTCGATATAAAGGTATTCAACGCATACGATTCAGGGAAAAAGCCCAAATCTGGCAGATCAATCAATTGTTCCCGGAGAGCAGAACGCAAACGGAACAGGTCATCCGCATAGGCAGGATCCTCCGCTAGGTTATGAAGTTCGAACGGGTCTGCTTCGATATCGAAAAGAGCTTCCGCAGAACGAGGTTGAAAAAACTGACATTGTTCCGTATTTAATTTTCCCTCACGATAAAGATCACGCCATTCCTGGTAGGCCAGGCTCTTGTACCTGTAGTTGTTTTGCAAACCATCAAAGTTGAATGGCTGATAGTTTCGCATATATTTGAATTTGCCAACTCTCAGCGTACGAACCATATCATACTTCTCGTCGAAACGGTCTGCATACCCAAAGGCTCGGTCCCGCTGATTCAGTTCTTCCAAACTCACCTCTTTCCCGAGAAACGCTTCGCCGTCCATTTTTTCAGGAGCCTTGATCCCAGCAAGATTCAAAACGGTTGGCCCCAAATCAACAAACTCCACAAATCCCTCTACTCGAGTACCGACTTCGGTGGGCAAGAGGTGTCTCCATTTTTCTGGTACATAGACAACCATTGGCACGTGCAAGCCGCGTTCGTAGGCGTATCCCTTGCTCCCAGGCAACGCTCCTCCATGGTCGCCGTAGTAGAAAATAATCGTTTCTTCCATCAAACCGTCTTCCTCCAGCTTTTCGAGAAAAATTCCGATCTCCCGATCCAACTTAATGTGAAGATCTCTGTAATAAGCATTGCTGTAGCGAAAGGTCGGAGTATTCGGATGTATTGGAAATATAGCCACAGAATCAACATCAGTCTCCGTTGGAACATCGGTCATATTCTGTGAACTAAAATGCAGCTTGCCTTCATGCGTAGTATTAAAATTTTCCACATGAAAGAACGGCTGGCCATCAGAACGATTCCGGTAACTCGCTTTTTTCGAAGACTCATCCCAAACGCCTCCTTGGCTCTTCAAGTTGTAGTCTTCCTTATAATGATTTGTCGTGTAATAACCAGCTTGTCTCAAATACCAAGGAAACATACGCAGCCCATCAGGCATGGGCACGAGCTCCGAACGACGGTGATGCTGCGAAAACAATCGAGGACCATAACAGCCAGAGATAATTGTGCTGCGAGCCGTAGAACAAACAGGTGAATTCGAATAGGCATGACTAAAAACAAGCCCACTCTCCGCCAACCGCTCTACATTTGGCATAGCAGCTCCACCCTCATCATAGAGACGAAGGTAATGCGTGGAATTATCCTCGCTCGTTATCCAGACAATATTGGGTCGCTCCGCGGCACATACGAGGAATGCTCCAAAGAGCACTCCCATATTAACTAAGATTCGCACGATCGCACTTCGCTTTATCATTATGGTGTGTGTTAATATGTTGAAACTCCTAGAAAGACCTCTCCTATCTATTTACATTCCTCCACTATTGAACTACTTTCAGTTTCCAGGACACTAGTGATTACTATTTCCGCAAACTCACGCTGAGCCTAAAACTTGTCTAATATTCATCATTATTCGTATACAGAATCTCAATGCCTCGCACTCTCGTTTTCTAAAGTACGCTTTTCGAATACAGCCTTCTCTCTCGGACTTCGGAATCGAGGATCTTCATTGTCCATAAGAGCGCGATGAATTTCGTAAGTAACAGAAGTCCAATCTTTATTTTCCCACCAATAAGGAACCTCCAACTCCTTCTCCCATCGAGTCATACGATCTGCCATCTCGCGCACAAGACCAGGCAACGATTCGCTTAGATCCTGACTTTCCGCCAAATCTTCATCCAAATTGTAGAGTCGATAACCGTAGCCTTCCAAACGCACCAATTTGTACGGGCCCATACGTACGGCAGCCATCAAGTCTTTCCGCCAAAAAAGCACCTCGTGCGGATCACTCCTCTTCTTTCCTTTCAAATAGGGCATAAGATCAACGCCATCTAAAGGCTCGCCTAAGACTTCGTTAACGCCAGCCGCCGCGATCGAAGTCACGAAAATATCCAAAGCGCTGCTCAAACCCGAAAAATGCCGGTCCCCCTCTATCTTCGCAGGCCACGAAACGACGAACGGTACACGATGCCCTCCTTCAAATTTATTACCCTTCCAGCCCTTCAAAGGAGCATTGCTAGACTGGTTATTGCTCATCCCTGCCCCACCGTTATCGCTCAAAAAAAATATCAAAGTATCATCTAATTCTTTACGAGAATCTAGCGTACTCAAAATTCGGCCGATATTTTGATCGAGGGAGTAAGTCATGGCTGCCAACTTTTGTCTCGGATGTCCTTCGAAACGCTTCAAATCCTCTTCCTTGGCATGCATTGGGGTATGAACTGCATTGTAGGACAAATACATAAACCAAGGGCGCGAATCCTCTACCTCAATTTCCTCGATCACTCTATCCGTAAATACGTCCGTTAGATATCCCTCGAAATTCACCTGCTTTCGATTTTCCAACAGAGCCCGAAAATCTTCGGGATCATCCTGTCTCGGATTGGGAAAATAATCCCGCGCTCCTTCTAGAAAACCGAAAAACGTCTCAAATCCACGCGTATTCGGATGATACATGCTTCTATTTCCCAAATGCCACTTCCCGATCGCAATCGTTCGATAGCCAACAGTTTTAAGAACATCTGCCAAGGTCAATTCAGCGACATCCATTCCCGCCGTATGAGGCGGCACATTGTTCTCGTGCCCGAAACGCTGCTGATAGCGTCCTGTTAACAACCCTGCCCGCGACGGGCTACATACACTCGCGCTGACATGCGCATCCGTAAAAGCAACCCCCATTTCCGCCAAGCGATCGATATGCGGTGTATCGAAGTCAGGACTTCCCATAAATCCAAAATCATTGTATCCAGCATCGTCTACAAGGATGAGCAAAACGTTCGGCTGTTCTGAAGCCGCTAACTGCGAATACATCAGCGAGAAGACAATTCCAACGAGCTTCCCTATTTTTTCAATTTTCATTATCGAAAGAAGAATACAACGTAAGACTAGCCGAATTCAAATCATCAGAATTGCAACGCACGTTCACTGTACCTTCCCCCGTTATACGAACATATCCTACGCATAAACCGCGAAACGCTTTCCGCGATTTATTACCATGCCGTTCAATATCCAGAATATCTCCATTCTCTACCGCAACTAATTCCCCCGGACCTTCCACCGAAAAATGAATTCGGTTATCAGCCATTGGGCACATTATTCCGGCCGCGTCCTCTACTTGGACGACGACTCGAACGACATCGCTACCATTCGCTAAGAGCTCTAAGCGATTCGCGCTCAATGAAATCTTCGCGGGTTCGCCTGCGGTCACTTGAGTTGTCTTCGCAACCAGTTCTCCACTTGTCGTCGCCTCCAAGCGTATCTCTCCAGGTTCATATTCAATGATCCAATACGTTTCCTTCGACGGATCGACGATCTTTTTACCCATCGACTTCCCATTAAGAAACAACTCTGCTTCCTCCGCATTTGTATAAGCCACGACCGGGACCTTACGACCTTCTTTTCCACTATGTGTCCAGTGAGGCAATAAATGCGCCATTGGTTTTTTAGACCACAAGCTCTGATAGAGATAATAATGATCCTTAGGCAACCCCGCCAAATCAATCACCCCGAAATTCGCTGTACGAGCCGGCCAGCCAAAAGACTCGCCCAAGTAATCAAAGCCTGTCCAACGAAAATTCCCACTATAAAAATCCATATCGCGGACACGCGTCAAATCATCTCGCACGCCGATGCGAACGATACTATTATCGTATCCAGAATCATAATAACTATTTTCTTCAGGAAAGAATTCCTCTTCGGTAAAGTCATCAATTTTAAACACGCGATCTTCAATAGTGTCAAAAGATCTACCACGCTCCCACGGAGCTGGATTATCTCTTATGCGATACCAAGTCTTGCTTCGATAGGCACCACGCGTTTGTAGCGTATGAGTGATTTCGGTACCTATGATTGGGCGATGCGGATTCTCTTTGCGGTACTTTTCTAAGGTGCCGCGAAATTCTCCAAACCCATTAAATCCAGCTATATCTATATGAGGTCCAGCATAGCCTCTTCCCTGAGTAATTGGTCGCGTGTTATCTAACGTTCTTATAGTATCCACCAATAATTTTTGCTCGGAATTTGTGTATCCATGAACTTCATTTCCGACGCTCCAGATAACAACGCTCGGGTGGCTTCGATCACGTTTTACTAAATCTCCCAGGTCGCGTTGCCACCACTCGTCAAAATAGAAACCATAGTCGTGGGGCACTTTGGGGTCCCACCAACCATCAAAAGCTTCATCCATAACAAGGAATCCGATCTCATCGCAATAGTCGTAAAATTCTGGAGCAAAGGGGGTATGCCCCACACGGATCGCATTACACCCCATCTCCTTTAGCATTAGGAGGCGCTCTTTTAAAATCGATTTCGGAACAGCAGACCCCAAGGCTCCCGCATCATGATGCATGCATACACCCTTCAACTTCACTTGTTCGCCATTTAATATGAACCCTTGATCCGGATCCATGATTGCCGACCGAAATCCCACCTTAATCTCTTCTCGGTCAAGCAAGCGGTTACCTTCCAACAATTCGCTAACAAGAGTATAGAGGTTCGGAGCTCCAGGGCTCCACAAACTGGGCGTATCAATTTTTAGAGTACTATAAATCAGAGATTCGTCATTTCCTGAAAGCTCTGCGATTGCAGCGCTTGAACTGACCTTCCGTCCGGATTGATCGAACAGACTGAGTTTCAAGTTTGTTTTTCGTAATGTCTCAGTCTGATTCATCAACGCCGTTTCCACTCGTAGGACTCCAAGAGCCTCGTTCGCGACTGGCGTGGTGGCATACGTGCCCCATTGTTTGATATGCAAGGGATCCTTAACAACGAGGCGAACGCTTCGATAGATTCCCGATCCTGTATACCAACGTCCACTGGGCTGCTTACTATTGTCTACTCTTACCGCAATTACATTATTCCCATCTTTTAAATACTTCGTGAGATCGTATGAAAATCCGATATAACCATAAGGACGCTTACCGAGGTAATTCCCATTTATCCAAACCTCACTATTCATGTAGACCCCATCAAACTCGACGGAGACCATTTTGTCCTTCCAACTTCTATTCCATTCAAAAGTCTTTCGATACCAGCCGATTCCGCCTGGTAAGAACCCCATTTGAATCGCCCCCGGATTAGACTCGCTATACTCGCCTTCAATACTCCAGTCGTGCGGAAGATTTAACTCGCGCCAATCTTCATCATAAAAGTCCTCATCGCTGGCCTTCGAGAAATCACCCAGCGAAAACTTCCAATCAAACTCGAATGATTCGACCTCTCTCGATTGGATTTCGATGGCCTGAAAACCAATCAAAATAAACCAAACTGTCATTTTCAAAAAGTAGTTCCTAAATAATCTCATAATATAAAATGGGGCATCGCACCCGACACGAGCAGGCGTAGTTCAGTTTAAAAGGGTTCTTGTATTTTACTTAGGCAAGAAATGGCATTTCGATAGACTATCGTACGGTTTTTTCATCCCACAGAGCGTTTGCAAGCAACCCAGCCCCCAAACGACCAAAGCGCTGGAGGAAAGAAACGGGATATTATTTAACAATTTTCGCACCAGTTTTCACTGTAGGTTTAAAAGGCATAATAGGGTGAACGAGCTCGCAACCATCCATAGCTTTCCGGAAGTTAACCTGCTCCATCTGGACCACAAAATCCCAACAACTCCTAGGCACTGTTTGAGCGGTACATATACTTAACAGAAGACCTGATACGAACGTTATAATCTAGGTTTCAAAAGATTGTATTCAATTCTCTTGGCCTCAAAACTGACTCACAGTACGATTAATACAACAAACTGAATCACCAGTTATACAGTGATAGAAGAGTCTAAGCTGATTTGATCTCTCCACCAAAACGAAAGTCAACGATTTCGAATGCACTGAGGCGAGCTCAGTCACAGAAAACTCGAGATTGAATCCAGCAGCAAAACATTTGAATCCGCGAGACTACCCTTTCGAGCCCTGGAGGGGTTACAGTAATCTCGATATTGCGAGTACATCACTCCACCCTTTCTCCTCGAATTGCTATGCTCTAAAAGCACGCGGCTCTACCTCCGCGCAGTTTTCTAATAAAATGTCATTACCTACATTATGAACTCCCTTGAAGTAATCCTCTTTGTTATCGCTGTCGTAGGCGTCATTTGGCTCGGAATCTGGAAAAGCCGATCAACCGGCGATTCGGACGGCGCCGCTGGCTATTTTCTCGCTGGTCGAGGCCTCACCTGGTGGCTCGTCGGCTTCTCACTTATCGCCGCTAACATATCTACTGAGCAGTTCGTTGGAATGTCCGGCGGAGCCGCAAACTGGCTCGGCATGGCGATCGCTTCCTACGAATGGATGGCAGCTGTCACCCTCGTGGTCGTCGCTTTTTGGTTTCTCCCAAGATTTCTCAAAGCTGGTCTCTACACGATCCCCGAATTCCTCGAGTACCGCTTTGGCACCATCGCTCGCATGGCAATGGCGCTACCTGCGATCGTAACACTTGTATTCGTGGCGACTTCCTCTGTTATCTATTCAGGAGCTAAGTTCGTTTCCGAGTATTATAACGAAATACCTATATTCGGAAACCTTACGGCCATGTGCTGGCTCATCGCAGCCTTCGCAGCTGTCTACGTATTCATAGGCGGACTCAAGGCTTGCGCATGGACAGATATGATCTGGGGATCTGCCCTAATCGCCGGAGGGGCGATCGTCATGTACCTCGCATTCTCGCACCTTGCAGACGCTCCCGCAGAAGATTTAATTCTCACCAAGGTGCAAAACTCCACCGCGACTGTGGCAGACCTCGAAGATGCTGACGGTTGGGGACGCTTCATGCTGTTAAACGATGGAGTCGACGGCGAAGCTATCGTAAAAAATGGGCCCAACGGATCAGGCGGCAAAGTCCATATGGTACGCCCAAAAGAAGATAGCGATATCCCATGGACCGCTCTGTTAGTTGGTCTATGGATTCCAAATTTCTTCTACTGGGGTCTAAACCAGTACATCGTACAGCGTACTCTCGGCTCCAAATCGCTCGCGGAAGGACAAAAAGGAATCGTCTTTGCTGCCTTCATGAAACTGATAATACCATTTATCGTAGTGATTCCAGGAATACTTGCCTTCAATCTCTTTTCTGGCGACTTACTCAACGCCACAACCGGCGAATATGACTACGATCGAGCCTTCCCCGTTTTGGTACGCAACCTAGTATCTCCCTATCCGGTTGTTAGCGCTTTCGTTCTGGCAGCTCTTTGCGGAGCAGTAATTAGTTCACTCGCATCGATGCTCAATTCCGCATCTACGATTGCCACCATGGATATTTACGCACGATTCAGTGGACAAACCGATCAAAAGAAATTGGTTTCAATGGGACGGAGCCTCGTAGTTGTATTCGTACTTCTCGCCGCGCTCCTCGCTCCGTACCTCGACGATCTCGGGAGCATCTTCAAGTACATCCAAGAATTCCAAGGGTTCATTTCCCCAGGTATCCTAGGCGTATTCATATTTGGCTTCTTCTCGCCACGCACACCTAAGTTCTTCGGATGGCTCGGCATAGCCGTCAATGCGATCGCTTATGGTTCTCTCAAATGGGTAATCGGACCACTCTTGGTCAACAATGGCATGTGGTACTCCGATGTAGAAATGGCATTCCTTGACCGAATGGCGATTTGTCTCGGTCTCGTAATCTTAACCGGCATCGTCGTAACCTTGACCAATCCACTGAAAACTCCAGTCCGCATGCCCGAAAACAAAGACATGAATCTCGCCTCTTCCCCCGGCGCTCGTCTCTGTGGTATCGGCGTTTGCGTCGCGACTGTCGCTCTCTACATCATATTCTGGTAATCCAGAATCGAGTCGGAAGAGGAATCTCAAAATCATCCTGCTCGCTCGTAAACAATAAACGAGCGAGCCCGATTTTCAAACTACCGCAAAGTCCACTCTCTTCACTCATTCATATCTCACACCTCTGTCATTTTCAGCGAATTCGCTTCCTGCCGGAACCCTTTACAAGAATGAAAATTTACGCCATCGCGATCCTAGCGTTTCTTTGCTTAACTCGCTACTTGGCAGCTAGCGAACAACCTAATATCGTCCTCATTCTAATCGACGATCTCGGATACGCAGACATGAGTCATCACCCCGATGCTCCCAACGACGTTCACACTCCCGCCATCGATCGAATCGCGAGCCAAGGAGTATCCTTTACAAACGGATACAGCACTGCCCCAATTTGCAGCCCCGCCAGAGTTGGACTGTCAACTGGCCGCTATCAGCAACGCTGGGGCAACTACTGGTACGGCGAAGGAGGTCTTCCAAAAGGCATTCCCACGATAGCCTCCACTCTCCGCGACCTCGGTTACGCGACCAAAAAGATAGGAAAAAACCACAACAATGGAGGTCCAGCTGACCACCCACTTGAGCACGGGTTCGAAGAGTTTCTCGGTTTCAACCACCACACGCACGACTACCTACGCGTCAGCGAACGTGACTTGAAGGCCTACCAAGACCTCTCTCCTTCACTCGGGATTCTACAAGTCGGTCCCCTCGAACGCGATCATGGTGAAAAAGTGTCCTTCGAAGATACCTACACCACCGACCTCTTCACGGATGAAGCCATCGAATTCATTCAACGAGAACGACCACAGGAGCAGCCATTCTTTATCCACCTTTCTTACAACGCTGTGCATATGCCCACCTATGTAGGGCACCCAGACTACCTTGATCGCTTCGGGCTTACACAAGCGGAGTGGGACCCAGGCGCAGACAGCTGGGAATTTCCATTCTGGGATCCACGCAAAGGCGAATGGGAACCATGGCACCAATCATGGGGCCACCTCAAGAAAGTCGATCCTCAAGGCCGTCATCGCTACCTACTCCAGCTAACCGTTCTCGACGATAACATCGCACGCCTACTAGCCACTCTCGAAGAACAAGATCAAATGGATAACACAGTGATCGTCTTCCTCTCAGACAACGGCGGCACAATCAATACCTACTCCAACAATGGCAAATTAGCTGGATCCAAATATATGTTTGGGGAAGGCGGTCTGCGTATCCCAATTATACTGACCTATCCCGCAAACCTCCCGCAAGGGCTAAAACGCGAGGACCTCGTATCAGCTATGGACATTTTTCCCACTCTAATCGAATTGGCCGGAGGAACACCACCAAACGATCTCGACGGACAGTCCCTTCTCCCCTTACTGAACAATACGACATCATTCGCCGAGCGCAGCTTGGTTTGGGCTAAGGACGATAAAACGTGGGCCGTCCGCTCGGGGCCTTGGAAACTCTCAAACAATATCCAGTGGGATCATACGAACTACAGTTTGGATAAACAAGGCATAGCCCATCCAGCGCCAGACATACACTTTCCAGGTGGCCCGCTACGGCTAGTGAATCTCGACGACGATATCGGCGAGACGACCAATCTCAACAAAGAGAATCCCGATCTCGTACAGCGACTCCATCAAATATTCAAAGACTGGCATTCCCAAATGGCCCCCAAACTCAAAGGCGACCAACGTTGGGATACGTATCCACCTAAATAGAGAAAATTCAAAAACATTCTTTTTCCGGTTTCTTAAACACTTAAGACAGAATTCATCGATTTACCCGCTATTTCAATCCAGCTCCTTGAGAAATTATATCATCGTAGTTTATTCACCAGCACTATTCGATCGAACTACCCCAAGACTAATTCCCCTCTCCATGAAGCTCCACCGCAACCGTCTCACAGGAAAAACTCTACGCCAAATCGATTTTCCTCAACATCCCGTTTTATAATTTCCCCGTTCCAAAAATTGAGGTAGGTAAACCTTCTCGATTATACAGATTTGCGCCTTCTGGATTAGACGACCACGCGTAGCGAACTTCTATCGGCTCTTCGATATCCGCATGCCATACTTCCACCTGATCATTTGCCACAATTCTAGCCTCGGCCCATTTCCACTCCCCATCCACTCCACTGATTTGAAATTGATTCAATGTTTCGTCGACTTCGATCGTCGGTTCCATCAAGTGCTTATGCCCAATCATCAATCCACTTCCGACTGAATCAAACGCTATGAGTACGCGTTCACCCACACGCTTCGCTTCGCGAAACAGAGGCCCGCTGCAAACACCCCCTTTTCCATACGCTTGACTTAATGCCCACAGGGAAAGGCGCTTTCCAGCATCCACTTTATTCTTAGGGTGGATATCTCGTGCCTCTCCTATATCATTTAGGACAGCCATTCCCGTATCGGGAATACGGAGCGCCTGGCGCTGTCTATCTTGTAACAAAGCCCATGTATCTTCATCACCGACTGGGTGATCTTTCGCATCTCTGTAGTTCGCTAGCTGACACCAATAAACAAATAAACTCTCCTGGCCCCACGCGGAACGCCACCCTTCTATCAGTTTAGAAAGCCTCAAATCGTACTGTTCCGGGTAATTTCCTGTATTGCTCTCACCTTGGTACCAAATAATTCCCTTCATCGCATAGGGAATCAGAGGACTGACCATCCCATTGAACAGAGTCCCGTACATTTGCTTGTTACGCGATGGGTGCTCCGGTTTACGTGGTTTCCGGCCAACCGTCTTTCCGTCTTCCCACTCCTCTAAGGCCTTGCGAAACTCGGCCATCGCTCTTTCCTCGTCCCATTCCTCCAAACGCTTCTCGTGCTCCAAAAGCTCACGAGCATACTCTTCAGCCAAAACGTCATGACTCAAAAATTCAGCCGGACGTATCCAAGGTTCAATTCGCGTAGCGCCTAAGTTGCAGCTTATCAAGCCAACCGGCACTCCTAGTTCACGACGTAGCTCCCGTGCAAAAAAATAGGCTGTCCCACAAATTTCATTCACCTCCCCAGAAATAGCCTTGGACCAATTCCCACGACCCTTCGTTTCCTTCTCATAAACATTAAAACTCCTACCGACTCGAAATTGACGCAGCAACGGGTCATTCGCTCTAGCAGCTTCCGTTCGCAAATACTCAGCAATCGGTTCAAACTTCGGGTCCACCGCTTCTCCAACCAACATTCGGAACGGCCGATACATATTAGACTGCCCGCCGGCAAACCATACCTCGCCAACCAATACATCCGAGATAGTCCTATCTATTAATTCTTCACCCAAACGAGCAACAATTGCTAGAGTACGCGATTTAGCAGAGGCTTCCATTTTTCCTAAGCGAACAATCCACTTGCCTGTATCCCCTGCAAGCACACGTTTAACTTGCCCGGCAAAGGCAACCTCTATGGCCGCACCCGCAGTCGCAACTCCCCATATCGGCACCTCCTGATCACGTTGTAGCACCATTTGATCAGCAAACACCTCAGGCATCTCCAGCTCCAGCGCCCATGCGGAACCTGAGGAAAATACCCAAAAAATTACAAAATACAATTTTACGCGATCGACACAATTCATAACGAAAATTCAAAAAACAACTACCCGATGAATTATTTGGCTTCTAGCAACATGATATCTTTCTTCGCATTCTCATAACCTCGCTGCCAATCGGCATGCCCCGCTCTACTAAGCAACTGAGACTTATATTGTTTTTGCCCAATCTCTGCGTAACGTTCCCAGTGCTTCAAGGCCTTCTTTAAGCATTCAATCGCCTTTTTTAGGTCACTCTCTTTAAAGTCCGCTGCCCGTATTTTTTCCGCGTAGTAGTTGCCTAAGTGTGACATAGCTTCCATATCGCCCAAAGTTCGCCGCCATGTCTTATCACCTTCGATTTTTCGCAGTTCCACCAACTCTTTTAGAACGAAATCAGCATATCCCTGAATTTCATCGGCAGCAGCTCCCCCACCAGGCTTCCAGCATTCTTCGGTAATGGCATGGTAATATTTTCTCCCAGAACAGGCTTCAACCGCCCACTGGTAATCCCAATCATGCCAATGCTCTCGATTAACGGCAGGGATTATTTTAGATGCTCGAGACCACACTTCTTGAAGTTTCTTTGTTGGCTTGCCTGGAAAGCGTTGCTGCATCGCTTTCTCAAAGAACGTGTTCGACAATTTCGGATCATACCCGAGTCTTCCCCACAACATAAACTTGTACCAGTGTTTTTCCACTTCCAATTCGCGAATCGGGTCAGGCTCCGTACTTACAAATTCACGACCCCATACGTATCCATCCGATCCCATATGAAAACCTTCCGTTTGCTCGGGTGAAGGAAAATTATTTATAAATTCGCGAACGTAGTCTGGGTCTCCCCAACGGAAGTAAAAAATATCGTCGTTACGTAAATTCCACCACCATTTCGTTCCCTCCGGAGCATCGCGCAAAATGCTATCAACAAAAGACGGATTTGTATGCGAGTACAAACGAGCCTTAGCATATTTATAGCTGAAATTAAAATCCACCCCATCATCAAAACCATCGAAATGTTTAGTGATCTCAGGAATTTTAGACATCCAGTATCGGTGAATAAAACGTATCTTCCGATCTGGATAAGCATTCCGTATATCCATAACTCCCTTACCATACGTATCCCACAACCAATTCTCTTTTCGTTCAGGGGAAATTTTCTTCATATTCTCCCCAGCCGTAACTCCAATACCGGCAAGCAGTGGATAAGTCTCGAAAAGGCTTCGAACCGTGCAACGCATATAATCGATGGTCGTTTCATTGTCTATCGATCCAGTAATCCCATACTTACCATCCGCTCCCCAAACGAAAATATTCCAAGTTATAATATGAAACTCAATTCCACGGTCATCCGCATACTGCATCACTTCGCGCCAGAATTCAATTTTCTCTTCGATGGTCATTTTCTTAACGACCTTGAGACTCGCTAAGAACTCTTTTGTCATCCCCTTAGCTCCCTCACCTCCCGCATATTTAGCAAACCACACAGGCCAATCGACATCCGCGATTTTAACATCCTCCAAAGCAACATCCGGATATTCAGGAACCTTAACCAACGATGGGAAAGGGTGAGCTCCCCATAGCGTAATCGTATTATAACGATCCCGCGCCAAAGCATCGAGGTGCTCCTTCCAAAAATCAATATCCCACACGACAGCGATATTATTCTGGGCGGCATCACCCGCATCTGCATACGCCGGTGTACGAGCATCCAACGGAATATTCATCTTAAGTCCCCGCTTCCCAACATGCGGTGCACAATCTTTTTCCACGATCGCCGAAACTCCATCATGACTAATTGTCTCGGCCAAATCAAGGCCGGCATACATTGCCCCAGTTGCATCCGCACCAATTCCCCAAAAAGTAGTGGTATCACCATCACGAGAAATCCGAATCGAGTAAGCTTCAGGAACTTCCCGATGAACAAGCTCTACTCCAGCCAATTTCATGCGTTCCCCTAAAGCTTCGTCTTGACGAAGTCCTATAACAAAACGCACACCTTTTACCTCATCCGTCATGGTCTCCATTATTGAGACATTACAGTCAAATCCATGACCCTTCAAAGTCTGCAAAAGATCATTCAAGGCGAACTCTACACGAGGAACATCCGGTGTATGATAAATTGATGCGGTTTCACCAAAAGCGAACAAAGGACAAAGCACAGATACCAGTACAAACAATGGGGTAAGAATAAGTTTTTTCATTTTATTTCAGAATCAATTCCGATATCAAAAGAAACCCGACACCTCATTGAGCATTAGCCAAAGCTAGTGCAAACGGAAAGAAGGGTATAGCCTTTGATACACAGCTAAATTGAACAAAGCAGATCTATTTGATATTGTACAGACCATACAAAATAAGCCCAAGGTAAGCCATAAAGCTAAAAACCTATTTCTTATTCAACCTAAGGGGCTTCCAGAGCAAACACATAAACCGTAATATCAATACGGCACAAGGAGTGAGCCTCCCCCTTATCAATATGGTAAACCGTACCCTAATGATATCTTCGAGCAAGCCCATCCAGCGAGCTCTCAACAAAACTCCAACATCGCCTTCACATTGGAAACAGTTATTGGGTGAGAAGCCACTTCAGCGTCATGCCCTGGAAAATACTCAAAAATTCTGCCACCCCAATCGCTCTTTGCTTCATAAGCCATAACATAAGCTTTGCCTTCGAAACGGGCCTCTAAAAGTGGCTTTATCTCTCTCGTCTGTTCCAATTCAATATACAACTCGTCACGCGGAGTATCCAAATTTTTCAAGATTATGACTTGAGTTTTTAATAACTACCTTGGGTCAAAAAACACCCCACTTGCTCTAAACACAATCTCGAAGCGAGATTCACTTTCATCCAAAATCGTCGCCTACCTATAAGACTAACTTACCTGCGAAGGTTCGAATTGTGTATACATTTCTATATAAAATCGAAATTCACTATTAAAAGCATCATTTTTTGGATACATTTCCTAACAACCAATAAAATTTCTTCAACCGTTATTCAGGCGACCCTAACGTTTTCAGTTTCTCGCGATCCGTTCCGAATCCCTACGCCCTCCCTTCGTGACACTACAATATCAATAGTTTGGTTGGTGGCTCAAGAATTCGGCTAGAGCCCAAAGACAACAACTGCTAAACGAGATAAACAGGATACGCGTTCGAGAGAATACTCATTCGGATGAAGCCTATTGCTCCTTCAACTTTAAAATGACATAACCTAAATTCAACAAACAAAAATCATGTCTCAACCAATACGTGTGGGCGTTGTCGGGCTCGGCTTTGGGGCCGAGTTTCTTCCCATTTACCAAAATCACCCCAACGCCGAAATATTCGCCATTTGCCAGCGAAATACAAAAATGCTAAACGAAATCGGCGACGAATTCGGGATCGAGCGTCGCTACACAAATTACGAAGATCTCCTTAAAGATCCCGACGTAGATGCCATTCACATAAACACGCCGATTCCTCTGCATGGCGAACAATCAGTCGCCGCTCTCCGAGCCGGTAAACACTGTGCCTGTACCGTCCCCGCCGCCACCAATCTCGAATCGCTTCGTTCCATCGTCGCCGCTCAAAAAGAGAGTGGAAAGAATTATATGATGATGGAAACCGTCGTCTACGCTCGAGAGTATCTATTCGTTAAAGACCTCTATCAAAGTGGAGAAATGGGGAGACTCCAATTCCTTAGAGGAACCCATCAACAAGAAATGTCAGGATGGCCCGGATACTGGGAAGGCCTTCCACCCATGCACTACGCGACACACTGCGTAAGCCCTCTCTTGGCCCTAAGCGACAAGCTTTGCGAAAGCGTAGTTTGCCACGGTTCAGGACGCATCGAGGAGAAACTCGCGCTTAAATACGGATCTCCTTTCGCCGTCGAAACCGCAACCATGAAATTGCAAGACTCAGACCTCTGCGCCGAAGTCACCCGCTCCCTCTTTAACACGGCCCGCCAGTACAGAGAAGGCTTTGATGTTTACGGAAGTAAGGCCTCTTGGGAATGGACGCTCATAGAGGACGAGCCTTCCGTCCTTCACGTTGGAGAAGAGCCGCGTCTCGTCGAAGTGCCTGACTACAGCGAACGCCTACCTAAAGACATCCGAGAGTTCACCACAAAAGGTGTCTACGACTTGACGAAAAATACTCACCTCTCTTTCAAACAAGGGGGTGGGCACGGCGGAGCCCACCCTCATATGGCGCACGAATTTATCCAATCCATCGTTGAGGAAAGAGACCCATTCCCCAACGCCATCCAGTCCGCCAATTGGACTGCTGTTGGAATCTGCGCCCACGAATCAGCCCTACGCGGAGGCGAACGCGTTTATTTACCGCAGTGGTAATAGGTTACCTCCGAATCCGTGTGGTGAGCAAATCCTAAACTAATGGACTAAAGGGAATTTCAATTTTTCTATTACGTATTCAAACGACTGGGCTGCCTTTACCGCAGCCCATTTTGATCGTTATACCTAAAACCTATCCGTCCACTTCCCCATCAGGGTACAATTTGCGCACATAGGATCGTGTACCCCAAATTCCCAATACCATAAAAACTCCCGAAAGAACAGCGCCCCACCAGTAAGCCAAAAGCAAACACATGGAGCCAAACCACCCTCCCCAAACGATCGATAAAATCGCAGCGGTAAGTGCTGTCTGAATCCAAATCGAATCTGGATCTTGCACATCCTCGCCCAATTTTTCCCTCACCGGTCCCCAAAAACCGAAAGGACGCATTCTTTTATAGAAACTACACAGTTTGTCCATCGGTTCCGGCTTCGTAAGCATCATAATCAAAAACGCCACCACCGTACTGACAATGCCAGCCGCCATAGTTCGAGTCACATAAAACGCATCGTTACCTTCTAGATCCATCCAAGACATTAGACTCAATACTATATCTTTTCCCAGAGGAGACAGCACAACCGCAAAGACCACCAGCGAAAATATCTGTGACGCGACATCGGCCGCTCCATTGGCTCGCCACCAGATAATTCTCAAGAGCTTAAACCACCCTCCTCCCAGAGAGATCGTCAACGCAAGGTAACCTAAATACAGAATATCATCTGCGAATATTCCAATCGCAATCGAACCAAGTGAAGCTAAGGTCATGACAACCTTCGTCGCCAAAACATAATGAGTTTCGCTTTTGTTCTTAACTAAAAACGGACGATACAAATCGTTGACTACAACCGATCCGGTAAGGTGAATATTGCTATCGAACGACGACATAAACGCGCATAGGAACGCTGCTGCCATCAAGCCTGTCAGCCCAATTGGTAAGTATTGCTCAACCAAGTACGGAAACACGCGTTCCCAATCCGGGATAGCATCGCCTTCTGGAGTCCGCAAGGTTTCGAAATTCGCCATCAAAAAGGAATCGTCTACTAAGAACATGCCAATCAGCCCAATTGCGACAAAGGGCAACCCTCTGATAATAAACCCGACTAACGTTTTGAATACAAGCGAGTAGAGAACTTCCCGCTCGCCCTTCAAACTCAGGATCCGTTGCATCCCAGGATTAAACCCACCATGATCCAGAAGCGGATTTATAAGAAACATGTAGATGTATATGATGCTAAACGGCTGCAGAAAACTTAAGAACTTTTCTTTCTCCGGCCCAAGCGTTTCCAAATTCTCACGAAGACCGACGCTACCGCCGATCTTCGTGTAAACAATAATCAACAAGAAATACAAGGGAACGATCGCGATGAAAAACTCCACCAAATCTGTCCAGTAGACCCCCCTGGCACCAGCCGCCGCCGAGTAGCCCAAGGCGATTAAAACAACACCAATGACGACCAAGGATTCAGTCGAAACATTCGCTCCGAACAATTCGACAGATGCCGGCAAACCCAACACGACGCTTGCTACCTTTTTAATTCCCACTAAACCAATCGCCGCCCAAATCGAAGTCACAAAACCGCCGAAGACCACCGTATCGTAGATCCGAGTAAACGAGGCCTGCCAGCCATCGTAACGCGCTTTGTAGAATTCCATCTGAGTCGTGAAACGAGCCCGACGCCACAGCCGATCGAAAAACACTCCGGCTATGCAAGTCTTCAAGGCGAAACTCCAAGTCCACATCATCCCAGTCACACCATCCTGACGTACCTTCCGCGAATCTTGCAGCATGCTACTGGTATTCAATCCCACTGCGGCATCGGAAAATCCGATTAGCCACCAAGGCATTTTTCGCCCCCCAACCATGTACTCGGCCGTATCCTTACTCGCTCGACGAGACAGAACAAAACCAATGATTAGCAAAACAACCAGGACAGCTCCCAGGATAACAAAATCAATCCAATGCATTATAAACAGGGGTCACATATGAGCTAGCATCGCTCGACGCCACTAGAACTCCCGGCACTAACCGCAACAAACAGGGCCTCCGGTTAACCCGTAAAGGCTATAACACGTCAATCCAAATGCCGCCTGCCCCTTACTTAACGTGACAAACCCATGCTGAGATCGATCAATCGCCCTCCGCCACGTTCTCTCTAACAAACAATCGACAAAAAAGTTCACCCAGAAAAATTTGTATGAATATTCGCGGCTTCGCCCTTTTGCTAGTCCTACCCGCTTGCTTTGCCCAAACTGAGCGTCGCATCTCGCAAGACGAGCTCAAAGACAAAATCCACGGTTACTGGATCGGACAGCTCGTAGGCAATTACATGGGATTTCCATTCGAAAACAAATACGAAGAAACAGCCATTCCCATCTTGATCGATAAGTATTATCATTATCATGACGCGAAAGCGAAAAACTTGAGAATGAACACCAACGACCGCAGAGCGTATACCGACATAATGGCGGATGCTCTTGGAGGAGCCTGGAGCGACGACGATACCGACATCGAACTCGTCACCCTACACGCTGTCGAAAAATGCGGGCTGGATCTCGACTATTCTGAGATAACAGAAATGTGGAAAGCCCACGTCAATCGTTTCGTTTGGTCTGCTGCTTCCAAAACGAGAGAGCTTATGGGAGAAGGTCTTCTCCCCCCGCAAACAGGTAGCAAAGAGCACAACGAATATTGGTACCGTATCTCATCTCAACTCATGACCGAAATCTGGGGAACCTTCTATCCAGGAATGACAGACGCCGCCGCAGAGCGCTGCGAATGGAACGCTAAGATAATCACCGATGACTGGGCCACGCATCCAGACATTGTATACGGTGTGCTCTACAGCGCCGCCTTCTTTGAGAAAGATACCACCAAACTCCTCGAAATCGCTGCCGCTAAACTTCCAGAAACCAGCCCATTTCGAGAAGGAATGGAAAAAATCAAACAGTGGAAATCCGAAGGCAAAAGCTGGCGGAAAGTCCGCCGATTGCTACACCGAGCTTACTTCAAAAACGTAAACGACTTCGAAGTCCCTTATCCTACAAGCGGATCAATCATTAATGGCCTTTGCTCAATTCTCGCCATCTCTTACGGAGAAGGAGACTTTGTTAAAACGATCGCCATTGCCACGTCCGCCGGATACGACTGCGACAATCAAGCAGCCACATGCGGGGGCCTTATGGGAATCATACACGGAGCCCAAGCCATCCCTGGCTCGCTCACCAAAGAACTGCCTAGTAGAAGAGAATGGGATACGCCCTTCAACAACACCTACATTAACTACTCCCGAGATGGGCTCCCCAATCACTATCGTATCAGCGACATTGTCGACCGCATTCTAGCCGTTTCCGAACGAGCGATTCTTAACAACGAAGGAAGCAAAACCGAGCAGAACGGTGAATGGATTTACACTATTCAAACAGATTTTTAATCCCTAGATCGATTAGCAATACTCCAACATCGCCTTCACATTGGCGACTGTGATCGAGTGCGAGGCAACCTCCACGTCATGTCCTGGCAAATACCCAAGAATCTTCCCTCCCCAATCAGCCTGCGACTCGTAAGCCATCACGTATGTTTTTCCGTCGTAAGAAGACTCCATTAGGGGATATATATCAGTCGTCTGCTCCAGTTCGATATACAATTCATCACGAGGAGTATCCATTCTTTGAAGCACCTCAGAAAGAGGATGCTCCGAAGCCACACACTCCAAGGCATACGGGACCACCGGATGCGTGGAGGCAGCCACCCCCACTGGGTCATTCGGACGCACCCAACGCAAGCCCACGATTTTTCGCCACCATTCCCAACGCCAAAAGGCTGCACTGCCACCGTGAAAAAGCATTAACGAGGCGCCCGCTTTAAGGCGTTCCTTCAAACGCTCCCCCGCTTTCTCGGATGCATGAGGCGAACCAGGCGTGTCCCCGATTGCGGAAATCATGAAAACATCGAATTTTGAAAGATCTTCTTCCTCTAAGAATTGTCCATAGCTGTCCTCAACGTAGGTCAAGTCAAGCTCATCCTCAAGGCATTGAGCAAGGGCTTTTGAACCAAAAGATTTGTAGTGATTGTCACCTAGAAAAAGAATTTTCTTAGCAGATTCCATTATGTAGCAATATTCAACACTCCACGGATATCTAAAGCTCGATTTTGCTTAACCCGTCAAATCAATCATAAGCATCTCCTCACCCTATCCCCGAATTCCAGCCAACTTTACCGCATAAGCTGAAAAGTTCATTTTAGCCTCCGCCTCTAACCGGTACTGAAACCATAAAATCATGATCCCCAACTATATTTTAGTCGCCTACGAATTCGATAACAACTGGCCCTTTGCCGCCGACCACATGCACGAGCTCTGGGAAACGCAAGGTCCTACGCGCTTCATTCGTCTTCCAAAAGGCGAAAAACGCACCGTCTTAGAAATCCTCGAGGGCGACGCCGCTCACGTTCGGCGTATCGTTCTTCTCGGCGTATACATCACTCTCGAACAAATAGAACAGTTACCGGCCCTGGAAGAGCTTGCTCATAACAAAGCTCACATTGCTGCCGAACTCAAAGCTGCTGAACCACGAGTCAGCATTCACTGTCATCCTTCGGAAAGCTTCTGGTCCCAGTCTGTCGCCGAGTTTGGACTCGCCCTTACTCTTTGCGGACTCCGCCGCATTCCTCAACTTCATCACGATATCCTCACCAGCTTGGACTCCTGGAACTACGATCAAGATCCAGAAAATATTCAGCCCCGCCAAAGAGGCATCCAATTCGGGGACGATATTCGTTTTACCAACGGTACAGTTCGTGGCAAACGCATCCGCATTGTAGGAGCAGGCAATATCGCTGCCCTCTACGCTAACTTTGTAAGCACGCTCGGAGCAAGCGTTCGCGCCTACGATCCCTTTGCCAGCGAACCCTGCTTTACTCTCGCCGGTACCGAACAAGAACACTTTCTCGAGCGGCTCCCTCTAGACGCAGACATTTTCGTTCCCATGGTACCGCTAACCGACGCCACAGAAGGCCTCATCACCGCTGAAATAATCGACGCTCTGCCCAAAGGCTGTCTCGTAGTCCTCGTCACTCGAGCCAACATTTGCGACATGGAAGCCATCCGCAGACGAGTGCTTGCGGATGAAATCTCTCTCGCAGCAGACGTCTTCGACATCGAGCCAGTCCCACTCGACGACCCACTCTTGGGACGCCACAACGTCGTGCACACGCCACACAATGCTGGGCGCACGGAGTATTCTAATTTGAGATACGTTGACAAAATAGCAGAGCAATTTAGACCTATCCAAGGATAGCTAAACCTCCATCAAAGGAGCACCCAAAAGATGCGATCAAACATCGCATCTTTTTAGTATCTGCTACTACTATTTAGTAGCGCTTGAAAGCCTCATCGATGAAGCGAATCAGTTCGACATCTGAAAAATTTCCGAAGTGACCAAAATTGGGTTTCAAGTGAATGAAGATGAACCTAGAGCACAAAATATTTCTGGATACTTAACCCCTAAGCGACTCGCTCCAAAAAACACACTACTCTATTCGGCTGGCCATTACCCAATAACTCATTCAAAAGCACCCACCCATCTCTTTACGGGTTAAGTATGCGTTCTCGCCACCTTCTCTTGCCATGTGCATGAAGGAAACCCGATACAAGCCTAGCGGAATTCGAAACACCTTCATCTAGTATTCATCACCTCGCATAATAACAATAATGTCCTCCCCACTACCCTCTCAAGGAGCTCCCCTTATTATACCTCTCTGGGATGAAACCCCACCCAATCAAATTCCATCGCAACGATCTGAATACGTCGATGCATTTGAAGATCGCGAAATAATCAAGAACGTCCAAACACCTACGATTGAAGTTCGCCTCCCCGCCTCTCCGGCAAAGCCGACTCCGGCCGTGCTCATCATTCCCGGTGGCGGCTATCAATGCCTCGCATACCATTGGGAAGGAACAGATGTTGCCGGGTATCTGAACGCAAAAGGCATAGCCGCAGTCGTTCTAAAACACCGTCTTCCTCATCCTGATTCCTGCGCTCAACCACATCTCACTCCAATGTTAGACGCCGAGCGGGCGCTCAGACTGATACGCCACCACGCAAACGAATGGAAAATCGACCAGCACCTGATTGGGGTCCTCGGTTTCTCTGCCGGCGGACACCTCGCCGCTACCCTCGCCACCCAGTTTACTTCGGGAAAAACCAATCCTCAGGACCCTATCAATCAATATAGTTCTCGGCCAGACTTTCAAGCTCTCCTCTACCCAATCATCAATCTATGCAATGCGCCTGCTACTCAAAGTTCATTGCATTGTCTGCTAGGAGAATCCCAAAGTGCTGCGATGCGTAGCCGGTATTCAGCCAACCAAAACGTCACGTCAGAAACACCTCCCTGCTTTCTCATTCACGCAACTGACGATCAAACCGTCGCCCCAAGCAATAGCCTCTCGTATTACAAGGCCCTTAAGGAAAAGAACATTGACGTTGAGATACATTTGTACCCGAAGGGCGGACACGGCTTTGCACTCGCCCGAGATAAAGGCAGACTCTCTCGTTGGCCCGAACTCTTAGTTGACTGGATCCAAGAATTGCCAAACAACCCAAGCGCCTAACACCTCAGAAAATGCGAATCACAACTCAACAATCACGAATTCCTTGGTCCTGGGCGGTCATCGCACTCATGCCCTGGTTCGCGATTAGCGTCAGAGACGCGATCACGAACACCGGGATGGCATTCACTCTGAGAAAATTTTTCGACGACCCCGCTCTCATCGGACTAGTTCTTAGTACTAACTACGCGTTTAGCCTGACGGTTGGCTCTCTCGTCGCTTTTATTAGCGACTATATTTGGACGCCCCTTGGCCGACGCCGTCCCTTCCTAATCGTCAGCTTTCTCGGCGCCGCCATTCTGAGCATCTTTCTTCCCCTCAGTACCGTAGGTTGGCTAACTATCGTTCTTATCGTTCTCTACCAATTCGTCTCCGACTTCGCCGGATCCTACGAACCATTCACGATGGATATTATTCCTCCAGACCAGAGAGGACGCTCAGGCTCGATAACCCACTGGTATAAGAGCGGTGCTGGAGCCCTCGCGATGGCATTCCTCATCGGCCACTTCGACGCAGAGTATTCTCTCTTCGGAATGTCATTTTCAGGCGAACATGCGATGTATTGGATAAATGCATGTATTCTCGGAGCGGCAGGATTCATCATTCTCTTTCTTATCCGAGAGGAAAAACCGGAGAACATCGACCGGCCACCCTTAGGAAAGCTTCTTACACAGCGGTTCATCGTCGAAATTACTAAGCCAACTATTCTTCGTCTAATGGGGTTGGCTCTTTCAATTCAAACCTTGTGGCAGGGAATGTATCAATTCGAACCCTTCCTCATAACCGAGCAATGGGGATATGAGAAAACCGAATACGGCTACCTTCTCACGGCCAGCATGATTTTTACCGTACTCCTCGTCCCGATCGCGGGATATATTTCGGATCGTTTCGATCGAATGAAATTACTTAGGATAGGACTCTACGGCGTGGTCATCACCAAAATATTTTTCTACACCTATTTCGAGTTTTTCGTAAGTGGACGCCCGCCCATCACAGCCGTATTGGGAATCGGCCTTCTTAAGTCTACCGTCGGGAGTTTCATGGCGGTCGCTTGCGTTCCTCTTATATTCGACTACGTACCTCGTAAAAGGCTCGGCACTCTCGGCTGCGCCATGGGCCTTGCCTTCGCCACCTCTAGTTTCATAAACACTAATGTAATGGGATTGTGGATAAAGTTCTCTTCGCAAAAGCTGTTCAACCTACCTGAGGGCGAATATAATTATTTCGCGGCCTATCACTGGATTATCCTAACCGGTATCTTAGGAATTTTTTACATTCACTACTTCGCCTGGTCCGAACGAAAAGGCAAAATCACCCGACTCTCTGATGAGGGCTAATTTAATCACGATTCACTTCAGCGGAAATGTGACACCAGCCTTTCGGTTAGAATCAGCCTAGATTCATAAGCCGAAACCAAAGGATCTAAACAATCCAGACGTCGGAAACACGACACACCCACTTTACGGGATAAATAACTTTATTACTTAGAAAGCTTACCTTTATCTAGATTCTAGGTGAACTTACTTGTCCCGTAAAACCGGCCAAAGCACTTTGGCCTCAAATCTACCTCCAGTAATAATGAACACCCCTAACGAAAATTCATCGCCCAACGGCGGCAGCCATAAAAGCCAACGCGTCTCTATGCGTTTAATCGCCGAAAAAATCGGCGTCACGAAAACAACGGTTTCCCTAGCCCTTCGTGGGCATAAAAGTATTTCTGCTGCAACTCGAGATAAGGTTAAAAATCTCGCGGACAAATTAGGTTACCGTCCTGATCCAGCCATCTCAGCGATCGCGGCCCAACGCTGGAGTAGCCAATCCCAGGATCGCCATCGAGTCATAGCCTTTCTTTGCCACAACGATCCGAGGAGCAAGATGTATCAAAAAGGCTATCTTCCAGCTGCCCAAAAACGAGCGGAAGAATATGGATACAAGCTAGAAAAATTTCATGTTGATGAATACCCCACAGCTGAATCGGTAACGCGTGTCCTCTACGCGCGCGGTATCCGAGGAATCATCGTACCAGCGATTCACAATCCAGAATCCAAGAGAGCAATAAATATTGATTGGAGTAAGTTCACCGCAGTTTGTTGCGGCGTCGGACGCGTACTCCCTCCCCTACACGTAGTTACCAATGATATTTTTGCCACTACTCGTCTCATTTGGGAAACAGTCGCGCGAGCCGGTCACAAGCGTGTTGGAGCTTCCCTTTTCTGTCATAGCCCTATCGCTGACGATGACTGGGAACGCGTCGGAGCTTCCACTGCAGCTATGAAACTACTTGGACTTTCCGAATCAGAGAAAATTCCGATACACACAGGACACGTAGACGAAGAAGACTCGCTAATGGAATGGTATGAAAAATACCGCCCGGAAGTAATCATCGGATTCAATCAAACAGTCGGAGAGACATTGGAGCGCTGTGGCGTCAAAATCCCAGAAGACGTAGAATTTATCAGCTTAATTTCACATAGCGGCTCTCGATGGAGCGGCCTGTTTAGACATACTAATGATATCGCAATCGCTGCGGTCGATCTATTGAACAACGAAATTCGGGAAAACAATTGGGGCCAGCCAGCCGCTCCCCATGCTACTCATATCCAACCCGATTGGAACCAAGGCAGCACCTACCGCTTCTCACCTCCGAAAGGAATAAAAGTTGTACCTTATACTCAAGAAGCAGTTCCTGTAGAAAATTAAGCTCTTAAGAACGATCCCATTTAACGTAGTTGATCATTTGATATAGATCTCCCATCGATTTATCGGAACAAATGGGCACCCGTACAATTAGGTACAAGAAATGTTTAATGTACCCCGGATTCCTTTTTAGCAGAAATCCTCATCCGATAAATTCAATTTTCAATTACGTTTCTATCACACGTCTCCACAAAAATAGATCTAATTCATTGATACAGAAAAGCCTCGAAGATCACTCTTCGAGGCTCCCCAATAAGCGAATACCCAATTCACTTACATCATTACTACGTTGTTTTTCCAGAACCTAAAAAGAAAGATTCGCACTAAAAGTATATCTACGTGGCTCCAAGTAATAATAAAATGGTGTGAGCGTGTTCGTTGCTTGATCGTAGTTCGATGCCAGAACCTGCTTATCATCATTCTGTAACAAATTATCTACGTTAAGCTGAAGCCTAATATCAGTTTCTTTAACGGTGAATTCGTATGAAATTAAAGCATTCACCAAATAATAATCTCCACCCTTAATTGTCGTGCTGACTGGGTTATCAACAGTCGCAGGGTCTACTCCAAGAATTTGGTCGCCACGGTAATTAATACCCCCGCCAAATGTTAGACCTTTGAAACCTCCTTCATGGAAAGTATACGCGGTAAACAAATTCGCGTTAACTGGACGTACATTCGTTTCGGATACACCTTCTCCAGCTTTGATAAAATCGATCAAACCATCAAGGCCATCAATCAGATCACCTACTGTGTTATCTCCAAGAAAACCAGCATCGCCTCCTGTATTGTATTCAACATCACGCCACTGTTCCCATTCATCTATATGCTTACTTCTGTATGCACTAATCTTGGAAGCCAAGTTAGATACTTCATTATCAGACTTACTCGCATTTAAGGAAAGGCGCCAGTTTTCACTAAGGTTAGCTGTCATTTCAAACTCCCATCCCTCAGAAACTTGATCGCGTGTATCCGATCCACCAACATGATGCCCATCAGGGTTAAGAGCATCCGTCAACGGGCCATCAGTAGGTTCATCAGGCCCTCCATTCTGGATAGTGGTCCAAATATCATTTATATAGCCAGTCACATTTCCATTAAAGCCAGTAGACGCATTCTCCTGGTCTACTTTGTATCTTCCTAATGAAACATGAACTTTGTCATCGAAGAAGCGGAACTTAAATCCGTAATCGATGCCTGTGCCAGTTAACGCGCCAATCTCACGATTGATTCGAATGTCTTCGTCTTCAAACTCCTGATCCCCATCTTGTGGTTGGAAATTTGTAGATTTATTTCCATAAACTGTCAGCCACTCCAACTGAGGAACGTGATAGACAAATCCGAGCGAATAGGTATCACCCTCATCTAACTGAGCCTCTTCCGCGTCAGCAAAAGACGCCCAAAGACCCTGGTCATCTCTGATCACTGTTGAATTTTCAATGGACACCTCGTCGCGACGCACACCCGCAGTTGTAATCAAACTGCGATTAAAAAACTCACTTTGAATGGCAAGGGCCATTGAATCAATTTCAGTTTCGCTCTTGTTCCCACCGAACGCCAACCACCCTGCCTCAAAGGCTGCAGGACTGTCAGTATCGCCACCATACAAGATACTATTTTGCAACGGATTAGACCAAGGATCTGGAACACCGCGAAGAGATTCGTCAGAGGCAAAGAAATCAACGTGAGACGAACGACCCGCGTAGTTGCTACTATTCCAATGATCCCAAGCAGATACAACAGGTCGATCTGGTGAAACGTTACTTTCGCGATAATTAACACTCTCATACCCAGTTGTAGACTTTTGCACAAAGCCCATCAAGGTATGCTTACCTGCTCCATCGAGATCCAAATCATAGCTCGCAGCCAATCTAATATCATCCTGCTTTTGATTGACCAAGTCATACTGAGGACGATACGAGGAAATAATATTCGCTCCCACATACGGATTTGTAATCACCTGATCGAAGTTTAGGGCTCCTGTTCCTTGCCCATCAACATCCGGACCCCCTTCGGTCGCATTGTATGTTCCATCCGAATTAAATGTCGGAAGCGTCGTAGTAACATCATAGATAAATTCTATATTGCCAAAGCCTAGAGGTTTATTTTGGCGAAGGTCGATGTCGGTGCTCTGAACAGTCAGGTTGAGGTTCAAATTCTGCCCAATACGTTGATCAATAGAAGCATTAAGCTGCGTGTAATCTCTCATGGTCTTAGCTCCTGATCCTGTCGGATTCGCAGTCCGAGGCACAAGCGTTTCATCATCCATAAAAGTCGGTGTATTGAAGCCTGGAACACCATTTGAAAACGATGTTCTGTAATAGCGTTTCCCTTCGCTGCGAGCTCCCACATTTATGAATTTATTCGCCAATGGACCATCTGTCAAATATACGACTGGCGTCCCCAAGTGAGCCGTACGACGCTCGAACGTAAGACCTGCTCCAAGATCTGCTTCCAACCCATTAGCCGGGCTCCCACCAGAAGCTTGCCTAACCTGCGAGTAATTCCCATCATCAGCCTCCCAAGGCGATTCTGGAGTTCCATAAGGAACAAAATAGCTACCATTTAGTTGCCAAACCTCTATTCCGTTTACCGGGTTCCAAGGACGAACCCTATTTTGCACAAGCTCTCCGAATTCCGCATGCACTTTAATCTTAGTGTTTTCCGTCGCTTGATAAGTAAGTGCCAAAGCCTGCCGATCCTGATCATCCATTGCAAAGTCCTTCCAGCCCTCTGCCTCCTGATGTAAAAGGTTCAACCTCAATGCCAATTTATCTGTAATCAATGGTACATTCGCATCCAAAGTATAGCGGTTCTTATTCCAGCTTCCTAATTCAATGCCAACCTCCGTAGAGGTTTCATTCAATATTGCTGATTTATAAGACGTATTAACGATACCACCTGGACCTCCTACTCCAAAAATCAGGGAATTAGGACCGCGAGCAACTTCAAGCCTGTCGGAATTGAACATATCAGTCGACAACAACGTAGGGAAATAGTCACGCGTCACTGCCACATCGCGATAGCCACGTATCTGAATGTTGAAGTCATCCCCGACAAGATCATTTCCGGTAGAAGCACCCGCACCACCATCTCCAGCGCCGATATCATTTCCAGCATTGAGTCCATAGCGGATCGCATCGTTTACATCGTTGGCCGCGATATCATTAAGGAACTCCTTTGTCATTACAGAAATTGACGCAGGAGTGTCGCGCAATGCGGTATTGAGCCGACTTCCAGCTAAGGTGTTCGTAGCGACGTATCCACTATCATCTTCAGCGCTTACTTCAAATGGCGACAATTCGAAAATGTCATTTTGTTCAGAGGGTTCATCTTGAGCCACGGCAAAAGAGCCAATGCCGAGTGCGAGAGATAAACTCGCAGTGTATCTTAATTTTGCAGTATTATAAGTCATTCGGGTAGAGTTTAGGGTTGAAATACCTCCGAGACTCATTGGCCAGAATAGAAACCAACAACTCTTGAGGAATTAGCGAGACTCAAGCTCTCGCGTATCTCTCCTCTCGAAACAACTAAACCCGAAATTTCTCCCGTTAACTAAACTACCTATAATTGGTAAAAAACGCCAAGAAATAGCGGGAAACCGTTCAATTTCCAAATTAAGAGAAAAAGTGCATCATTCCCAATAAATCCAAACTCGTACCCTGAAAATCCCCCAATTCATCGTATTTATTTTTCTAATACTGAACTACAAAACTTAGACAACAAACCTGCCACTAACACGAAGCTTAAGCTAAAACTTCCGAACTCAACCAGCACCCATATGTTTTTCAGGAAATTGAAACGAATCCACGAATCTCGAGACTAGAGTAGAAGTATACACTTAGTGCCGATAAATCCATCTTTCCTGAGCATCCTCCTTAAAACTACTAGCAATTCCTTCAGCCGCTTTATACTAGACGGGATAAACTGCTAATCTCGTCGTCTATTACACCCAAGCGACATGGCCTAAACATTTTAACAATGCGAAACAGAATCTCCATAATATTTCTCACTGTCCTAGCTGTAACAAGTTTTTCTTCAGCCCAGCCCCAACTCTCAAGATTCTTCGGAGACCACATGGTCATCCAGAGAGAGCAACCTATCCAAATCACGGGATTCAGTACAACAGGCGAAACTCTAGAAGCCGAACTTCGCTCGGTACACGCCACCCACAAGAGCGAAGTAAAACCAACCCAGGACGGCTCATTCACACTCGAATTCAAGTCCCTTCCAGCTGGCGGGCCATACACCTTAGCGGTATCAGACTCATCTGGCACAACTACGCTCACGGATATCCTAATCGGCGATGTTTGGCTCTGCTCTGGACAATCGAATATGGAATGGATTCTAAAGAATACCGACGATGGTCCCGCCGAAATCAATAGATCCCACAATCCCAACCTACGCCTCTTCACTATCGAGAATCTCGATTCCGCTGAACCATTAGAGGCACTCGTCTCAGGCGAATGGAAACGCTGCGAGCCCGGATCAACCGTGGACTTCTCCGCAGTCGGCTATTATTTCGGAAAAGAACTCACCAGCCACACAGGAGTTCCCATTGGTCTCGTCGACGCAACCTGGGGAGGCACTCAAATACAACCTTGGACGCCGATCGAAATCTACAAGAATGATCCGCAATATCACTACTTGCTCAAAGCCGATCCCATAAACAAAATCAATTTCTCTTCCTCCGAAAATGAAACTGGCTTCGCAAAAGACACCATCGAGAAAGTCGATCAACTCCTAGCCAGTGCGGATAACATCAATCCCAATTTTCCCAACGAGTTTAACTCGCGCAACTGGCAAAATCCAAATCGCACCGCGGCACTCTACAATGCAATGATCCACCCGATCATAGATCGCCCCATTAAAGGAGTCATTTGGTACCAGGGCGAGAGTAACGCTAGCCGTGCAGTCGAATACCAAGCTCTCTTTCCACTCATGATCGAAGCGTGGCGAGACAGATGGCAACAACCTAAACTACCTTTCCTATTCGTCCAACTAGCAAATTTTAGAAAATTTTTGGATACACCGCAAAGCAGTCAATGGGCAGAACTTCGCGAAGCCCAATCTATGGCGCTATCCTTACCAAACACCGGACAAGCTGTCACTATCGACATTGGCGAAGCAGACGACATTCATCCTCGCAACAAACACGACGTTGGGAAACGCCTCGCACTCCACGCACTCGCCCAATGCTACGGTATCCAATATTCAGACATAGAAGGACCTGCACTCAAGAAGCTTACAAGTATCGAAGGAAATCTTGTGCTCGAATTCGAAAATACAAAAGACGGTCTAGAACTTCGAGAACCCGCAGACAAAGCCTTTGCCATAGCTAGCGATAAAGGCCCTTTTCATTGGGCCGACGCCAAACTCGAAGATGATCAAGTGATTCTTTACTCACCATCAGTTTCGAACCCAACTCACGTGCGCTATGCGTGGGCAAATAACCCCCAGGCTCCACTGTACAATGCTTCTGGTCTACCCGCGTCGCCATTCCGCACAGACGACCGCAGACTCTCCACCGCTGGTCGCCGATCCTCCGATACGGTAAGCTACCACAATGTCAGCTCTTTCGAGGAGCTACTTAGCAAAGTCGAATGGGTAAAATCTGGAAAAATGTCTTTAGCAGTATCTAGGTACCATCCAGATAGTTCCGCACCCAATCTCGTCGACGACGATCCAGAAACCAGATGGTCTGCTGAAGGAAACGGTGTTATTCTGGTAGCCAAAACCAATAATCCGCGCACTTGCAAAGAAATCGGCCTTAGCTTCTACAATGGCGACAAGAGACAATCAGTTATAAAAATTGAGCACTCCCTCGATGGCAAAAATTGGACAGAATCATTTTTCGGGCTCAACTCAGGCAAAACATCGGATGAACAACGCTTTCCAGTATCGAACGATAAAATACAGTACATTGTAGTCACTTTCTATGGAAACACCGGCAACCTTTGGAACAGCATAACTGAAGTAGATTTCCACCACTAAATCCTGTACTTTAATACAGATACATCGATTTTCCATGCAGAAATCAGCTGCCATAATAGAATCCAATTTACCTAGACCATCTGCGCATTTCAGTTGGATCGATGACACTTCTCCCAGAGAAATGTCCACCTGCCTCTACCGCAGAACATTCGAAGTATCCTCGATCCCAGAGTCTTTTCGAATTTTCGTTAGCGCTGACACACGCTATCGACTTTGGCTAAATGGAAAACTCATTGGAAGGGGCCCTCTAAAAGGAACTGCAGAACACTACTTTGCCGAGACCTACGAACTCGCCCCCTTACTTCAGAAAGGAATAAACACACTTGCCGCTGAAGTTAGATGGCATGGCAAACATGGACCGGAATCCGAAGTATACACTCAAGAACCCGGTCTCTATATTCAAGGATTTGAGCACGATATTTTGGATACTCCTGGAAACTGGAAAATCTATCACGACATTTCCGTATCACCCAACATCCATGATCCGTTTGACCTAGCCGTGGAATGGCTTGGATACACCGATTATATAGATGGCCGAAAAACTCCTAGAAATTGGCAAAGCATATCGTTCGATGACGCAAATTGGCATCAGGCCGTTCCCCTCGGTAAGCCACCGATACAAGACGAATTTGGAGTTAAACCCGTTCACTGCCTTTTCCCCGCAGACATTCTACCGCTCGTAGAATCGCCACGCAGTTTTCATCAGATTCTAGAAAATAGACAACCCCGTAACTTACCATGGACTGTCGATGCCGGCCAGTTTGGTGAAATTTGGCTCAATCCAGGATCACTAGTTACCAGCTATCTTGAATTCGAATTCGAAGGTGGGGCTGGTCGAACGGTACATATCGTATACGCCGAAGCACTCAGAAAAACAAAATCTGGAGAATGGAAAAAGGGACGCCCACGCGGCGACTTTTCCGAGCTCACTCCAGAAGGCTATCGTGATACGATTATCCTACCCGGCGATCAGTACTACTTTGAACCCTTCCACTGGCGGCCTTTCAGTTTCGTTAAAATCATTATCGAAGCAGGAGACACTCCTGTAACTCTCAAGTCCGCTGCCCATCGTTACACCACTTTCTCCCAAACATTCACAGCTAATTTTGACTGTGCAGCCGACAATATAGAAGAGCTCTGGGACAACAGCCTTCGTACTCTCGAACTATGCGCTCACGAAACGTATGAAGATTGCCCTTACTACGAGCAACTCAACTACACAGCCGACACCCGCATTCAGGCTCTCGCCAGCTACTGGCTCTCTGGAAATGGCCAGCTCGGCAAACGATGCATTGCCCTATTCAGTCGCTCCCTCTCATCAAATGGCCTGATATCAAGCCGTGAGCCATCGATACGGCGACAAGAAATGCCAGCCTTCTCACTCCACTGGATACTAATGCTTGGCGACTATTGGAATCACTACGGAGAAGCGGAAATCGATTTCATCAACGAACATCTCACCGCAACCAATTTCGTCCTTTCATATTTCCGAGACCGCATTGCCTCGAGTGGCTTTGTCGGCACCATGTCAGGTTGGCCTTGGATAGATTGGATGCGTAAATGGACAAGGGGAGTACCGCCAGCAGTAGATGCAGGGACCGGATCCACTTACATGACGGCTCTCTACGCCATCGCCTTAGAGACTGCATCAAAACTATTCGAAGCCGCTAAACGACCAAACGAGTCACTTCAATGGGACCTCCTGCGAAAGGACCTTGTCGAAACGCTCCAGCAAAAATCTTGGTCAGCCGATCGCGGATACTTCATGGAAGGTCCTACGAGAGACGATGACCAATTCTCACAGCACACTCAAATCGTAGCGCTCCTCGCCGGCGCAGCGAACGACGAACAAAAAGCTCTTTTGCGGAATCGACTCCTCGACGATCCCGACCTTGCCAAAGTTTCTCTCTTTCACAGATTCTACCTAGCCCAAGCACTTCTAAAGCTAGATAATTATGAGAGATTCTTTTCTGACGTCTTGGCCCCTTGGTACAAACTTCTTGAAGACGGGTTCACCACTTGGCCAGAAAATGAAATCAACACTCGAAGCGACTGCCACGCCTGGAGCAGTTGGATCGTCATAGAATTTCTCAGAACCGTTCTCGGTGTCTACCCAGTTTCAGCTGGCTGGAAAGAGATAGGGATAGCTCCAAAGTACTCCTCTACCGAATCAGCCAATGGCCAAATTCCTTCCCCACATGGCACAATTTCAGTTTCATGGACTCGAAATCCAACAAGTGGTTTTAAGATAAACGTAGAATCTCCAATCGGAATCCCTACGACTATAACCCTCATCGACGGTTCTAAAAAAACTTACCCAAATGGTGGCTCAATTGAGATAAAGCAGCTCCCCTCGCCCGTGTAAGGCGGCACTTACTTTCATTTAAGTCTCCACATACACATTACACTTTACGGTCATTCGCTTACATTCAATTGTAGCTAGTGTCAGCTCATTTCGATTACTTTGAATCTCGCCATCGTAATATCCATCTTTGATAACGATAGGCGATTTATTAACCTTTGATTTTGAATCACCTGTTAAATCATTTTAGCAAGCGTTCGATTCCCATGCGCTATAATTTTCATCGTTCTATCTTTTCCTTTTTTTCCTCTTTCCCATTTCTCTATTTACCGATTTACGAGTCGGTCAAATTAGGTGCGAAAGCCAAAAAGCTCCAATTGGCCTCAGTACAGAGGCTCCACATTTCGGTTGGATAATTATTTCAAATGAAAAAAGTATCCAACAAACAGGATACGAAATACGAGCAGCCGAAGGTCCAGAAAAGCTCGACTCAGCGAAGACATCAACATGGAGCTACATAGCCAACGACTCCTCTCAATCCATCTTCATCCCTTACGATGGCCCGGATCTCACCTCCAATCAACGGTACTTCTGGAAAGTTAAAGTCAAAGACAATCTAAAGCGAGAATCATCTTGGAGCAAAATCGCAACCTTTCATGTAGGCTTCCTGGACTCGCAGGACTGGGATGCTAAATGGATTCGACCCGACTCAGACAATCCTAGCTGCAAACATTTTTTCATACAGCCTCAAATTTGAGGAAGACTCTCGTATTCGTATTTAGACAATAACTACGTCAAAATCCGCTCAGACTGAAAATTAGAAGAAGAGACCTTTACACTTTCGATTTCAGTTCCTGCCAACACTGAGGCTACCATCCAAACCCCAAGCAACTTCGTCACAAATTCGATTCACGCAAACGAAGAACCAATTTACTTAAACGATCAGGCCATTCCGGTTGACCTCCCCATCTCTTTTACCGAAGCGACCGAACACGGTGTTACTTTCAAGATTAAATCTGGCGATAACGTACTTGTAGCGAATTGATGCTTGTATAGCCAATATTTGGCATGTGAAATAGCTTAAAGCAACGATCATGATTTTCATCCCTTGACTAAACGGGTAAAGCGCCCAGCGCCGTTCCCAATCAAGACTCAAATTGAGGATGCTTCACGGCTCTTTATCAAGCCTGCCACTAGCAGCGGAGGCTTTTCATCACAAATCCTAGACTCCAATTACATTCGATGAATCGCAAACTTAGCCGACTATTTCTATTTATAATCGTAGCGACATTGTCGCTACAGTGTCTGAAATCTGAAGAAACTGTCTACCTAAACCTCTTAGACAAAAAGCAGGAAATCGATGGCTTCGGTGCGTGTTTCATCGCCTACGATCAAATGCCTGCCTACCGGGACCCCATGTTCTACGACTTAGCAGTCTACGATCTCGGTCTTTCGATACTCAGGGCCCCTCTCAAAGACATCGCAGTCGTCAATTCAGATCTAGAGATCGATCAGAAGCTCATCGATAAGTCTGAATACGCTCGAATGATTTTGAAGGAATTCAAAGCACGTGAAATCTCTACATTCCTCGCAACGAGCTGGACCCCGCCTGGAGAATACAAAACCAATCTCTCGGAATTGTATGGTGGCTACCTAAACCCTGATTATCGAGAAAAGTATGCCCATTGGATGATCAAAAATGCGCGAGCCATTGAAAAAAGCGACGGTATCAAGATAAGCGCTTTATCTATTCAGAACGAACTAATGTTTATTGAGCCCTATGGATCCTGCCTCTTCAGCCCCATACAGCTGCGCGAAACCTTTCGGACGTTTAGCAAAGTCTTCCAACAAGAAAACATAAATACAAAAATCGTGATCCCTGAGGAGATGGGTTGGTATGACCGTGTACGCCAATACATTGATACAGTAATGCTCGATGAAGAAACGAGCAAATTTCCTTTCCTTCTAGCTACTCACGGATGGTCCGGAGACTATAACTGGAAACGAATGGGGACACTCCCAGAGCAGTACAATCGTAAACTATGGATGACTGAAAACAGTGGGCATCCTCAGAATTGGGATGGAGCAATGGCTGTGGCTGCTGACATCCATCGTACACTCGTTAACGGAAACGTAAGCGGATACCTTTACTGGCAATTGAACTCTCGAGTCCCTGACATCGGAAGCCTAATGACCGCTGGAAGACACGCACCCAAGTCGATCGCTATGAAGCATTACGCGCGTTACGCTCGCCCGGGATCGCATCGTATTCATACCTTTACTTCGCAAGAGAATCTAAAAGTCAGCTCCTTTTCCCACGCGGAAGAGGAAACGCTAACCGTTGTCTTGCTAAACGAGACAAACGCCCCATTAGAAACAACGCTCAAGATCGTCGGCTCCAATCAAAAGAAAGCTCGCTTTAACCTCTACACCAGCGACCAGAACGAAAGCTTCCGAAATTCAATAGTAACTGTA
Organism: Puniceicoccaceae bacterium K14; assembly: GCA_022538095.1. GTDB lineage: Bacteria > Verrucomicrobiota > Verrucomicrobiia > Opitutales > Opitutaceae > JAKYXN01. The sequence continues at coordinate 59,713 of JAKYXN010000002.1, read as the reverse complement.
AAAGATACTATAACCGTTCCTGCTCGCGGTATAGTGACACTTTATGGGCGGTTAGACGGCAAACTAAATCTGATCGCCCCTCTCGCCCCACCAAACATATCACTGAACAACGAAGCTCCCCTATACTCGATCGAAAAAGAATCTGGCAATCAGGACGAACAACTTCACTACGCTGCTCGGGCCAACCAACCAGAAAAGATTCGCCAGCTCATCGCCGAAGGATACAACCCGGACATGCCCAATGTCGGAGGTTTCGCTCCTCTTCATCGCTCAGCATGGCCAGGCCACATCGAAGCCATCGATCCCCTCATAGAGGGTGGAGCAAATCCAAATCCAATCGATGCTCATGGAGAGACTCCCCTTCATATCGCTTCTAGCAACGGTCATGAATCATATGTTCGACATCTGGCAAGTCGTGGTGCGGATATAGATTTTCCGGATACGCTAAATGGCCAAACCCCACTTCACAATGCTTGTCGCGGAGGGAATATTCAAACTGTCCGTACCTTGCTCGAAATCGGAGCAGAAGCGAACAAAACAGACAACCGAGGTTGGACCGCTCTCTTTTTCGCAGGAGCGAGCCATTCCCCCGCAAGCAACGCAATTTTTAAGATACTCCTAGAAAATGGCGCCGATGCAAAGTACGCCGCCAATAATTCCCAGACTGCTCTGCACGTAGTCGCAAGCAACTTACATTCTCCTGGAGGCAAATATACAAACTTACCAGCCGAAAAGCTCCAAGTCTTAATCGAGGCCGGGGCAGATGTAAACGTACAAGACAATCTTGGGCGTACCGCTCTGCACTACGTTTGCCAGATTGGTCACTGGGGATACAAAGAGCTTCCTGGTCGCTCTCCAGTCATAGAACAATACGAAGTTGCCCTTCAACTATTGCTCGAACTAGGGGCAGATCCTGAAATCGAAGACAATTCCGGAATGAAACCAATTGAATACGCTAAGCAAGAAGGCTATCTTAATTCCGTCTCCGTACTTGAGAACTTTGCGAAGGTTCAGAACCCAAGCGAATCACAGGAAGACGCCTACTCCCTTGAGCAAAACAAACAACTGCTTCGTGCGGTCAAAGTCAACGATATCAAATTGGCGACCCAACTCCTAAACGACGGCGCAGACCCCAATTACAAAGAAAAGCAAGGAGGGACGAGCCTCCATTACGCCATACAATCCGGCAATCCGGAACTCGTCACGCTAATCCTGCAAAAAGGCGCTCGTAAAGACATTCGCGATAGCGATGGCTACTTGCCTACCGAGCGAGCCCAGCAAATCAATCGTGTCGATCTTTTAGAGATATTAAGCGAAGTCCAGTAGTCGTACCTCACACGTCACTTCAAACCGACACCCTTTTACTAATATTCAACAGTTTGCAGACAGTTTAGTATACACTTTTTCAACACGATGAACACCTACCAAAAACGCCTCATTCAACTCATTGAAGACCAAGAGACTCTTCTCAATCGAGAGAATCCGCCAATCCACCCAGGCAACGGCATTTTTCATCGACACTCGTATCCTGTACTCACCGAAAAACACGCTCCACTATTTTGGTCCTATGATTTAGACCCAGAAAGTAATCCACACCTTATGGAACGAATTGGTGTTCACTGCGTATTCAACGCAGGAGCTCTTTTCCTCGACGGCAAGTACTATCTATGCGCACGCGTAGAAGGGAATGATCGTAAATCCTTTTTCGCTATCGCCGAAAGTCCAAATGGGGTAGATAACTTTAGATTCTGGAATCATCCAGTCACTATGCCGGAAACCGAGATTCCGGATACGAATGTCTACGACATGCGACTGACGAAACACGAAGATGGTTGGATCTACGGCCTCTTCTGCACCGAACGCAAAGATCCGAACGCCTCTACCTCTGATCTCTCATCCGCAGTCGCCCAATGCGGGATTACTCGCACCAAAGATCTCAAAACCTGGGAACGACTTCCTGACCTAAAGACGCCCTCTCCACAGCAACGGAACGTCGTTCTTCATCCAGAGTTCGTAGACGGCAAATACGCTCTCTACACACGCCCACAAGATGGCTTCATAGACGCCGGTTCTGGAGGAGGTATTGGATGGGGACTTTGCCATGACATGACCCAGGCTATTATCGAAAAAGAGAGTATCATCGATCAACGAGCCTATCACACAATTAAAGAATCAAAGAACGGACAAGGCGACGCACCAATAAAAACAGATAAAGGCTGGCTTCACATAGCTCATGGTGTCCGAGGTTGCGCGAGCGGCCTGCGTTACGTCCTCTATGCATTCATGACCGATCTAAACGACCCCACAAATCAGATACATTCTCCAGGGGGATTTTTCATCGCCCCTGAAGGAGAAGAGCTGGTTGGCGATGTCATGAATGTCGCCTTCACTAACGGTACAATTGTCAACGATCGAAACGAAGTCTTCATTTACTACGCATCTAGCGATACAAGGCTCCACGTTGCCACAACGACCGTCGAAAAGCTTGTAGACTACGTTACCAACACACCCGCTGACCCTCTTTACACCGCAGCCTGCGTCAAACAACGCAATGCGCTCATCGACCGAAATCTCGCTTACTTAGAAGAGAAGGATGATTCTTTGAGTCAAAGAATCAAAGCCCTTCAAATCTGCGATTATTAAAAGTCTAGGATACCAAAGGTTCCTTCCCTATTCAGCGGTGCACTTAGTACTCACTTCAAAGGCATAAGTGCCAGCTCCTCGCAGCTGGCCAGTAAAAAGCCATCCTACAAAATACGATTTTTCGCCATTACTTCTTTGTACCACAGAGCAGTCAACTTAGGGACTCTAGACTGCGTCTCATAGTCGGTATAACAAATCCCAAACCGATTGGTGTATCCATCGTTCCACTCGAAATTGTCCATAAACGACCAAAGAAAATAGCCTTTCACTGGTACGTCGTCACTTAGCGAGCGATGTAATTCACACAAGCATTGCCTCACATATTGACGCCGATGCAAATCTATAATCTCCCCATTGTCATCGGGTACGTCATCATAACCCGCTCCGTTTTCCGTGATATATACTCCAGGGACATCGTAAACTAATCGAGCCAATTTCGGCCCCCAATACATGGCTTGCGGAATTAGTTTTAACCAATCTGCATCTGCTGAAGGGTAATTAGTTGGGAAGCGAAGCGTCTCTGACTTACCGTCCTCCCCAGCGCGAACATACACCCCTGTGTATATATTCATCCCAAAAAAATCAGTGGAAGATCCTATAATCTCTATATCTCCTGGCGAAATCTCGGCCGCATCCGCTCCCGTGATACGGAAGTAATCATCCGTATACGCTCCTCGTAATATAGGATCGATGGATCGTATATTCATTTCCGAAAAGGCGGCCTGTGCCGCCGCAATATGTTCAGGCGTTTCCATTATAGGAACAGGGACAATCGAATCGTCAGTAATTCCTACCTCCGCGCCTTCTCCCCCATACTCTCGCACAGATCGGACTCCCAAGCCATGAGCAAGCAAAGCATGGTGATAGGTTTGATTCACCACCTTCTCAGACTCCACCACGCCTGGAGGGCGGCTCGTATGGCCATAAGCTAGCTGGGTGAAGCATCTCATTTCATTTAGTGTAATCCAGTGCTTCACTCTGTCTCCAAAGGCCTTAACAATTGTGTCCGCATATCGACCAAAAGCCAAGGGCGTATCCCTAACACGCCAACCTCCTGCGTCTTCCAGCGGTTGAGGCAAATCCCAATGAAACATAGTAGCCCAGGGCTGTATGCCATGGTCTAACATAGAGTCGATGAGACGATTGTAAAAATCAACTCCTTTAGTATTCACCTCACCCGTACCTACAGGCAGGATACGCGGCCATGCAATAGAGAATCGATAGTGCTTAATTCCGAGTTCCTTCATGAGAGCGAAGTCGCTCTCAAAACGATGGTAGTGATCACAGGCTACATCCAAATTGGCCCCGGCATGCGTATTACCAGGGCTGCGTGAAAAACGATCCCAAACGGACTCTCCCTTTCCGTCTTCAAAAGCTGCACCCTCTATTTGAGGAGCTGCTGCTGCCGTACCCCACACAAATTCCTTTGGAAAATCCATTCGTCTTTTATAAGTATGTATCGAAACAAGAACCGTTTTCAGTCACCTTTTCTAGATCCCGCCAATCTTCACTTAAATCCATCCTCTCCCTCTTGATGCAAAGATCCCCCGCGCTTTACGATTTTTTCTGGAGCCTTCTCTATTGGAATATTCGGAGCTCCATCTTTCCAAACACTGCCTTGTGGAGCAGCCCACAGCACAGAGTTAACTAAGACGCGTTGTACGTTTTTATTATAATATACTGGATACGTTTCGTGACCTGGTCGGAAGTAAAAGATCTTTCCATTCCCGCGATGCCAACAGCAACCAGAACGAAAAACCTCTCCGCCTTCGAACCAAGATATAAACACTTGCTCGTCGGGAGAAGGAATTCCAAACGGCTCCCCGTACATTTCCGCATTTTCAATTTCAAAGTAAGTATCGATACCTTGGGCAATTGGGTGTCCGGGGTTACAAACCCATAGACGCTCCTTTTCTCCAGCCTCCCGCCAAGTCAAAGAACAAGTAGTCCCCATCAGGCGCTTAAAAATCTTAGAGTAGTGACCTGAATGTAGTACAATCAATCCCATCCCCTCAAGGACTCGCTTCTGCACACGGTCAACGACCTCCTCCGGCACGTCTCCATGAGCGCAATGCCCCCACCAAGTTAATACGTCCGTTTTCGCAAGCCGCTCTTCCGTGAGACCACATTGGTCCTCCTGGAGAGTGGCGGTTGTTACGTTCAATTCAGTGCCAGCTTCCCTTAAAGCTGACGCAATAGTCTCGTGCATGCCGTCTGGATACAGCTCGTTAACTACCTTATTCTTATGTTCGTGGACATTTTCGCCCCAAACAACTACATTTAATTTTCTATCCGACATGATATTTTTTTGGAATTGTACTAAACAATTGAATATTACCCGAATGCTTTAACCATTATGCCGTATGAGACATAACCGGTTTCTCGAAGGAAACTTCACAGCCTGATTCAGCACTAGCATAGAGACCGTCAAGCACTCGCTGAATACGCATTCCATCCTCCACTGTAACTGAAAACGGGCGATCTTCCTTTAAACAGGCAACCATCTCGCCGTAGGAATCGGTAACGCCTTGATCGCTAACAACGACCTCACCGCGTAAAAGCTGTCCACCTTCAGTTTTTACGAAACGCCCTTCGAAGTCATAACTTTCCCCAATGTTTTGATGTATAAGACAACCCTTGTCGCCCATCACACGCGTATGCATGTCTTCCTTCTTTTCCTGATAACCTCCCCACGACGCTTCTAAAATGAGTGACGCTCCGTTATCAAAACGAACTACGCCCGAGGCAAAATCCTCTACGTCAAAGGCTTTATTTTCAATCTTCGCCCGTTCGACTCCAATTCGATGATGCGTTACACCCGATACCGTAACCGGAGTGGGCGAACCCATTAGCCACATAGCTAAATCAATACGATGCACGCCCAAATCAATTAAAGGACCGCCACCTGAAAGCTTCTTTTGCCCAAACCAGCCGCCAAATTTCGGAAAGCCATCGCAACGTGTCCAGCGAGTATACGCATGATACGCTTCGCCCAGAAAACCATCGTCCACCAACGCTTTCAATGCTCGCCCTGCTGGTGTAAAACGATAACTCAAATTCACTCCCAATTGACGCCCGGCGCGGATTGCTGCTTCACGCATCCGTTCGCCTTGCTCCAGCTTCATCGCCAGCGGCTTTTCGCAAAGAACATGAGAACCGGAATCTAAGGCGTCGACGACAACCTCTTCATGCAGGAAATTTGGCAATGCCACCGTCACTAAATCTGGCTTAACCGAATCCAACATTTCTCGATAGTCGGAAAACAAGGCTTCTACTTCGAAGCGTTTCCCTGTTTCGGCTAATAGATCTGGATTCACGTCAGCAAGACCAACTATTTCAGCATCTTCATTTTCAAGGAAGCTTTGAGCATGGAATTTCCCCATCCCCAAGCCAATTACAGCGCATTTCACTTTAGACATCCGTATAATCAGGTTTAAAGAAAACTAAGAGTGGGATCAAAAAGCAGACAAGCTCTTCAATAAAAATCCTCAAACTCACTTATCGCGTTATGTAGTTTCAGTTTAGGCAAAGAAAAGAGCCAACAGCCTCGATTGTATTAGGCACTTCAAAAAACCAAGGGAGCCAGCCATCGGGCAAATATGACGAGCAAAATCGCTGACAGAACATTCAATCGAATCCCCGCTCGAACCATCTGGCTAATCTTCAGCTCTCCCGAAGCGAAGACAATCGCATTGGGAGGCGTCGCCACTGGCAACATAAACGCGCAACTCGCAATCACTGCTGCCGGAATAGCAAGCAACACCGGCTCTCCACCCATAGAAACTGCAATAGGTCCCATCAAAGGCAAGAGCCCCGCTGTCGTAGCCGTATTACTAGTGATCTCGGTCAAGAAGACGACTGCAAGAACCACAGCCGCAATAACCCAAATCGGATCCCAACCGGCCAGGCCTTCAAACAATCCACCAATGAACTCAGTTAAACCAGAGCTCTTCATTAGCCCAGCCAAAGCCAAGCCACCTCCAAAAAGAATCAAAACTCCCCAAGGCACTTTTTTTGTATCTTCCCAAATCATCAAACGCCCACCATCCTTTTCAGACGATGGGAGCATAAAAAGAAGAGTTGCGGCTGTCATCGCAATTCCCGTATCGGAAATACTCAGACCCAACGAGCTATTCAAATAAGAACGCAACATCCAGCAAATCGCTGTAGTTCCAAATACAATCGCAACCAATAGCTCACTACGCGACATCGCTCCTAGCTTCTTCCACGGTTCTACCGACGAATCTTTAAATGCCTCATTAGATACTTCTCCTAACCCTCGACTAGCTACTAAAAACCAAGTCAAAATCAAAAGAATGACACTGAAAGGCACACCAAACAACATCCATTGCCCAAATCCTATTTCAATTCCGTAGCTACTCTCAAGGTAAGCAGCCAACAAAGCATTGGGAGGCGTCCCGATTAAAGTCGCCATTCCGCCAATACTCGCGCCGTAAGCAATACACAACAGAGCAGTGGGTGCAAACGAAGGAGAAATCGACCCTTTGCTTGATGCTGATACAGCCGCAATAGTAGACATTGCCACCGGCAACATCATTATTGTTGTCGCAGTATTCGACATCCACATACTTAAAAATGCAGTCACCAACATCATCCCACCGACTTGACGTTTTGGACTCGACCCAATTGCATTCACAACCCCGCGAGCGATCCGCAGATGCAAACCAGTCTTTTCCATCGCGATCGAGAGCAAAAACCCACCTAAGAAAAGAAATATCAAAGGATGAGCATACGAGCTCGAAAGACTCTTAATTGGCGAAAGTCCCACAAACGGAACAATCACCAGAGGCATGAATGCAGTCACCGCTAGCGGCAAACACTCCGTCATCCACCACAAAGCCATCATAGTTCCCAGGCCAGCCGTCTTCCAGGCCATCGGAGACAAACCTTCGACAGGAGAGTCCATCACTAAAGTAATCCCAAGCACCAAAAAACCGAGCCAGAAACCACATCGTTTTAAATCTATTTTCATGAACAGGAATGTTGGATTTCCCAAAAACTGAGAGATAAACAGAAACGGCCTATTCGCCCGCCCGAGAGCTCAAGCGAGGTCCTACGATCGAAGAGGCAAACCAAAAAAACATTCCCAGAGTCATCGAAGTTTTCACGAAACTCAACTCCACAAAATCAAACGAGTACACAACAGCAGGAAGTATCGTTAACAAGAGTCCAGTTAAACCTAAAATTTTGAATACTATAGTCATTTTTCTATACGATTAAATTGTTATTAACTGAAACTTATGCCTGTTCCGACTTCAGGCTAAAGAGAAGATAAAGGAAGCCACAAACCAACCAACAGGGTATCGTCAAAAACCAAGGCGACACTCCCTTAACCTGGATAAAATATAGACTCACTCCCACAGGCAGCAACCAAGCGAAAAAGACCGCAAAATTAAAAGATCCTTTGAATTCTCTCGATTCCAGCTCGCTCGCATCTCCGTTACTTCGGAAGTGCCAGTTGAAAAATATTATAGCTCCAATCGGTGCGAGTATCATCCCATACAATCCGACGAACCCAAGTAGCTTCCAAGCAAACGCTGGGAAAACACCCGCAACAGTAGCTAAACATCCCGCAGCCAGAGTCGCCACCCGACGCGATACCGACGGTAACATTGCTTGAAACGCTAGCCCCGCGCGATAGATAGTCGGGTTCGCTGTAGTCCATCCCGCGATGACAACACAGACGATACCTGCCAAACCGACGACTCGATCCGCCATCGGTCCAGGTACTGGATTAACATCTTGGGCAATCTTAATTTGAGCGGCCAACATGAATGCAGCCGCGATCCAAGCAACATAGTGCCCCACATACATTCCCGCTGAAGTTGCCCAACCATAGCTCGACTTTCGAGCGAACCTGAAGACCGACAAATCAGCCATTCCTACATGCATTGCCGCGTTGCACAACCAACTAAAGAAGACGACACTCCAAAAGCCCATTGCTGACTCAGACTTACCCTCCTGAGCAAAGGCAATAGAACCATCCCAAAGCGCATTCAGTTCTGACCAATTGGATACATCTAACTCCTTGAAAGCAACTAAGCCGCAAGCAACGAATACCAATACCATCCAAGGCGATGCTACATTGGCAAATTTCGCTACCGACTCGTATCCAAGAGTAGCGACAACAGCAATCAAAGCACCTACTGCTAAAACGATAACGACAAACAAGAAACTATTCGGATAAACCGCTTCGATCGTCGGCATTTCCATATTAAAGGGGATGCCCACCGCCGTCGCCGAAACTGTGATCATCGCCCCTGCCAAGAAACAGAACAGCACTCCATTCGCAAAATTATAACCCTTTACCAATCCTCCCCCAGCGATTTTCTCTAACTGGAAATAAAGCGTCATTCGGGCACTCGTCGCAATCGGAGCGCAAAGGTAACGCCAACTAAGTACCGCTAACAGATTCCCTAGCAGTAATCCAATGAATACGTTTTGCAATGTCACTCCATTCAGCAAAAAAAGAGGTCCGATCATAAACTCTGTGCCAGCCGCATGCTCGCCAGCATACATTCCCCAAAACTTGCCCGCACCCTTATGCGATTTGCTGGGAACCGGCTGACGCTCGTATTCATTTACAGTAGTATCGGAGATTGCAGCTTCAACCGACGAAGGAGGGTCTATTTGTTCCATGGGATAATAAGTGGTTCAGGGAAATTTCTAAGGGGTATGTCGAGATCAACAAAAGTTACCTAAACCAATGCCGCTCAACGGGGAATTGTGTCTGTATAGCAGAGAAAATTACATAATCAAGGCGAACATCATTACAAACCTAGCGCTTGGAGAGTACCGCAGACTCATAGTCTTTCACTGAATTCAATAGGTCAACTTCGCCTGGAGAATTCTGGCGCTGGCAAAACTCCTCCCAAACGACGCTCCAAGGGAGGGCCTTATTCATCTCAAGAAGGGCCAATCGAGTTGTATAATCTCCTGCCAACTCGGCCTCCCTGAGCCTCTTGGATGGCTCAAGTAAAGCGAGCAAGAGTGACTTCTGAGCGGCGCGTGTACCAATCGCCCAAGCGGCAATGCGATTGATCGACGCATCGAAAAAGTCGAGACCAATATGAGTGCGACCCAAGACGTCACTTCGTACCAGTTCCTGCATGATAGCTTGAGTCTGATCGTCCAAAAGAACTACATGATCGCTATCCCAACGCACACCTCGAGACACATGTAATAACAATTCCGGCACAAACATCATTACCGCTGATATTTTATCGGCAATTCCTTCCGTTGGATGAAAATGCCCTGCATCCAAACAAAGCGCGGTCTGCTCTCGCATAGCATAACCCATATAGAACTCATGCGAGCCGACAACAAAGCTCTCCGATCCAATACCGAAAAGCTTCGACTCCACCGCGTCGATGTTGAAATCCGGATTCAGCCTTTCCGCCAAAACTTCATTCAGGCTCGATTCAAGACGTTTCCGGTAACCCAAACGATCGACCGTCAAATCTTTCATCCCATCGGGTACCCATATATTCGTGACACATGAACTCCCCAACTGCTCCCCGATCGCTGCGCCAATCTTTCGACTCGCCTGGCAATGCTCGATCCAAAACTGCCGCGTGCCCGCGTCTGGGCTACTCAAGGTAAATCCATCTTCCGCTTTAGAATGAGAGAAACATGATGAATTGAAGTCCATCCCAATCCCCTGGTCCTTGCACCAGTCGATCCAGCTTTGGAAATGCTTCACTTCAATCTCATTACGGTCTACTTTTTCTCCATCAAAATCTCCATAAATAGCGTGGAGATTCAAACGATGCGTACCCGGAATCAAAGATAAGGCTTGTTCCAAATCCTGCCGAAGCTCAGCTATCGACCGAGCCTTTCCTGGATAATTTCCCGTAACCGCAAGGCCACTACCCAATTCTCCTGAATCAGACTCAAATCCACCGACATCATCGCCCTGCCAGCAATGAAGCGATATCGGCGTAGAAGCTAAGACTTCTAATGCGTTTTCCACATCCACGCCCAGCTCAGCGTACTTCTCTTTTACTTGGTCAAACATAGGTAATCAATTGGGTCGAATCGAACAGAATAGAGGAAGCGGCTCTAAATCTCAATGCACGCGTTGACAGAAAGTTTGCATTTTTTGATAAACACTAACAATTTCCGAAAGCCGAAATGACGAGCGTCTCCAAAACTTTTACCCGTTATCTCCCCGTGAGCTCACAATCCATAGTGTGGGGTTGGCATCTGATTGACGCTGGTAGGCAGCTTGTCCCTCCAAACTCTCCCTATCCAAGCGAAGCTCACCCGCTCTCATACAAATTCCGAAAAGATGGTAATCGCGTCCTGGACGAATTCCAAGTTGTACATATTGCTTCGGGTAAAGGGACCTTCTCGTCTGACTCGATTGAAAAAAAACAAATCAACGCAGGCGACACCATCCTTCTCTTTCCAGGCGAAGCTCATAGCTACCAACCGGATCCCCAAACTGGTTGGAATGAATATTGGATGGGGTTTTCGGGCACGGACGCAAAGCGCGTCATGGAAGCCTTCTTCAACCCCGAGGATCCCGTCCGAAGAAGTCCGCACACTGGTGAACTCATACGCCTTTTCGACCAACTACTCCACTGGTTAGCACATCCCTCAAGCAGCACATCTCAGCTCTTGGCAAGCCACGTTCCGATGATCCTTGCATTCCTTGAAGCGGGGGCTCACGTGAGCTCCGACGATTCCACACTCGTCCAGCAAGCTAAGATGCAAATGCTCAGCGACCTATCGCAGCGAACTGACTTGCAAGCCCTCGCTCGTGAGCTCGGTACAAGCTACTCCCATCTGCGAGCCACCTTCAAAAAACAAACCGGCTACGCTCCCCGAGAATTCGAAAATATGATTCGCCTAAAACGAGCCCATGATCTGCTTCTCTCTGGCAACTACAACATCTCAGCGACAGCGGAAGCTCTAGGGTTCAATTCCTTACATTACTTTTCCCGCGCCTTTCGTAATGCCTACGGCCAATCCCCACAATCATGGCTCATGCAAAACCGCCAATCAATTAGCTGAGACGTCTAATTCCAGTCAGTCAGCGAACTATCTAAACACGACACTCGCTTACCAGTTTGCGACAAGACTCGACCAACACCGCACCATCCAATGGTTTGAATAGAACCTCGTTCATGCCCGCAGCTTCACAACGCTTTTGCTGATCGCTGGTGGCGTGCGCAGTAATTCCAAGAATCGGAATAGAATCCCCACCACTAGCCATTGAGCGAATAGATTGGGCTGCAGTGTATCCATCCATTACGGGCATTGCACAGTCTAATAAAATCAGATCGTATTTATCGCTATCGTACGCTTCCACACACTCCTTGCCATTACGAGCCGCTGAAACGGTAAAGCCTGCTTGAGAGAGCACCTTGGACATCACCAGACGATTAGAGCTATTGTCCTCTGCGAGTAAGATTCGTCCTCCAAACTGTTCGACAATTTCCAAATCATCGTCTTTTTCATCCGCTGCAGATGAAGACTGAATTCCTTCCCTCTGCAGCTTTAGAACTAAGCTAAACGTAGAGCCTTCCCCCACTTTACTCTCAACTTCGATCTTTCCATCCATCTGCTCTGCCAAGCGGCTGCAAATTGCCAAGCCCAAGCCCGTCCCCCCAAAGCGACCGTTAATCGTCGAATCCGCTTGGGTAAATGGGTCGAAAATTCCTTTGACCTGCTCTTCGCTCATCCCGATTCCCGTATCCTCAATTTGAATATTAACAAAATCGGGATCCGTATACGATGTTGAAAGCCGAACCGAGATCTTACCCTTATTGGTGAATTTCACAGCATTCCCAACTAGATTATAAATTATCTGACTCACCCGAGTCGGATCCCCCTCGCGCAACAAGAGATCCTCCAACTCATTCTCGACAGATAGCTCTACATTTTTCTCATTCGCCTTGAAAAGAAGAGTATCGCAAACTTCGCGAACCGTATTCGCGACATCGAAACGCTCAACAGAAAGTTCAACCCTCCGGGCTTCAATCTTGGCGAGGTCTAAAATATCATCAACCAAGGCATTCAGTGTCTTCGTCGAATTCATCACAATCCCACAAAGCGTCTCTTGCTCGTTATTCAACTCAGATTTTGAAATCAGACTAATACCTCCAAATATTCCATTAAGTGGCGTGCGAATTTCGTGAGACATCGTTGCCAAAAACTCACTCTTGGCACTATTCGCCGCACTCGCCTGCTCTTCTGCTTTACGGCGTTCAACGATCTCTTTTTCGAGCATTCGATTTGTCGAAGCAAGCTCTGCAGTTCTTTCCTCTACTTGTTTGTCGAGCTTCGTAATACTTGCCTTAATTCTCAAACGCATCTCTTCAACAACAACTCCAAGCGAATCAAGTTCATCTCCCTTTTCGTCCCTATCGCCTAATATCACAGGAATATCCAAATTACCTTCTTGAATACGCATCGTACCTTTATTCAAAAGTTCAATACGTGATGCAATACGACTCAAAAGCATCCAAACTAAGGTAACCGCAATCGCAAGCAGAGCGATTTTAACGAGCAACATGACGATTGACATATTCCCCATCGCCAGACGCAAATCTTCCGTTTGTTCTCGAATGCGTGCGACATCCTCATCCATAGCTGCTGAAAGCATATTGAACGGCGCCAGATTCGCGTTTACCATTTCCTGTGGAATCGAAACCTCTGCGATCAAAGCGCCCTCTCGAATCGTCTGAGAAATAAACAGTGCTCTCGTCTCAGCATTCACCTGCTCTGCTCCCTCACTTAGCCAACGAACCACGCCAGATTCGTCCACTAGCCGAATGGCTGAAGTAAGCTCGTCCGGCCCATGGATTACTTCAGCAAGTCCCTCCACAGGGAGTGAAAATTGCAAATACCCAACCGTCTTGGTCTTCTCCGTTGAATTCGGAATTGGTATTGTTCCTGCAATTACAGAACGCGATTGCGCCAACTCCGTTTCGCTCATCGAATAAGCCTGCCAACTGGTTTCGCCAAGCTCAGAGCCCAAGGCCTTGATAAACCAAGGTTCTAATAAAGTCTTTCGGCGTTCACTCCGACCGTATCCTATTTTCCTTTCAATAGGCCCTTCCGAAAGTTCCGGCTTGTCCATCCGAATCAAAGTCAGGCCAGAGTCATCTACCAATGCAACACTGGCGAGAGAATGCGTTTCAATCAAATCTCTGAAATATTGATCTATTCCTTCACGTTCCTCTCTCGTGTCTTCTTTTTGCAACAAGATGGGCAGGTCTTTCCTTTGAGCCGACAAAAGAAGCGATTTTTCCACCGAATCCAACTTGCCGTCAATATTCGCCCCTACATTCGCCAAGGCAAAGGAATAGGCTTCCTTCATAGCCAGCTCAAAACGATCACGAGCCTCGCGCTGCGTCGTCTCCGACAATTCGGCAAGGCCTCCTATGCTCGACTCCAAATAAGCTGTATCACTTAGCCTAGGGTAAATAGAAAATTGAAATGTCAGCCAAAACGTGATCACAGGCGCAAGCACCAATGGCACAACCATACAAAGAAATTTCCGACGGATAGTCATGGTATACAAGATTGGGCGGGTCACAAAATCAACGCCAACGAGTATGAGAATAGATAACTACGAAGTCACTGCGACCTCTAATCTCGTCCCTCGCGTAAATCAAAAGTCAAAAGACAAGACTCAAGCCAACCCTAACCGCAAAAAGATGCAGAAACAGAAATCACTTCATTGGGATCCCTAAGCCAAAACCAAATGCGAGCTCCTCAACTTCCAAATAGTACAAATGACTAAAGAACCCTTGCTGCCACACTTCCTCTACCTTCAACACTCCTCGAATTCGAACAGGGAGATTGTCAAAGAGATTTACCCCCTTCTTCGATTTAGCGAAAACCATTGCATTAAAGGCAGGCATAATACCGTAACAACACGCTGTCGTGTCAGCCATTAATAAAAATTCGCTCACCTTTTCGTCCTTTATCGCTAGCGGTAGCATATAGCCAGCAATCTCCACTGGCTTGCCATCAAGAGCCAATACCTCCGCCGGCACATATTGCTCAAGGTACTCGCGGTCGTCTCGTACGTAGATCTTCTTCACATTCTCCGGAACGACAGGGTCATACGGTAACGATGCCAACTGATTGAAATCGACAATAGAGTAAGCATCACCATGGGCCGCAACAACTCCTAGCAATAACGCCTGTAGCGCCAGAATTAGCTTTCCCAATGAAATCGAAGTAGTTATTTTTTTTCTACTCATAATCCCTAGTGCTTCCCTTCCGGATACGGAATCGAAACGTTCTCGAACAAATTGCCTAAAAGTTCGATACTCCCAATCTGAACGTCGAACTGAGCCAATTTAGAAACTTCAGGAGCTGAAGCAATGAAGTATGAACTACTCCCCACTGTCTCCCCAGTCGCCTCGCTTGCAACCGCTTCAAACTTTAGGTTCCATTGCCCTTCTCCAGCAATTGCGGTTGCTTCAAATTCTGTAATTGAAACTCGAATAAAATTTTCCGCTTCGCCATCAAGTACGTAAAGGGCAAGGTTCCCAGAATCTCCGTCTGGCACTAGCTCCAACTGAAAAGCATGATCCCCAAGCATAGACAACGCTCCTCCATGAGGTGCGTGGTGGGCATGAACATGGTGGTGCGAATGGTCGTGGTTATGATGCTTCTCTTCACCTCCGCAACCAGTCATTACAAATGCAGCGGCCAAGATTGCCAACGCAGAAAGACTTTGTTCCCAACACTTTTTCCTCTTTCTCATCTTCATACTAAATCCTTTGTCACATTTACCGTATACGCTTTGATTGCGGGTGCGAGGCCCGCAAGAAAACCAATTCCCAACACTCCGAGAGGCACGCCCCAGAAGGCACTATTGGGAGCGAGAACACTGAAGACAACTCCAGATCGCTCCCTCAACAAGCCAGCCGCAGCATAACCGACTACTAAATACAAAACGAATCCTGCTACTAAGCCTGCTAAAACAATCCCCATCGACTCCAAAGTGATAATACCAAACACAACTCGTCTACGGGCCCCCAATGCTCGCCACACTGCGATGTCCCTTTTTCGTTCATTCATCGAATTATACAACGTAGCAGTTACGCCTGCAGCTGCAATCACTGCTACCAATGCTGCGATTGAACGAAGAGCCAAATCAAACCAACTGAGCTTTTCAAACAATCTCAAAACGCTTTGACTCGCAGGCCAAGCCAAGGTCAAGCGATCGCCCCGTCGATTGTATAGCATGTCCAGTTGAAAACCTGCTGTACGAGCTCCTTCGTGAAATTTCAACAGAACCGCGTTAACTGATTCTGCGGCAGCTGCTGCATGACCACTCATGTTTTGGATTCCGGCAACCGGAATCCAAATTACCCGATCAGCTGGTGTGCCGGTTGCACCCAATACGCCCACCACGCTATAAATCTCCTGATGCTTCGCTTGAGGATCGTAGATCAATCCATGATACGGTTGAAAGGTGTCGCCAATGCCTAGGCCTAAACGCTTCGCAGCCTGACTTCCCACAACCGCTTCCAGCTTTTCGCCTGTGAACAAGCGTCCTCCTTCTTCCAATTCAAACCCGACCCCCTCTCGATATTTATGATCCGCCAAATACTCAGGCACTGTACCCACCAAACGAACGCCCAAATAATTATCTCCAACAGCAATAGGGTACGCAGCAGACACAGCACGGCTTGCCTTGATTTGCTCGTAATCGCTCCAACCCATTAGGCCGGGCGAATCATCGATGTGGTAAAGCGCATTGAGGACAATCTGCAACTTCGAGCCCCGTGGCCCCAATACCGCATCAAACCCACCATCCGCCGACGCGAAACTCCTCTCCGCCTCCGCCTTAAATGCCCAGACAAGCAAAAGCAGGCAAACCGACAAAGCAATCGAAGCAGCAGTCACCGAACTGCTGACTGCCCGGCTAAGAATACCTTTGGCTGCGATCCTAAACGGATTCATGCCTGCCCCCCCCTTTCCCAAGCGTCGCTTTGTTCAGATTCGCAAAATCGATCTTCTCCTCGAAACTATCCACAACTTGCCTGTCATGACTAACAAGCAACAAGGTAGCCCCGTTTTCTTGGCAAAGTTGCTGCAAGAGAGAAACGACCCTTCGACTCGCAACTTCATCTAAACTCCCCGTAGGTTCATCCGCCAAGACTAGCTTAGGCCGATTCGCCAACGCACGCGCCACCGCCACTCGCTGCTGCTGGCCAATAGAAAGTTCCGATGCTCGGTAGTTCAAGCGATCCTCCAAGCCCACCCGAACCAAAAGTGATCGAGCAAACTCCTGGTCGACCGTCGCTCCAAAAGACATTCCAAGCTCAACATTTTCCAAGCAGGTAAAATCGCGCATGAGATGAAAACTCTGAAAAACGTATCCGATATTTTTCGCCCGAAATTGATCTCTTTCAGCTTCGCTCAAATCGGTAAGCTCCGAATCTCCAATCCGTATAGTTCCGCTCGTCGCCGTTGCGATACCTGCGATCAAATGGAGGAAGGTAGTCTTTCCACAACCACTCGGCCCCTTAACCGCAATTTGCTGTCCCGCTTCCAATGAGAAGCTATCCACAGTAAGAACCGGGTCCGACCAAGACTTTCCTGATCGGAATTTTTTTTCGAGATTCTCAATATTCAACAAGAGCATTTGGTAACACGCTTTAAGATCAAAAGCCATCAATGCCAGACAATCGGGCTTCGAAATTGATCCTCCTCAAAAGTAATCAGCTATTCAAACAGATTAAACACACGGGCCCCAACACCAACAGCGAATAAAATCAAAACGTCTAGCATCCCATCTCCTCAGCGGAAACCGAGCCACACGGTTAATTCGTGAACTTTAATCGACTTTTTATTCAGCGTTTTGTCTCAGTAGTTGTTCATAAGTACTTCACCTGGCTTCAGTAAAACGTAATAAGTCCCTGGATGAGTTGATTTTTCGGGATTTTTCCTAAGTTTAAACACTGATTTTTACACCATCCATAATCAGCGTCCTAACTCAATACTCTTACCTATGCCGACTAAGCCCAAAATTATCGGAATCGGTGCATCAGCGGGTGGCCTAAAAGCGCTCGAGTCGTTTTTCCATGCGGTTGATGATAACTTGGGCATTTCCTACGTTGTCATCCAACACCTCTCGCCTGACTTCAAAAGTCTGATGGCAGAACTCCTAGCCCGTCACACCAAGATGACAATTTCCTCCGCAGAAGACGGAGAAAAAATCTATCCTAACCACGTCTACCTGATACCTCCACGAAAAGTCCTACGCGTCATCGCTAACAGACTTCAGCTAGAAGCATCCACAGGGACGCCATCGCTACCAGTTGATGTGTTTTTCAACTCGCTCGCAGAACAATTTGGCGAGAGCTCCCACGGGATCATCCTTTCTGGTACCGGCTCGGACGGAATGAAAGGTTGTCAAAAAATCAAGGCAGCAGGTGGAACAGTATTTGTGCAGGATCCGGACTCAGCTGAGTTCGATGGGATGCCTCGCAGCGTTATCGTAAGCGGAGCCTACGATCATATTCTTCGTCCTGACCAAATGTCAGAAGTTTTAATAAACCCGGATTTCAAACCCACCCCAATTTCACACCCAAACTCAACAACAGCCACCGGCATCCAACTGGTCACAAATGCACTGAAACGTAGCTACGGCCTGAACATTGAGAATTACAAGGATTCGACTGTACTTCGACGCATTCAACGCAGAATCGAAAAGACAAACAACGCCTCCATCGTCGAGTACGGAAAGATGCTTGCCGACAATCCAGAGGAGATCGACGAGCTATTTCGAGACTTACTTATCGGCGTCAGCTCCTTCTATCGCGACGATTACATGTGGGAATTCCTTAAAAAGGAAACCATCCCCGGATTGCTCAGCCAAGCTAAACCCACAGAATTCCGAGCCTGGGTCGCCGGATGCGCAACCGGGCAAGAAGTCTATTCTCTGGCCATGTTACTTTTGGAAGAGGCTGAAAAAATCGAATACAACGGGGATATAAGTGTATTCGCTACAGATTTGCACCAAGGTTCGCTCGCCGCTGCATCTGAAGGCATTTACACAAGCGAAGATCTTAAACCAGTTCCTCAAAATTTGAGGGACAAATACTTTACTCTCAAAGGAGGTTCCTAT
This sequence comes from Puniceicoccaceae bacterium K14, assembly GCA_022538095.1. Lineage (GTDB taxonomy): Bacteria > Verrucomicrobiota > Verrucomicrobiia > Opitutales > Opitutaceae > JAKYXN01. The sequence continues at coordinate 40,944 of JAKYXN010000002.1, read as the reverse complement.
CGCGTATCCAATTATCTACGATCAAAAATTGTATTCGCCTCTCACAATTTACTAGCCGATCCCCCCTTCACGCGACTCGACTTAGTCACTTGTCGCAATCTCCTCATTTATCTTGAACCCAATGCGCAGGATCGAGCAATTTCAATGCTCCTCTACGGACTCAGAAAAGGAGGATGCCTCACTTTGGGTGCGAGTGAAAATCCTGATACGAATAAGCTCGGATTAGACACTCTCGATTCGCGCGGCCGCATTTTTCGGAAAAATAAAAATATTTCTGTAATCGGCCTACCTTCTAGCCTATCGCCACACGCAACCCAGCCGGTGTTGCGCAAATGGGAATCGAAAAAAGGAGTCTCTATCGACCCCCAACTCTTGCACGATTACGATACGATCATATCCTCAAAAGTTGGAGACGGATTCATCATCGACGAGCAGGGCCAGGTCCTACACTACGTAGGAGACCCCAATCCCTACCTCAAACCGGTTTCTGGCAGAGCTGCTAACTCTCTTTTCGATCAACTAGCAGGCGATTTGCATCTAGCGCTCAGCACCTGCTTGCAACGTTCGAGAACCAAAGATGGTCCATTCACAATGAGAGGTGTCCGAGACGACAACTCTGACACGCGCTCTCTCGTTGACTTACGAGTCGACCCCTTGCCAACAAAGTCGCAGGAACCCCACTACTTCGTTTCTTTACTAAGAACCGCCAGGGCACCACAGGATTCAGAAAATCGTGAACCCCTTTCCGATGGAACGCCAGAGGAATCATATGAGTCGGGCGAATGCTTGAGTAAGAGGGTTGCAGAACTAGAACTAGAGCTGCAAGCGAGTCGTGAGAACATGCAAGCTGCCATCGAACAGGCACAAACTAGCAATGAAGAGTTACAAGCTGCCAACGAAGAATTACTCGCTTCCAACGAAGAACTACAAAGCACCAACGAAGAATTACATTCGGTCAACGAAGAACTCTTTTCCGTAAACTCGGAATTCGAGCTTAAAAACTGCGAATTGCAACACCTCAACGAAGACCACGATCGACTCCTTTCTAGCTTGGTCGATATTGGTATCATATATTTGGACTCTGGCCTTCGAATTAGAAAATACAATGAAGCAGTTACTTCGATCTTTAATCTACTGCCGGAAGATATAGGCCGACCGCTAGAAGATATTGCCTATGCCCTCGGCAATCACAAAAAATTCCTTCGCCGCGTAGGTAAAGTTCTCGAGCAAAAAGAGCCAATCTCGTTCGAAGCCAAGACTCAAGACGACAAGTCACTCATGGTGCGCATGTTTCCCTTTAATTTAGAGGCCAACATTACCAGTGGAGTGATTGTTACCTTTACCGACATCACCGATGTTAAGCAGGCCCAAAACCGATTGGAAATGGCGGTAACTGTTTCCCATCTTGTGTGGTGGGATTGGGATCTGAACCTAGATAAACTTCTTACCTATTCGGCCAGTCAGGGATCATTCGAATGTATTCTTGGATACGACCAGATGAACATTCCAAACACTTTCAAAGGTTGGATCAATGCGACCCATCCCGAGGATATCAAAAGAGTGCGCAAGGGATTACAAGACCACCTAGATGGGAAAACAAAACGCTGGGTTTCCGAGCACCGCTATCGTGCTCACGACGGTAATTGGGTATGGGTTAAGGATTTAGGGGAAGTTATCTCAAGAGACCCCGAAGGTAAAGCTCTCAAAATGGTGGGAACCACCCAGAATATTCACAGCCAGAAACTGCTCGAACTTAGTCTTCGAGACAAATGCGACGAAAACGAAATTCTCTTATGCCAGACCAAAGAAACCGCTAGGAAACTAGCAAATCTCGCAGAAAAAGCAGAAACCGCTAGCAGGGCAAAAAGCGAATTCCTCGCCATGATGTCTCATGAGATTCGAACACCTTTGAATTCAATAATTGGATACTCAGAGCTGCTACTCGGATCGGAAATTGACACTCGGGTTCGCGAAAGCTTGGAACCAATCAATCTCGCTGGCCAAAGCCTCTTGGCGATCATAGGCGATATACTTGACTTCTCAAAACTCGAAGCAGAATCCATTGAACTAGAGAATGTACCCTTCAATCTGCAAGATCTGATCATTCAATCGAGAAGCTCCGTTCTCCCAAAGCCAAATGTTTCCTCCTCTGAAAAAATTATCGATAGCAAAAGCAATCCAATCTCAGAGCAAATATGGCTAGTCGGAGACCCAACCCGCTTGCGACAAGTACTCATGAACTTGATAGGCAACGCGATTAAATTCACCGAAACTGGTCAAGTGACCGTTAATGCCCAAATTTTGGATAAAAATAAAAAGCGAACAAAACTGCGGTTCGAAGTAATCGACGAAGGTATTGGCATAGACGCTCAAACAATATCAAAAATCTTCGCGCCCTTCACTCAGAGTGATAGCTCTACAACGCGAAAATACGGCGGAACTGGACTTGGACTAAGCATATGCAAAAGTTTAGTCGAAATAATGGGAGGCAAAATTGGGGTCGAAAGCCAACCGAACAAAGGCTCTACTTTCTGGTTTGAAATCACACTTGCAAGCTTCGATGAAAATATGGGCATCGGCGATACCTCAAATCCCTCTGACAAAATAGACCATGATTTAAATGCTCTTATCGTCGAAGACAACGAACTCAACCGAGAAATCTTCATTAAAATTCTACATTCCTTAGGTATTCAGTCAGACCAAGCGGCTGACGGCCACCAAGGGATCGAACTGTTGACTTCGAAAGAGTATGACATCGTATTCATGGATTTAAACATGGACAAGCTCAATGGATTGCAAACAGCACGCGCAATTCGAGAGCTTAATTCTGACATACCTATCGTCGCGGTAACAGCAAACGTAACTCCCCAATGTCGTAAAGAATGCGTAGAGGTCGGCATGAACGGCTTCATAGCCAAGCCAATGACGATCACAATTCTCAAGGAGTGCCTACAAAAACACTTTCCACTAGCTGTCACTTTTTAATGGAATCCTGCCCAGCCTAAAAACGTACGAAATCGACACACACCTAACAGGGTGTTTCCATTCAGTCTATACAGCTTGCGGACAACTTACACTCACTCTCCTGGGCAAGCCTTCGAACGACTAGAGAAGGAATTGAAAAACTCCATATCGTCAGCCTTTTTCGCCATATAAATCTGAATCGTAGTTATTTTAAAACTACCCTCCTGCTTAACACCATCTACGTATCCGCCGCCGTACTGCTGACAGGCTACTTGAAGCTTAGCCCGCTTTCCGATCCCCGACAAATAAACCCGTTTTGAAGAAGAACGCTGCTCATCTACAAATGGCTGTTCACAAAATTGCTCTCTGTAAGTAGACTTTCCAGTAAAGGCTTCTTGGATAAGCTGCGAAACCGTTTGTTGCCCAAAGGGAGAAAATTGCTTTTCACTACCTTCAACCTTATGCATTGGAGCTAGCGTCGCCAATAAGAACACCTCTACCTCTTCTGGAGTGCCATTCACAAGTTTATCGCTTAATGCCAACGCCAGATCACGGGCGGATTCGAATTTCAAGTCCGGTACCTCAATCGAGGCCGCCTTCTTTTCCTCTACCAAAAACGCCAAAGTCTTCATCGACTTAACTTCATCGCGACTATACTCCGCTCTGTTTAGGGATTTTTGCTGTCCTCTCGTTGAAATAAAATTATTCCACTCCGACTCCTCGTTTTCTCGATACAACCGAACAGTAATCGGCTGCACGATATCCTCCACATGAATATCGCTAGTTCTTGCACGGTATTCCGCAACTACATTAAACGACATTGAATTCGTTGTATGCCAGGTGAATTTTGGGTCGTCTGCGATATACAATGAACCCAACTCTCCAATGATTCTATTATACCAATAAGGTGACAGAAATTTGGGTAAGTCTGATTCTACAATCGCCATCAAATCCTCGCTACTCGGTGCGTCCATACCAAGGTACTCGTTCGAAATCACACGAAACTTCCAATACTTGTAATCCGTTTCTCCATACATTTGGTAAACGGCATCGCCCAATATTTTGATAGTTACATTTTCATCCTTTGGATATTTCTTAATCGCCTCCACCCCTCTTACATATTCCCATATCCCATAATCGCTATTCCATTGCTTCTGCCCGTTCTTCGGGGTCAGTTTAACAGAAATGATCGTAGGATTTGTCATATCGTTCAGAACAACTTCGTCGGTAGGCTGAGCATTGAGGGTAACCGCAGTTACTATAGCGACAAGAGCACTGCAAATCTGACTTTTTAGAGAAGGAAATAGGGATAAATTCATAACAACACTTGATTAGTTTTCTGGCTTTAAAGCCAACGGAAGGAATAATAGCTCAATCAATTGAGGTAAGCAATTTTACTTAAAACGTCTAAAGTTCCCCCAATTGGGTCAACCCTCAAAATTCCCCCAATTAGCCTATAACCTGCAAACATGCATCTATCAGGACTTTACAAAAATTGAGAAAGTCCATTCAGAAGATAACCAGTTGCGATAATCGCCAAGGTCGCAATCGCAAAGTACAAGGCGATCAAGCCCAACCCCATCACACGACGTAGCATAATCGCTTCAGGCAAACTCAGAGCAGCCATCGCCATCATAAATGCCAAAGCTGTTCCCAACGGTATGCCTTTTTGAAACAACACAACCGCAATCGGTACAATCGCTGCGCAGCTCCCATACATAGGCACACCCAAAACCGTGGCAATGGGAACGGAAAATATTCCCGTTGCATCCATTAAGCTATGAACACTTTCCTGAGGAACGTAATTATGGATACCCGCTCCAATAGCGACACCTACTAGAACCCATACCCAAATTTGCTTAATCACACTAAGCGATTCTCTGTATCCAAAACGCAATCGTGATCCCAAAGTATAATCACCTTCATCCTCACCCTCGCTGGAGGAATTTATAATATCTTGCTCCAAAAAATGCTCCAATTTCATCCGCCCCAGAATAGCTCCTGAAGCCGTCCCAATAAATAAGCCACTGCAAACATACGCTACTGTAATCGGCATCCCGAACTCTCCAATCATCAAGATCACCAAATACTCGTTTATGATCGGCGACGTAACCAAGAAAGAAAATGTCACCCCCAAAGGGACCCCAGCCTTAAGCAGGCTAATGAAAATGGGTATCGAAGAACAGGAACAAAACGGAGTAATCGCGCCAAAAAGAGCAGCTACAAGGTTTCCCCAAATACCGCCAGAGCCCATCCATTTCTTTAGATTCTTTTGAGGCATCCAAGTGCGAATCACCCCAATAGCAAAAATCATCACTGCCAACAGCAGAAAGATTTTCACCGTGTCATAGATAAAAAAATGAATAGTCCCACCAAGCCTACTTTCCGGATCAAGGCCTATCCATTCGTAAACAAGCAGGTCTACAAACCTTAGCAGCATTTCCCGCCCTTGCCATCATCGCCGCAGCAAGACCCTTGCTCCGCCTTCTCATCGGCTTTTTCCTTCATTGAGTTATCCAGTTTTTGAAACAGTCGCCCAAACAAGCCGGGTTTCTTTTCAATTTTGGATACAACAGGAGATTCTTTTTTTACTGATTCTTCTTTCATCACAAACTTCCTCTTAATGGTTATCCACTTTGCGCAGACAACAAGACACTTGCGCAAGCGCTTTCCTCTGCACGCAAATTCTTAATTACTTTTTTCCTCATTTTAATATCAGCAGAAAAGCTTAGCTCATCACTTGCATAGTCTTGCAGGCACTTAAGATTTTCCTGCAAAAGAGGATGATTTGCATCCGCTAAGCGATAGACCATCCATTGTGCCTGGCGCGAACTTTCTACCATGCCAAGCTCCTTCATGTATCGAAGTTGCTTCGACATTTTTATCTGATCGCAATCCAAAATTTCTACGAGATGACAGACGCACAACGGGCCATCCTTAAGTAAATTAAGGATCCGAAGTCGCAACTCATCGCAAAAACATTTGTAAATTTGGACCAATTTCACTCATCCGCATATACACATAGTTGCAAGTACAGTCAAGTGAATATATTTCTAGATCGTTATCCTACAGAATTTAATATCTGCGATGCTCTAAGAATTCTGAACCACAGGATAATCGCTCAAATCCATCATCAAAAACTCGAACGCTTATCTCCTATTTAAACACCCAAGCGCATGTGCAAGTATTGAGTATAATGATCGACTATACCAAGCCTTTCGGGCTATTTTGGATGTTCGTAATCCAATATATTTACGTATCCACAAATATTTTAATGAAAAAATTCCCTAGCGTTTTTATACCTCATTATTTTCAGATTATTCGAGCCTCAGCTTTAACGATTTTCCTGTCATTTCCTTCACTCTTTGTAAACGGATCCCAACCCATTCCACTGACGATAAGCCCTGATATTCGACACCAAACAATTGAAGGCTTCGGAGCCTCTGACGCTTGGAATGTCAACTTCGTTGGTAAACATTGGAGCCATGAAGAAAAATCGAAAATGGCGGAAAGGCTATTTAGCAAGGAGCTTGACTCAACAGGGAGCCCTAAAGGCATCGGCCTATCCATTTGGCGGTTTAACATAGGCGCTGGCAGTGCTGCACAGGGCGACTCGAGCCAAATTAAAAACCACACACGCAGAACAGAAGGCTTCCTAAATGCCGATGGTAGCTACGACTGGTCGAAGCAAAACGGCCAACAGTGGTTTTTTAAAAGGGCAAGGGACTACGGGGTCGAATCGCTGATCGCATTTTCCAATAGCCCTCCGATTTCAATGACTCGCAACGGTATTGCGCATGGATACGGTGGATACATTTCAAACCTCAATAAAAAGGACTATCCTCTGTTTGCTTCTTTTCTATGCGATGTAGTCTCACATTTCGCAAACGAGGGAATCTGCTTCGACAAAATCAGCCCAATCAACGAGCCGCAATACGAGTGGAAAACCACCAAACAAGAAGGATCACCCTGGACCAACGAAGAAATTTTCAAGGTCGTCCGAGCGCTTAACAAAGAACTCATCGAAAGAAACCTTGATACTAAAATCCTCTTCCCCGAAGCCGCAGATTGGCGAAACCTATATAAGACAAAAGGCCAAGATACGCATAGCCATCAATTGCGAGCATTCTTTGACCCTTCAAGCGAGACCTATCTCGGCAACATTGAAAGAGTCGGCAAACGCTTCGCAGTCCACAGCTACTGGACAAACCAAAGTGAAAAATCGATAGTCGAATCACGGTCGCAATCATTGGCACTCGCACAGAAACTCGGCGTCCAGCTACACCAAACTGAATACAGTCTCATCGCCCTTGATCGTATTGAGCACAATAAGCCGAGCAATGGGTGGGAAGTTGCTCAGTTCATTGCAAAAATTATTCACTATGATCTAACACACGCAAACGTCGCTTCCTGGTCTTTCTGGACTTCCATGGCCTACGAAAACAATAACTTAAACCGCTACATTCTCCTACGCCTCTTACCCGAAAAGGATAAAGCCCTCGCCAGTGGCGGAACACATCAGGCAACCAAATCTCTGTTCTCACTCGGAAACTACAGTCGATTCATTCGACCTGGTTACCAAAGAATCGAAGCAACTCATCCTCCGGTTTACAACGAGCAAAACGAAACCGTTCTCCTCGTGAGCGCATTTATTTCCCCAGACAAATCTGAAATGATATGTGTCCTTTCAAATCTATCGAAGAGCCCAATCGAAGTTAGCCTTCCAATTCTTAAAGAGAATTCTTCCACCAAACGAAAAACCTACCTAACCGATAGCGAATTCAATCTTAGTTTACGCAATTCGCTCCTTATTCAAAACACAATTACCCTCCCACCCCAATCCATTGTAACAATTGTAGAAGCATCTAAGCTATGATCCGAATTCTGACACTTTCTATAAACACACTTATTATCCTAGCCTTCCCATCAAACGAGCTAATGGCAAAGCAGCCCAATATTGTCGTTATCATGGCAGACGACATGGGCTACTCAGACCTTGGTTCGTGGGGGAGCGAGATCGAAACACCCAACCTAGATCAGTTAGCTCAAAGTGGCCTTAGATATACTCAATTTAAGAACACAGGGCGATGCTGTCCTAGTCGAGCGTCCCTCTTAACAGGCCGCCATCAACACAGCGTCGAAATGGGTTGGATGACAGCCGTAGACGAGCATCGTGACGGATACCGAGGTCAACTTTCAAAATCCTACCCAACAATTGCAGAAACACTCCAAACAAATGGATACAAGACCTATATGGCCGGGAAATGGCATCTTACTGTTGACGGAAACTACTCCAACAAAAATGGCACCGCCAAGTCCAATGGCTCATGGCCAACGGATCGAGGATTCGAGAAATTTTTCGGAAAACTCACAGGGGGAGCATCATACCAACCTGGAAATGACATATTGAATGGCGAGTCATTTATACCCAAAGAAGAGTTATCCGATGACTGGTATTACACGGATGCAATTTCGCAAGCAGCTAAAGGGTACGTCGAGGAACACGATTTTTCTAAGTCTCCAATGTTTCTATACGCAGCCCACTATGCGCCCCATCGTCCTCTCCAAGCTCCAGAAAATCGTATTGAACGTTGCAAGAAAAGATATCAAGCAGGCTACGACGTTTTGAGACAGAACCGATTCAAAAGAATGCAGGAAATTGGCATCATCCCGCAAAACAAAACACTACCCAAACATCCTCAAGCTTACGATGGCGGTCGCCCAATGTGGGAAGATCTATCCAAAGAACAAAAAACTGAATGGATTCTAGAAATGGCAACCTATGCAGCCATGATTGAAATAATGGACGACGGGATCGGCCTCCTCATAGACACTCTCCAAGAAAAGGGACAACTGGAAAATACGCTCATATTCTATCTAAGTGACAATGGAGCAACCCGAGAAGGCGGGTTTATTTCTCAGCTTGCTGCTGACCTGAGTAACACACCTTATCGAAGCTACAAAAAATGGACGCTCAATGGGGGAATTAGTTCACCGCTTATCGTCCACTGGCCTGCTAAGCTTGCGAACTACACAGGAGAACTTCGAAACGCACAGTCACATATTACCGACTTAGTCCCAACAATATTAGATGCAATTGGAATAACCCAAGTTGACAGCTTCAATGGCAGCCCGATTCCAACTCCTCATGGGCACAGCCTCGTACCCACATTTTGGAATGATGAAATCGAAAAGCGGACCTTTTTCTTCGAACATCAAACAAGCAGGGCAATAATAAAGGACGAGTGGAAGCTCGTCTCACGTCACATCGCCGAACCGTGGGAATTATACAATCTTTCAAATGATCCCTTCGAACAAATTGACCTCGCCTCATCCAATCCCCAAAAGGTTTCCCAACTCAAGGAATCATGGGATCTTTGGGCAGAGCAACACAATGTGAAACCATTCGAGGTTCGCACCTGGTCAAACCGGATACATCACTACAAAGAAAAGTATCCAAACCAAGAAGGATACGATCAGTAGACCGATTCTACTCAGTCACAAAAAATGCTTGGCCGCCATTGCGACCAAGCACCATTGTTCCTATGAATACGGATCAATCCTATACCAAACCTATTTACTAAAAAGAAAAGGTCGAACGCAGGTTGTAAGTGATTCCTTCGCGGTAAACCACCGATCGAGTAGAACCATCTGGCTGAACTGAAACTGGAACAATCGTTCCATCTTCCAACACATTGTTTAGGTTCAACTGGATACGCCAATCAACATCCCGAGTAAGCTCAGTCTCATATCCAACAAACAGATTCAATTTATAAGTACTGTCGTCTTCCCAAGCATTCTCTAAATCGGGACCTCTGATAACACTTCCATCTTCCTGCTCGACATCTATGTAAGAGAACCCAATTGCCTTGCTGTCGGTCCAACTAAGCAACCCACCAACATTAAATCCTTTCAGGCGAGAATCATCTGCGAATTTGTGATTAGCCAAGAAATTCCAGCGCCACTCCGCTAGTTCCGGCACACTTTGCCCATCGCGAGAAAACGAAGCATTCAATGAATTCAGCAGTGTGTCAAAAACGCGCACGTCAACTGTTTGACCAGATTCATCTGCAATCAACACCTTCCCCGCTCCATTCACCCACTCATCGAAACGATAATCGAGATACTCTTTAATAGCAGGACCAAGATTGCTTCGAGTCGCTTTCTGTTGAGCTGCGTTAAAAGAAAAGCGCCATTGCCTATTCGGATTGTACGTCAAATCCAACTCAAACCCTTCCGATGTGGTTGACTGTGTATCGCTTAAAGAAGGAGCTCCCGATTGACTTACTCGATATCCGCTAATCGTGTTAACCGTATCCCCGGTTTCTATCTGCCAGTTCGTAAGAGTTTTATAAAACTCTGGCGGCCCCTCGTAACCAGCGGCCGCTAGCTCTTCCGGCGTATTGTAGGCAATGATACGTCTATCGGTTTCAAAGAGGAAATTCGGGATACCGAAAGACACATTCGTTGAAGCCGATTCATACCAATTGAAGCGAGACACTAATTTCCCGTCAAAAAGGGAAATCGTCACGCCTTGATCCGTCGTCTCACCACCAGGAGGGGCGATTGCTCGGCCGAACATATCCTGCCTTGGAGACGCAATCTGGAAATTCTCGGCTTCACCCCAATGGAAAGAAATACCCATGCCATCTGGAAGCGTTACAAATTCGTCAAGATGAAGCACCAAACCAAGCGATTTCGTATCAGCTTCGAAGGTTTGATCTACTTCACTTGTATTTAGTGTAATTTCAGACAACGACACCATATCTAGCTCGTTTCTATCGAAATCGTTGCGGTCAAAATTTTCCACTTTGTCATTGCGAGCACCAAAGGTTGCGACAATCCCACCATCGAAAAATTTGCCTTGGTGAACCACAGCCTTGGATTTCGTCACAGATCGATTACGCGTAAAACCGTCTATCAATCTTAAGGCAACATCGTCATCTCGAACATCGTACACTTCGCCAGGAATGCCAGTAGTAAAAACTCCACCAGATTGACTCCACCCCGTTGTTGAGCCGCCCAGTAATTGTGTAGTAACTGGCTGAATATTCGAACCTACTGGCGTATCCAAAAGAGAGAAATCAGGCCCTAAATGGACAATTGTGCGTGCCTGGCCAAGGCCGCTATTTAGATCCGTCGTACCGTTTATTGCCTGAACGTAGGCTTCGTTCATGCGGTTTTGACTATTTAATTGACGGAAGTCATTCTGATAGTCTTGAGCGAAAAGAGTAGTAGTCTGCTTACCGATCCAGTTAACCCATTTACTGTCCGAATGCTGAAGGTCGAATTCGAAGAAACCAGTAGCACGTTTGGTTTCTAGTTCATTAAGCAAGTCGCGCCTTTGCCCAGGAGCCGCAAGGAAAACTTGGCCGAAGCCAGGATTTTCAGAACCATCGTTAAGGTGGGTATTGATGTCGATTTGTAATGCATAAGCTCGATTACCGGCGAACAAGTCATACCAACCGCGATTCATCTCCTCATTGGCATATGAGAGCTCGAATCCAGTGGCACCCCAATCAAAAACCCAGTTTTGATCGTATGATATATTGAATACATCAAAATCTTCCCACTCGTTTTTATTAGGCCCTTCAATCAGGTGATTTACGAAATCGAAGATCGATGTATCTACGACCTCCTGGTTTCCCCAGAATGATCCATCCACAATACCGTTAGCTGCCGCCGTTTCCGAAGGATAGTATTGCTCGCCCGAGGTAAGAGATACCAAATAGTTTTGATAACCATCATAGTTGTACCATGCCAATTGAGCATGATCTGGCTCTCCGCTATCCCCGTAATAGAGAACCCCTGTCTGACCAAACCAATTTCCAGGAGCTCTTATTATGTCACGATCAATCGTACCAAAACTCGTTGTCGAAGGGTCATGCACTATGCGCTCCCCCGTATTGGAATCAATTGATTGCGGTTCCCACCAACGAGTAAGTGTATCCAAAGGAGCGTTTGCTCGAGGACGACGAGCATCGACAACCCCTTTCTCGTAGTTTACTTTCAAACTTCCCCGTTCAAACGGTTTATAAGTCAAAGCGAGGAATACACGCTTGTCACGATCATAGGTCGGTTCTTGGCGCCATTCTCTCTGTTCATAGAGCCCTGCCGCACGGACAGCTAGCTTGTCTTCAAGTAAAACGCGATTAAGATTAAAATTGAATCGATGGGTACCAAACGAACCATAGTTCATAGATATTTTATTCTTATTCGACCACCCCGGAGCCGAACTTTGGTGATTAATAATACCACCTGGCGACCCCAACCCAAATAACGTCGAGTTAGCTCCTCTGTTAACATCAATACGATCAATACTGTATCCATCGAAAGCAATATTCGTAGGAAAGAAATTCCGTGTGTTATCGGCCCGAGCCAAACCACGGATACGATTCGAGTTTTGCGGATTTCGATTCGCATCTGCATGATCAATGAAGGTCGAACTTGTGTCCGCACCTGAAAAATTACCATCAATACCTCCCGACTCGGTATTACCGAGAAATTGAAGGACTGCAGAAGCATCGTTCGCATTCAAGTCTTCCATCATCTCACTCGTTGCAACGGTAATCGAGTTCGCAAGATCCTTCATCTCAGTCTTGACCCGCGTGCCAGCCAAAGTACTGGTAGCACGGTAGCCAACATCTTCTGATGCTTCTACCGCAAATGGCGACAGTTCAAAGACATCCTCATCTTCCTCTTCTTCAGAAAGACCGGCAGACAATGCCAAACATAAGGAACATGTGATTCCTAAGCTAGCCGACCTCAAAGGCCGTCTAAGTTTTGTAGGAGAAACAAAATTATAGCTCATAGGTTATTTTGTAGTTTAGTGTTATTTAGGGGAAATTCAGTCCTGCTGATACAAAACAGGGCACAGAGATTAATTGGCCGAAAACCGGCACGACTATGGCTGAATAAGAAAAAAAGGGGGGATTTATTCAGGCGGGGTTCGAAGTAGATATCCAAAACTCGCTCATAACAGAACGAGGCCAAAATATGTATTATCCTAAATTTTAGGATAGCAAGCTAATTTTCGCCTTTGCTTATGTAAAACTTAGTTTTCCTTATCGTTTTTTGACCCCATTCCACAACCATTCCCCTTCGATGAAGTAGGCTTTGATTTCCCTACGGATGCGCACAAACCACCCACAAGATGGAACACATACGTCGGATCCCAGTTAAACTGAATCTCCCTAATGGACTCAGTCACCCCGAGCGTCTAAAGCATCAAACTTCTCCTTAACTCCCGGGCGAAACCCCACCCAAAGGATGGCAAGAGCGAGGGTAGTTATCAATGCATACAGCAAATAAACGGCACGATGATCCCACTCGGCAACATACCCAGTTAACACCGCTCCCACTAATCTGCCTCCCCCAATAACAAGCATCGTAAAAACGCCCTGGATAGAGTTTCGATTCCCATCGTTAGCAAAGTCATCTAACACCGAGGGAGGAATAACAAACATAGCGCAAATCATCGCCCCATGCAGGAGCTCGGTAGAGACCGCGACGGCAAGCGATGGAAATGCATACAACAAAGCAAAACGAACCACCGTCAGGAACACCGCTCCAAGCATAACAGCACGTTGTCCCCAACGCATCTCAAATGATTTAACACCAAGTATCCAAAATATTTCTACAATAGAGCCCAGCATCAGAACAATGCTCATCCAATGGCTAGGCAGGCCCAACTCTTCCACCACGTATACAGGATAGATTGCATGAAAGCCCGCCGACACACAGATCAAGAGAAACATCGCTACAGTAAACAGGACAGACCTACGTCTGAGCAACGCTACCAGTGCCGACTTCGACGGCAATACGCTAACTTTCTTTGTAACCTCATCACGCTGCCCTTCTGGAATAAACATCGCTCCCAGTGCAATTAAGATATAACAAATCAGGCCTGCCAAGAGTGCCGCTGACACTGCTCCAGTTTGCCGAATCGGAAAAAACATAAGTAGCAACAATACGACGTATCCATACGTTCCCCATACTCTAAAGTCGGTATAGTGCAGCTCACGCCCACCTCCCAAAGAACGAGACTTCTTCACGCCGAAAAACAGACCGTCCAATAGAGGGCTCATCGCTGCGTATGATAAGGTAAAAAGAAAAAAGAAGGCCAAGATGGGCCAATACCCGACCGACACCAGAATCCCACCTACTGACAGAGCAGCAAGCAGGCTCAGCCCACCCAATAGCCATTTTGGGGATGCCTTCAAATCTGCTAATCCGGTTATCACCACCGGACTAAGCATAATCGCCCAGCCCGAAAAACCGATGATATGACCTATTTGAATCTCTCCGAATCCGCGATCTCTAAGGAATAGAGCCATATAAGGACCAAGTGTCGCCGCAGACCCATAAATCAAAAAAAACTGCCACGAGAGAATTCGCATGACCAACGCTCTCTAACTTTCAGCTAAATGGCAATTCACAGATAATCTGCGACTCTAAACTGAACGCAGGGCACGCAACAACGTACCCCGCCCTCTTTCAAAAGACCCAATAACTCAGTTATTTTTGGTCTCCTGGCCCTCCTTCGAACTGAACGCTCGAGAAAGTAAATACATCGGAGGGTACGCGAGCGCTTTCCATCAGCTCCATTAATCGCTTATAAACTTTCGGCCGAGCCGATGCTAAATCATGACTTTCCCCAGGATCTTTGTCCAAATTATGCAATTGGGCCGGTGCATCTGGATTACTCAAAACATTATATTTAACTAACTTCCACTTTCCCTTCCTGAGCGCTTTCCGCCCACCAAGCTCATGAAATTCCCAATACAAATAGTTATGCTCCTCTTGCTCAGCCGAGCGGCCCAATAAGGTCGGCAACATAGAAATTCCGTTTATAGCCTCTGGGCTAGCCACGCCGGCCATCTCCGCAAAAGTCGGCATCATATCCCAAAATGCGGATACGTGATCCGAATTCGAGCTAGCATCAATTGTTCCCTCCCAACGAGCAACCATCGGAACGCGAATTCCGCCTTCGTACAAATCACGCTTGAGACCGCGAAACGCTGCATTGCTGTTGAAAAAACTTGGATCTGCTCCCCCTTCTTCGTGAGGTCCGTTGTCGGATGTAAAAACAACAAGCGTGTTTTCAGCTATGCCGAGCTCGTCAAGGGTCGCTAAGATTTCACCCACTTGATCATCCAACAAAGCCACCATTGCAGCAAACGCCACATGAGGCTCCTCTTGAGATTGATACTTTCCAAGTCTCAGTTCCTCACCTTCATCAACACCTGTGAAAGCGGCTCCAGTTTCGATCTTTCCCCTAAATTTTTCCATATACTCCTCGGGAGCAATCAACTCAGCATGTGGAATGATTGAGGCGACATAGCAAAAAAACGGGCTGTCTTTGTTATCCTTTATGAACTGAAGAGTCTCGTCATGAATCAAGCTTGGGGCATATATTCCTTTCGCCGTTCCAGCGTTTTCCTCAAGCACCACCTTTTCGTCGTCGTCCCACAGATGAAACGGATAATAATGGTGACCCAAGCGCTGGCAATTAAACCCATAAAAACGGTCGAAATGCTCCATAGGGTCACCTTCCGAACCAGGATAGCCCAATCCCCATTTACCAAACGCCCCGGTTACGTAGCCCGCCTCACGGAGAACACGCGGCAAGGTCACAGTATCAGCAGGCAGAGGGTGCTGACCCTCGGGCATTATTTCTAAATTACCGCGCACTGGAGTATGCCCAGTATGCTGTCCGGTCATCAGGCTCGAGCGGGACGGGGCACACACCGTACTACCGGAATAATGCTGCGTAAATAACATCCCTTCAGCTGCCATTCGATCTATGTTCGGCGTATCAAAATGTATCTGACCATTGATGCTCAAATCTCCATAGCCGAGATCATCCGCGAGAATGTATATAATGTTTGGCTGAGCGGCCTTTTCACCCCTCATGACCACGCACGAGACTAAACTCATGACCACAACGACGGTACGAAAATACAAACGAGTCATCTTCATTTCAGTAAATAGTTATAAGGTAAAATAGGATATCGAAAACCAGGGTAACACGAAACCGCCACTCTACTCGGAAACGAATGATCAACTGTTTCTAAACTCAAAAGCAGCCAACCTCGAAGCCAGAGATGGACACGTGAAAATGAATTCCACATCGGGACAACTAAAATTTGCACAATCATGCGCAATATTTGCAACTGCAAGCAAAACTTTTTGACAGATGCCCTTTCTATTGACTGCTTAATTGATTTATTAATCTAATTCAGACAATCGCTCATACCAAACGTAACAGTAGAAAATATGCCAAACCCATCTCCTAAAAAAAAGCGATCAAAGTCTAGCAAACCAACTATTCAAGACGTCGCAGATGAGCTCGACATTTCAGTCTACGCAGTTAGCCGAACCTTAAACAATTCCTCTGGCGTCAATTCGGAAATGCGTGAACGGATCCTTGAGACAAGCCGCCGTTTAGGCGTTAAGCCAAGACCACCCAAGCGCCAAATTCAATTGGCGCTCGCGATGACCGACGGGACCGATTACTGGAAAGGCGGGTACGTAATGAGCGTTACCTTTGAATTGCTACGTGAACTTTCCGCTCGAAAAATTGGACTCACAGTCTTTAGCGATGATCAAATCGATGAACTGAGTCGGCAAATTTTTGACGGCGTATTCGTTTTCAGTTGGGACCAAAACGTTATAGAACGACTCAGCGCGATAAATGACACTCCAATGGTCGCCATCAATCGATTCAGTTTGTCGAGTCGGTTCGACGTTGTTGGATGGGACCACGTCGCTGAGGGACGCACTGCAGCAAATTTTTTGATAGAGCGGGGGCACAAGCGTACCGGAATCGTTACCGTACACCCCAAATCGCAAGACAATACCAAAAGCCGCGTGCAAGGATTCTCAGAGAGCCTTGAAGCAGCAGGATTAGAATTCGACTCTGCACTTTTGGAAATAGTAGAGACCCCAGAAAATCTCGTCCCGGCGCTCGCTAGACTCGTAGATCGACAAGTTGATTCGATCTACTTCCCAGGCCAGGAACGTCTCGGTATTTTAGCCCTGAATACACTTCAGAAGATCATGAAGGTTCGAATCCCTGAGGATATTTCCGTCATAGCAGGTGAAATTCCAAATTGGTCGGATGTTGCCGACCCTCCTCTCACGACAATTGACGTACCCTACGCAGAACTCGCAAAACGATGTGCGGACCACATGATGCGACTCATCGACAAACAAGAAATAGAGTCATCCGAGGTTTCCATCGAAACCAGCATTATCGAACGACGCACAGTTATTGATCGTACGAAGAAATAGGACACTCATCTCCCGTTCAATAAATTCCAGGCAATCTCTTTAACGACGGTCGATCGCTCCAACTCGTTCAAGCTTAGAGTTTTCCGCGTCTTTCCTTACATCGTTCACATTCCCAAATCCTAAATTTTTAGGTTATTTCCTAATTTTTAGCTTTAAAAGCTATTTATTAGGCCTTTAAAGATAAGTCAGCCTCAAGATCTTAGCTTCAATACTTCGGCTCGCTCTATCTCTCACCCCTGTAGGTATGATAAACGATTCGAACAAATCCATCAAACAACATCGGCCTGGCCTTCTCGCTTATTTATCGAGGGGGAAACGTTAAAAGCCCCACATCGAAACCGCTATTTCAACTCCATTTTCTATCGATCTACTTCATAATCTGAGCAACGCAACCCCTATCGGACCACCCACCATGCTCAACCCTATCGATAGATTACCAAGTGCCACCTCAAAAATTTTAATCAAAATCTTGTATCCATATACTTAATATGAAAACTCACTTGATTCTTAGCATTCTTCTCACCTCGTTAAGCGCTGCGACCTTCCTTCAAGGTATCCCTGAATGGCAAGACCCCGAAATTTTCCAGGTAAACGAAGAACCTGCACGCTCAACCTTCTACTCCGCTCGAACAAAAAGCGAAGCTCTCGCAAGATCGCCATCCACTCAGGACAATTTTAGACTACTCAACGGCATTTGGAAATTCAATTGGGTTGAATCCGCATCCGAAAGGCCAAGCAGCGTATTTTCAGAAAACTACGATGATAGTTCCTGGACCGATTTCCCAGTTCCAGCAAACTGGGAGTTCAATGGCTACGGAATCCCATATTACCACAGCCACGATCACGAATTCGCCAAAAACCCAACCCCGCCGGAGATTCCAAACCAAGGAAATTCAGTTGGAACGTACCGAACTCAATTTGAAATCCCCGCGGACTGGGACGGGAAAGCGATTTTCCTCAATTTTGGAGCCGTAAAATCAGCTTTCTACATTTGGGTAAATGGCGAAAAAATAGGCTACTCTGAAGATTCCAAACTCCCCGCTGAATTCGACATAACGGATTACGTTCGCCTCGGATCAAACACACTCGCTCTCCAGGTTTTCCGATATTCCGACGGTTCCTACTTCGAATGCCAAGACATGTGGCGAGTGAGCGGCATCGAGCGCGATGTCTGGCTCTTCGCTACTCCTCAAGTACGTATTCGTGATATCGATGCACGTACCGGTCTTGATTCGAACTACAAAAACGGAGAACTCGCACTCACCGTCGACCTTAAAAATCAAAGCTCTAAAACCGCGAAGAAACTGGCGATCACTGCGACAATATTAGACGGCGACAAGGAATTGCTCTCTCTTAGGCAAAAACTGTCCAAACTGGAGACCGGTTCTTTAGAAGAGATCACTTTCCCAAAAGCAGCTTTAGACAACATCACCCCTTGGAGCGCCGAAACCCCACAACTCTACACCCTTCTTTTGACTCTAGAGGATGCTAAAGGAAACGCAATCGAGCACACCTCGCAACGAATCGGTTTCCGCACTAGCGAACTCAAGAACGGAAACATACTAGTCAACGGACAACCGGTTCTATTCAAAGGTGTGAACCGACACGAACACCACCCCGACACAATCCACGTAATCGACCGCGAATCCATGCGAAAAGACGTTGAGCTTCTCAAGTCTCTCAACATCAACTCGGTCAGAACCGCTCATTACCCGAACGATCCTTATTTCTATGAACTTTGCGACGAATACGGCCTCTACGTAGTAAACGAAGCCAACCTCGAAACGCACGGACTGGGAGCGGCTAACCAAGGGTCTTCTTACGATCCAGACAATCACATTACCAACCGTCCCGAATGGAAAGAATCATACGTCAACCGCGTTAGAGCCCTCTATGAACGCGACAAAAACCACGCCAGCGTAATCATGTGGTCAATCGGAAACGAAACCGGTGATGGCTCAAATTTGGAAGCTTGCTACGATTACTACAAATCAGTGGATACGCGCCCTGTCATGTTCGAACAAGCTAATTTGCGCAAGCACACCGACGCCTACGCTCAGATGTACGCCCCGATCGAACGTCTCGAATGGTACGCTAATTCTCCTCATGATAGACCGGCAATCCTCTGCGAATACGAACACGCCATGGGCAACAGCGTTGGTAACCTCAAAGAGTATTGGGATCTCATCGAAGCGTATCCGCTTCTCCAAGGAGCCTTCATTTGGGACTGGATCGATCAAGCGGTAACCGCTACTGACGACGACGGCACAATCTACTGGGGCTACGGGGGAGACATCGAGCCGGAAGGAACAGCAAACAGCGGAAACTTCTGCTCCAACGGTGTCATCGCTCCCGATCGCACCCTAAATCCGCACGCTCATGAAGTCCGAAAAGTTTATCAAAACATCACGATAAAGGCATCGGATCTTAAAAACGGAGAAATAGAAATCTTAAACAAGCGCTACTTCAAATCCCTTGAAGATGTATCCTTCGGTTGGATAATAGAAGCCAATGGCGAACTCATCGAAGAGGGAAGCTTCGAACTAGCTACGCTTCCACAATCTTCGGAAACGATTAAATTGCCGCTATCTAAAATTCAGAGCCAGGCAGGAGTGGAATACTTCGTCACCGTGAAAGCCCGTGCTAAATCTGCTACTGATCTCTTACCCGAAGGATACGTAATCGCATGGGACCAAATCGCCTTAACTCATCTCGAAAAACCAGCTGTTGCGAACTCTAGCGAAGGAAGCGTATCGATCACAGAAGATGATCAATCCGTCTCCATTAGCGGCGACCTCTTTGCAGCGATTTTTTCAAAGGCAAGCGGTCAGCTTAGCTCACTCCAATACGGAGATATTGAATACTTAGTAGAATCACCTCGCCCAGATTTCTGGAGAGCTCCTAACGACAATGACTTCGGAGCTGGATTCCAAAAGGAAGCAGCTATCTGGCAAAATGCAGGCAAAATGGGCGAGATCCTCAACTTCAACCTCATCGAAAATGAAGACGGCACAGCTACCGTTTCAGTCGAACACTCCCTTCCTTCAATCGAAAGTCGCTATTTCACCGACTACACTATCCACTCAAACGGTACTATCGAAGTCGCTTGCCAATTCTACGCCGCTCCCCACAAGAAACAATCTGAGCTACCTCGTTTCGGAACGCTCTTCGAGCTGATATCCGATCTAAACCAAGTAAAATGGTTTGGACGCGGACCACACGAAAACTACATCGACCGAGCAGCTTCTGCAGCTGTTGGCCTATACGAAATGCCAATCAACGAGCTCGACTTCGACTACATTCGTCCGCAAGAAAACGGATACAGAACTGAAGTACGAAAAGTTGCCCTATTTAATTCAACCTCCGGTAAAGGCCTAGAATTTTCAGGCGATAAGCTACTAAGTTTTGGAGCTTCTTTTACGGACCAAGACGATATGGACTCGTCCAAGAAACAACAATTGCATCCGCACCAGATAGAAGAACAAGACAAACTATTCCTTAACATCGATTATCGTCAAAGAGGCGTTGGAGGAACGAACTCCTGGGGGCAACCACCTCTCTACAAATACACCCTCCCGTGGATAGATTACAAATACAGCTTCCAAATCAAGCCGTACAAAAACTAATAGCACGCTGAATAATTCTTTTAAAATCAAACCGTAGCCTTACCCGCTACGGTTTTTTTATTAATATTCGCCCTATCCGGATATTTGAATTCGCATTGTCCCAACCAGTTCCCCTATAACCAAACCTACTTTTTCATATCTAAAGAAATTCACCCCACTCCTCAGCTATCATAATGAAAACACGAAATCGTTTACTCTTAACAATCGCCGCTACCCTCGTCACGAGCCTTTCCCTCACAGCCGACGTTAAGGTACCCTCCATATTCGGAGACCACATGGTCTTTCAGCAAAAGCAAAAAAATCCTGTTTGGGGCAGTGCCGATCCTGGCGAAAAAATTACCCTTTCGATAGGAAAGCAAAAACACAAAACAGTCGCAGACTCGGAAGGAGCGTGGAAGATTGTTTTAGATCCACTCGACACAAAGCTAAGCTACGAGCTCAAAATCAAAGGTAAAAACACTTTGGTCTTCACCGACGTATTGGTAGGCGAAGTTTGGATATGTTCCGGACAATCAAACATGGAATGGAGCCTCACCCGCTCATCAAACTCAGAACTCGAAATAGCATCCGCAAACCATCCAAGAATCCGACTCATATCCGTTCCTCGCAAAGGCACTCAAGAGCCCCAAGACGATTTCGAAGGAGAATGGTCAGTCTGCACACCTGAAACGGCTGAATCCTTCTCAGCAGTGGGCTATCATTTCGGCACCCGACTGCATCAAATACTCGATGTACCTATCGGACTCATCAACAATGCCTGGGGAGGATCCGCTGCCGAAGCTTGGGTACGACGTGATATTCTAGAATCAGATGCATTCTATACCCCGCTAATGCAGCAATGGGAAGAAACAGAAGCGACCTATGACTACGAAGAAGTATTAAAAGAATACGAGCTTACATTAAAAGAATGGGAAGAATCCGATCAATCTGAAAGGCGTCCGAGAAAACCTGGTAATATTCTGAAAGATCGTCATCGCCCAGCAAACATTTACAATGGAGTATTACACCCAATTATTGGATTTGGAATAAAAGGCGTCATCTGGTATCAAGGAGAATCCAACGCAAAACGAGCCTACCAATATCGCAAACTGTTTCCTCTTATGATCGAAAACTGGCGCGATGAGTGGCAACAAGGAGACTTTCCTTTCTACTACGTTCAGTTAGCAGACTACAGAGAAGAACAAGCAGAACCGGGTGATAGCGATTGGGCAGAACTGCGCGAAGCCCAAACCATGGCAATGAACCTCCTTCCTAACCTAGGCCAGGCGGTTATCATCGATGTTGGCGAAGGTCGCGACATCCACCCAACTGACAAAAACACGGTAGCTAATCGCCTCGTTCGCTGGGCTCTTGCCAACGACTATGGTTACAATCAAGTATCGTATCACTCTCCTGTTTACAAAAATGTTTCCTTTGCTAACGGCAAAGCCACTATCGACT
Organism: Puniceicoccaceae bacterium K14; assembly: GCA_022538095.1. Taxonomy (GTDB): domain Bacteria; phylum Verrucomicrobiota; class Verrucomicrobiia; order Opitutales; family Opitutaceae; genus JAKYXN01. The sequence continues at coordinate 18,619 of JAKYXN010000002.1, read as the reverse complement.
TTGATCACGTAGGCAAGGGACTATACGCGTTCGACACAAAGGAAGTAATCGGTTTCGCCATTGCCGGGGAAGACAAGCAATTTGTTTGGGCAGAAGCTAAAATTGTCGATAAAGATACAATCGAAATTTGGAGCGATTCCGTAGAAACGCCCGCAGCCGTTCGCTACGCCTGGGCTGATAATCCCGTCTGCAACGTGATCAATCGCGAAGGGCTTCCACTTACTCCTTTCCGCTCAGACAATTGGCCCGGCATCACTCACAATGCACACAAGTAAGGCAACCCAATACCCATAAATGGCCCGTTCTCTTTCGATCGCAGGTCTTTGGGCAACGCTTGGAATAAGCCTTTTAGCCAAAGAAACATCTTCATCCGATGGCGAAATCACTTTTGCAGAACATATAGCCCCGATAGTTTATGAAAATTGTGCCGGTTGCCATAGACCAGGAGGCGTTGGCCCATTCAGCCTATTGGGTTACCAGGAAGTCAAGCGACGCTCGCGTCAAATTTCCGAGGTAGTTTCCTCCGGCTTTATGCCACCTTGGAAACCAGATAACAACTACGGTCCCAAACTAATTGGAGAAAGAAAGCTTACGGAGAAACAAATAGCCCTATTGCAAGCTTGGCACGATTCCGGAGCTAAACCTGGCGATTTAGAAAAAGCTCCACCAGAACCTGAGTTCTCCAGCAACTGGGCACTCGGCGAACCAGACCTTGTCATTACTTTTCCTGAAGTTTATCGACTCCCTGAGGACGGCACCGATATTTATCGCAATTTCGTCATTCCCCTGAACCTCGAAGAAACAAAACACATTCGTGCCATGGAACTTAAGCCAAGTTCTCACTTGGTGATTCATCATGCGGTCTTGATGGTTGATAAAACATCTGGCTCTCGAGAGCGCGATGCGTTGGATCCAGAGCCAGGGTTTGATGGAATGGGCTTTGGCAGCTCTTCAATTCCTGATGGTCAATTCGTTGGCTGGACTCCTGGCCAAAGTCCATATGAAGCGTATCCTGAAACTGCCTGGACTATAGAGCCAGACTCCGACCTAGTCCTCGAATTACATATGCTACCTTCTGGAAAAAGGGAGATGGTAAATCCATCGATTGGTCTCTATTTTTCAGACACGCCCCCCACACGCCCTTCTCAAGTAATTTCATTGCGCCAATTCGAGCTGGATATTCCTGCAGGGGAAAGCGACTACCATGTTGAACAAGAAATGGAGATCCCCATCGATGTAGAAGTAGCCGGTGTTTATCCACATGCTCACTACATAGGTAAAGAGCTAGGTATCTACAGCGTCTTTCCAGATGGCAGTATACATTGGCTCATAAAAATTTCAGACTGGGATTTCAATTGGCAGTCAGACTATCGATTCGTCGAACCAATGAAAATCCCTGCCGGGTCAACGGTCCACCTAGACTACCGCTACGATAACTCAGAAGACAACCCGCGAAACCCCAATAATCCGCCTAGGCACATACAGAGCGGATGGAAGTCAACTGACGAGATGGCAGAGGCCATGATCCAATTGATCCTGAAAGATGAAGAAGAAGTTGATATAATTCGAAACGCTCAAGCCGCCTACGATATCAAATCAGCTGGAGGCCTAGCTCGCTATTTTTACAACCTTGGTTCATTCTATGAACTCCATGGCTCCTATGAGAAAGCAGGCGACATGTTTTTCCGAGCAATTAGAGAAGACAATAAACTGGCTAGCGCTCATTACAAATTGGGACACATCGCCGAACGTCTCGGTGACTATCAACAAGCAGAATCTCGATACAATCATGCTCTGGCAACCCGTCCTGAACTCGTGCCAGCGCACCTCGGCCTTGCCCGAGTTTACTACCACAATAATTCCGACCTACTCGCAATGTGGGAACTCAAGAAAGTTCTAAATTGGGAAGATAACAACTACGAAGCGCGACTCTACATGGCACGCATACTGGCATCGCAAAATAAAACAAGCGAGGCCATCGAATTGCTCGAAAGGGGACGTCAATACCACGACGAGAACCCCTACTACCGATTGGAAATAGGCAAGCTCTACTCGGAACTCGGAGAATATCTGAAAGGCATCGAGCACATGCATGTCGCCTACAAAAACGAAATCATTTCATCTCAACCGTCATCCCAAATTGATAAGCGCAAATTAAAGTCTGAAGCACTTTACTCGGTTGGGAGTGCTTTCGCGGCGATGAATGAAAATCAATCCGCTCTAAAGTACTTTGCGAAAGCAATCCAAGAGATGCCCCACCACATCCTAGCCTATCTTGCTTCTGCCAAATTGCTTCTCAGTGAAGGCAACGAAACAGCTGCGATCAATCGCTTAGTTGAGATTTCAAATTTGCCCCTCGACGTACGACCGACAAAGGAGCAGATCTCTACCTTTGATGATAGCGCTATCTGGAAAAACCTTCTCCAAAAGCTAGATGAAGAATAATAGGAGGTCCGCCCCCTCACAGTCCCTTATTATCTCGTAATGTAACAGCCTATCGCTTTCTCGCTGTAATACGTCACTTCCTCCCCCTGTAGCAAAGTGGTCAATACATCATTGAGGTCCTTTTTACCAGCCACTTGGCGCCACTTCCCAAAATCAACATACTGGTCATCTATTCGACCATGATAAACCAATCGGCGATTTTTTTGTCCCTCATGGACGAACACCGCGCACTCTGGGGTCACACTTACCTTAGCTTTCTCCACCAGAACATGCTCTGGATCAATCAAAGCCGGAATTGGAATGGAAAATTCTTTTCTGTGAGTCTCAACCGTATGCTCAGTACTATCCCCATTGGCATAGACGAGTTTAAACGATACACCCTCCTTCGAATACTTCTCATGAAGCGACTTTATCCTGGGGACGTATCGATTTGCGATCGGGCACTCTTCAGATACGAAAAACAAAACCAATGCCCGCTCCTCGAAAGATTCAACTTCAGCCACACTCGCCCTTTCTACCGCAGAACTAGAAACGACGACATCTAACAGACTAAGTAATAAGCAGAAGGCAAAACGTCTTGCTAACAATGGCATATACTAGGCTTATAAGTCTGGTCGCGCGGACTCAAGCTCTCGCAGCAGGATCGCTTTCAATTTTTCTACCTTTTTCGGATATTTCGAAGCCAAGTCAACCCGCTCTTCATTATCGCGTCGCAAGTCATACAACTGGAACTCATCTCGCTTTCGTTCGACTTCCACTAGTTTCCAACCTTCACGCGTTATCAAAGCAGCTCCACCCATACGCCTAAAGTGATTGTTCACTACGACATACTCATGCTTCTCTTTCTGCTTCTTTCCAAGTAAGGTAGGCAAATAAGAAATACCGTCTTTCCCTTCTGGAAGATCAACTCCCAACATATCTGCTAGGGTCGCCATAAAATCAAAATGAGCCGAGAAATGATCTGTTTCGATACCGGCCTCAATTCGCCCCGGCCAACGAACAATCATTGGACATTGCATACCTCCTTGATAGCCTGAACGCTTAAGTCCAGCACGCCCGTCGGATCCATCAAAGACATCCCCAGCCTCGGAAGTACGCCATTTCTTGTCCGTCAAATTAGCTTTGTCTCCGTTGGGTAACCACTTTGCATAACTACTCTTTGGGCCGTAATACAGCTCATGTCCATTGTCAGAAGTGAAAAATACTGCCGTATTCTCATCAATCCCTTGTTCTTTCAACTCCTGCATGATCAGACCAACATGATCGTCCAGCATCTTGACCATTGAAGCATACTTTTTCTCCGCAAGAGACAGAGATGGATCGTCTTCAAAATCCGGATGTAGTTCTGGAATCGCTACAGGACCATGCGGCAACTGAGTCGGGTGATAAATAAAAAACGACTCATCTTTGTTCTCTCGAATAAAACTTAGAATCTCTTCGATAAACACATTTTGCGAATAAGTCTCTCCACCCGATCCGACTGGTTCATCCCCTTTTTCACTCATCTTACCGCAATCAGCCAATTTATTCCCCTTCAAACGAAAACGCTCTCCGTCGCGCCAAAGGTAAGGCGGGTAAAACCCATGGGCCCTTGTGTGATCATAATAACCGACGTGGTGATCCCATCCATAGCGTTCTACTCGCTCCATCCATGTTGAAAACCCATTGTCGATTTTTCCGAATTGAGCAGTCTTGTGTCCAGCTTTCTGAGCGACTTGCCCAAGAAAAACTTCGTGATCCGGGATAGGAACCGCGCTCTCCTTTATCTCGACGAGCCCTTTTTGAAACTCTTCTTCGGTGATTTCGCCAGCATCTCTTTTTATCGGCAGTCCTGAACGTGTGTGTCGCCACGCATCCGCTCGACCGTCATGCATTCCACTTAGCAAGCTCCATCGCGACGGAGCACAATAAACTCCCCCATAGTAATTGTTATACTTTATCCCTTCGGATGCGAGGCGGTCGATATGCGGCGTCCCAATCAATTCCTGACCATAGCATCCCAAGAGACCGATCCCAAGGTCATCTGCAAATATCAATATAACATTAGTAGGACGCTCCGACTTCTCACCCCAAAGGAACGACTGCAAAACCACAAAACAAAAAACAATTCTCAAAAACGCTTTCATCTTAAAACTCATGTTTAATTTCTAATTTGCAGTAATTTCCACGACTTCATTTGCAATCCGCACTTCTACCTTGGCACTTTCCAGATCATCTATTCTACGTATCGAGTAATCGCTTACAGTTAAATCCTTCTAACTTATGTCAACTTCGAATCCTCCTCTAGCTCTCAAACCCTTCACCTCACCATTTTTCCACGCCCTGGGCAAGGCTGGCAATAAATGCATTTATCATTAGCGAAGCATCAGCATCAACTGTCGAATTCATCTCAGTAAAAACACAACAAGGATCAGACTCTTTATAGGTTAAATCACGCTCTATCGCTCGAATAATCGCAGTTACCAACGCCGCGATAGAAATCAATCATACGAGCACCAGCTTCATTTAAAAAATAGGATAAGCATCAGGCAAAAAAGTCTTCTGCAAACTTCCAATGATTCGCAAGTCTTCGGCCATCTGGCCATTACTTGCCTTCAGTTGGGCATTCTTCTACCCGAGCTCTTCTGCGTATTTCTCGATCAACTGTTCCTTACGCTTCTGCTCAGTAATACCGCGGCCGATTCCAATGCAGCCCTCAACCTCTCCCTTTTCATCACGCAACGGAATCTTCGTCCTAGATACCCACTCATCATGCCCATTCTTCCCGTCGTCCATTAGAGAGCGCCCATAAGAAATTGAAATATCTCAGAACGAAAAACCATTACGTAACCTAATCAGATTTTCTGTAATGCTCACCAAGCACTCAAACAACCCACTCTCCACTTCTCGAATGCCACAACCACTCAGCCGCCCATTTCGACCATTTATCCACTCACATCTACCACTAATTAGATAATTTTTGCAATGATGTGAACGTGAGAACAAAGTTTTCCCACATTACCCCTCGCTGCCCCTCGAAATAACCCTTGATCGATTCAAAAAAATCAAGGACCTCACTCCCACCCACGGAGCCCCCACCCCACCCACACACACTCATTTCGATCTGCCCACCTTCAGAGAAAAACCATCCGTACCAACAAATTCTCTACATTCTCTTTGGCCAAATCTGGCCAATTCTGACCAACAAAAAAATAACAACCCAAATGGAAAAAAACAAAGTACCCCTAAAACGCTTCCTTCGAGTTGCCTCTCTCTGCGCACTCGTCACAGCGTTTTCCTCATTATCTCAGGCTGCATTCGACGGAGAAGGCACCTACCTTATCGTCAACAAAGGCAGTAACCGCGTTATAGACGTTAGCGGTGCATCCAACTCAAACGGAGCCAATGTCCAACAATGGGGCACTGAGTCACAATCCCAAAACTCAACCCACCGCCAATGGCAAGTAATCGACGTAGGAGGCGGATACTACCGCATCAAAGGTGTCGATAGTGGAAAATCCATCACCATCTACAGTGGTAGCAACAGCAACGGAGCAAATGCCGAAATCAGAGCCTACTCCGGAGCCACCCATCAACAATTCCAAATCCTTAGCGTAGGCGGAGACTATCACCGCATCAAAGGTCGTGACTCAGGAAAATCTCTCGAAGCCAAGGGCGGAGGGACATCCAATGGAACCAACATCTCACAATGGGCCTATCACAACATGGACCGGTTCAAATGGGAATTCGTTAAGCTCGGCAGCTCGGGCTCAGGCTCAGGATCAGGATCAGGATCGGGATCGGGCTCAGGCTCAGGCTCAGGAAGCATCAACTTCAGCCAATGGAAACTCACAGACCAAAACCAAAACGAATACAATTCAAACTGGCTCTCCAATGGCGGTTCTATCAGCAACCAATTCTTCAAGTCAGGTGGAGCACAAATCTTCCGCTGCCGTCCAGACGGAGACACCGGCGGGTCAACCTACCCACGTGTTGAGCTCCGCGAGATGCTCGCTGGATCCTCAAGCACCAGCGAAACTCAAGTGGGCCCACATAACTGGGTTATGAGCACCGCATCTTCATCCACCAGAAATGCATCGGGTGGGGTTGACGGCACCATGAACGCCACAGTCTCAGTTAACGACGTAACAGACTCTGGAGATTCATCTAAGAGAGGACGCGTCATCATCGGTCAAATACACGCAACTGACGATGAACCCTGCAAGCTCTACTACAGAAAACTACCGGGCAATACAAACGGATCCGTCTACTTCGCCTACGAAAACTTCGGAGCTGATGACGATATCTACCTCCTATTCGGAAGCGACAGCAGTTCAGCCAGCAACCCTAGCGACGGTATCCCTCTCGGACAACAATTCAGCTACAAGATCGACCTCCAAGGGCGCTCCCTCACTGTTAGCGTTACCAAGTCAAACGGAACCACAAAGTCCAAGACAATCACCGTTGAGTCCGACTACCATGCAAATGACCAGTACATGTACTTCAAAGCTGGAAACTATCTACAAACAAACAACGACGACTACAATGCGAGCGGATCTGACACTACAGAAGTCGCCTTCTATTCACTGACTCACACTCACGACTAATTCACTTAAGAGAGCGAGTTCAATACCCCGTTCTCACTCTCTCCATATCAGCTGTGCTGCCGAGGTCTACCTCGGCAGCACACTTACCTTTTAGAAATACACCAACAAAGCCCCTTTTCAACTACAGATGAAAACGATTCCCCTCTACAAAGTGCTCCTTCTGACGCTTCTCTCTGTCGCAGTCGTCTCACTCTACCTATCATCTGATAAAAAAGAAACGCCACCTAACACTACTGCTGCTCAGCAATTCCAGGATAAAAATATCTCACCAGAAATTGAGAAGTACCCGCTCATAACCCAAACAGCCCCCAAAGAATCACCCCCCCTCAAACAAGCCCTAGATCAACTTAGACGTGCCATAAAAGAGGGCGACTCCGAAGCCAACAAACTAGCAATAGATCGAGCGATGGCCCAAATGAACGCCACCAACGTCCACCTCTACAAAGAACTCTACTTCAAGCTCCCCGACCACGAAAACTACCAATATGCCATGGAACGCTTCGCCGCGACCTGGGCCACCTTCGCCCCAAAAGACGCTGCCACCTACGAACTCAACGCCGAACTTCAAATACAAGGCAAGCGCGATCCCCTCCAACTCGTATTCGCCGAGTGGTTTCAACAAGCACCCACAGAAGCCGCACAATTCGTCAACGACTACCCCATCCCCGAAGAACGCAAGCAAGCCATCGAAGCCCTCGCCTACGGCATAATGGACTCACAAGGCCCTAAAGGCTCTATCGACTGGATCGAAAAACAAGAATCCACGCGCTTTAAAGAAGATACCGCACAACACCTCGCCTACAAAACAGCAGAGCAAGACCCAACCCTAGCCAAAGCATGGGCCGCCTCTCTCGAATCTGGTGGCAGCTACGCCTGCTCTATTACCCATGGCGTCGCCGACCAGCTCGCCCAGCACGATCCAGTTGCCACCATCAAGTGGGCAGAAAGCCTACAACGTTTCTCCCTGCGCCAAGAAGCCGCAGCCGCAGCCATACGCTATTGGGCCAAATCTGATCCCATCGCCGCAGCCAAATGGATATCGACAGCAGACACCGATATGATAAATGACGCCGTACTTTCAAACTACATACAAGGAGCCTACCGAGAAAACCCAGAAGTCACCCTAATGGCCCTCGAAGGCGTGCGCAGGCGAGAAACCAAAGCAGAACTCAACACCCTCGTCCGAGAGTACTGGAAAGCCACCAACCCCAAAGTCTACAAAACCCACTACCCCGAAGAAACAAACGAACAAATGTAGAAGACTCCTTTAAAGCAAACATAATACCCAAATTATAGATACTATTCGATCATAGCGAATCTCTAAAGCAAGTTCCGCTTAGCATGACGAAACGGCAGGGTGGGACCGACAGGCAAAGCGAGACAGAACGTAGCGAAGATGACATAGCAACAACAGGGTTCTCTTCTTCGAGCACAGCGAGGTCCTGAGTAAACGAAGTGCATCGAGGGGACCAGTCCCTGTATTTTCCCCAAATCAGAGTCACCCCGCACTCCTCTCCCATAATTCGTGTGCGCATGCTTCATTGCAGAAAAAATCTCTTTCGTCGGAAAGGTTTTCCAGTTGCTTAAGCGATAGTAGGCCTGTCACCAGCCTGACCGGCAAAGCCGGTCTTCCGCCTTGTTTGTAAAAGCTCTCGAAAGACTCTTCTAGGCTCGACCATGGTAGTTTGTTGGCGAGCTTGTAAAGTGGCTGCCGTTGATCGAGCAAGTGATCGAGGTTCTGTTGAAAAAGGTGCTCGCATTCTTGATGCTTAGGTTTTGATTTCGTCGTTTTCGACCGGTTTTTGGCAATTAAAACCGGTTAACTGGTCGACTGGAAGCCATATATACAATCACAAGCAATTGACTGCCAATGTGTTGAACTATTCTTGAGGGGCGACTAATTAGCACTTAGAGCTAAGCAGAGACGAATAGCGATATCTGCCAACTCTCAGCGCACTAGCTAACTCAGCTCACACTATCAAAAACTGGGTTTTTCATAGCTGCATCAAACACAGACGCCAAGCACCCCACTAACGAATCCTCCTCGGAACAGCTAACAGTCAATTCAACCGACTCGCCCATCGCGTGCATCGGTCTATTCTTTAAAACCTCAGCAATTGAAGGACTGGCATACTTAATGACCTTACCAAGGCGTCCTCCAACAATAACAGAACTCGGGTTAAACGTTTCTACCAGACGAGCAATACCTTCACCCAAATGCTGCCCAATATTCGCAAGGGTTGATAAAACCGCTTCATCTCCTGCTTCCGCCATTTCACACACTTGATCGATCCAAGCAACTTCGTCGCTGGCATCATGATTCACTGAAACATTCGCATTGGAGAGCTCCCGCAATATCGCAACCGCTCCTACTTCTGTTATCCAACAACCCGTTTTCCCGCAGCTGCATGGATGACCATTCGGTGAATGCGAGACGTGCCCCACTTGCCCGGCGTAGCCTTGGCGACCCCTCAACAAATTGCCGTCAATTATTACCCCAGCTCCCAAGCCCACCCCCAGACTGAGGTAAACAATATCGTTCTTTTCAGCGTCATTATTAAAATGATACATCCCAATTGCAGCTGCGTGGGCCTCGTTCTCAACATAAACGGGTAGACCATACTTATCCTCCCACACTTGACGCAATGGCACGTTCTCCCACCTAGAGGTCGGTCCATACGCCAATTCTCCAGAATTCCGATTCACTAAGCCCGCCCAAGCCACTCCGATCCCGAGGCATCTCAAAGCTTTGTCCTTTGCTATTTTCAAGGCCCGACTCAACAAGCCCTCTGCCAACCCAAGCCCAGTATCGACACTCGCTCCCTTAGGCATTGCCACACTCTGTCGCCACAAACGGACTTGTTTGAAATTCGTCAGCATGATAACAACGCGATCGACATCGATCTCCAACGCGATCATAGCCCCAAAATTTGGATTCAACTGCAGCAATAATCCAGGTCTGCCCGATTGCCCTTCAAGGTATTCCGCCTCAAGCAAAAGCCCGGCTGCAATTAGTTCGGAGACAATATTTGACACTGTAGCACGCGTGAGCCCTAGCTTCGCTGCGATATTGGCTCGCGACAATTCTCGATTGATACGCAGCTGGTTGAGGACATTCACCGCGTTAAGTCGCCGAATGTCCTTCCTATCGTATTTGTCCTGCAATCCCATCACAATTTAAAACGCCATCATCCCAACAGAACTGCGTGCATCAATTCTATTGTTTGTTTAATGAGCATACAATCCGTCTTTTTATTTGTTTAGTTATTAAACATTTGATTTTTAACGAGAACCTCGTATACCAATTACCACACTCCCCAATGCCCTATTTAAAAAACAACCCCTTGCGCTCAAAATGAATAAAGTATCACAACTAATCGCCCTTGCTTGCCTCTACACAACTGTGACCGCTTGTGAAGCAGCCCCAAAAGAAGAATGGCCCAAAGGTATAAACCCAGCAACTTTAGCACTTAACACAACTCCTGAACCAAACCTGGATGACGAAACTTTCGTAGATATTTTCAACGGAACCGACCTTACTGGTTGGTCCGTTAAAGGCAGCGAAATGAAGTTCGAAGTCATTGATGGCGAAATCGTTGGCACTTGCACTCCAGACCTCAGGCCGAACAGTTTTCTTAGCACAGACAAGTCTTACAGCGACTTCATTTTCACCGCTGAATTTAAATGGGATGTTATAGGTAACTCAGGAATCATGTTCCGAGCCGACACCCTCGATAGCGGTCAAGTATTCGGTTACCAAAGCGAAATGGATCCAAGTCCGCGAGCTTGGACAGGCGGGATCTATGGCGAAGCGATGGACGGATGGATCTATCCCCTATCAAAAGAAGAGCATGCCGACGCAAGAGCAGCGGTAGAGAATCCAAACGCATGGAACCGCATGACTATCTACGCTAGAGGAGGAGTCATTAAAACGTGGATAAACGGTGCCCCCTCCGCACGTATCGTCGACTACTCCCGCAGCGAAGGGTTCTTTGGCCTACAAGTTCACTCGGGCAAGAAAGGCACTATCCGTTGGAAAAACATCAAGGTGAAGGAATTTGAACCCGCCACAAACTTACTTGAATCAAACGATCTCTCCCAGTGGACACAAGTAGACGGATCAGCAGTTGGTGAAGGTTGGACTGTCGAAAACGGGATTGTATCTCGCCACAAAAAAGGAGCTGGTGACATTATCTCGAAAGAACACTTCGATAACTTCGAATTTCGTTTCGATTGGAAAATCTCTGAAGCTGGCAATAGTGGCGTAAAGTACCGCACTCAAGGTAAACTAGGACTCGAGTATCAAGTTCTCGACGACGAAAAGCACCCTGACAACAAGATCGAGAGCCACTTAGCAGGCGCTCTTTATGATTTACTACCGACGATAGACGAGAAACCATTAAATCCTGTCGGCGAATGGAACAGTGGAAAAATCGTGGTCGATGGTAACACCTTCCAACATTGGCTCAATGGGAAAAAAGTCGTAGAAATTGAATACGACTCAGACCAATGGAAGAAGCTCTTCGAAAAGAGCAAATACGCGGAATACGACGATTTTGGATCTTGGTCTGGTCCAATATTACTGCAAGATCATCACGACCTTGTTTGGTTTCGCGACTTAACAATTCGCTCCCTATAAACGTTTACCTCTTTACCCTTGAAAGAAGAAATACAGCACCTCGAAGCGATCCAATCTAAAGGATTTCTAGGCCGTCTCCTTGGTTACGGAAAAATGACAGGTCCCGGCTGGTTACAAGCTGCCGTCACTTTAGGAGGAGGATCCCTAGCAGGAGCCCTCTACTTAGGCGTTGTCGCTGGCTACTCTTTGATGTGGCTACAACCGCTAGCAATGATCTGCGGAGTCATAATGCTCATTGCTCTCTCACACGTCACTCTAAGCAACAAAGAGTATCCATTCAACAATGTCAAAAAGGCAATTTCGCCTACTCTCGCTTGGGGCTGGCTAGGAGCAACCGTTATTGCAAATGTCGTTTTTTGTACCGCACAAGCCTCGCTCGGAGTAGCAACGGCTCAGCAAAATCTCGGGCTTGGAAGTGTGAGTCCATACGTCATAACACTTGCTCTCGCTCTCATCGCTTTCGGCTCAGGCACGCTCTACGCCCTCGGCAGCCAAGCAATTAAGAGACTGGAAACTGTCCTCAAACTTCTCGTGGCAATGGTTATGATATCCTTTGCCGCTGCTGCCGGTTTTCTACTTTTCAGCGGAAAAATCGATATTGGCGCTGTGCTCATGGGCTTGATACCAAATCCAAAATCACTCTTTACTCCAGCAGCATCGCTAGACTCGCTTATCACCGCCACGGGCTCTTCTGCCGACTACTGGAGCAACTACATAGCTGACACACAGAGAAGCCGTATCATCGCGGCATTCGGAAGTGCCGTGGGAATCAATATGACTTTTCTCCTTCCCTATACATTGGTGAAACGCGGCTGGACAAAATCGCACCGCGAACTCTCTCGGTTTGATCTCGTCATCGCCCTCTTCACACCTTTTGCGATTGCGACAGCCCTTTTAGTTATTTGCGCAGCCGCCTCTTTCCACGCTCAAACCGATGACGTATTGGACGAATTTGGACAACCAAGAGCGGCACTCGAAGGAGGTTACTATAAAATACTAGACCAACGCCTTGCCCTTGAAGCTGACCTTCCAGCAGATATTACAGAGCGTCGCGTACTCGCCAATGCATTACCAGAAGCCGACCGCATGCTCGCCGCTGCCCTCACAAACCGCGATGCTAAACAACTCGCGACGACTCTTGCTCCACTCATGGGGGAACGCGTTGCAAATATTGTCTTCGGCTTAGGAATTCTAGCAATGGCCTTATCCACCATGATGGTACACGCCCTAATGAACGGATTCGCAATATCTCAAGCAGTAGGAAAGCCCGGAAAAGCAGCCCCATTTGTCGTTGGAGCAGCTATGCCAGCGTTGCTCGCAATATTCGCTCCTCTTGCTTGGACTGGAGATGCGAAAACCGCATTGGTCATCCCCGCTGTCGTTATCGCTAACCTGTTTCTCCCAATCGCCTACCTCGCTATTCTCTTACTCATCAACAGCCCTCAAGTGATTGAGAAAAAGGACCGACCATCTAGTCTGATAAATATTCTCCTAATCTTCTCTGCGAGCGTAGCAACTTGCGGGTCTGTTTGGACTCTCTGGCACAAAGGGACTCCTGGCATGATAGGCATTAGCGGCCTTGTTGTCATTTCACTTATTGGAATTGTTGGATACAAAAAGAACAGCGCTTCAGCAAATTAAGGAGAGCTTTTTGACATGAAATTTGGGATAATTGGCACAGGAACTATCGCAGATATTCACGCTCATGCAATCAAAGCGATCGCTGGCTGTGAAATCGTTGGCGTATTCAGCCGTTCGAAAGAAAAAGCAAATACCTTTGCAGAAGAACACGGCACAGTAGCGTACGACAGTTTGAACGAGCTCTTAGGGATCGATAATCTTGACATCGTCACCGTAGCCACCCCATCTGGCGCCCACTTGGATCCAACTTTAGCCGCAATAGAGGCTGGAAAACACGTTCTTGTCGAAAAACCTCTTGAGATTACCACAGAACGAATCGATCAGATGATTGTTGCTGCGAAGGAAAAAGGAGTCCTACTGGCGGCCATATTGAATCGACGCTTTCACCCTGCTATGGCACACTTCAAGGAAGCCACCAATGCTGGACGCTTTGGAAAACTGACATCCGCCTCTATGTACATGAAGTGGTATCGCGACCAAAACTACTACGATTCCGGGGCGTGGCGCGGTACCTGGAAGCTTGACGGGGGCGGGGCTATCATGAATCAAGGAATTCATTCAATCGATGCCCTCCTGCATCTGGCAGGACCTGTAAAATCCCTTCAAGCGAATACAGCTTGCCTTGCCCACGACGGCATCGAAGTAGAGGACATAGCGGTAATAATTTTGGAATTCGTTAGCGGCGCTCGTGGAGTCATTGAAGCCAGTACTTGTACCTGGTCAAAGGATGGCCACCCTGCCCGTATACAACTCTCAGGCACAGATGGATCTGCGTTCCTCGCTGATGAGTCATTCGAAGTTTGGGAATTCGCCAACGAGACCTCTAAAGATGGCGAAATTCGTGAACAGTATGGCAAAAAAAATGGAAAGGCTCTGGGTGCCAATGACCCCAAAGCAATCAATTTTTCCCAACACCAACGCAATTTTGAAGAAGCAATCGCTGCCATAAAAGAAAAGCGCGAACCGAATCCATCCGCCACTGAAGCACGCCGGAGCGTCGAATTAATTCAAGCCATATACAAGTCCACCTCCAATGATGGAGCAAAAATTTTCCTTACATAAACATGATACTTTCAGGATTTACTGACGAAGCAGGAGCTGGCCTCTCAACTCAAATTAAAGCAACGAAAGAGCTTGGGTGGAGCCATTTATCCGCTCGCACAATTAATGGAGTAAGCATTCACGACCTTCCAGAAGATGAATTTGGTGCGATTGCTAATCAACTCGACGAAGCTGAAATATCCGTAGTTGAAATTGGATCACTCATTGGTAGTTGGTCGAAGGAAATTGAATCAGATTTTGACATAACACTCGGCGAGATCGAACGAGTAATTCCTAGAATGAAGCGACTCGGCACGAAAATGATTCGCATAATGTCCTACGCTCAAAAACCCTGGGGGGAAGATCAAAAAGAAAGTATCCGATTCGAAAGACTAAGAGAAATCGTAAAACGACTCTCAGATCACGGGCTCGAGGCTATTCACGAAAATTGCATGAATTGGGGAGGCTTTTCTGCTAAGCATACTCTTCGTCTGCTGGAAGAAGTGCCTGGACTTAAACTTGTATTCGATACTGGAAATCCAGTTTTTCAAAGGGATCGTTCTCTTGCCCCCGATCATCCTTGGCAAAATCCACTTGAATTTTTGAATACAATTATTGATCACGTAATTCACGTACACGTAAAAGACTGCCTCAATCCATTGCCCGGCGAAACCGAGCCCGAACGCTACACTTTTCCAGGGGAAGGCCAAGCAAAGCTAGTAGAGATCCTACAACTCTTAGACAACAAGAACTACAAAGGCGGCTACGCCATCGAGCCTCACGTATCCACTGTTTTCCATGCAGCGGAAAAGAATACGAACTCGCACGAAAACTATTCATCTTATGTTCGCTACGGAAAACAGTTTCAGCAGATACTTGATACATCAACTTGTCGAGATTAGCCTCTTTAATTACAAATTACGAAGATGACTATTTTTAACCGCTCCCTCGTTTACCTTGCATCGCTAGTTGCCCCATTTTGCCTCGCCCAGAACGGCGATTTGAAAGATTCACCCGGAACCGTTCAAACGGAAGTTTGGAAAGAGATGGATGTGCCCCCTGCCCCAATAGTATCACCCGAAGAAGCTCTTGCTGGCATTCGTGTAAGAGAAGGTTTCTCGGTGGAGCTCGTGGCCTCAGAACCACTAGTCAATGACCCAGTCGCTATGACTTGGGATGAAAATGGACGAATTTGGGTCACCGAAATGTGGGCTTTCATGCCCGACCCAGACGGGAATGGTGAAGAAGAACCGGTTAGTCGCGTAGTTGTCCTTGAAGACACTGACGATGACGGAACAATGGATAAATCGACTGTCTTCTTGGACCAACTTGTTATGCCAAGAGCCATCACAATCGTCGATGGAGGCGTACTCATCGCCGATCCTCCAACTCTCTGGTATTGCCAAGACACCGACGGCGACCTCGTTTGCGACACAAAAGAACCAGTTATTGATTACGCTTTTCGAGGCGATATAGAGCACTCCGAAAACGGTCTCGTGAGAAATGTCGACAATTGGCTATACAACGCTAAGTCATCCCGGCGTTTTAAATTCCAAGATGGTAAGATAGTTTCAGAAGATACGAATTTTCGCGGACAGTGGGGAATCACATACGACAATTACGGCCGCTTGTTTTACAACACTAACAGCTCATGGGTGATCACCGATACAATTCCATGGGAGAACGCGAGTGCTAACCCTGGCCACACACCAACGACTGGTTTCGAAATAAAACTATTCGAAGAAAGCCAAGCATTCAGCGACCGCATTAACCCAGGCGTAAACCGAGGATATACACCCGATTACCTAGATGAAGAGAACCGTATCCGCCAGCCTACTGCTGCTTGCGGTCCTACAATATATCGTGGAGACACATATCCTCCAGAATACAGAGGTAATGTGTTCGTACCGGGGCCTGCAATTAACTCCGTGGCTCGATTTACGCTAGAAGACCAAGGCATTGACGTCATTGGCACCCATATGACCGAGCCTCATCCAAAATGGAGCAAGGTCGAATTTTTAGGATCCACAGACGAACGGTTTAGACCCGTCAATTCCTACACCGGCCCTGACGGGAATCTTTATATCGTCGATATGTATCGCGGAATTATCCAGCATAGAGTTTTTCTGACGACCTTCCTGCGTAAACAAATCATAGAAAGAGACCTAGACAAACCAGTCGGGCTTGGCCGGATCTATCGCGTCGTTCATAAATCGAACCAATCCAACAAACCGGGTCCTAAATTGGGGGATCAAACACCCCTTGAATGGGTTCAGACTCTTCAGCACGAAAATGGTTGGCACCGAGATACTGCTCAACGGCTACTCGTTCAATCTGCTCCTCACGATGATAAAACGATCTCCGCGTTAAAAGAATTGCTAAGAACTGGAAATGAACTCGCTCGTATCCACACTATTTGGACCCTCCATGGAATCGGAGAGTGGAGCGTGTCAGCTTTGCAAGAGGCTACAACAAACGCCTCTGATTGGGTAACAACTCATGCATTAAGAGCCTCTGAAATTTTCTTAAAAGAAGAGAACCCATCTTCACTGGCGATTTTCAATGCAGCGCTAAAGCATGACTCGACCAGGGTAAGGCTACAAGCATTCAGCAATTTCCGAAACGCAAATGATCCTCAAACAATAACCAATGCTTGGCTAAACTTAACTGATTCAGACAGAGACAACCCTTACTTCATAGATTGCCTTGTATCAAATTCTTCTGGACACGAAATTGAAATAATTGTGGCGCTTAGCAAAGAGCCTGATCTAGCAGAGTCCAAAGGCACACGAAATGCCTTTAATTTTATCGTGCAGGCGCTTTTCAAAAAGGGTGACACGAAAGTCCTGACACTAGTCGATACCATTGAGTTCGAAAGCGACCTAAACTGGAGCGATTCCATTCTATATGTCGCTCTTGAAGAAGTAGGGAACTCAAAACGTATGGATTCTCTAAATGTTTCAACTAAGCCAAGTTTCCTAACAAAATTGGAAAAGAGTTCCAACAAAGAGCTTGTCGATTATGCAGAAACAGTCGGTCGAGCCTTCGTCTGGGATGGCAAAGAAGGTGTAAGCAAGCAGGCTCTTAGCAAATCGGACATGAAACTCTTTGAAAGAGGAGCCGAAGTGTATCAGCAAGTTTGCTCCTTGTGTCACGGTAACGAGGGACAAGGCATGACAGGCCTTGGACCACCCCTTGATCGATCTCCATGGGTAACTGAAGATGACGAGACAGTTGTTCTCATAGTAGCCCACGGATTAATGGGGCCCGTAGAAGTAAACGGAGAAATTTGGAATGGCGTAATGCCCGGCCATATAAATCATCCCAACGTTGACTTTCATGCGTTTAGCTCAGTCATAACCTATATTAGAAACGCTTGGTCAAACCAGGCCCCTTCTATTAATCGCGACAAAGCTCGCGAGATCCTAGCCCCCTACGATGGTCGTGCAACGCCCTGGACAGTAGAAGAATTACTCAAACGAGCTGGTAACTGAGACTCAAGTCGTCCATCTAACTCCCATGCCATCCCGCGGGAGACACCAATCCACATCAAAGGAATGCCAAAAAGCAATCCAACGAATCGAATCAATCGATGGTGTGGTGGGCGTTATGATTGGGCGCTCTTATGGCGGTAAATCTCTGAGTAAAAATAGCCGGACAGGAAGCATAAAGATCCAACGTATACAGCCGGGCGGCATCAAGGCAGTTACCCAATCTGCAAAGGGGATACAGGAAATTTTCATTAGAACCCAAACAGGATCTGAAGAAGTCATCGCTGAAAGCATAGAGCAGATACTCTAATTTTTACTAGGGAGTATTGCTTTGGCTTACCTAAACGGCATCGAAGCGATAGGAGATAATCGTATTAGGTCAGAAGGTCTTCGCCCTATTGGCACTTAGAATTTTCAAAAAACATATGGAATTCGCTTTACAACAGGCAACATCGTGCAGATGCCAAATCGAAGACCCATAATTGTAACAAACGCTTAAACCAGTAGAAGCTCAAGCCACTACTGATAAGCCATTGTCCAAATGCACGTAGACTTTTTTCATCTTTCTCAAGAGAATGCACTTATCGAAGATATTTCAGGAAATGTAACCCTAGAAGGGCTCATTTCCATGAAAAAACGAGAACAAGATGCAGGATACTTAAACAATAGCATTCGTATACTGTAAGCGTCCGTTCTAGGGCGTGTTGACTTTGCTTTGCTTCCAGTTCTTTGGAGTGAGGTGTTCCGCTTCGAAGTTTGTAATCTTTGGCAGTTTT
>JAKYXN010000029.1 GCA_022538095.1 Puniceicoccaceae bacterium K14 | reverse complement strand
GAGTGAAGTTAGGTAAGATTGATGTTATGAATGCCTCGCTGGCACGAAGTGCCAGTCGACCGAAGGGAGAGAGCTTGCTCCGGGGATCTTTACTGGTTTCCGACTTCGGTGAGTTTGCCTTTGTTTTTTGTGCGGTTTGGATCTCGAAGAATTTGGATAGGCTGTTGAACCTAAAATTTGATTTCTAGATTCCTAAGTAAAAGCACGTATGCCAATTAAAAAAGACATGATGCGCTTAAATTGTAGGAGCTAGGGCGAGTTTATTCACGAACGCGCTTTAGGAATTGGTACGCTTTTTATTTTGCGCTTAGCGAAGAGCGCTTCATTCGTTTGTCGTCTATGCCGCTAGCAAAGCTCCCACGAAATATTTGGATATTGGCGCTGAGTCAGTCATTTTCTATGACTTGCGCACCGTTTATGATTCTAGTCGGTGGGCTATTGGGCGCTCAGTTAGCTCCGAGTTCTAAGTTGGCTACCTTGCCGGTTGCTGCGATGATTCTGGGTTCGGCTCTTTTTACAGGGATTGCCGTCTACGTGCTAAAGCGTTTGGGGAGAAAACGCGGTTCTTATGTGGGGATCGCTCTGGCTTTAGTGGGGACTGGTTTAGGTATGTGCTCTACTTTGTGGCAAAGTTTTAACCTCTTGCTAGGAGCGGCCTTCCTATTGGGAGTTAGTTTAGCATTCGCCCAACAGTATCGCTTTGCAGCTCTCGAGAGTTTGTCTGACAAGAGTAATTTTGGTCTGGCCTTGTCCGTTATGATGGCAGGGGGAATTTTGTCGGCTTTTGTGGGGCCGGAAATTGGTTCACTTGGCAAGAATTGGCTATTTCCTGAGCATGATTTTCTCGGTTCGTTCGTTTTGTTGGCAGGAGTAATTGCATTAGGAGGGGTTGTCTTTTCACTGTATAGAGCTACTACGATACAAGTTGAAAGCCGAGACGTTGAGGCACGGCCTTTGATTAAGATAATTCGCAATCCAGTGTTTGTGGTCTCGATTATTGCGAGTTCTGTAAGCTACGGGGTTATGAGTTTGGTTATGACGGCGACGCCTGTAAATATGTATGAGCTTTGCGGATATGAACTATCAGACACAAAAGAGGTTATCCAAAATCACATTATGGCTATGTTTCTTCCTAGTTTGATTGGTGGTTTTCTGATGAAGCGAATGGGCATTGGTGGAATGATGCTTTCAGGAGGGATTCTATATGCAATAATGATGGTTGTGGCGCTGCAAGGGAGTGAATATATGCATTTTAACGGAGCATTACTGGCTTTGGGCGTCGGTTGGAATTTCCTCTTTATCAGTGGCACAGCATTGCTGCCGCGAAGCTATCGGCCGGAGGAGCGTTTCAAAGTGCAAGCGACAAATGATGTAGTCGTTTTTTCCATTCAAGCGATTGGCTCGTTGGGCGCAGGGTGGCTCTTGTTTCAGTTTGGCTGGAACACTTTGGTTTGGATATGCGTTGTTCCGATATTTGTCGCGATGCTCGCATCCACATGGTTTTTAATTAAGAAACCGCTCGATGAGTAAGATGGACGAATTATCAGAAAAAGAGAAAATGCTCAAGGGCTTGGCTTATTCCTGCATGGACAAGGAGTTAG
Source organism: Puniceicoccaceae bacterium K14 (assembly GCA_022538095.1). Classification (GTDB taxonomy): domain Bacteria; phylum Verrucomicrobiota; class Verrucomicrobiia; order Opitutales; family Opitutaceae; genus JAKYXN01. The sequence goes on along the minus strand of JAKYXN010000029.1, from coordinate 67,272 downwards.
TCATGGAGCGTGGGAAGTGCAAAAAGCTGCTCAAGCAATTTAACGATAGCGAGCCGGATGATTTTCGACTGCGAGCTGAGGTTCTGAAGGAACTCTTGGGCGTATATCACAAGACTGCGTTGATTGAGCCTACCTTTCGGTGTGATTATGGTTGTAATGTTTTTCTGGGAAAATATTTTTACGCCAACTACGACTGTGTTCTATTGGATGTGAATCCGATCCGTTTTGGAGATCATGTTTTTCTGGGTCCGGGCGTACATGTCTACACGGTGAATCATCCATTGGATATTGAAGAACGAAGGGTTTTTCAGGAGTCAGGAAAGCCCGTGACTGTTGGGGATGATGTATGGATTGGTGGCAGGGCTGTGATTTGCCCTGGGGTTTCTATTGGTGCTGGTTCTGTCATTGGGGCTGGTAGCGTCGTGACAAAGGATATACCTCCAAGAGTTATGGCCGCTGGCAATCCTTGTCGTATCATTAAAAATATAGGGTGAATTGTAGAAGCCTGAGACGCGGTATTTTCGTTAATGCATTCGATTTGGGTATGATTGTTTCAAGTTGAATGAGGCCTATGTATTGGTATTGAGATAATTGTTACCGTAGTTTTGCTTATTGGTGCTTAGGGGGGAGTTGTGGGCATGTGTATTCAGATTTATAGTTTTTATTCCTGCGAGGCTATGGGCTTTAGCGACTGATGAAGGCCCACAAACCGTGAGCAAAGACATTATTTGCTTAAACTATTAAGCAGGCTAAACTTTACTTAGATTGTAGAGAATTATCTATTAGATGATAAAATAAAAAGCTGTAGGGTTATTATTTTTATTCCATTAATGTTTCAATGAATGAAATGTAAGTTTTTTACTTGTCTTTTATAAACAGAGACCTTTTGTGGGAGTCTTACTTCAATAATCTATTGAAGGTTTTACCCAAGACAAATTCCCCAGGTTCTAATTCGTATTTATGACACAGTGATCATAAATGGCGGAGCTTTGGAAAGGAAGAAGGATTAGAATAATCATCTTTCTATTATGCTCAATCTCAGTTGTTAATGAAACGAGCTAGTAAGCTTTGTTGCTAGAGCTTAAGCACTCTAATTGCATGCATGATAGTTCCGTTCATAATATTCTGCTCTTTGTGTAACTTAGATAAGCGGGCCTACGTTTTGTCTTGATCCACTAAAACTCGCTACAGGTCTCCTGTATTGGAGAAAACACTATGAATTGGATTTGTATCAGGACGGTTAATAAAAAGGAGAAAAAGGTTTCGAAAATAATTCGTGACGAATTAGGTCTTGAGACGTTTTCTCCAGAAATATCTAGGCTTCGAAAATATCGTACTGGAAAGAGGCGATTTACTGAGGCTATGTTCCCGTGTTATCTGTTTGTTAAGCTTGATGTGAGGGAGGGTTTTGAACGAATTCGCTCTACTCGAGGGGTTCATTCAATACTGAAATATGGGATGAAAGTTTCAGTGGTATCCGAAAAAATAATATACAAACTGAAGGAAAGTTTGAGCTCGGAGGATGTGCTTTTTCTTGATGAAGATAAGCCTGGGATATCTAATGTTGGAAGAATAGAATATGGTCCATTCGAAGGTTTTGTTGGAGAAATCATAAAGACTTCAAATGCAGGAGAACGTGTATGCGTTTTGCTAAATTTTCTGGGGCATTGTGTCCCGGTTGAAGTGCCTGCAGTAGAAGTATCAGTTTGTGAACCGGGGCTTGAGTTGGCTAGTTAAATTGTTGGTAAAGGCATTGTTCTGAGTAGTAATTTGCCTGGTATATTTATAAGGCGGGAACGTGCCAAAAACAGATAAATAAGGGCTTGTTTGAACTTGATCTATGTTGTCGAAGGTTCTGGAAGTGCAGAGATTATTATTTGGATGAGTAAGGAGAATATGATTTCCATGATTAGAGCTAGAGAAGCAGTATTGGGTATTGTGGGTGGCGTAGGGCCAATTGCTTCTGCTGAATTTGTCAAAACAATCTACGAACATGATGATTACCAATTGGAGCAAGAATTGCCGAGAGTGTTATTGTGTTCGGATCCGCATATTCCAGATCGGACAGAAGCGTTGCTTGCTGGAAGGGAGTACGATTTAGTCAATGCGTTAACCCCATTGCTTTTAAAACTTAAAGATGGAGGGGCAACGGATCTCGTTGTGTGTTGTTTTACCATGCATGCGATATTCGACCTTTTGCCTGATCACGTATCTAAAAATTTGATTTCGCTTGTTGAGATCGCTTTGCTTGAAATTATAGATAAAGACGAACCTCATCTGTTGTTATGCACTTTGGGTTCGCGGAAAGCATTGTCGTTTGTTTGTCATCCTCTTTGGAAAAGAGCCTCTAAGAATGTTGTGATGCCAGACGAAAAGGATCAAAAGAAACTTCATGACATCATATACAATGTCATTAAGCAAGATCGTGGAATTGGTACTGTTTTGCCCTGGCTAGAAAGCATTCTTAAAAAATACGAGGTAAATTCGTTTTTGTCAGGTTGCACTGAAATTCATTTACTCGTTAAGTACATAAAGAGGAATCCCGATTTTGCAGAACGTATTGGTTATGTGGATCCGTTATTATCAATTGCGAGCAGGTGGAAAACTCCTATTGTGCGGCAACTACAGCCAGTTGGCTGATTGCTTGAGTTACGCGGTCTAAATAGGTGTTTTTTGTTGCGAAAAGATGAAAAAGAAAATTCTGCTTTATTTGTCATTGGTAGGCTTATTGTTTATATCGATTTTGAGCATTTCTGGAGTAGGGGCATATTTTCTGTTATCTGGCAGTGGCTTCGAAATGGATGGAGATGTTTTATTTTCTGATTTGAGTAGTGATGTGACGGTTACTTTCGACGAATATGGGGTGCCCTCGATTATAGGCAAAGAACGTTTGGATGTCGCTCGATCACTGGGGTATTTACATGCAAGCGAAAGATTGTATTCAATGGAGATGCAACGTAGGTTTGCAGCTGGAGAGCTTTCCGAAATCGTTGGAAAGAGGGCGTTGAGGCTTGATCGGAAGCATCGTGCTTACGGTTTTAGAGAGAGAGCAAAAAAGGACTATGCTTCTTTGCCTGATAGTGAAAAAATCCTCTTGGAAGCCTATTGCGAAGGGGTCAATTTTGGTATCGAAAGCTTAAAGACCAGGCCTTGGGAATTTTTCGTTCTTAGGCAGAATGTAAAGCCATGGCTACCTGAGGACTCTATTTTGGTTGGGTATTCATTATATATAGGTCTTCAGAAGAATTTGATTTGGAGAGAACAATGCAGGCTTATCATGAAGGAGAGTCTGCCGTCTGATGTATTTTCGTTTTTTGTACAGAATGGTTCGAACTGGGATTCTGCAATGGATGGGAGTCTATTGCCCCTATTGCCGATTCCAAGTAGAGAAAGCTTTTCGTACGTTAATGCACCGTTTGAGGAGAGGCCTCCTTTTCAGATGAATTATGCTCTAGACCCGGATTATGAGAATTTTTCAGATGCTGTGCCGGGTAGCAACGCTTGGGCGATTTCTGGGGAGTTGACAGAAAGTGGGGCGGCTATGTTGGCGAATGATATGCACCTTCATTTGGGGGTCCCCAATACTTGGTATCGAGCGAATTTTGAGTACGAAGTGGATGAGAGGCCTATTAATATATTTGGAGCAACTCTTCCGGGACTTCCATTGATGATTATAGGAAGCAATCGTTCGGTTGCGTGGGGACTTACTAATTCACGAGTGGATACACTTGACCTGGTCGAAATTGAATTTGATCCGAATGACGATAGTCGGTACTTGACCACTGAGGGAAGCGAGGCATTCGAAGTTAAAGAAGAAATCATCAAAGTAAAAGGTGCGGCTGATGAAAGGCTGGTTGTTAGGAATACGCGTTGGGGGCCTATGCAGGCAAAATTTATGAATCGTTCTTTTGCACTCCATTGGAGGGCTATGGAGGGAGTTGGGATCAATTTGAAACAAGTGGAATTCGAAGAGGCGACCTCGGTAAAGGAATTCTTGGACATTGCTCCAGAAATTAGGGTCCCTACACTGAATGTGATAGTGGCTGACAATTCGGGCGATATTGGATGGACTTTGATGGGGGCAATTGTTGAGAGGGGGAGCTTTTCAGGAGAAGTGCCTATACGAGCGTCTCGATTTGATCCAAGCTGGAGCGATGTTGAAGCTGATCGATATCCTAGAATTTCGAATCCGGATAATGGATATTTGTGGAATGCGAATAATCGCGCTGCAGGCGATGCCGTTTATCAAAAAATTACCAATGGAGATGTTATTACTCCAGCACGATCGTACCAGATAAAGACGAAGCTAGTGGAGATGGAGTATCCCGTTTCTGAAGTAGACATGCTTGATATGCAAATGGATATAGAGGCACCTTTTTATCTCCGTTGGAGAGATCTTCTTGTTGAAACGCTCAAAGAGAGTGATGCACCTGAAAACCGTGGGTTTTCGCAGATGTTAGCAATTGTGGATAACTGGGATGGTGAAGCTCGAGCCGATTCTGCTGCGTTTTTATTGATTCGTGATTTTCGCGAGCATGTTGCTGATCAGGTCCTGGGCAGGATGCTTAAGGATTGCTTTAGCAAGTATAGAGGTTTTAGAAAGGCGGCATTTCGTTTCGAGGAACCTCTTTGGTTGCTGGTTTCCGAACGCCCGGAATACTTGATGTCATCGGAGTACGAGGACTGGCAGTCGGAGTTTGTTGCTTGTATAGAGAAGCAATTAGATGGATACGTTGATCGGCATGGTTCCGAATTCGATTTGGGAAGCATTAAGTGGGGAGATGAAAATCCCCTCGTTATAAAGCATCCTATGTCTTCGTCTCTTCCTTTCTTTGGGCGGTTTTTGGTTATGGAAGACAGGCCGGCATCTGGAGACCGAACGACAATCAATGTTGTGGATGGTGATTATACTTCTTCGGAGAGAATGGTAGTCACTCCAGGATACGAGACAGATGGAGTCTTTCAAATGCCAGGTGGGCAGAGTGCACATCCATTATCCGAATATTTTAGAAAAGGTCATGAGGATTGGTGGGAAGGGCGGCCGAGTTCGTTTGTGGGAAGGGAAACGTCTCACGTGTTGAAAATGTTTGCAGGTGATCGTTAGCAAAATTTGAAGCAAAAAGTGCCATGATCAATTTGAATAGAAGAAAGAGTGACGAAAGAATTAGGTTGTTCTGCTTCCCTTATGCGGGAGGAGGATCTAGTGCTTTTTTAGAATGGAAGAAGCATCTACCTGCGCGAATAGAAGTGTGTCCGCTGCAGTACCCTGGACGAGAGAATCGTGTAAAGGATCCTCTGCTGTTCAATATCCCCGATGTTGTCGATGATGTCATTGGTCAGCTGTTGCCCTATGTAGACGAGCCATATGCTTTGTTTGGATATAGCATGGGGGCAATTGTTGCATTTGAAGTCGCACGGAAACTGCGGACGATGCAGCAATCAACCCCTGAACATATGATTGTGGCCGCTCGAAGTGCTCCTTCTGTGAACAGAGAGTTGCCGATCAAGCATCTTTTGGGTGATAGTATGTTTCTCGAGTCGGTTAAGGAATTGGGTGGGACTCCTGCCGCCTTTTTTGAATACCCTGAGCTCGTTGAGTTGATTTTGCCGATTCTTCGCGCTGACTTTCAGGCGATTGAAACTTATGAATATCGGTGTGGGGAAGTTTTCGACTTCCCTATAACTGCTCTAGGGGGAGAATTGGATACAGACTCGCCACCGGATTCTTTGAATCAATGGAAGCGTGAAACCAAAGACGAGTTTAAGCAAATTTGCTACCCTGGAGGCCACTTCTTTTTAAACGACCATTTTTCGACTCTAATTGCGGATATTAGAGCGATATTTGCTAGTGAAATTGTAAGTGCCAGACGATCAGCAAGAGTTTGAATCTTATATATGCAGAAACCCTTAATGAATGCCACAATGTCGAACAAAAGTATTATAGAACTTTCTAGGATATCAAAAATATTTAGAACGGAGCAGGTGGAGTCACATGTTCTAACTGATGTTGATATAACAATTGATAAAGGAGAATTCGTCTTAATCGCAGGGCCATCGGGTTGTGGGAAATCAACCCTTCTCTCTATACTAGGGCTTTTGGATACGCCAACTTCTGGGGCGTATCGATTGGCCGGGCACGATGTATCGAAGTTGAGTGAAGGTCAAAGAGCTGACACTCGAAACCGAGAAATGGGGTTTGTGTTTCAGAGTTTTAACCTGATTGGAAACTTGTCAGTCGTAGAGAATGTAGAGTTACCTCTGATTTATCGCGGAATGTCCAAAAAAGAAAGTCGTGCTAGGGCGGAGTCGGTCCTGAATCGGTTGAGCATTTTCGAACGAAGAAGACACTACCCGAAGCAGTTGTCTGGGGGGCAACAGCAACGTGTAGCGGTTGCTAGAGCATTGGCAGGAGATCCGCAAATAATCCTTGCGGATGAACCAACGGGGAATCTCGACTCAAAGAATGGTGAAATAGTCATAGGCTTGCTCGAACAATTGGCGGAAGAGGGAACTACGATATGTATGGTTTCCCACGAAGAGGATCACGCAAGAATTGCTAGCCGTGTCGTTCACCTGAAAGACGGTCTGGTGAATGAAGCTGAGTTAGCTAAAATTTAGACGAATTATAAATATGGATTTTGAAATAGAGAATAACCCACGGAAGAAAAAATTCATGGTTTATGGATTTGGTTCCTTGGGCCTAATTCTCTTGGCTTTTCTCGTTTACAACTGGATCAGTCCTGGAGTTCCTTCTTTGGCTCGAGATTTAGTGCGTATCGATTTTGCGAAAGAGGGCGACTTGGTGAGGCAAGTTCGTGGAGTTGGAACGATCGTGCCGAAGGATGTGAAGTTAATTACCAATGAAAGCGGCGGGATTATTGAGCGACTTCATATACGTGCTGGAGCAGTGGTGACACCAGAGACAGTTATTGTGACGCTTTCAAATCCTGAACTCAAGCAGCGGCTGTTTGAAGCGGAATCTGACTTGAAGGAGAAGCAAGATGAACTCTTGTCACTAGAATTATCCATACAACAAGATATGCTGTCTCTAAAGTCTAGTTTTGCAGAACTTGAGCGAAGCTTAAATGAAGCTGCCTTGGACTTGGAGGTGAATGAGGTTTTACATCGCGATGGTTTGATTGGTTCCGTTGTATTGAAGAAATCGAGAATGCAGATGGCTCAGTTAGAAGCGCAGGTCTCTTTAGAGGAGCAACGTCAAGAGTCTATTGCGAAATCAAACGAGACTCAATTGGCAATAACAATGTCGCAAATGGATACGTCAAAGGCTCGATATGATCTTTTGAATCGGCAAGTTAAAGATCTTGATGTGGTTGCGGGAATCGATGGTGTTCTGCAAAGACTTCTAGTTGAGGAAGGGCAGCAGGTGGCCACTAGTTTTATCATCGCTGAGGTAGCGGATATTACGAAGCTTAAAGTTGAAATTCGAGTGCCAGAGTTACGAGCGAGGGATCTTAAGAAGGGGTTATCTGTTAATGTGGATACAGGAAGTGGAGAGATCGATGGAGCGATATCTAGAATCGATCCTGCTGTCGAGGATGGTACCGTAACAGTTGATATCGAAATTTTTTCGGAGTTTACCGAAGGGTTGCGAACGGATCAAACGGTTGAGGGAGTGATTCAGCTAGAGAATATGAATGATATTGTCTATATTGGAAGACCTCTCTTGGTGTCGGATTATAGTGAAGCCAATTTGTTTCGGCTGGAGAAAGGGAGCGATGTCGCAGTGAGGTCGAAAATTCGCTTTGGCAAGAGCTCCGTGAGCCATATTGAAGTGTTGGACGGCTTAAATCCAGGAGATGGTATTATCATGTCGATTACGGATTCAGTTTCAATCGATGATTTCGATCAAGTTCGTATCAGATAATTTTTGGATAAATAGTGTTATCTGAACCAATGGATAACGAGACAGCTCTGTTTGGCTTGGGGTTGAGAAGTGTTATGCGGAATGTAGTTAGTTGTTTTTGTTTGAGTTGTTGTATTGCTGCAACGAGCGTTGCCGATGAACGCATGGTTATTTCCGAGGAAATAGCGATCGATCATGCATTGCGAAATGGTTTTGCTATATCGTTGGCAGCGTATTCGCCAGAAATAGCAGCTCAGAGCCTAAATCAATCCTTGAGTGTTTATGATACGTCGATAAATTTAGGATACTCGATCCAGGATAATACTCGTACGAATAATGAACAACGGGGCTATGATTTAGGTTTGTCTGGCTTGTTGGGGACTGGAACTTCATATAGTGTCGCCCTCGATGGAAGTAATTTCATTGATAGTAATACTTCAGGATTTATACCGTATGTTGCATCCGATTTATTGCTTGTTTTTTCGCAATCGTTGCTGAGGGATTTCGGGGGACGTTCTTCAAGAAGCTCTGTACAGATCGCCAGAAAGCAGCGGGATATAAGCTTGTTGAACTATGAGAGCTCAGTGATGAATATTGTGGCAGGTGTATCCAACGCGTACTACAACCTATACTTAGCGAAGAGGAATCTTGAAGTTAGCGAGAGATCTCGTGACCTGGCGCTAAATCTATTGAAAGGCAATAAAGCACGGTTGGATGTTGGGACGATGTCGGAGGTTGACTATATCGTCGCAGAGTCTGCACTGGCACTTAGGGATGAGCAGGTAATTATCAGTAAATCAAATTATGATGTATTTAGAGATCAGATGAAGGAGCTGATCTTTGGCGACTCTAGGGAGAACATTGAGAGCATAGAGTTTTCTATCGAGGAGCCAGAGGAACCAACTCTATTGATTACAAATGTGGACGCTGATCTTGAATTAGCTCTTGAAATAAGACCTGACTATGAGATTTTCGAAAAGCTAATCGAGGTGGCAGAAATTGGATTGGGTAACGCAAAAAGTCAGAAGTTGCCCGATTTGAAATTGAATGCTACTTATGGTGTAGAGAGTCGCGGGACAAGCTTTGTTGGTGGGGTCGGTAATCTAAATTCCGAAGAAACTCATAACTACTCAGTGGGTTTAACAGGGTCGTACTCTTTGCAGAATCGCTCACGAAAAGCTAGCGTGATTAATTTTCAAATCGAATTAGACAAAGCGAAAATTAGTCACCAACAAAGAAAACAATCAATCACGTTAAACCTCAAAAGAGGTGCTGAGTTGGTTCGACGGAATTGGAAGCGACTTGAGGTTAGTCGTAAGACTTATTTAACCGCAGAGAAAAGTCTGAATGCGGAAGAAAAGAAGCTTGAGTACGGCACGGGAACTACGCTCGACGTACTGAATTTACAAGTTAATCTTATTAATGCTGAAAGCGGGAAGGCACAAGCAGTCGTTGATTACTATAAGTCTGTTGTCGCATACCGAGGTATCGTTGGGAATATACTTAAATTTTATGATGTTGATGCTAGCGAGTTTCGTTGAGCTGTATTGTCGCGGTTTTGCGCAGGTAGACTCTACTGTATTTAAAGAAAAATAAGGACTGTTGTATGAGGAAAATTTTAAATGACTTAGCGTTTTCTTGGAAAGTCGTTTTCGAGGAAAAGGTATTTGCGATCATCGCCCTAGTAACGCTCGGATTGTGTATTGCTGGTAACGTTCTTGTTTTTACGATTACCGATTCATTTGTATTGAGGCCACTCCCGTATCCAAAATCGGATAGACTTGTTGATATATATAATAATCTTCCAGGGTACGGGTTTCAACGTGCCGTCAGCAGTGTGATTCATTATGACGAACGAAAGGAAAAAATATCGGCGTTAGAAGATGTCGCTCTATTTGCTTTTACGAGTATAAATGTTGAGGTAGAGAACTCTGCTTATAATATGAGCGTCGCCAGTGTGACACCTGAGTTCTTTAGGATGCTGCGTGTTAAGCCATTGATGGGACGCGTTCTAGATGAGAGCGATTTTGAGGGAGTACAGCAAAATAATCATGTTGTCCTTTGTTATCCTGCATGGGCAAAGCTTTTCAATCGTGATCCGGATGTTCTTGGCAAGGCGATTACTTTGAAAGGGCAGCAATACACAGTTGTAGGTATTATGCCGGAAGGTTTCTATTATAATGAACGGTATACACAAATATTTACCCCATTCAGTTTTTCGGAAGGACAATATAACGAAAAACAAAGACATGGTAGGCATGGCGTGATGTTAGGTCGTATTGCCAATGGGTATACAATTGAAGATGTGCGTACCCAGATAGACGAACTGAACCAGAGCAATTACAAAAATATTGTTACGGTTGAGAATCGCGAAGCGTACGACGTTGGAGGCTTTGCGACTACAGTGAAACCGCTCGTTACTCGTCGTTCGGAGCCTTATCAGAACAAGTTGTACTTGTTGCAAGGAGGCGTGTTTATAATGCTTTTGGTAGGTTGTATGAATGTATCCAATCTTTTATTAGTACGGTCAAATGCACGAATGAGCGAATTTGCAATACGGAGCGCTGTTGGTTGCCGGAAAACTGGAATTTTTCGGTTGATACTATGCGAAAGTCTCATCCTGTCGCTCATTGGAGGGTTCATTGGAGCAGTTGTGGGGGCTCTCGGAGTTATGTCTATCGATAAGGCGTTTGCGATTAGATCAACATTTGGGATAGACTTAACATTAGAGTTACCTTCCATAATCTTTGCTATTGGAGTGTCTATTTTCGCAGGCTTTATTTGTGGTGGCTTCTCACTGTTCCGTCTATTTGGCAACAATACCAGTGATATGCTGAAGGAAGATTCTAGAACGGGGTCTGCGTCCTCGTTCGTTAGCAAAATGACGTCTGGTTTGGTAGTTGCTCAGATCGGGCTGACTTTCGCTTTAGCTTATGTCACTTTGCTTCTCTACATTAGCTTTAGCAATGTAACCAATGCGAATATCGGATTCAAAACCGATCGCTTGTACAATGCGATGATGAGTTTTCGAGGATCGGCATATTCCGATGCCGATAAGGTGAGAGTGGTTATTGAGCAGCTAAGAGACAAGATTAGTGATATATCGGGTGTCGAAAGTGTTGGAATTTCAAGAGGAGCTCCCTTTGCGAAAATCCCTGGATTCTACTTATACAATATGACGATTCAGAGCAAACCAGAGGTTAATGCGATATCGCGGACAATGCCTATCACTCCAGGAACCTTGGAGACTTGGGGGGTGAAATTAAGAGAAGGGCGCATGCTGAAGGAGACGGATAACGAGGACAGCGCCTTGGTGACGGTTATCGATACTTTCTCTGCGAATAAGTATTTTCCGGAAGGAGCTATTGGTCAGAGAGTTCGTTTTAATGATCCTTCTTTTCGAGGAGATGCAAATGCTTATATGGAAATAGTTGGAGTTGTTGATCATGTGAAAATCCGAGAGTTGGATTTGCGTAATCTCAAAGAAAAAGGGGTGGCCTACTTCACATATAAGCAACTTCCAATTCGAAATATAGCCATCAATATAAAGAGCGATTTAGATCAAACGTCATTACGTTTGGCTGTTGAGGATATCGTAAAGAAAACTGCTCCCGGTCTACCTCTTTATGATTTTGCCTCACAACAGTCGCGGATAGATTATGCGATTATTAAAAGTAGGGTATTTGTCGTTACATTTCTCGCATGTTCAGTGACGTCGCTTGCTTTGTCGATTTTGGGTGTTTTCGGTTTGGTTTCCTACGTCTCTTCGATGATGACTCGAGAGGTTGGAATCAGAAAAACGCTAGGGGCTCATAAACATCAGATTGTGAGCATGATGATGGTACTAGGTTTGAAGCGCCTAGTTATAGGATTGCTCGTGGGCTTTGGTATTGTCGGTCTATGTACTGATTTGATTCGAGGCTATCTATTTGATCTGTCCGTGTTTAATGCAGATCTTTTTACCTGGGTCTCTATTTTAATCGTAGTGGGTGGTGGAATAGCAACGTACTTGCCCGCTCGAAAAATATCGAAGCTGTCTCCATCGATTGCTCTTAGGGACGATTGAATGCTCCATTCGTTTGTCTGTTTGCATCAATGCCTGCGATAGGGGCTGTTGCGATTTGATATACATATAGTCATTAAAGAAATTGTTGATATGCCATTCTCGCGTTATAAGAATATTGTATTGGTTTTGTGGGTTTATCTATTCTTGCTGTGCTGGATTGGCGAAAGTTCGTCTGGAGAAGTTGTTCGAGTCGTAGGTGGAAAGGGTGGGAGGACCTATCACCATTGGGTGTCGCCTGATGGGAAGAAGGTTTGCTACTGTTACAAAGAGGAGGATCGATCCATTGGCTCTATCTGGATTGCAGATATAGATGGAAGTAATGCTAGGAAGCTGGAAGGCGCAGAAGGAGGTGTTTGCTACCCGAAGTGGTCGCCTGATGGAAAGTATATTTCATACCGTTCATTCAGTCATGGAGGGAATCACCTTTGGAAGGTTTCAGTTGATGGAGGGGAGCCAGTAATCGTGAGTGACGGTGGTACGGTTGAGGCGTATGATTGGTCGCCAGAAGGGGATCGATTCGTCTGGACGAGTCATCGTGGCATAGGTTTGAATTTACATGTTGGACCGCGTGATGGAGGAAGCATGACACAAATCACATTTTCGGATCAGAATTGCCGCAACCCCAAGTGGTCGCCTCGAGGAGATTTGATAGCATTTCGCTCCAATCGAGAAGTCTTCCAAGATATTTATATTGTTTCGCCAGAGGGAACGAATGAGCGTAGACTGACGAGTGGAAAACGGGATTACGATGCTCCATGGTGGTCGCCAGATGGTAGCGTTTTAGTGGCTGCAGGTCGAGAGATAGGAAAAGGCCCAAAGGGATTGTGGCTGATCGATTTGGGAGGAAATGAGACGCCTTTGCTAGTCGATGGGGAGTACCATGACGCTCCCATGTGGTCATCTGATGGTAAATCGATATTTTTCATTTCGAAACGAGGAAGTTCAAGAAATGTCTGGGAAATCTTGATCGACTCAAAAGAGATGCGAGCGATAACGAGCGATGGAAAAGGCGCAAGTGGTTTGCTTCATCTAACGAGGGATGAAGGCACTATTATTTTTGGTCGTGGTAAGTCTCAACAGCAAACCTACCTGTACGATTGGGTAGAAAAGTCGAAGAGTGAAATCGATTTAGGCCCGGGCGGTACGGTGTCTCCAGATGGGAGTAGGGTTGCTTATCGAGGGAATGGAAACTATTATGTCAGGGGAATCTCAGAGCCGAAGGAAATGGGTAGGCAAATCACTTGGGGAGATGGCAACGCCCATAGTGCAGTATGGTCAGAGGATAGTACGAAAATAGCGTATGTTACTGAAAATGAAAGTCAGGATGTTTGGATTGCTTCTGTCGAAGATGGTGGTGAAGCACCTCTTCCCTTAGCGAATGGGGCTAGAGATGAACAGCAACCCAAGTGGAGCCCAGATGGAACGTATGTCTCTTTTCTTTCAGAAAGAGGACCCAGTAATGCGAATTTATGGATTTGCCGTCTTAGTGATGGTGAAGTGACGCAGGTGACTCATGATCGTACTTGTTATGATCATACTTGGAGCCCAGATGGAAAGTCGATAGCCATTACGATGTTCGCTGAAGCAAATGGCAATCCAGAGCTACTGCAATACGAACTCGAAAGTGGTCTCTTTAAGCCGATGTCTGTCGGGAATTATTCTCTTGGCGGGAAGTTTTCTCCTGATGGAAAATCGTACCTATTTGTACGATTTGACGATGATATAAATCTGTATTCGTACAACTTCCCTGAAAGCTCTATAGAGCAGCTTACGAGTGCGGAGGGCAATGAGCTGAATCCACAGTGGTCGTCAGATGGCAAATACATGGTCTACTTAGAGTCGGACAAGCTTAGAATGATGGACCTTGGAACTAGGGAAGTTGAAGCCATTGGTGGAGAGTCTGTAAGGACATCTTATGTGTGGCTGAGCAAAAACGGTTCAAACATAATTTATACGGAAAGAACTGGGTCTAGTGGGATCTTTTCAGTGCACTTCGATTCCGAATGGGGAAGGTAAGCTTCTCTGAGCGAGTCCAATGATTCTGATGTGAACCCGATACGCTAGGATCGTCTCCAGACTTTGCCCTTTTTAAGGCGCTAGAGGCGAGGATATGCGTTTAGGTTTTAGTTACTAGAGTGGCTGCGAAGAGCCACGATATTAACAAGCGATAATTGTTTTATGGAAATTAGTACTGTAGCTGTAATCGGAGTGGGTACGATTGGATCCTCTGTTGTGGCGGATCTTGTTATTCATGGATTTAAGGTCATCGCTGTCGATGTGAGCGATGAGGCCTTGGAAAATGCGAAGGGCATTATTCGGGACGCGGTTCGTTTCGCACCAATGTTAGATCCAAAGTTGAGAGGTAAGGCAAATAGTAAGCAATTAGAGAATATAGAGTATACTACATGCCTTGAAGATATACATTCTTGTGATTTTGTAATCGAGAATGTATCTGAAAAATGGAGTATAAAGGAGGGCGTTTACGGTAGGTTGGAAGAGATTTGTTCCGAGGATGTTATTTTCGGTGTCAATACGTCATGTCTTTCAATTACAAAAATCGGTGGCTTAACGAATCGTTCAGCTAATGTAATAGGGATGCATTTTATGAACCCCTCGTATTTGAAACCTGTTATCGAGGTAATGAGGGGCTTTCACACCTCTGATGAATGTGTGCAGAGAGTAGATGGCTTCTTGACGAAGATGGATAAGACGTCTGTCGTGGTAAATGATTTTCCAGGATTTGTGAGCAACCGTGTTTCCCACTTGTTTATGAACGAGGCTGCGTTTGTCGTACAGGATCAAGTCGCGGACCCTGGACAGGTCGATGCAATTTTTCGTGACTGTTTTGGTCATAAAATGGGACCTCTTGAGACTGCTGATTTAATAGGGTTGGATACTGTAGTGGATTCTTTGGAAGTACTTTACGAAACCTATCAGGATTCAAAATTCCGTTGCTGTCCTATTTTGAAAAAAATGGTGGAGGCTGGACTGTTAGGGAAGAAGTCGGGAAAAGGTTTTTTCGACTATTCATAGAGTCGTGCACGTTTTGTTGGTTCGTGCCCGAAAAAAATAATTGGTATTTAAAAATAGAATATAGATATGGAGAATAGAAATGCTATACGCGCTTTTATACAAAAGCGAGTGAACCATAAGGAATTAAGCGACAGCGACAATATCTTTAAGCTTGGATTTGTAGATTCAATGTTCGCTTTGCAATTAGTGTCCTTTGTCGAAAAAGAGTTCAGTGTCGTCGTGGAAGACGATGACTTAGTAATAGACAATTTTAATTCGGTCGATGCCATCGAGCGTTTTGTGAATTCAAAAGTTGCTGGATCTGTTTCTAGCATTGTTGCTGAATGAATACGGATCGTGGCTTATTCCCAATTGATTTGACTGAGAATCAAATCGAGTCTGAGAAGAGTTTTGTCAAATTTGTGGAAGAAGACATTCTTCCGATTGCGGATAAAATCGATCGTGAAGACGACATGCCTGAGTCGGTTTTTGAGCGAATGACTGAACTGGGACTATGGGGTGCCGCAATTCCTAAGACGTATGGCGGAATGGAGTTGGACAACATGACTTTAGGGTTACTTGCGAGGGCTCTCGGTCGTGGGAATGCTTCTATCTTAAGCTTGCTGATTGTTCATTCGATGGTGGGTTCTGTATTGTCTCGTTGGGGGACAAATGAACAGAAGCAAGAGTGGTTGCCGAAGCTTGCGAAGGGTGATGCCTACGCTTCTCTTGCTCTCACAGAGCCGCAAGGAGGAAGTGACGCTAGCAACTTGAAGCTGGTGGTTGAAAAGGAGGGCGATTCCTTTCGGGTGAATGGTAAAAAGACCTGGATTTCAGGAGCGCAGCATAGCGATGTTGCAATCGTTGTAGGTTCTCTAGAAGGAAAGCCAACAGCGTTTCTTATTGATCTCAATGAAGTCGAAGGACTATCCAGAAAAAAGATACAAGGAATGGTTGGCTTTCGCGGCGCGATGCTTGCAGAGCTTGATTTTGAAAACTGTCTGATTCCTAAATCTTCTTTGATCGGGCGAGTCGGGTTTGGTTTTTCTATCGTGGCTGGTTATGCCCTTGATTTGGGAAGACTATGGGTGAGTTGGGGCTGTTGTGGAATTTCGGAATCCTGCCTCAAAATGAGCGTGGACTATTCGGCGGAGCGTATGTCTTTTGGGAATAAGTTATTGGATCACCAATTAATTCAAAAAATGATAGCGGATATGATGGCTGATGTGACGAGTTCCTTACTCGTCTGTTATCATACGTCAAAGGCTCGAGACGAGAATGGAACAGCGGTAGACGAATCTGCAATGAGCAAGTACATCGCATCGACTGCATCGAGGCGTGTATCAGATAATGCATTGCAAATATTCGGAGCTGCTGGGTGTTCAGAGTCTTCGCATATACAACGCTACTGGCGTGATGCGAAGATTATGGAGCTGATTGAAGGGACAACGCAAATTCAACAAATTTTGCTAGGCAGGCACGCTAAACGATATTTTTAGAGGAGCTGATATATGGAAGATGAAAAGTTAATTAAGTGTATCGTCTGGGATCTCGATAATACTGTATGGGAGGGTGTTTTGCTTGAAGATGGTGGAACTGCTTTGCGGGATGGCGTTGCCGAGGCAGTTCGTTCTTTCGATGAACGCGGGATTTTGCAGTCGGTAAGCAGTCGCAATGATTTTGAAACGGCAATGTCTAATCTTAAACGTCATGGATTAGATGACTACTTTTTGTATCCGGAAATAAATTGGAATGCGAAGTCTGAATCGATCAAGCGGATCGCGGAGAATTTGAATCTTGGTTTGGACTCGTTTGTATTCATCGATGATCAGGAGTACGAGCGCGAGGAAGTATTATTTTCAATACCTGAAGTCAGATGCGTCGATGCGTTCGATTTGAATAAGGTGCTTGAGCAGGTTTCCACAACGAAGGTAACAGCGGAAAGTCGCTCTAGAAGAAGTCTATACCAACAAGAGGCCAAGCGGAAGGTCCACGAAGAATCTTTCGAAGGCGACAATCAAACGTTTCAGAAATCGCTTGGCCTAAAGTTCACGATTTTTGAGCCAAGCGAAGCAGATTTGTCGCGTGCAAGTGAACTTACGATACGCACGCATCAACTTAACACGACTGGAATTTCTTATTCGGAAGAAGACCTGAAGGAACTCCTTGGGAGGGGAGATCATATTATCTTGCTTGCAAAGCTTACCGATCGATTTGGCGAGTACGGGACCATCGGAGTTGCGGTCGTTGAGAGAACGAAGGAAGTCTTGGATTTGAAACTACTTCTTATGTCTTGTCGTGTAATGTCGCGGGGCGTTGGCACTGTTTTTCTTTTGTACCTGATGCAACTGGCAAAAAAGGAAGAGAAGCGGTTTTTAGCTCGGTTTCTAAAGACTGAGCGAAATCGGATGATGTACATTACGTATAAGATGAATGGATTTTTCGTTTCAGAACGAGACGGCGCGAACGAGCTGTTAGAACATGATTTGGAAGATATTCAGACTATTCCGGACTACGTTGAGTTAGACGCACCTGATATCGAAATTCTCGAAGAAAATGTCTACGCTGTATAACATATTACGAGAGCATTCATCTCGTTTAAAAGAGGGTGTTGGCTACACCTTTCTGGAAGATGGAGAGGATGACGCGTCTTTCCTTTCTTATCGTGACCTTGATAGAAAGGCGAGAGCGATAGCCGCTGCCTTGCAGAGTC
This sequence comes from Puniceicoccaceae bacterium K14, assembly GCA_022538095.1. Lineage (GTDB taxonomy): Bacteria > Verrucomicrobiota > Verrucomicrobiia > Opitutales > Opitutaceae > JAKYXN01. The sequence continues at coordinate 49,617 of JAKYXN010000029.1, read as the reverse complement.
GGGATTTGGCTGGTAAACGCGTAGGATTGTTTTTTCCTCCAGGGCTTGCCTATATTGAGGCATTCTGGGGATGTTTGTATGCGGGTGCTGTAGCTGTCCCTGCTTACCCTCCAGGGAGTCGGAGAATGCTTCCACGGATACAGTCAATTATCGACGACTGCAACATTGAAGTGGTCCTCTGTTCGGAATCGGTGAAGTCGCGCGCTGACAGGGCGTTTGGCGCTGGTGGCGGATTTGCTGGATTGGATTGGCTGGTTACGGATTCTATTGATATGGTTGGCGTAGAAGCGTGGCGGGAACCGGAAATTGAAGAATCGACGCTTGCATTCCTGCAATATACATCTGGTTCGACCGGAACTCCGAAGGGTGTAATGGTCTCTCATGGAAACCTGATTGCTAACGAGAGAATGATCGAAAAAGCTTTCGGCCATGATGATCAAACTGTAGTAGCTGGATGGCTACCCCCATATCATGATATGGGGTTGATCGGAAATATTTTGCAGCCTTTGTATTTAGGCGTTTCTAGCATTATGATGGCTCCAGCTACTGCGATTCAGCGCCCACTAAGATGGTTGAAATCGATCTCCAAATACAAAGCGACGACTAGCGGATGTCCGAATTTCTTTTATGATCTTTGCGTTGAGAAGGTCGCAGATGAGGAACTGACAGGTTTGGATCTTAGTTCTTGGAAAGTGGCGTTTAATGGGGCGGAACCGGTCAACTATCTTACGATGGAACGCTTCTATCGTCGATTCTCCTCATGTGGTTTTAGGAGCGAAACATCTTTGCCATGTTATGGACTTGCTGAGGGGACCTTGATTGTCACCGGAGCTTCTGTGAGTGGGAATGCTCTTTCTGAAGATTTCTCTCGGAAGGCTCTTGAGAATGGGGAAGCTCGACTCACTTCTGAGACGTCGGGAGAAGCAAAGCGGCTCGTAAGCAGCGGATTTAGCGTTTCTGATTGCGAAGTACTCATTGTCGACCCCAAGAAGCGAGAAGTCGTTGAGAGCGGATCAATTGGCGAAATATGGGTCAACGGCGATAATGTTGCGATGGGCTATTGGGGAAGAAAGGAATTGTCGGATGAAACGTTCCGTGCGAAGGTCGCGAATACAGGGAATAAGGAATATCTTAGAACGGGGGACCTTGGCTTTGCAAAGGATGGCGAAATTTTCGTGGTTGGGCGTATTAAGGATCTCATTATCGTCCGTGGTCGAAATTATTATCCGCATGATATCGAAGAGATTTCCGAGAGGAGCCATGAAAGTCTTCGCGTTTCAGGAGCTGCTGCTTTTTCCATTGACGAAAATGGAGAGGAGCGTTTGGTCCTGCTCCAGGAGCTTGATTACCGGTCTAAGCCTGATGGGGTAGAAGTTGTAGAGTGTGTACGGAAAGCGGTGTTGGAGTCTGCGGAAATACAGCCTTCACGGATCGTCTTACTGAAGCCTGGCTCTTTACCTAAAACCTCTAGCGGGAAGATTCAGCGTAGTAAGTGCAAGAAGCTCTTTCTGGAAGGGGAATTGAAGGTTGCCTTCGATTCGGAAGTTATTTCGGAATGCAGTTCAAGTGCCTCACCGGCTGAATACTATAATGATCTTGAGGGGCGACTTGCTTTGGTTTGGCAAGATATACTAAAGCTGGAGAATGCTCCTTCTCCAAAGGATGATTTCTTCTCATCGGGTGGAGATTCTCTAACGGGAATGCAGTTAGTTGCTCGAACGGAAGAACTCTTTGCTGTGAAGGTTGGGGTGGATACACTTTTCGACAATTCGTCGCTGGCTGCCTATCGAGAGTATGTTGAGACCCTAACGATTTCTTCAGTTGAAGAGAGCTCTGTAGAGGAAGAGAAGGTGTTTTATTCGAATGGCAAGTTGCTGCTTTGTCCTGCCCAGCAACGGATTTGGTTTTATCAACAATGGGATTCTAAAAGCTGCTTATACAATATTCCAGCTACTGTTCGTTTAAGGGGTGATCTTAATCGGAAAGCTCTAGAAAATGCGTTTTCGGCACTAGTGGAGAAGCATGAGGCCATTCGGACTCGTTTTTCTACTGATAACGGAAAACCGGTTCAGGAATTTTTGGAGAGTGTTCCTGTCGAGTTGATGTGCGATGAGCTAGGTGACATCGATCCTGAAAGTGAAGTAGAGCGTCTCGCGCGAGAAGAGGCATGCAGACCGTTTGACCTGAACAGTGATGCTTTGTTGAGAATCCGCTTGCTGCGTATTTCTAGCTTTGAACATGTATTGCTTATTTGCGTGCATCACATCATCGCAGATGCTTGGGCTTTGGATCTTATGCTCTCAGAACTGGCGTCTTTGTATGAGAGTTTTTCAAGTGGACTGAGGGTTCCTGTTAGGAAGCCAGAAGTAAGCTATAGCGATTTCATAAAGGGGCAGCTTAATGATGCGCTGTCGTCATCAAGGATTTCTGACTTAAACTATTGGAAGCAGCAGCTAAAGGGGGCTCCCTTAACTTTGGATTTTCCATACGCTAAGCCACGCGGCGAAATCCAAACATTTGACGGTGGACGCATTGATTTCAAGATGCCGAAATCCGTTCAGGAGGCGGCTAAAAATGCGAGTAGTCAGCATGGTGTTACGCTGTACATGTACTTGCTTAGCGTATTCAAGACTCTTGTCTATCGCCATACTGGTCAGGCGGATATCGTTGTTGGATCGCCGATAGCAGGTAGGCATCGGGCTGGCTATGACAAGATCGTAGGTTTGTTTATAAATACGCTAGCCCTCAGAACCGAAGTTTCTGGTGAGGCTTCGTTTAAAGAGCTTCTCGAAAGGGTGAAGAAAGTCACCCTCGGAGGGTATGCCCATCAAGAAACAGCTTTCGAGGAATTATTCAATGCATTGGAACTGGATCGAAATCTGCGTAGCTCGCCGGTTTTTCAAGTTCTTTTTCAATTACAGAATGCTCCGATTAATACAATAAGGATGGGGCATGTTGTTGCGACTCCTACAGAGACTGACAACGGAACGGTCAAGCTTGATATTGTATTCAATATTGTAGACACAGATGATGGATTCGCCTGTTCGATTCGCTATAACAAGGCCCTTTTTGAAGAGGAGCAGATCGATTCTTTACGTTGTCACTATCAGAATCTTTTAGAAGAAACGTTTGTTCGACCTTTCGCAAAATTAGATTCTTTCGACATTTTAGGAGAGGAGGAACGAAAGCGGATTCTTCTAGATTGGAATGATACGAAAAAAGATTTTGAAAAATCGGATTTGTTGCATGAGCAATTTGAGTCTCAAGTTCGCTCTACGCCCGAAGCAACTGCTCTCGTGTGTGATGGCGTCGTTTTCACCTATTACGAGTTGAATCAACGGGCGAACAAGCTTGCTCGTTGGATGAGAACGAAGGGAATCGGCGATGGCAGCTATGTTGCCGTTTGCATGGAGCGAAGCTGGGAAATGGTTGTTTCTCTACTCGCTACTTTGAAGTCGGGTGGAGCCTACGTGCCTTTGGATCCTGACTACCCAATTGATCGTTTAGAGATGATGTATGAAGACCTGGGGAAGCCTTTGGCCCTCGTTCAGGAGAGATTCGAAAGTCTGTTCCAAAACATCGAAGGTCGTTTTACGCTTTGCTTGGATGTTGCATGGGATTGGGAAGTGGACTCGCAAGGTGCCACCAATTTGAATGTGGCAATGTCGGCCGAAAGCTTGGCCTATGTCATTTATACCTCGGGATCTACAGGAAAGCCTAAGGGGGCGGCGAATAGGCATGTATCGATTTGCAACCGCATTAACTGGATGCAAGATGAGTACCGCCTGACGGCGAGCGATAATGTTTTGCAGAAGACTCCTTATAGTTTCGATGTTTCTGTGTGGGAGTTCTTTTGGCCACTCGTCACTGGGGCTCGTTTGACGATGGCGAAACCGGGAGGGCATCGAGACGGACGCTACATTGTGGATACTGTAATCTCTGAAGGCATTACTACGATGCATTTCGTTCCGAGTATGATGCGCCTGTTCTTGCAAGAGGGAAATCTAGATCGTTGCACCTCTTTGCGACAGGTTTTTGCGAGTGGGGAAGCCCTTCCTGGCGAATTGGCAACGGAGTTTGCCGGAAAGGTATCTGCTGAATTGCACAATCTTTATGGACCAACCGAGGCGGCAGTCGATGTTACTTATCATGCTTGTTCGTCTCATGAGACAGATCGCATTGTCCCAATCGGCCGGCCAATTTCCAATACAAGTATTTATATTCTGAATCCAGATCGGAAACCCGTTCCGATAGGAGTTCCGGGTGAGCTTTACATTGGTGGCGTTAATTTGGCGCAATGCTATTTGAATCGTCCGGATCTTACGGAAGAGAAGTTTGTCCGAGACCCATTTGCGAAAGGCGATCAAGCGAGGATGTACAGGACTGGTGACTCCTGCTGTTTCCGAAGTGATGGTACGATCGACTACATCGAGCGTTTAGACTTTCAGGTTAAATTGAGAGGGTTTCGAATTGAGCTTGGCGAGATCGAAGAGGCTTTGCGGAATGTAGGCGGGATTAGCGATACTGTTGTATTGGTCAAGGAAGGCGCAAATATTGAAGATTCATTTCTATGTGCCTATTTCGTAGGAGAGAAATCTTTGTCTGTGAATGGTATTCGTGAGGCATTGCTGGAAACGCTTCCTGAATATATGGTTCCGACTTCCTACATTCCACTGGACGTTTTCCCACTTAGTTCAAATGGGAAGCTTGACCGTAAGGCGTTGCCCGAGCCTAGTTTTGAAAATCGATTGAAGGTAGATAACGAATACGTGGAGCCAGCTGACGCCTTGGAACTCTATTTGGCGAGTTTGTGGAAAGAGGCTGTTGGGATCGATCGAGTAGGAGCCAGCGATAATTTCTTCGAAGTGGGTGGAAACTCGATTCAAGGGGCGATCGTGATCAATCGACTGCAAGAGCGTTTGAAGGAAATCATTCATATCGTTGCGATATTCGATTACCCGACCGTAGAGAAACTTAGCGGCTTTCTTCGCGAATCTTATGGCCCGGCAGTCTCCCGAGAATTTGGCATTGTTACTGTTGCTGAGGCAGAAGATGGTATGACCGATAGCGGGGACGACCGTATTGACGAGCGGGATATTGAATACATGCGTAATGCGATTCCTTCATTGCCTCCATTCCCTACCAGAACGGAGAAGCGTAACTCAAAAGCGATATTCATTTTATCGCCGCCTCGTTCAGGTTCGACGCTTTTGCGTGTCTTGTTGGGTGGCCATCCCGGGTTGTTTGCACCTCCGGAGTTGGAATTGCTAGGCTTCAATACGCTACAAGATCGCAAAGAGGCATTCCCTGGACGAGACAGCTTTTCTCTAGAGGGGACAGTTCGTTCTTTGATGGAGCTTACCGGGGTCGATGTAGACGGAGCGAAGTCGATGATGGAGCGCTACGAAAACCAGAACATGTCTGTGAAGGAATTCTACAGTGTCATGCAAGATCGGCTTGGCGATCGTCTTTTGGTGGATAAAACGCCCTCATATCCGCTGGACATCAATGCTTTGCATCGCGCCGAAGAGGACTTCGAGGATGCTGTGTTCATTCATCTTGTGCGCCATCCGCTTGCGGTGATGCGTTCATTTGATGAGGCGCGGTTGGAGCAGGTTTTTTGCCGATACGATCACCCTTACAATAGGCTAGAGTTGTCGGAGTTGATTTGGACCATTTGTCAGCAAAACATTCAAGAATTTCTCAAGACGATCCCTTCTCATCGGCAATTGAAGGTTCGATTCGAGGATTTAGTTGGGTTGCCGCGTCAGACGATATCCTATATAACTCATTTCCTAGAGCTTAATTTTGATGCTAGTATGCTGGATCCGTATCAAGAAAAAGGGGATAGAATGACAGATGGCTTGCATAAAGATTCTCGTATGCTTGGCGATGTGAAATTCCATCGTTACAAAGGAATCGAGTCATCTGTAGTAGAGCGTTGGAGAGAGACGATGGATGAGGGGCTTATCGGGGATGTAACAAGGGAAATGGCATCGCAGCTCGGTTACCGAATCGATGAACGCAAAACGGTTAGTAGGTCGGATCATATGGCAATTTCCGCCAATAAGGAAACGAAGACTCCGGCTATATTGTCTTTTTCTCAAGAGCGTCTTTGGTTTCTCGCTCAACTCGAACCAGAGAGTTTTGCGTATAACGTCCCTGGAGTCGTTGAATTGCGTGGCGAGGTTAATCGTGATGCGATGGAGAACGCTATTTTGGCGATTATCAAACGTCATGAATCGCTTAGGACCGTTTTCCCGAAATTGGAGGGTAGGCCATCTCTGTTTGTTTCAGATTCGGCGAAGTGGAATTTGGGCTACATAGATGCCTCGGAATTGGGAGGGCGTTCGTATGGAGAATCATACCTCGTTAAGGAGTCAAAGAAGCCGTTTGACTTGATGCATGGGCCGTTGATCCGAGCGCAGCTGATCAAAATTTCTGATGGCACTCATTTTTTGTATGTGAATATGCATCACATAATATCCGATGGCTGGTCCTTGAACATTTTTGTCAGAGAGCTGAAAGCGAATTACGTAACGCTCTTGACTGGAGAATCGCTCGTGCCTGCTAGCTTGCCGATTCAGTATTCGGACTATGCTATGTGGCAGCGGTCCCGCATGGATGGCGAGGCCTTAGAGCAGAAATTGGATTTTTGGGGCGATAAGCTGTCTGGAGAGTTACCGACCCTAGAGCTTCCAATGGATCGCCCCAGACTCGCAAAGCAGAGTTTCGCTGGTTCGCGTCTTTCAGTAGAGGTGGGTGGCGAGCAAATGACGAAGGTACGTTCTCTCGCGTCGGAACTTGGAACGACCGCCTTCACGGTCTTACTCTCTTCGTTTAAGGTCTTCTTGCATCAAGTATCGGGGGAAAGGGATCTGATTGTTGGATCCCCTGTGGCGAATCGACATCTTAAGGAGGTGGAAAATCTCATTGGGTGTTTTATGAACACCTTGGTCCTGCGAACTTCTATTGAAGATGGTATGTCTTTTAGAGATTACTTGGATCATGTTAAGACCGTTTCTAGGGAGTCGTATGTCCACCAAGATGTCCCGTTTGAGAAGATCGTAGAGCGTGTAAATCCAGTGCGTGAAATGAATAGATCGCCGATTTTTCAGGTGATGTTTTCTTATCAGAATGCGGAGACGGAAGACCTTTCGATTCCAGGCTTGGACATTGATGTTCTGGAGATAGACAACGGAACGAGTAAGTTTGATCTTAGTTTAAACCTACGAGAAGAGAATGGTAAGGTACTAGGCTATTTCGAATACTGCAGCGATCTTTTCGAAGAATCGACAATAGAGGTATTTTCGAAGTTGTGGACAGGTTTATTGGACTCCTTAGTTGATGACAGTCGATCGCCAATTGTGCTGCGGGATGTCGCAGTAGAAAGTGATTCGGGTAAAGCGATCACTCTCGAAGACAAAAAACGTCTAGAGTCCTATAACGATACATCGGTCGAATACCCCAAAGATAAATGTATCCATGAGTTGGTAGAAATTCAGGCGAGTCAAAAACCAGATGCGATTGCTTTAGTATTCGGGAATCAGAAAATGTCTTATGGCGACCTGAATTCGAAAGCCAATCAACTGGCTTGGAAATTGAGAAACGAGTATTCGGTTTCAGGTGATTCCATTGTTGCGGTGATGGTCGAACGGTCTATGGAGATGATCGTCGGTATGCTCGCTGTTTTGAAGGCAGGCGGAGCGTATCTGCCAATCGATCCTACCTATCCGAAGGAACGGATTCGCTACATGCTTGAGGATAGCGAATGCAAGGTTGTCCTTAGCCAACAGAAGCTCTTACCTAAATTGAAGTTCGATGGTACTGCGTTGTCGCTGGATGAGTCTGACTTGTATGAAAATAGCCCTATCGATAACCTTGGTTCGCTTGGGAGCTCTGACAGTTTGGCCTATTTGATTTACACATCAGGATCGACGGGTAGGCCAAAGGGAGTTGCCATTGAGCACCGGAATGTTGTCAACTTCATGCAAGGAATGAAGAACGCTGTGGGCTTGGCCCAAGGGCAGTCAATTCTATCAGCCACTACGATATGCTTTGATATTTTTGTATTGGAATCGCTCGTGCCGTTGATGTTGGGGATGGAAATCGTGGTAGTGTCCGAAGAAGAACAAAGAGACCCTGCTCAGATTCTCGCTCGGATTGCGAATAGTGGCGTTGAGGTTTTGCAAGCGACTCCTTCGTTGATGAAAGTCGTTTTTGGAGCGGCTGATACCGCTGACAAATTGGGCGGGGTAAAGAAGTTCTTAGTAGGTGGCGAAGCCTTTCCTAAACCGCTTTACGAACAAATGAGATCATTGACTTCGTCGGAAATCTACAATGTCTACGGCCCTACTGAGACGACTGTTTGGTCGACGGTAGCGAGATTGGATGGAGCTGATATCGATATTGGTAACCCGATTGCGAATACGCAGATATTTATTGTAAAAGAAGGTTCCATTGACCTGGCCCCACTGGGCGAAGTCGGAGAGCTTTGCATAGGTGGAGATGGTTTGGCGCGAGGTTACTGGAATAGAGAGGAATTGACGGCTGAAAAGTTTGTTTCGAGCCCAATCGATTCTGGCGATAGGATGTATCGTACGGGTGATTTGGCACGTTGGCTTCCTAGCGGAAAACTAGAGTGCCTGGGAAGAATAGATGGACAGGTGAAAATTCGAGGTCATCGAATTGAGGTAGGTGAGATCGAAGCGGTCTTGGAGAAAATTGACGGTCTGGACGATGCTGTTGTGGTTGCGAGGGAAATACGAAATCAAAACTCCTTGGTGGCTTACTATACTGCAGCTCAGAGGATGGAGCCTGGATTGCTGAGGAAGGCTTTGGAGAAAACGCTTCCAGTCTATATGATTCCGGCTCATTTCGAGTATTTGAATTCCATCCCGCTTACTTCCAATGGCAAAGTCGACCGGAAGTCCTTGCCCGCTCCGACTCTGCAAATGAAACCTGGGCGTCTAGGTTTAAAGCCTAGGAATGATGCGGAGGAGGTTGTATCGAGTATATGGAAGCACGCTCTCGATTTAGAAGAAGTCGGTGTTGAAGACAATTTTTTCGATATGGGAGGCAACTCGTTATTGATCGTGGAAATTCAGAGCAAGCTTGAGACCGAATTTGGAAAGAGTATAGCTGTAGCTGAAGTCTTTAACCGACCTACAGTTGCCGAATTGGCAAAGTATTTTTCTTCTACTGGATCTGAATCCCTTAAGACAGAGGATATCGGAGGAAGAGCTGATCGGCGCAAAGTGTTCGCTGGTCGTGAACGCACTAAGCGCAAGAACGCATTGCGACGTAATTAGATTGTTATGATAGACGATAAAAGTTTAGACGAGGCCGATTCATTTGGTCTTGGGATTGCTGTAATTGGATATGAAGGACGATTTCCAAAGTCTCCGAATTCGGAGGCATTCTGGGAGAATCTAATTCAAGGGAATGAATGCATTTCGTTCTTCGATAAGGATGAATTGCTAAAAGAGGGAATTGATAGTTCTCTTATCGATAATCCCGACTACGTACCGGCCCGAGGAGTAATCGATGATGTGGATCGTTTCGATGCCAGTTTTTTCGACTATAGTCCTAATGATGCGGCTTTGATGGATCCGCAGCAGCGGCTCTTCATGGAAACCGCATGGAAAGCACTAGAGAATGCGGGCTACGGAAATGTTAAGAATCGTCCAAGGACGGGCGTATTCGCGAGTTCCAGTACCAACACGTATTTGATGTCGAATATTTTATCTAACCCTTCGATCTTAGAGACGTTCGGACGGTTTCAGATTCAGATACTTAATCAGTTTGATGCGTTGGCTACTCAGACTTCCTATAAGCTGAATTTGACCGGACCAAGCTTGGCGGTTCAAACAGCTTGTTCTTCGTCTCTGGTTGGTATCCATATTGCGTGTCAGAGCTTGTTGAACGGAGAGTGCGATTTAGGCTTAGCCGGAGCGGTCTCGATTCGAGTGCCTCACAAGGAGGGGTATTTGTATCAGAGCGAGGGAATAGCATCGCCCGATGGGCGTTGCCGTCCATTTGATGAGGAATCGGAAGGAACCGTTAGTGGCAATGGTGTGGGAGTTGTTATCCTGAAGCGTCTAGATGAAGCACTTGAGGATGGTGATGATATTAAGGGAATCATACGCGGCACTGCATTGAATAATGATGGTTCGCATAAAGTTGGTTTTACTGCTCCTAGTCTAGATGGACAAGCTGAGGTGATTGCGGAAGCGATGGCGATTGCAGATTGCGATTTCAGGTCTATCTCGTACACAGAGGCTCATGGGTCCGGGACACTACTAGGTGACCCTATTGAAGTCGCAGCCTTGACGAAAGCTCACCGTACGGAAAACGAGGATACTGCTTATTGCAGGCTGGGCGCGGTTAAATCCAATATCGGCCACTTGGATGCAGCGGCAGGGATTGCAGGTCTGATAAAGATTCTATTGAGTATGAAGCATGGAAAGGTTCCGCCTACGCTGCATTCTAATAAACCAAATCCAAGAATCGATTTTGAAAACAGTCCTTTTCTCACTTGTTCAGTGGCTGAAGATTGGAGCACCGATGAGTTGCCAAGAAGAGCTGGTTTAAGTTCTTTTGGTATAGGAGGAACGAATACGCATATAGTATTGGAGGAACCTCCTGTTAGGAGAGAATCTGGACTGAATCGGAGTACTCAGCTCATTCCTTTATCTGCGAAAAGCGTGCCGTCTTTACAACGTGCGGCTGAGAATCTTAGGTCATTTTTTGAGAGCAATAGAGATGTTAATATTGCTGATGCCGCGTACACGCTTAGTGTGGGACGGCAAGGGTTTTCCAAGCGTCGAATGGCAGTGGTTGGAAGTGCAGAGGGAGCGATCAACGCATTGGGAGATGGTAGCGATGGCATGGTGTTTGATGGTGGAAACGAATCGTCAGCTAAGTCCGTCGTATTTATGTTTCCGGGCCAAGGTTCTCAGTATGTGAATATGGGGCGCGGTTTGTATGAGTCAGAACCTGACTACAAGGAGGCGATAGATCGTTGCTCGGAAATTTTGATACCATTGATTGGGGAGGATATTCGAAAGCTTTTATTTCGCGATAAGGGAAGTCAGGAAGATGGCTTGCTGCTTAACGATCCACGATTTGGTGGTCCTGTTCTTTTCACTGTCGAGTATGCATTGACGACTCTTTGGAAATCCTGGGGGGTGAATCCGTCTGTATTGATAGGGCATAGTCTCGGAGAATACGTGGCTGCCTGCGTTGCTGACATATTTACGCTCGAGGATGCGTTGCATCTGGTTGCGTTACGCGGTCGATTGATGAAGAAATGCGCAAGTGGAAGCATGTTGGTCGTTGCATGTACGGAAGAGGCGTTGCTTCGTATTTTACCGGACTCTTTGGATATAGCTTCGATCAACTCGAAGGAGTCGTTTACAGTGTCAGGCAACACTAAGGATGTGGATGCTTTCTCGGCATTGCTGATAGACGAAGATATTACTCACAAAAAAATGGATACGACTTTGGCTTATCATTCTCGAATGATGGACCCAGTTTTAGACGAATTTTTAGTGGAAGCGAGAAAAGTGTCGTTTAAGGCGCCTCAAATTCCAATCGTTTCGAGTTCTACAAGCGATTGGCTTTCTGAGGAGCAAGCGTGCGACCCTGCTTATTGGGCTAGGCACATTCGTGAAACGGTACGTTTCTATGAGGGAGCTTGTATGCTTGTTAATAACCCAGCTAATTCCTTTTTGGAAATTGGTCCATTAACCTTTACTGGCGAACTGTTGCTTTGGGGGGCTGGCGATACACGACCGTTGGCTGTCTCGTCTTTGCCCAATCAGTTTATGGAAGTAGGGCTTAAATCGTTTGCCGAGCAGATGAAGCAGTGGCGAAAAGGAAAGTCGGCCAAATCGGAGAGCGGCGAATGGGAGAGAGAGAAACAGGTAGAAAGCCAAGGAGAGTATCTACAAAAAGCCATCGCTAACTTGTGGGTTAATGGCTGTGAAATCGACTGGGATGCCTATTACGATGGGCAGAGACGCAATCGGGTTTCTTTGCCTGGATACTCATTTGCAGATCAGAGATTTTGGATTGATCCAGTGAAGGCGAACAGCGTAGAGCCAACTGAGGCAGTTAGCATAAGGATTGATGCTGGGAGCGACAATCAGGAGGATCAAGATCTGGCTAGTACTGGAGAGCTTCGTTCGCGTCCGTCTCTTTCTAGCGCTTATCTTGAGCCGAGCAACGAGACTGAGCAGGCTATCGCTGGAATATTAAGCGCTATATTAGGAATATCCAATATTGGAATACGCGACGATTTCTTCGAGCTTGGGGGAGATTCTCTCAAGGGCGTTCGTCTGGTTTCGCAATTGAAAAGTCAGTTGAATATATGCGTCTCTTTGGAGGAACTGTATTCAGAACCAACAATCGAAGGACTATCCGGAACTGTTGGCGAAGTGTTGGAAGTAGGAGAAGATGATGAATTGGAGTCACTTCTTAATGAAGTCGAAGGCCTGTCTGAGGAGGAGTTACTCGCCGCGCTAGGCGACGCGTCTCCGAGCGACGACGCCTGAGAAATTGGTATATAACAGAAAACGGCAATGAAGCTATGATTATTGATTCTAGAGAAATAGAGGATGGGGCATCCTTCTGGACTGATGTATGCGTAATTGGATCAGGTGCAGCGGGTTTAACGTTCGCTAAAGAAATACTGGGGACGGGACGTGAAATTTTCCTAATGGAAAGCGGAGGGCATTTGACTAGCCCAGAAGCCGACGACTTGAATGTTGGGACGCTTGAGGGAGAAATGTTTGATTATTATCAGGACTATCTTTTGAAGGAACGGATACGTGTTTACGGTGGCTCGACTAACATTTGGGAAGGGGTTTGCCTACCCTTGCAGGAGATAGATTTCGAAGAAAGAGAATGGATGCCCAATAGCGCTTGGCCCATCTCGAAAAGCGATTTGGATCCTTACTACGCACGCGCTGCAAACTATCTTGGCATACATGGATACGATAAAAGCGTTTCGGATGATCCCTCTCCAATAGCTCCCAGGATGCTTCCTGAGGAAACTGAATGGGAAGGGTTGGCATTTCATATGTCCAATCAGCGTCGACTTGGAATTCAATTTGAGGAAGAGCTCAAGAATGCTGAAAACTTGAAACTACATTTGCATGCAAATGCTATACTCTTTGAAGGGAACGAGAATGGTTCGAAAATAGAGGCGGTCGAGTTCGCGACCTTAGAAGGGCGCCGATTTAAGGTGAAGGCGAACTTGTTCGTATTGGCAGCGGGCGGTATGGAGAATTGCCGGATACTGCTTAACTCCAACGCGGATACGGATCAGAACATTGGAAATCAGTACGATAATCTTGGCCGCTATTTTATGGATCAGTTCCATACTCCTGGAGGCCGCGTTGTATTGCCAAATCCGTTGGATGATCATTTGTCTTATGATCGAGCTTTGAGTGAGAGTCATGGCTACATTAAAATGGGTGCGCTCAGTCTAAAGCAGAGTGCGCAGCGTCGTCATCGTATTAGTAATCAAACGTTGATATTCCAAGAGACTTCTAAGTTTAAGATCGATGATGAGCGAAATCGCGCGGTTGCATCGAGTATGCCATTATTTGAAAAGAAATCGGTTCGTAGACGGGATACGAAAACGCCATTTGTTTATTGGTTTCGACTGAAGTCGGAAGTCGGAGCTACTCCCGATAATCGTATAACTCTTGGTGAGGAAAAAGATGCGTTAGGTGTACGTCGTCTCCACTTATGCTGGAAATTGTCTGAGGATGATCGCCGAATGTTCGCTCGTTTTACACGTATGTTTGGCAATGCCTTGGGCGAACATTTCATTGGTCGATTGCAAGAATGGTATACGGAAAATGGAAAGCTTTCGAAGCATACTAAGGGACATGGCCATCAACTCGGAGGAACGCGCATGCATGCGGATCCACGAAAGGGCGTCGTTGATGCGAATTGTTCTGTTCATGGTGTGACGAATTTTAAGATACTGGGTGGATCGGTCTTTCCATCGGGAGGAAATACAAATCCGACCATGACTATCATGGCATTGGCTATTCGTATGGCGGATCAATTTAAGAAAGGAGTATCATGAAAACGAATATAGATAGACGAACATTTGTTGCGAAACTGAATAAGGCTTCTGTTGCGTTGGCTTGCCTGGGGATGGGCGTGGTCTCTGTTTCTGGGGTCAGTCCGCGAAGTGGTGGATCTCTCTTAAGAGAGGAAAAAATAGACGCGGTTGCTGGAGAATTGTATTTAGAAAAGTTCCCAGAGGAGCGTAGTGTCGAATTGCTCGTTAAAAAAATATGGGACAAGAGTTTAGAAGACCTTGAAACGACGAGCCAGGAGGCGATTGAGGACGTTCTCTGCAATACGATACGAAGGGATTTTCGCGAGGAACAGGTGTTGTCGCTAGCTGGTTGGTTAGTGTCTCGTTCTGAAGCTCGATTCTTCGCTATTCAGTCGATTCTTATAAAGGGAATCTGAATAGGGAATTTGAAGTTTTTGTATCCAAATAATAGGATTTAGTTGCTCTATGTCGTCTTTGTCGAAGCGAATTGAAGGCTTGTCGCCTAAACAAAAAGAACTTTTGCAAAAGCTTGCTGCTCGAAAGAAAGCAGCAAGTGGCACGAAGGTAGATCGTATTCCGAAGCATGAAGGCGAAGGACAGCTTTCGTATCAGCAAATGGGATTGTGGACATTTCAGATCATGAATCCTGAAAGCTCTGCCTATAATGATACGTCGCTGATTCGAATTTCGGGGAGTTTGGACCTAGCCCACTTGAAGCAATCAATTGATTGTGTTTTAGGGCGTCATGAGATTCTAAGAACGAGAATCAAGGTGATTGATGGTTTGCCTGTTTCTGTTGTTGAAAATGACGCGTTTTCTGTCTTGGAGACATTGGAGCTGAGTTCTTCTTCATACTCTAGTCGTGAGACGAAGATGATGGATCAGGTGGCGCAACGCAGTAGAGGTTCCTTCGATTTGGCGGAAGATTTGCCGATAAGAGTAACTCTGTTCAAATTGGATGAAGGACAGTATGGTCTGTTGATCATAGTGCATCATATTGCGAATGATGCTTGGTCTAGAGGGATTTTTATACGAGAAGTTATAGAGTGTTACCAGTCGTATTCTCGCGCTGAGACACCCAAACTTCCTTCTTTAAGCGTTCAATACAGTGATTATAGTGCTTGGCAACGTGAGCGAACAAACGATTCCCTAATTGAAAAGAAACTGGAGTATCTCAATGTTTTTGGCGGGAGCCAAATACCGACTGTTGAAGTTCCGACTGATAAGCCGAGACCTAGTATTCAAAGTTTCGTAGGCAATCGTCAGTTGTTTACTATTCCAAGTTCGCTTGCTCGTTCGCTTAAGAACTTGGCTAAACGCGAAAGGACTACGCTATTCAATATCGCATTGGGAGCTCTTAATGTTTTGCTGTACCGTTATACAGGTCAGAAGGATCTCGTCGTCGGTACGCCGGTTGCGAATCGGTCAATGGGGCAGTTGGAGCCGCTCATCGGTTTTTTCATGAATATGGTGGCGATTCCTGCTCAAATGGATGGTAGGCAAACGTTCTCCGATTTCTTGCGAAACCTGCATCGGGACAGTTTTAAAGCCATTTCAGCCCAGGATGTGCCGTTCGAGAAAGTCGTTGAAAAATTTCAAACAAATAGAGATGCGAGTCGCTCGCCTATTTTTCAGGTATTGTTTCTTCTTCAAACTGTTCCAGAACCACTACCATCAATAGGCGACTTGGAGTTTAAGATACAGGATTTGCATGACGATACGTCACGGTTTGATCTTTCGATTTCAATAACTGACAGTGATGACGAGTTGGCTGGATTTATTGAGTACAACCAGGACCTCTATAACGACGCGACTGTCCAGCGTTTGATTTCCAACTATCTTGTTCTTTTAGAAAGTATTGTAGAGCGACCTGATTCACCGATTTCGGAGCTTAAATTGCTTTCAGAAAACGAGGAGAATCGTCTTCTGGTGGAGTGGAATGATACGGAGGAAGCGTATCCAAAGGCCAAGTGTATTCATGAACTGATTGAAGAGCAATCAGCTGCGAATTCGGAAAGAATCGCTGCCGTTTTCAATGGCGAAAACATTAGCTATGGGGAATTGAATCGGAGAGCGAATCGTTTGGCTAGACTACTTCGTGATGGTAACGGCGTCTCAAGAGGCGATATCGTCGGATTGATGGTGGACCGTTCGTTCGAAATGCTCGTGGGAATGGTTGCGATTTTGAAATCAGGGGCGGCGTATATGCCGATCGATCCAAAATACCCGGAGAAGCGAATACAGCATATGGTCGAGGATAGCGGTTGTCGGGTATTGCTTTCTCGCAGTCATATCGCGGAGTTGACCTCATTTACAGGGCAACGCGTCGAGCTGGACGATGTTGAATCGCTTGGAGCATTTAGCAGCGATAATTTGTCGATAGAGGCAGATGCAAAGGATTTAGCTTATGTGATTTACACTTCTGGGTCTACGGGGAAGCCGAAAGGTGTGATGATTGAAAATCGGAATGTGGTGAACTTCATGCAGGGGATGGTTGAGGTAGCCAGCTTGCATAGAGAGAGAACAGTTGTCTCTGTTACTACTATCTGTTTTGATATCTTCGTATTGGAATCGCTTGTACCACTGATGTTGGGAATGACTGTTTTGGTTGCATCGGAGGAGGAGCAATTGGATCCCTTGAAGCTGAATCGACTTATTCGTGATGGAGGCGCCGATATTGTGCAAGCGACTCCTTCGTTGATGAGAGAGATCGTCAGTTCGAAAAACGCTCAGGAGTGTTTGAAATCAATCGAATCGTTTTTGGTTGGAGGAGAGGCTTTTCCTGAGGACCTATTCGAATTGATAAGGAACTGTAGTTCGGGAGACATTATTAATGTCTATGGACCGACTGAAACAACAGTATGGTCGACTGCTTCGACATTGAACGATGGGGTCATCGATATTGGTCGTCCAATCGCAAATACGAGAGTATATATATTGGATGAATGCGATGCTGTGGTTCCTATTGGGGCTGTTGGGGAGCTATGCATTAGCGGTGACGGACTCGCTCGTGGCTATCATGATCGCGAGGAGCTGACCAAGGAGAAATTTGTCGCCAATCGCTTCGATAAAAGCGGCTTGATGTATAGAACTGGCGACTTGGCTCGCTGGAAGCCGGATGGCCGAATTGAGTGTCTTGGTCGAATCGATCATCAAGTAAAGATACGTGGATTTCGTATCGAGCTGGGTGAAATTGAGTCGTGCATTTCGAAATTTGAAGGAATTACAGGAGTAGTCGTCGTATCCAAGAAAATGGGTGGGAATGATAGTTTGGTCGCCTATTATACGAGTAATTATGAAATAGACATTTCAGCGTTAAGGGCGTTTATGAATGAAGCATTGCCCTCCTACATGATTCCAGGGTGGTTTATGGAGTTGGAAAAAATTCCGCTTACGGCTAATGGGAAGGTCAATCGCTTGGAATTGCCCGAACCGAATTCTGAGACTACTGGAGGAGAGAGGGATTATGTGCGGCCTAAGGATGGCTTGGAGAGTTTCATTGCGGGTCTTTGGGCGGATGTTCTCAATTTAGATAGAGTGGGTTCAAATGAAGATTTCTTCGAGCTTGGAGGGGATTCGATTAAGAGCATTCAAATATCGACTCGTGCGAATGAGTCAGGGGTTAACTTTTCTCCGGCCTTGGTATTTGAATTTAGAAATGTTAAAGAATTTGCAGGTGAGTTGGAGCGTAATGGATTGGTGGATCCGAGTCGCTCTGGTGGCGCATTGCCATCTGTTTTACCCTGGCTCGGTAAGGAGCAAGTTCGCAGTTTTGCGCTAGATTTTAATTCGGAGTTCGGTCTTGATATTCTAAAGTCTGAAATTGTACGATTAAGACACTTACACGCGGCCACTCGTTTGAAGATGTTCGTGAATGCTACAGGTAAACTCTCTCAGGAGATTTGTAGTCTTTCCGATGAGGATCTACTGAAAGTGCACGACCTTAGTGGGCTTAAGGGTGAGGAACGGTTTAGAGAGGCAGAGCGTCTATTTAAAGAATCGAAAGAAGCCGTTTCTTTTGATAATGGTAACTTGTTTTCCGCTGTTCTTGTCGACTTTGGAGAGAGTGAGGTAACTCGCCTCATTTTGCATGGTTCTTCTTTTGCTATGGACTTGCGTTCCTGGAGTCATTTTGTCCGAAGTCTACCATCGATAGCGGATGAAAATGAGAATGATGTTGAGCGTGGCTATGATGAAACTGTTAAGGAGTTGAACAGGCTTTTTGTAGGAAATGGTGCTTTAGCTAACGGTTTGTCGAAAACTTTTACCACTCAAGGGACAGAACAAAACGGAATTGATTCCAATATCCTATTTTGCGAACAGCGTATTGATATTGAGAATTTCAGCAAACTGCTAAGCGAAGATCTTCAAATGCTGGGCCTTCGTATGGATGAACTCGTGTTTGCTGCGTTGAATCTCTCTTTGGGATCTGATGGAATGCAGTTGAGCTTAGAGAATGACGGGCATCTCAAGGATATTGAGGGTGTTGATTATTCGAAGGTTCTAGGAGCATTTGCGAGAAGAGTTAGCCCAGTTAAGGTAGATGCTGCAGGTTATGGTGACTCTCTTGACGATTATCTAAAGGAAGTAAAAGAAGGTATACGTAGCCGATTGGATACACCCTTTGAATTGATTCCGAATTCTGATTTTGAGACCCAAGTATTGGTACGCTATCTTGAAGAGGTGCCGCGTTCTAGTCCTTCTGTGAACTTTGTGGAAGTACCTTGGTCTACTGAACTAGACAACTGCTTAGAGAACGATGACACTGCGGTTTTTACTGTATGGCGTGAAAAAGGAACAATCATATGCAGATGCTGCAGTGATTCGAAATCGGATAGGGCATCAGAAATTATTGAAGCCTTATCGTCGTTCCCAGAGAACTTAGATCGCTTGATTGAGAGTATCCGAGGATCGTCTGATCGTCAGTTTACGCCGTCTGATTTTAAGGAATCAGGATTGGGACAGAATGATTTGGATGCATTGATTTCTAGCCTGTAAGGAATGTTCTATTTCGGATTTCTGAGGAAGCGTGTCTGGCAGTCATCTTGTGATGTTAAGTCCATTTAATGGATACTGTTTGAGAAAAGTGAAGACTCTTAGTCGTGCAGAATTTAGGTAGGAAACTCGAACATCGAGTTGTTCGGATGGAAACGTCTCGCAGATGTAATTTAATAAAATTGGCCGTGGGAAATATCGGTAAAAAGAAAGGTATATATTTATGATTATAGTAAAGAATTCGTATTCTGATGAGGTGTTTTTTGAGTGCTTTAAGCGTTTGAACGAGAAAGGATCTACTCGTATTCTTTTACATGGAGAAGAGCTTGCAGAGAGGTTTTATAAGCGCTTGAAGGATGATATCTCACCTTCTGTAGTCGTAGCCCATACGTCCTTAAACGAGGAGTACAGAGATAGCGTCGTCGAGTGCCAAGATCCAGATGCTGCCTATGGAGAAGTTTGGGATGCTGTATTTGTATTTAATGAATCTGATACGCAAGATGTCGTAGGTCGCTGCGAGGCATATGAGACGTTTCCCCATATTGTGCTAATTGGCAAGCGAGCGGAAAACCCAATATTAGTTTCATTGGCCAAGTCGGGGAGCCATCTGGTGACAAGAGTCTTGAAGGAGCTTGGCTACGATATTATCGGTCCAGGGGGACGCATGCCGAAGAGAAAGGAAATCCTTTCATTTGTGAGGCATGGATCACGCCTAGGGATGAATTTGAGAAAGTCGGTGGGATTCGATGCGGTTAATATGTCGATCGTGCCCAATGCCTTTTCAAGGGCATTACAATTAGTTGTTCGCGGGTTGATTGGGAAAAAATCGTTTAAAGCGCCTTTTTTAGGAGATATCGCGTCAATTCCTAATGATATCTGCCTTTGCTTGCATACCTTTGTTTTGGACCGGATTGACAATCCCTTTTTTCAGACTTGGTCTAGAAAGGGAGAGCCTAAGATAATCTACAGCTTTCGAGATCCTAGAGCGATCGTCTCATCATACGTTCGTTATCTTATGAGGGGGTACGGTGGGATTGGCAAGTATCCTGATCAATATGCTCATTCTGCCATACTGCGAGCAATGGATAATAATCATGACCGTATCATGCATGCTATTACGGACACGACTTTTCCTTATCATAATTCTCTGAGAGAGTGTACTTGGCTGTTGCTGCATCCTCAAGTGCTAAATCTTCGTTACGAGGATCTTGTTGGAGAAAATGGCGGGGGCGATGAACGTCGTCAGGGGATGGAAATTGTTAGATTGATGACTCACTTGAACGTTGGCGGTGATCCTGCTGAAATAGCGAGGGTCGCATACAATAAGGATACAGAAACCTTCGCGAAGGGGAAAATCGACACTTGGAAGAGCGAATTCAACGAAAAGCATATTGAGGCTATTAATCAAAGAATTGGCGATTTGATTGCTTTGTATGGATACGATGTGAATGCGACGCTGCATTCACCAAAAGATGAGGCTTTAGAACTCGTTGGGATTGAGAATTAAAATTCCGTGAAATGAATAAGTTTAAAGTAATTGTTTCTAAATTGTATTAGATGAATAAAGACAATATTCAGGATATCTATCGGCTCTCTCCAATGCAGGAGGGGATGTTGTACCATGCGATCGCAGATGCAGATGAGGGAATGTACTGTGTACAGGTTGTATTCGATATAAAGGGTCAACTAAATGAAAAGGCATTTCACGAGTCATGGGAGAGTGTTGTTGGACGTCATGAAGCGTTGAGGACTTCATTTCATTATGAAAACGTCCAACAACCGGTTCAGATTGTTTGGAAAGAGGTTTCTGTCGAAGTAGGAGAATTGGATTTTTCATCTTTGTCGGCAGAAGACAGGGATCGGGCTGTCATCGATTTTATCGAAAAGGACGGGACGCGGCCTTTTGAAATGAATGTTGCGCCTCTGATGCGATTTCACCTGATTACAATTGGTGATGAATGGCAAAAGGTTGTATGGACGCATCACCATATCATTACCGATGGATGGTCCAATGGCAGAATATTGGAAGAAGTGTTTGGAGAGTATGCTTCGAAGGTTGGCGGATTAGAATATCGTACCAATAAGCCTAGGCGTTATAAAAATTATATCGGTTGGTTGGGTGAACAAGATGCTGAGGCAGCTAAGGTGTTTTGGAAGAGCTATCTTGATGGGACTACCGAAGCGACTCGAATATCGTTGGAATCGAGCCATCGCGAAATAGAGTCGCAAAAAAGTAAGCGAAAGCGGGCGAGCGCTTTTTTGGATGTAGAATTACTCGATAGGGCCAATGATCTTTGTCGTGCCAATGAGTTTACTTTAAGTTCTTTGTTGCAAGGGGCTTGGGCTCTGTTGTTGAGCTCGTATACAGGAAACGACGACGTTATGTTTGGAGTAACGTCGTCTGGAAGGGCTCCAGAAGTAGCAGGCGTGGAGTCGATGGTTGGCTTGTTTATGAATACTTTGCCGATACGCATTCAGGTTGATAGAAGCAGGACTCTAGTCGATTGGTTGAAGGTCGTGGAGAGAAATCTTCTGGACGTCCGAAAATATGAGTACTGCTCGATTAGTGATATTAGATCTTGGAGTGATATTTCTGCGAATAGCAGATTGTTCGATTCCGTATTTGTTGTAGAGAATACACCTATCGACAAAAAGTTGGTCGAAAAATCGAGAGTGCTGGGAGTTGAGATTAATGATGTCCAGGTTCTGCAAAAAACTGACCTTCCGATCACTGTATTTGCAAAGATGGGAGGCAGTGGACTGGAGATCGAAATTCTCTTTGAAGAGGCTTCCTATTCAGAGGAATCCGCATTGCGGATATTGAAGTCTTACGAGATACTTTTCAAAAGAATTGTAACGCTTCCTAACGAAGCGTTGGCGGGGAGCGCTTTGTCCGGAATCGAACTAATCGAAGATTCGGAGCGAGAGCTCCTTTTGTTTGGGTTTAATAATACTCAGGTCGATTACCCGAAAGATAAGTGTATCCATGAACTTTTCGAAGAAAGGGCCATGGCTTGTCCGGGTGATATTGCGGTGCAGTTTGAAGGAAAGGCGATTAGCTACGGGGAGCTTAACGAGCGGTCTAATCAACTTGCTTGGTTTTTACGTGAGGAATTCGGAGTGGGACCCGACGCGATGGTATCTCTATGCCTAGAGCGCTCGATTGATTTGATGGTCGGAATCCTTGGGGTTTTAAAAGCGGGAGGGGCTTATGTTCCAATAGATCCTAGTTATCCCCATGAGCGTATTCGGTATATGCTGGAGGACAGTGATTGTAAGGTGCTTTTGACCACTGCTTCAGAATTAGATTCGATCGAAGGAAACAAGGCGCAAATTGTAAATTTGGAGGAGAAGAGATTCGCGAGTTACCCGATCGAGAATCTCCCTACAGTTTCTGATCCATCCAACTTAGCCTACACAATATATACATCAGGTTCTACGGGGATGCCGAAGGGAGTTATGATCGAACATCGTTCGGTTGTGAATTTCATGCGTGGCATGACCGATAGCGTTGGCTTGAGCAAAAAACAGTCGATTGCCTCGGTAACGACCATTTGTTTCGATATTTTTGTTCTCGAATCTCTCGTGCCCTTAATGCTTGGGATGAAAATTGTTTTGGCGAATCGGGAGCAACAGCTCGATCCGGACGAACTAAATCGTATGGTTGCAAGCAACTGCGTGGATATTATTCAAGCCACTCCTTCTCTCATGAAAGGGGTAGTTGAATCATCCGACGCTAAAGAATCCTTCGTTGGCGTGAAAGCGCTTTTAGTTGGGGGAGAACCCTTTCCTCCCGAACTACGCGATAGCATACGCACTGTTAGTACGGCGAAGGTTTTCAACATGTATGGGCCGACTGAGACAACGGTTTGGTCGAGCGTTTCGCAAATAGAGGAAGACTTCATTCATATTGGGAAGCCGATTGCCAATACAAGTATCCATATAATGGGTAAAAACGATTGTCTTTTACCTAGAGGCGCGATTGGCGAAATCTGTATTGCGGGCGATGGTTTGGCGCGGGGCTATTGGAAGCGCCCGGAATTGACTGAGGAAAAGTTTGTTCTGAATCCATTTATCCCAGGTGAGCGCATGTATCGTACAGGCGACTTGGGGCGCTGGCTTCCAAATGGAGAGATTGAATGCTTCGGCCGTATTGATCACCAAGTAAAGATTCGAGGATTCCGAATAGAGTTGGGCGAAATTGAAACCGAACTCCTCAAAATCCCCGGAGTGGAGAAATCGGTTGTTGTTGCTAGGAAAGCGAATGGAGAAAACCTGTTGGTCGCCTATTTTGTGAGTAGCGAAAAAATGGATCTAAGTGTTTTACGAGAGCATCTTGGACGCTGCTTGCCGAACTATATGATTCCTGCGTATTTCGTTCCGCTTGATGAAATTCCATTGACCTCAAATGGTAAGGTTAATCGTAAAGCGTTGCCGGAGTTCTCGGGTAATCTGGAATCAAGCGAAGATTGCGTGGCTCCAAAGAACGCAGTTGAGCGTTCTTTGGTTGAAGTGTGGAAATCGGTTTTAGGCGTCAAACAAGTATGGACGAACGATAACTATTTCGAATTGGGGGGAGACTCCATAAAATCGATACAAGTAGTATCCAAAATGCGTTCTCTTGGCTATCGCTTGAAGGTCGCCGATATATTTGAACATCCCAGGCTTTCTGATTTAGGCACTCATATTGATGAATTTGTCGCACCTATTGATCAAGGACGTGCAGTGGGGGATGTTGAACTTTCTCCGATTATGCATTGGTTCTTTGGTGAAGAGATGGATAATCCCAATCATTGGAATCAGGCTGCTATTCTGAGGTGCGAAGGTGGCTTTGAGGAAAGTTCTTTGCAAAGAGCGTTGCTGGTTTTGGGTGATCGACATGATGCCCTTCGGTTGAGATTGTCTGATCGCGAAAACTCGCTGCGCTATGATGAGGCAGTTGTGCCATTTTCTAATTTAGAGGTTGTCGACATACAGGGAGTTGACGATTTGGAAGCACGTATAGAGGAAAGCGCTACAGAAGCTCAACGAAGCTTGAATTTGGTGGATGGGCCATTGAGTGTTGCTAAGCTGTTTCGTACGAGCGGTGGAGATCATTTGTTTATCGCTATTCATCACTTGGCAATTGATGGCGTTTCATGGAGGGTCTTATTGGAAGATCTCTCGCTGGCCTACCAGGCTTTTCGATCAGGGAAGGAGATTAGTCTGCCACCTAAGACACACTCCTTCGGACATTGGATGGATCGTTTGATAGATTATTCCAAATCGAAGACCTTGCAAAGCGAACGAGAATATTGGGAAGGCGTTTGCTCTAAGAAGAGCTTGCCCTTGCCTCAGAGAGAATCTGGATCGGCTTCGATTGTTCCGAACTTGGAGAAAACTACGGGGGGACTGAATCGCAGGCTGACGGATTCGCTCTTGAAGCAGGCCAATGAGACCTACGGAACGAAGGCCAGCGATTTGTTGCTTGCTTCGCTGGAAACTGCTTTAGGAGAATGGTTGGGCAAATCAGGTACGCTTGTACTTAATCTTGAAGGACATGGGCGTGAAGATATCGCTCAGGGAACAGATGTTTCTCGTACGGTTGGTTGGTTTACAAGCCAGTATCCTTTTGAACTTGCGATTGGAGGGGCTGGAGATTTTGGAGAGCGGATATGCCGATTAAAGGAACGGGCCCGCCGAGTTCCTAAGCAAGGAATTGGTTACGGAGTTTTGCGTTATCTTTGTGGGAACGATCTCGCGGAAATGGAAACATTGGAGGTTGTTCCAGAAATTTCGTTTAACCATCTTGGTTCCTTTGACGCGGATCTAGAGGAGAGCGGCTTATCTATTTCGTCTTATTCTAGGGGGGAGTGCGTCGGAGGAAGTAATCGGAATACTTGTTTGTTGGAAATCAATGCTTTGTTGGTTGAAGGCGAATTGTCATTTGGAATCGTTTACGATAAAACGCGTTTTGATGGCGAGTTGATAGAAGCTTTGGCGGAGTTGTACGAAGCGAGTCTGGCCGAAGTTATCGAGCATTGTGAAAAGATTGAAGAGCCTGTAAAGACTCCGAGCGATCTTGGAGCTACTTGGATGGAAGTGGACGAACTTGAGGATCTTAGAAATCGTCTTGGGGAAAAGGCAGATTCGATCGAGAGCATCCATCCGTTGACGCCTTTGCAGGAAGGGATGCTGTATTACCAATTCGCTCATAAGGATTCTGGGACATATGTTGTACAGTCGTTGCTTGAACTGCGTGGTCAGATCGATGTTAAAAAGGCGCAACAGGCGTATTGTAGTTTAATTCGTAGACATGAGACATTGAGGAGCCGTTATGTGGTCGGAGTTGGGACGGATCCATTACAGGTATTTTTGAATACGGAATCAGGGGCTTTTGCCAGTAATGACTGGAGGGGACTTTCGGCGGATGATCAGATTCTTAATATCGAGATGCTGCTTTCCGAAGATCGAGAAAACGGTTTTGACCTACTTGTCGATTGTCCTATTCGCTTTCGATTGATCGTATGCTCTGATTCGCAAAGCTACCTACTTGTAACGAATCATCATATTGCGATGGACGGCTGGTGTATGCCGTTGCTAATGCAGGAATATCTTGAGGCATACGCTTCGCCTGAAGGAGTTCCGAATTCTGGCCAACAATCTCGCTATAGCGACTACTTAAAGTGGCTAGCGGAAACTGATAATTCCCATTCGCGGGATTACTGGAAAGCGTATTTCAGCGGTTTTGATACGGCGACACGTTTACCATTTGGTAATGCTACAAATGCGGGTGTTTCCTACGATAATGGGAGGTATGACGTGCCATTAGGCAAGGAACTGAGCATGGATCTTCCGGAACTTGCTCGAAAATTACGGGTTACTGTAAATAGTGTCGCTCAGTCCTTATGGACGATTTTGCTGCAACGATATAATGGCAGAGAAGATGTTGTATTTGGGAATGTGATATCTGGACGTCCTGTCTCTCTTGATGGAATCGACAAGATGATAGGCCTTTTTATCAACACTGTTCCTTTACGTTCTGGGCATGCTGAGAATCGTAGTTTCAGAAATTTGGTCGAGGATATCCAATTGGAGTTTCGAAAGAGCGAAGAGAATGGGTACTTGAGTTTGGCTGAAATACAGAGTCAGTGCGAAGTGTCGGGTGAATTATTTGATCATGTGTTCGTATTCGAAAATTACCCTGTTGATGAAGCTCTTAGTGATGGACGACTAACGAAGGAGTTGGATTTCGAAATTTCCAGTGTTCGAAGTGACGAGCAGACTAATTACAATTTCAATGTGATTCTGCACCAGGGTAAGGAAGGGCTTTGTATTCGATTCGATTATAACAAAAATGTGTATTCGACAGAATCGGTTGAACGTATTGGACAACACTTTAGGAAACTCGCAGAATCCGCTGTTGCTAACCACGATGTAGCGGTAAGCGATATGGAGATCTTGAGCGAGGACGAATCGAAGACTTTGTTGAACGATTTCGTTGGGACAGTTGTGGACTATCCGTTAGACCAGTGTCTTCATGCACTTTTTGAAGCTCAAGTCGTCAAAACTCCAAATGCGATAGCGATCGTAATGGGGCAAACTGAGATGACATTCAAAGAGTTGAATGAGAAATCCAATCAGCTTGCGTGTCGTTTACGTGATCATTGCGACGTTGGACCAAATGATATCGTTGCATTGATGGTGGAGCGTTCTTTCGAAATGATCGTTGGAATTCTGGGGATACTTAAGGCTGGAGGCGCTTATTTGCCAATCGATCCTTCGTATCCGAAAAGCAGAGTCGATTTTATACTGGAAGACAGTGATGCCAAGGCTCTGCTTACGCAGAAGAGATTTTCGAATGGAGAAGAATTTGCGACTCAGGTGATAGACCTTGAGTTGGAAGAAACCTATGAAGGGCTTTCTAGAGAGAATTTGATACTTCAGCAATCGTCCCGGAACCTTGCGTATGTAATCTATACATCTGGATCTACGGGGATGCCTAAGGGGGCTATGCTTGAACATGCGGGCGCAGTGAATCGTTTGCTGTGGATGCGTGACGAATACGGCATCGATGAGAGCGATGTGATCTTGCAGAAGACTATTTATACGTTTGATGTATCGGTCTGGGAGCTGCTTCTGCCTGGTTTGACGGGAGCTAGAATGTGTTTCTTGGAGCCTGGTGGAGAGAGCGATCCTGCGAAAATTTCGGATGCCATTGATCAGCATGGAGTGACTACGATGCATTTTGTGCCGTCGATGTTGTCGGCCTTCCTTCATTGGCTTCCTAACCCACGTTACTATGAATCGCTTCGTCGAGTAATTTGCAGTGGTGAAGCTCTGACCTTGGCGCATAAGGATTTGTGGTCGGAAAAGGTGGTGGGGAATGTTGGACTTCACAACCTTTATGGTCCTACGGAGGCAAGTATTGATGTGACTTGCTGCGAAGTAAAACCATCGGATAAAAGTATTTCAATTGGCAAGTGCGTGCCCAATACTCAGTTGTACATAGTTAATGAAAATGACGCGCTTGCGCCTATTGGCGTAGCGGGCGAGTTATGTATTGCAGGTATTCAGTTAGCTCGCGGATACTTGAAACGACCTGACCTTACGGGTGAAAAATTTGTTTCTAACCCTTTCGCTACAGGGGAACGAATGTATCGTACCGGGGATTTAGCTCGATGGCTTTCCGATGGAAGTATCGAATATTTGGATCGAATCGACAATCAAGTGAAAGTCCGTGGCTTTCGCGTTGAATTAGGCGAAATCGAAAATGCGTTGCGCAAGAAAGAAGAGATTCGAGAAGCAGTCGTTGTCGTAAAGAATATTGCGGGGGATGGGGCTTTGGTTGCTTATTTGCTAGGTGGCAAAGAGTCGGACTTGCTGTCGCTTAAAGCCTTACTCAATGAATCCTTGCCGCCTTATATGGTGCCTTCCTATTTCGTGTTTATAGAGGCTATACCGCTTTCGGCAAATGGTAAGATAAATCGAAAAGCGCTTCCTGAACCATCCGATTCGCTCGCGTTGGAGGCTGAGTACATTGCGCCACGTGATACGATGGAGGGTACGTTAGTTGGCATTTGGGAGTCGTTGTTGGGAACGCAGGGCATTGGAATTGAGCACGATTTTTTCGAACTGGGCGGCCACTCGATAAAAGCGATCCAATTGCTCGGAAAAATTAATCATGCATTTGGATCAAACCTTGGAGTGGGAGATCTTTACCAGACCTCTACGATTAGAGCTCTTGCTGATTCCCTAAAGTCAGGAGCTGGAAAAGGCCGCTTGGGAGAGGCATTGAAAATAGGATACGATTCTATTGATGGCTTCAAAGACAAGTTGCTCAGAGATAATTTGGAAGCACTTCCGAAGGAGTTTGAAGATCTCTATCCAATGACCTCAATCGAACTGGGAATGATTTACTCGTCGGAACTGGCTCCTGAACAGCCTGTTTATTATGATCAATTTGTCTTTCAGTTCCGCAGCTCGAATTTCGACCGTGTGAGAGAAGCGTTTGGTCATTTGGTTAATAAGCATGAGATTTTAAGGACTCAGTTTTACACGAAGTCTTTAGTCGCACCTGCTAAAGTCGTTTTGAAATCGCTTCAAGATATTCCGCTAACTGTTGACGACCTGAGTTCGTTGAATGGTGAAGAGCAGATTAGGGCAATCAAGAATTTTCAAACTGAACTGCTCAAAAAGAGGTATTCATTCGATGGAGAAATACTCTGGCAAATGCACTGCTTCCGACTCGATGAGGAAAGGCATTTTAGTATTTTGTATTGCCACCATTCTATTTTGGATGGCTGGAGCGTTAGTGTGCTGATGCATGAACTTGCTGGTATGGTGGAAGCTTCAGAGGGAGGCGATTTGAAGGCTCCTGATTTATTGAAGTCCTCTTACCGGGACTACTGCGCAGCTCAGATTGGGAAAGCTGCTTCGGATGAAACAACTGCTTTTTGGAAGGATACGCTTGAGGGCTGTCCACGTAATAAGCTTCCATTCAATTATTCAGGTAAGCGCCGGCGAGATAGCATTGGAATGGATGTTGTTCGTTGCGTGCCCGAGGAGACATTACTGGGGCAGTTGCAGCAGCTTGCGAGTGTGAAGAAAGTTAGCTTGAAATCGATCTTCCTCGCTGCTCAGGCTTATATGTCTCGGTTGACTGGTGGCGAAAAGGAGATTGTAACGGGTGTTGTTTCTCATGACCGACCCGCGATTGAAGATGGAGAAAAAATCTTGGGTTGTTTCCTTAGTACGATTCCTGTTCGGGTAGAAGTGAAGGATCGCTTGAGTCCAAGCGAGTTGATATCGGGTGTTCACACGTATATGATTAAAGCAAGCTCGCACGAGATGCACCTAACGGATGTGGCTAAAGCGGTCGGTGCTAGCTTTGGGAATACGAATCCGTTCTTTGACTGCTTGCTTAACTTTACCGATTTTGCGGTCGAGGATAAGCGTTTCTCAAGTCGAACTTTGAGTGGATCAAGAGAGGATTGGTTCGACGGAGAAGTGAATGGCGAGGAAATGACCAATACGCTCTTTGATCTCGAGGTGGACAAAAGTTTTGATAAACTTTCCATTCGTATCAAATATTCGCCTTCGTATTTTGATCGTGAAGACATGCAATATGCTTTGGATTTGTATGTACGAATCTTAGAGCGTTTTGCTAGCGAATCGGATACAGTTTTATTGCCAGACCAATTGATAACTGAGCGGGAACGTGAATTTCTCGTGGAAGGCTTTAACGATACTGAAGGAGCGTATTCGGATCAGTTGAGTTTACATCAACCGTTTGAGCAAATGGCTGCCTCTAATCCCGAGTTGGTTGCTTTACGTAAGGATGGGCGGAGTATGACCTATGGGACATTGAATACATTGTCCAACCAACTGGCTCATCAGCTGCAGAAAGAAGGCGTGGCGCAGGGCGATAATGTAGGGCTGATAAGTGAACGTTCTTTCGATATGATCGTTGGCATGCTTGGCATATTGAAGGCTGGGGGTGCCTACGTGCCAGTGGATCCGACCTATCCGCTTGAGCGACAGGCCTACATTTTAAGCAATTCATCGGCTAATATCGCAGTGCTCGATTCGGTGACTCAAATTGACTCTGAAGGAGCATTGAGTGAACTTCGTTTTGTTAGAATCGAAGAAGACGAGCTTTCTGGATACGATGGAAGTAATCTGGACCTAGCGATCGATCCAAAGCAGTTGGCGTATACCATTTATACTTCCGGTTCGACAGGGAAGCCGAAGGGAGTGATGATTGAGCATCGTTCTGCGGTGAATTTAGTAGAGTGGGTGAATCGACGTTTTCGAGTAGATGAGAACGATAGGCTGCTTTTTATCAGCTCTATGTGTTTCGATTTGTCGGTTTACGATATCTTTGGAATGCTCGCAGCTGGCGGAACGTTGGTGATCGCTACTTTGGAGCAGGTGCGGGAGTTTAGCGAACTGAAACGTTTGATGGTGGATGAGAAGATCACTTTCTGGGATTCGGTGCCGACGACGATGGACTATCTCATTCGAGAGCTAGAGTTCGAAAGCGAGGGATTCACTCAAAACGACTTGCGAGTGGCCTTTATGAGTGGCGACTGGATACCAGTAAATTTGCCCGACCGGATGCGTGATTTTTTCCCAAATGTAGCGCCTATTAGTTTGGGTGGAGCGACAGAGGGGACCGTGTGGTCGAATTACCATCCTATCGAAAAGGTGGAAAACGGTTGGTCGAGCATTCCGTATGGCGTTCCCATTACAAATAATTTCTTCTATATTGTCGATGATGATTGTCGTATGGTACCTCCAGGTTCTGTAGGCGAGCTATGCATTGGGGGATTGGGAGTTGCCCTTGGTTACGCGAATGATGAGGAGAAGACGTCTGCTGCTTTTGTGGAGGATCCTTTTAGAAAGTCTCTTGGAGGTCGCATGTACAAAACGGGTGATTTGGGTCGCATGATGCGTACAGGGGAAATGGAGTTCCTAGGGCGTAAAGATCATCAGGTCAAGATTCGTGGCTATCGGGTGGAATTGGGCGAGGTGGAAAGTCATTTACTCAAGTTGGATGGCGTCAAGACTGCGGCCGTGAATGCATCTCGCGATAAGAACGGGAATAGTTTCCTGGCAGCTTATGTCGTGAAAGATGGAGATTGGGAGAGCTCGAATCTGCGAGAGTCTCTTAGCGATTCGTTACCGTTCTATATGGTGCCGACTTACTTTATTCAAATGGATTCCATCCCTCTAACGGGGAATGGAAAGGTAAATCGCAAGGCCTTGCCTGCTCTGGATGAAAGCCAAAGCCCTAGTACGGAATTTGTCGCTCCAAGAAATAAAAGAGAAGAGAGCTTGGCTGCAATCTGGAAGGATATTCTAGGTGCTGAGCGTGTCGGTATGAAAGACAATTTCTTCGAGCTGGGCGGACATTCGTTGATGGCAGTGAGTGCGGTAGCGAAGATTCGTAAGCAATTTGAAGTTGAATTATCGTTACGAGAGTTGTACGAGTCGCCCCGTCTTGAAGGTCTTGTGGAATTACTTGCTCGCAAGGAGCGGGTGGAGTATCGAGGGCTGAGTCGAGTAGACGAGCGTGAATGGTATCCCGCAAGTTCGCAACAGCGACGACTGTATACGTTGCAACTGTTGGACAAGCAAAGTGTGGCCTATAATCTGCCGGAATTTTACGAACTGGACGGACACCTTGCGGTGGAGGATTTGGTAAGATCTCTGAAGGTCGTGATTGCTCGTCATTCGATTTTAAGAGGTCGTTTCGAAATGCGAGGTAATTCCGTGGCTTGGCTTCCGGGAGAAGATGATACGCTAGATATTAGTGTGTTTGAATGTCCTACTGAGAAGTCGTTGCAGGATCGCTTGGAGAGTTTTGTTCAACCATTTGATCTTGAGGAAGGACCATTGTTGCGTGTCGAAATTGCTCATTCGCCTAGTGGTCGGATTTTGCTTTTGACGGATATGCACCATATCGTTTCCGATGGGATTTCTTCACAGATTTTGATTCGCGATTTCGTTGGTGCTTATGGGGGTGCGAAGTTAGAGGCCTTGCCTTTGCATTATCAAGATTATGCGATATGGCAACAAGAAGGAGAGGGTCGCACTTTAATAGAGACCCAGAAATTGTATTGGAAAGGCATTTACGAGACACCTCCAGCTTCGCTTGAGCTTCCATTGGATTTTCCACGTCCGGCTATTAGAAGGTTCGAAGGAGCGAGTTACGATTTTGATTTAGGGGACGAAGCAAGCGTGGCCTTGGTGGAACTTGGTAAGCGTTCCGATGCCAGCTCCTTTATGCTTTTGCTTGCTGGTTTCTCTGCGACGTTATCCCGATTTTCCGGCCAGGACGATATTGTTGTAGGTTCGCCGACATCGGGACGAGATCATGCAGATCTAGAAAATATAATGGGCATGTTGGTTAACACACTGGCATTGCGGAGCTTCCCATCTGGTGAAAAGCGTTTTATCGACTACTTGCAGGAGGTTAAGGAAATCTGTTTGGGGGCTTTCGAAAACCAACATTATGCCTTTGAGGACTTGGTCGATGGATTGGATTTGCCGCGCGATGGTGGGCGTAATCCTTTGTTTGACGTTAATCTTGTCTTCCAAAATTTTGATACAGAAGATGCTCGAGATACATTGGGTTCTGTTCGTCGTTTGAATACGAGCGCTGTGCAGTCCAAGTTCGATTTGACTTTGTTAGTGAGAGAAACTTCCGAAGGTTTGAGTTGTAGCGTTACTTACGCAACTGCTCTTTTCGAAGAGTCGACGATTCGTTTTTTGGTTGATGCCTTGCGTCAGACCTTGATTTCTGCTGGTTTGAATCCGGAAAGTAAGTTCAAGGAGTTGCCTCTTTTCGACTTGGAAGAGAAGGCTTTGCTGGAAGCTCCATTAGCTGAAGATCATACGCTTGAGTATGGCTGTGTGAGTCGTTGGTTTGCAGACAATGCAAAGGCCTTTCCGAGTACGATTGCGGTGGAATGCGGTCAGCGGAGCTTAACGTATGGCGAGTTGGATGATTTGTCAGACCGCTTGGTTAGCAGCCTGTTGAGAAAGGGGTTAAAGTCTGGGGATATTGTAGCAGCGTGTGTTAAGGATCCCATATATCGAGTTGTTACTTTGGTGTCTGTTTTCAAATCTGGAGGGGTTTTTATGCCGCTAGATCTTAATATGGCGGAGCGTCGTTGGAATTGGGTCCTTGAAGAATTACGACCTGAATGGGCATTGGTGGATGAAGACGCTCGGACGAGTTTGAATGGTAGACTGGCCAACGTTCTTGAGGCAGAGCGTATCGTGGATGTTGCGATGGCTTCAACAATGGAAAAGACGTCTTTTGAGCCTCTGGTTCTTGATAATGAGCTTCCTTGTTATTTGTATTTCACTTCTGGATCAACTGGCGAACCGAAAGCAATTTCGGGTCGGCGTAGTGCTGTAGAGCATTTTGTATCTTGGGAGGTTGATTCTATGGGGCTTGCTCCGGGAACGCGTATTTCGCAGCTGACGTCTTTCACGTTCGATGCTTACTTGCGTGATGTCTGGACAGCTCTTTGCTGTAGAGGCACTGTTTGCGTTCCGAAGGGGGCAGATCCGCTGGCGGGTGAAGTGCTTTCGTCTTGGTTGAATTCGAATGCGATTGAACTTGTTCATTGTGTACCAAGCTTATTCCGAACTTTGCTGGGGGAAGATGTATCTAAAAAGCCTTATGAATCTCTTCGTAGAGTTCTGATGTCCGGCGAGGCTCTTCATCCGTCTGATGTTTCTTCTTGGCGTGACAGGCATGGAGATGCCGTGAAACTTGTAAACTTGTATGGAGCTTCGGAAACGACAATGGTAAAGATGTTTCGAGAAGTGAGTGTTGGTGATGCAAAACGTTCTTCGATACCAGTTGGAGAGGCTATGAGTTGCACTCAAGCGTTTGTTTTGGATGAGGCCTTGAACCCATGCCCTCGTGGCGCTAAGGGGGAAATCGTCATGCGTACACCGTATCGAAGTCTAGGATATTATGGTCGTCCTGATCTGACAAATAAGTCGTTTATCGAGAATCCTTTCTCGAATGATTCCAAGGATTTGCTATACCGCACTGGGGATATTGGGAGGCGTCTTGCCGATGGAAGCTTGGAATTCCTAGGGCGTCTGGATGGGCAGGTAAAGATTAGAGGCCAGCGCTTAGAGCTTGGAGAAATCGAGTCGGCTCTTCTACAACAGCCTGGAGTAGTCGATGCGGTGGCGTCTATGTATTCGGTAAGCGGAGAGAAGGCTTTGATTGGCTATGTCATTGGCGAGCCAGACTTGGATACTGTTTCGTTGAGGCAGTCTTTGAGGACGTTTTTACCTGGCTACATGATTCCGGCTAATATCATTGTCTTGCCAGGATTTGATCGCAATGCGAATGGGAAAGTAGATCGGAAGGCTCTTCCGGCGCCAGATGATGTTATGTTATTGAGCACGCGTTATGTAGCCCCAGAGAATGAGATCGAAAGAGTTTTGTGTACTGTCTGGCAAGAAGTGCTTGGTATTGAAAAAGTCGGAACATCAGATAATTTCTTCGACTTGGGCGGCCATTCGTTAATGGTTGTAAAGGCGGTTGCTCAAATCGAGAAGAACCTACATGTGACGCTTGCATTTTTGGATTTGATGGAATTGTCGATCAAGGAATTAGCGGCAAAAATAGAGAACGAACGACCAAAAGGGTTGGTTGGGCGACTTAAAAATAGGCTAGCTTCAGTAGGAGCTTTCAGCTCTTCGAAAAAGGAATCGTGAAAATGTTTTTTTGGATTGGCGGCTTTTTTATAGGCTGATTTTTTCGTTAAAGATTATACTATGAATTTACTGATCCGTGGGTATTATAATCTCTTCAAGGCTGGCTTTTGTAGTTCAAAGTGGTCTTTGGCAAGTAGGAGTTATATGCTTCCTTTTAATCGAGACGCTCCATTGAAAAGTTACCTTTTCAATGCCTATCCTACTGGAATTATTACTGCTGAGCATTTTCTTGATGGTCCTGCGTTGACTTATCACATCAATCTTTTTTTTCCGGATGCAAAGCTATCGCGATCGGGAAAAAATCAAGCTTCTCATTTTAGATTTTTTCCTGGGTTGAGTATTGAGGATTATTCGAAACTTGGATACTATTCGAATAAACCTTGGACTGCTGAGGAAATGAACGCGATTTCTCCCAACGAATTCATAAGTGAGCTTATTGAGAAAATTGAAAATGGGATATATATCCATGCTCAAGTAAATGACTTTTTCATTCCGAAGACATCTTCTTTTAGGAAAAAGCATCGACGTCATGAAGTATTGCTAGTCGGATATGATCACAAGATTCGGACTTTTAAGCAAGTGAGCTATACAACGGATCGTGTTTTGGAAATTGTCGATTTGCCAATTGGACTACTCGTTGAAAGCTTAAAAATCGGGAAGTATCGCTTGAAAGAGCTCCCTTCTGTTATCGAGGAAATTTCTCTCGAATCAGATAGACCTAAGCATATGGATACGGATTGTGTTTCGGCACAATTGCTATCGTATTTACATGCAGATCGAGGGAGTAGTTGGTTTTCAAAGGCGTCAAAGTTTACTAGCGGAAATCCTTTGACGGATTCGCGTGGGACTTTTGGGATCGGGGTGTATTCATCTTTTCGTAAGTGTTTTAGAGCATTCGGGAATGAACGCGGTCTTATCGATCTAAGAGCTACGCGCACTTTGATGGAGCATAAATGGGTTATTTATCGTGTCTTTGACCGTATCGCAGTTAATTCTCAGTGTAGAGCGCTAGCTAATGAATACAAAAACGTCTTGGACCTTGCTCGTCGATTACAGCAAATGTCGTTCGCTGTTGTTGGGGATCAAGGTAGATCAAACTTCGGTTTGTTGATTAAGCTGCTTGATGAAATTGAGGACAAAGAACGTCGAATTATGACTCATTGGCTTAAAGCCTTTTGAATTATGGTTGAGATCTAAATACATAATAGGATCGATCAATTATCTTAGATCTTTTTGGGTGGCCCACGGTTTAGCTATCCCAATGCAGGAGAAGGTCTTCTCCATATAGACAAACAATTAATAACAACTACTAATGAATGATAAATCAATGATTACCCCTGAAACGTTTTGGGGGCTTACAGTGTTTTTTAACCCTCAAGGGTATGAGAACCGTGGCTCCCATTATCAGACATTTCGAAAGGCTTCTAAGCAGCAAGGGCTGAAGCTACTGACGGTTGAACTAGCATTTGGAGATCAGGATTTCGAACTCGAGGAGAAGGATGCTGATAAGTTAGTTCAAATTCGTGCGAGCGAAGAGAACGTTATGTGGCAAAAGGAGCGCTTGTTGAATATTGGCTTGGATCATTTACCAAGTGATTGTAATGCATTTGCTTGGTTAGATTGCGATATCCTTTTCCAGAACTCGAATTGGATAGGGGATACAGTCGATCGTCTTACTGAATACCCAGTTGTGCAACCTTTTGAACTCTCGTTGAGACTGCGTCCTGGTGAAGTAACTGTTGATGTCGAAAGCGCAAATGATCCTTTGTATGAGAAAAGGCATGGTGTTGGATATTCTTACGCTCATCGTGATCTTCTTAATGACTATTTGCTGATTGGCCATTCTGGTTTTGCCTGGGCTGCGAGGCGTTCCATATTCGATGATATAGGCTTTTATGATAAAATGATTGTTGGGGGAGCGGATACGGTTTTAGCGTGTGGATTCTTCGGCCGTGATACCCATAAATTTACTCATATCCTACCGGCAGAGTTAGTGGAACATCAACGGTCTTGGATCGATTCTATGAAGGAACGAGTTCAAGGGACTGTTTCCTATTCGCCCGGAGCT
Organism: Puniceicoccaceae bacterium K14; assembly: GCA_022538095.1. Lineage (GTDB taxonomy): Bacteria > Verrucomicrobiota > Verrucomicrobiia > Opitutales > Opitutaceae > JAKYXN01. The sequence goes on along the minus strand of JAKYXN010000029.1, from coordinate 12,736 downwards.
ATTTTTCATTTGTGGCATGGCGAATCGCGCCACCGTAGAACAGAAGACCGCTTGAGGCTTTTTGCTGAACATGACTACAATCCAGAACGGGATGTTTGGGCTGAGAAGGGGGATTGTTTTTCATGGTCGAATGAAAAAAAAGGGCTTAAAGAGGCTGTATCCCATTATTTCTGGCTTCGTAACGAAGATGGAGATCCGGAAAGAAATAAGGAATTTGAAGAAAACGATTTTGATAAAAAGACACGCGAATCGGAAGTGTCTTTGACGAAGGAGCGTGAACGTAAGCAAAGGTTTCTATTACAGGCAAAATCAGTTAATTCGGATTCTCTCAAAGGACAGCGTATGACCTTGGTTATTATGAATTGGAAGAGACCGTTTATTGTTAAAGAAATTGTGAATACGTATTTAAAATACGGTTTAATAAGCGATGCGGTTGTATGGAACAATAATTTGGAATCAGATATTGACTTCGAAGGTGATTCTCGTGTCAAAGTTGTGAATTGCAAGCATGACGCTGGTCTCGATTCTCGTTGGGCCGCTGCGGCTCTCGCTGATGAGGAAAATATACTCATTCATGACGATGACCTTATCGTTCCTGAGAAAAGCCTTGAGGTGCTTTTTGCTGAATATTGCAAGCGACCAGAATTAAGCCATGGCTTCATCGGAAGGAATATTTCTAACGAGTACAGTCTTAAAGATGCTTATGGAGATGTGGATATCGTCTTAACCCGGTGCCTGATTATGAAGAAGCAGTATATTACTGACTACTTTAGGTTTTTGCCGGAATTTGACCATATACGAAGTTATGATTGCGGTAATGGGGAAGATATTATTATGAATTATGTTATCAGGCATTCTACTGGTTGCATGAATATGGCTCATTACATACCTTATTCGGATTTTAGTACGGAGCCTGAAATTATTGAGGAGTCTGTATCTGCTAGACCATTGCATGTTCCTGTAAGAAACGAAATTTGCCGCCATGCTATGGAGATTCTTAGTGAAGAAGAACCACGCCTTAGAATAATGGATTATGGGCTGCATCAGCTTAGCGTTCTCTTTCCAGCTCCTTGGGTTGGGTACTACAAAGATCCGAGTTCGATCCTGAAGGCTGAATATTTCCAAGTTTCTGAGAGTGTTAAAGAGGATAAATTTCTTGCTGCTCTTTCGTTTCTCTGCCGTGCTAAAGTGGAAAAGGGGACAATGCCTATGGAAGACCTTTATCGTGGCATAAACGAGTTGTCCGTGTCTTACTAACATGGCTGAGGTTGCTGCTAGGTTTATCCATCCTGGCATATTGCATTCGCAGTCGAACCTTGATGGGATAAGAGATGAGATTAAGGCTCATGATGGGAAAGCGTATCCTGCTTATTCAGCACTTGCTTCGCATCCTTGTTCGCAGTCGTCGTATAAAGTTCGAGGCCCCTATCGTAGAGTGTCTCGTCGTCCTGACATAAATTTGTATGAGCTTCATGACGATGCAAATGGAGCTTATCAGAACGCGTTGATGTGGTATTTTACAGGCGATATTGCCCATGCACGTCTTGCCCAATCAATACTAAATGTATGGATGGATGAATTAGAATCTTTAGAAGGGCATGATACTTTGCTCTTAGCTGCGTTGGATGGATTTAAGTTATGCAATGCTGCTGAAATATTACGTTATACGGAGAGTGGTTGGTCTTCGGAGCGCATTAAGCAATCGGACGATTGGTTTTTAGAGTTCTGGTATCCAATTATAAAGGATTTTGCTTCTTTCGCAAATGGAAATTGGGATGCGGCTATTATGAAGTGCATGGCTGCTATCGGAGTGTATACAAATAGTAGGAAAATATTTGAACGTGCTGTGCAATTTTATTTTTCTGGGCCTGGAAACGGAAGCTTAAGACATTATATTGTCAATGAGAGCGGGCAATGCCAAGAGAGCAGTCGCGATCAAGCTCATTGCCAATTCGGTCTCGGGTGTTTGGCTGAACTATGCGAGATCGGTTGGAATCAGGGTTTAGATTTGTATGGAGTAAGCGGTGATTTGCTATTCAAGGGCTTTGAATATAACGCGAAATATAACTTAGGGTTTAGTGTACCCTATACGCCGTACCTCGACCGTTCAGGCAAGTATGGCTCTGGAGGTTATGTCAACAACTTGTCAGTTATTTCAGAGGAACGTAGAGGGGAGTTTCGGCCTGTATTCGAGATGATTGAAAATCATTACGGAGTACGCGTGGGGAAATGTGTCGATGCAGTTTCAAAAGTTATAAATCGAAGCGTGACTGAAAGCTCGGCTCAGCACACTGATCATCCAGGCTTTGGCAGTTTGCTTTTCCAGGGATTTTCAGAGCAAAGCGGGAAGGACTCGAATATCTCTAAATCGAGAATAGTTCTTTTGGCAGAAAACTTAGAAAAAAGTATTCGTTTATCTTGGATTGGCGTAGCTGATCTATCAGCTAGACGTAGTCGTGGATTTTATCATGTGGCCAGGAGCGATGATGTGCATGGGCCTTTTATCAAAATTGTGAGTGGCTTATCTGAAGAAAGGTATGTCGACAGTGCTATCAGAGAAGGAAGGATTTATCATTATGTTGTTTCTTTTGTAGAAGAAGGTGTGGAAATCCAACGTTCGGCTGTCGCAAGTCTTTGCGCAGGGATACCACAAACGTGGAGAAGCAGCGATATTGGGAATCCTTGCATAAAGGGCTCTGTGAATTTTGATGGTAGTAAATTCCTTTTTGAAGCGTCAGGTTTGGGGATCGGAAAGGGTGCAGGAAACAGGGATCAGCTTTTTTATGTCTATGATGCGATTGAGGGTAATTCCATGCTCACAGCTCGTATCGTTTTTCCCGTAAGTTCTCAAAAAACAAAAGTTGGCTTGATGATTCGCGATAGCTTAGAGTGTGATTCTAGAGTTGTTGCATGCCATTTATCTCCTCAATTGATGCTTGCTACGATATCGAGATCTTCAGGAATGGGGGATCCAACCTTATTGGATGAATCAAATCTTAGTAAACTAGCTCTTCCAGGTTACCGACAAAATCAATGTTTTTGGATACGAATTATAAAGAGTGAATCTTCAGTATCTACTTTCTTTTCAGGAGATGGCAATGATTGGCAATTAACGGCGTCTGTATCTGCTAAAAGAAATGAATTCAATTTAATCGGATTGTTCGCTTGTTCTGGTGTTGAAGGGATAACTACATGTTCCGCTTTTGATGAGGTCTCCTTAACATCGTAGATGTGATTTCTGCTATTAGAGCATAAAACCAATATTTTAATTCCTAATCTTACTTTAGATAGAAAACGTATGAGAAATAAAATCCCAAGTAGAGCTCATTTAATGATAATTGGCGCGATGAAATGTGGTACTACTTCTTTGTATCACTATCTTGAATCTCATCCAGAGATATGCGGAGCGAAGACAAAAGAACCTGAGTATTTTTCGGGTTTTAATGCAGATATTCCAAAGCCTGGAAAATATGAGGACTTGTTTGATTTTGATCCTTCTGCTCATAAGTATGCAATGGAGGGCTCCACTGGCTATACCAAGTATCCCAGTTCGAATGCGTTGGATGTCCCCAAAAGAATACATGAGTATGGAATAAGGCCTAAGTTGATTTATATTGTAAGGAATCCGTTCGACAGGGTCGTTTCTCACTATAATGCCAATCTAAAATGGAAAAAGGAAGTGACTCGTCAGCATTTTATTGAGACTAGCAAGTATTGCCAGCAATTAGAATTGTTTAGGCAATACTTCCCAAGAGAGGATTTGCTGTTGCTCGATTTCAATGAATTGAAGAAGGATCCAAGGATCGTATTAAGAAAAGCATATAAATTTCTTGGATTAAGAGAACCTGTGTTTCCTGATCACTTCAAGACGGAGAACAAAACACCATCGCTAACCGAAGCAGAAATACGAATACAAGAACTAGGCATTATTCCATCTCCAGCAAAAAAAATTGCTCAAGGCTTTGTCCGTAGGTTTTCAAATACTAGAAAGTATGAACTTACTCAGGATGAGAAAGGAATCATCTTTAGGGCCTTGAGAGAGGATATGTTTAAGTTTGAAGATGAGTACAAATTCGATGTGTCTCAGTGGGGGTTTGTTCGATCGAGCGAAGAAGCGGAACGTGAAGACGCTTTAAATTGCACCATCTCGTGCTGATTGCAGTGTCTATTTATTGATCCTTTCCGTTTAGCGAAATGAAGAAATTGAAAATAAACCCAATCAGACTGACTCATAGAGTTATTCGAAAAATCAAGAAATTGGGGAAGCAAAGAATCCTGGTTTTGGGCGATTCCCATGCAAGGGTGTTCAATCACAACGATGCAGATATTCCGGGCTATTGGTTTGATACGGTTGCTGTTGGAGGAGCCACTGTTTCGGGTCTGAAAAATCCGAACTCAGTTACTCAGGCAATGCCCATTTTTGGAAATGCGATTGAAACGTCTAACGCGAAGGTATGCATAACTTTGTTGGGGGAAGTTGATACGGGATTTGTTATTTGGTATCGATCCAAAAAGTATAATATCAATGTGAATGAGATGCTTGATCAAGCGGTTCGCAATTACATTGAGTTTACGAAGAATATATCTAGAAGTAAGCATGTGGTTATCGTTAGTTGTCCGCTTCCAACGATCCAAGACAATCAGGATTGGGGCGAAATAGCGAACCTCAGGAAGGAAGTTACCGCGACTCAAAAAGAGAGGACAGACCTTACTATTGAATTCAACAGTCGTATGGAATCTTTTGCTGAAGATAACGGCATATCGTTTATAAACCTGGATTCAGTTTCGCTGAATGAAGCAGGAGTCATAAAATCGGAATTGTTGAATTCAAATAAATACAACCATCATTATGATAGAAAGGCGTATGTTGCTATGCTACTCCCTCGGATGGAGGAAATTTTGAAAGGACTAGGGCGTAGTGAAAGCAGTAAAATGGAGGGCAGACTCGCTGTCCTGTCTGAATAATAGAGTCCTAAATGTATCATTTTTATGATGATTTTTTATGAAATTAGTCTTTTGAAAATTTATGAAAAACAAAATTCCAAGTGATGCTAGCTTGATGATAATTGGCTCGATGAAATGCGGTACGACGTCTCTATTTCACTACCTTGAATCACATCCGGGGATATGTCCGGCGAAGACGAAAGAACCAGAATATTTTTCCACTTTTGATTCTCGTATGCCTAAGCCTGAAAGATATGAGGATCTATTTAACTTTGATCCTGCGGTCCACAGGTACGCAATGGAAGGTTCTACTGGCTACACGAAATTCCCAAACTTAAAGGCTAAAGATGTACCGAGAAAGATTTTTGAATACGGCTTGCGACCAAAGTTTATTTACATGGTAAGGAATCCATTTGAAAGAGTTGTATCTCATTACAATTCTAACCCTAAATGGAAAAAGGAAGTCACAGATAAACATCTGATTGGTACGACTAAATATTGTCAGCAGTTGGAATTGTATCGGAAATATTTTCCGTTGCATGAAGACCTGTTGTTGCTTGACTTTGATAGCTTCAAAAAAGCCCCTAAGGAGACTTTAGAGAAAGTTTATAATTTCCTTGGTCTTAAGAAGACTGCTTTCCCGAAAGAATATGAAAATAAGAATAAAACGCCTTCAGCCACTGGTTGGGGGGCTTGTGTTGGAGAGTTCTTTGTATCTAATATTATGAGTCGCTTTCCAGATCCAGTAAAAGCGTTTGCTCAACGCCTTTTTAGTAGACTTTCGAAGACAAAGAAGGAAGGTCTTACTAAAGAAGAAAGAAATGCAGTGCTTAATGAATTGCAGGAGGATATGCTTCGGTTCCAATCCCTATATGGGTTTGATGTTTCAAATTGGGGGTTTCATCATGCGAGAGAGCGTGATGATGAAAATTCGATTTCCGAAGTTGTTGCCTGGTAACTGATACTCAATACGCCAATTTTGTTTTTTTCGCTTAGCTATCAGAGCTATTTTTTTTGTTATTTGATATTCGCTCATTAAATTGTTGATTATGGAATCATCGAAGACCCGCTATAGAAAAATTTTTCAGAATATTTCAAATCCATCGCGATTTGAGAGTGAGAAAAAGAACTCGAGAAAGAAAGGTTATTCAGAGAATGTTGCTCGAGAGGCTTGGAAAATGTACAAGCATTGGTTGCGTCCTTTCCGAAAAAGAACTGTATTCATTTTGATGTGTAGTTTTCTTGGAATCGCTCTTGGCTTGTTGCAGCCATTGGTGATTCGCTTTTTGACCGATTCGATTATTTCAGTGGATACATTTCGTGAGGACGAAAAAGTCATTTTGTCCATTTGCATTGGACTTGTTGCTCTCTTATTGGCGATTAGTTCGTTTGGCTTTACTCTAATCGGGCAATTGGAGACACTAAATATTAAATTGCGCATTGTTAGTTCAATGAGAAGAAGGCTTTTCGGTCATTTATTGGAACTTTCATTGTCTCGATTGGAGCGTTTGAAGACCGGAGACATAAACAACCGCTTAGGTAGCGACACAGACGAAGTTTCTAATCTATTTCAATATTTGATTGTTACACCTACCATTCTAGGGGCGCGCGTTGTAGTGACTTTTATACTATTGTTTTGGGTTAATTGGAAATTGGCTCTGTTTGCGACTTTGTTAGTACCTCCAGCAATAGCACTAAGCTTTTTGGCGGCTCGGAAGATTCGGCCATTATTTAGAGAAATACTTGTAAAGCAGGGACAGCGATCTAGTCGTGTCGTAGAGCTTTTTAGGGGAATTCGCGTTCTGAGGACTTATAGTAGAAAAGAGCGGGAAAAACTGAATTTCTCTATGGATACTCATTTGATAGATCGCTTGCAACTTTCAGCAGCTAAGATGCAACGTGTATTGAATTCTGGGTGGACGATGATTTTGTCTTTGTGCGTCTTGGTTATCATTTGCATTGGAAGCATATTGAGTATTAAGGGTCACGCATCACTTGGAGATATTTTTGCTTTGTCTCTATATACTACATTTGTGCTTGAGCCTATATCGGGGTTAGTTCGAGCTCGAACCGATTCTAGAAAAGGCGTTGCTGCACTGTCGAGGCTCTATGAAATCTTCAGAATCTCTGATAAAGAAGAGTCTTTTAATGGAGGAAAGAAGGTGCCATCGACCATTCGAGAAATTGAATTGGATTCGGTATACTTTTCCTACGAGCCGGATGTGCCTGTTTTGCAGGATATCAACTTTAGCGTGAGTGTGGGAGAGACTGTCGCATTGGTTGGGCGGAGTGGCTCTGGCAAATCTACGTTGGTTGATCTTGTTTCACGCTTTTATTCGCCAGAGAAAGGAAGGATCCTTCTTAATGGAGTGGATGTCAGAGAATTCTCACTGGGTTCGTATCGAAAGCGAATCGCCATCGTTGAACAAGAGGTTACCCTGTTTGAGGGAAGCATTGCTGAAAATATTGCTTGCGGGAAACCGAATGCGACAATGCGCGAAATCGAAATAGCTGCTAAGAAAGCGGATGCACATGGATTTATATCTTCTTGGCCGAATGCGTATGACTCTATGGTAGGTGAGAGTGGAAAAAGCCTATCTGGCGGGCAAAAACAGCGAATTTGTATCGCTCGAGCATTCCTTATTGATCCTGAAATTTTAATCCTGGATGAAGCAACTAGTAGTTTAGATAGTGAATCGGAAGCGTCGGTGCAGGCTTCTTTGGCAAAGTTAATAAAGAATCGAATGACTTTTGTAATTGCCCACCGACTTAGTACAATTCGTTCGGCTGACAAAATAGTAATGCTGGAGAATGGAAAGGTTGCTGACATTGGAACTCATGATGAACTAATGGAGAAGAAGGGCCAATATTTCCTGAACGTGATGAGGCAGGCAGATCTTTTGGAGCCTAGCATGGTCATGTCTTCAACATGATAATCGTAAGTTTTAGGAAATCCTCTAGTTGAAGGCACGAACTATCGATTGTCTAAGGAGAGAGAATGTGTATCCATATTTAATTACAGTATGAAAAATCTAGGGTCAAGTATTCTGATCAGTATCATATCTCAGTGTGTTGGGATATTTTTTATGGTCCTTGTATCGATACCAATTACCTCGACTCGTTGGGTGCTTATGAGGTGGAGAATTAGAAAGCAAGATAAAGTGGTTACAGAGATTCGTATTCCTTATAATCCTAATCCGTCATATAAAACTTATGTTTCACCTTCGGCAGCTTTAAGTGTTTTGGGTGCACAATGTGATGTTACTCCCGCCTTAGGTTCTTTTTATATAAATATTGCTCTTGCTCCAAAAAGTGAACAACGCCCATTTTTTATGAGGATCTCGCCATGGTTAGAGCTCGATCAATTCGCGGGAATGGGATACTTCAATTTCGATAGCATCGATATTGATCGCAACTCTTTTCAACCATTGGGCACGCTGGAATACCTGCTTGAAAAGATATCGAATGGATTTTGTGTCCTAGTAAACGCTAACAAATTTTATATTCCAGAATCCAACCGGTTCCTCAGAGTTGACGATCTACATCCTTGTGTAATTGCAGGTTTCAACGATGAAAAAAAACTATTTGATGTTTATATGTACAATAGATCGGGAGAATATGGATTGGTCCATGTTCATTACCTGTTCATGTTAATGGCTTTGAGGTATTCAAAGACGAATAGGGCCCGTAGAGTTTCAACAATTAAGGGATATAAATATTCTCTATCAGAAGAGGTGAACATGTTTAGCCCGTACGATGCAATTTTCCAAATAAATTCATATCTCTCATCAAGTTGTGGGAATATTGAAGATGAGCCATGGATTCGTTCAAAAATTCCCGAAGAATCTTGGCGAATGATGATTGAGAAAGAGGGCGTCGTATACGGTATCGAAGCAGTCCGATTGCATGTAAGAATATTGAGAGATGAGATCTCTAGAAAAGAACAAATCGATATGAGGAGAACTCGAGTCGTTTGGGAACGTAAAAAAATAATGTTAGGGAATTTAAAATACTGGGGAAAAATCACAGGGAACGAGCACACTTTTTCATCATTGCACCTCAGGTACAAGGGAATCGTCGATTGGGCACATAAATCCCATATGTCAGTTTTTGAGTATAACAAAAATTCGAATACGGAAAATGTTAGCGATTTACTTAACAAAGTTGACGATACCCTAAGAATGGAAAAAGAAATATTATCAATTGCAAGGAATTCTCTGATTTCTAGTTTTCCAGAGACTTCAAGCTCTCAAGTTTCTAAGGTTGTTGACCCTAAGTATTTAGTTTCTTAGTGATCTATCATGAATCTGTTAATGAATTCCTTGATATTGAGGGCACTGCATTCCCGAATACATGCGAAAATGCTAACAGCGTGTCGTCTGTTGTCAGTATTAAAGCATTTTTGAAGAAATCAAAATTCTGGAGAATATCAGGTAGGTTTTCAAATCTTGTTCAGAAGGCGGTAGGGCACTTAATGCGAAAGTTTTCAAACCTTAAAAAGGAAGCTCTATCTTGATAGGTGAAAGACGAAGTCTTTCATACTTTGAAAGAAGATATGTATCAGTCAAAGCATGAAATTAATGTTCCAAGGTGGGTTTGAATTTCGAATTTGAAAATATACGTAAATTGCCGATAGGCGAATTAGCTGCTAGCTAGATTATAAGAATTAAAGTAATGAACATAGTAACTTCAGTATGTGTTGACGTTGATGAAGAAGGTAAAAGCAATCATTATCCAGCCCTTAAAGGCATTGATGATAAGCGAATCGTATACTGGCGATGTTGTATTACGTTCTGCATGACTTCTATCAAATTTAATCCCAATGAGAGTCACCTAGTTTATACCAATGACAAAAATATGGAAGATCTCGCTATTCATGGACATGGCGTAATCGATATGTTTTTAAAGTTAGGCATCGAACTGGTGTATCTGCCGTTCGAGAAGTTTGACCCTAAAGAATGCAGCAAACGATTCAGAAATGCGTTTTATAAGCATGAGGTTATTTGTGATCTAGCAAACTTAGATGAACCTTCAATATTGCTTGATTCAGACTGTATTTGGACAAAAAGCGGCGAGGACATTTTTAAAAAAATAGACAATGATAAATGCTTATTGCTGCAAGACACTTATCAACGTGGTTCAAGGCCAAAGATCAAATCTCCACACAACTTGAGCATGGAAGATATGGGTAAGCTATACGATAGAATACCTGTTATGAAATCTCAAGCAGAGTATCCAGTTTGGTATGGGGGAGAATTAATTGGGGGCAGTGCGAGTCACCTTAAAATTGTTTCGGATTCAATGTATGAGGTATTTAATTACTGTATGGATCAGGAAAGAACCAAAAAAAATAGTATGACCTTTGATAACGGGGATTCTGTTTTCGACAACGACGAGTATATTAGCTCTTATGTTTACAATTCTCTCATAGGTATATCAATACATGATACGCGACGAAGTTTTACAAAGCGTATATGGACACTTCCCGATATTTTTAACTTTAGAAGAAAAGATCTTAATTTGGCAATTTGGCATTTGCCGGGTGAGAAAGAAAGCGGCCTCAGGGAGCTGTTTCATGAATTAATTGATCCTAAATCTATTTTTTGGGAATCGACAGAGCCATCGGCGAAATTCCTTGGGAAGTTTTTTAATATTCCTAGGCACAAGTCTGTCGTTGTCGCTGTTTTTTTTCAAGCACTAGAAAAATGGAGGAACTTATCAAAGCGAGTAGCAACACAATGATGAGATGTACAATCGAGTACTCGATTTTTTTGTTCCTGTAGTTGCTACACCATTCTTCAATGAAACCAGAATTCATATGTATAGGTGCCCAAAAGGCTGGGACCACTTGGCTATTTTCCAGACTGAGCAGTCACCCTGAATTTTCCATGCTTCCGATTAAGGAAATTCACTATTTTGATAGATCTCGCACTTACCCATCACCAAGTATACTATCAGAAACAAAACTGATTAAGAGACTTCGAAATCGTAAATACACATTAGAGGCCACCAAAGAAGTTATTCAATGTCTGAAATCTTCGAACTTCAGTCGTGCCCGTTGGTGGGCGCGTTATTATTTCAAAAACTACTCTGATGCTTGGTATCAGTCATTGTTCAAAAATGAAACTGGGATTACAGGGGATATCACTCCCAGCTATTCAATTTTAAACGAAGAAGACGTTGCTCGCATGCACTCTGTCGCTCCTGATGCAAAAATTTTGTTCCTGATGAGAAACCCAATTGATCGAGCTTGGTCGTTGTATCGTTATCTGGAGAAGTTTGGAAATACAATCGACCTAAATAATTTTGATGCGTTTAAGGAATTTGTTGATTGCCCTGGTCAAGAGCTTCGCTCCAATTATTTTCGCACAATTGACTTGTTTTTGCGGTATTACGATTCGAGTCAAATGCTCTTGGGCTACTATGATGCTATAATCAAACAGCCGGATGCTCTTCTTTCAGTTATTCTCAAGCACTTTGGTGCGAAAGACTCCAATAATCACGTAGATCTTCATCAGATTAACAATAAGTCTAGGCAAGTTGAAATGCCAAATGAATACCGAGAATATTTAGAGCACAAGTATCGCAATGATCTTGAAGAGCTTGCTCGGCGATACGGTGGTTATCCTGCCAAATGGCTTTCCGGTCTTTCATGTGAAAGGGGAGGGCAAGCAGCGGATGGAGCCAATTCGCTCCCGCCTGTGACTCATCTTTGACGTTCGCAAAATAGAATGGTGTTCATCCTCACAGTTCAAAATCCTTTTCAACTTACACGTAATCGATTGATTGTATGATCGATTTGCCAAGGCAAATTGTGATAAAATATAAAATACAATAAGGAGTTGAAGCGAATAGGGTTCTGGTTCCTCAGGCTGAGAGCTTTATGCTAGGGTCGTAAGATAATATGGACAAAGAATATAATAAAATATTTTACATTGGGCTTTCTCGTTCGGGGACCACTTCATTGCATCGTATAATCTCAGAGCTTGGTCTGAAATCAGTGCATCTTTGTGGCTTCCTTCTCTTGGACGAGCCCAAGTGGGAAATGTGTGATCAATTCGATGCATTAGGTGATTCTCCTGTCCCACTGTTATTCAAAGAGCTTGACTCGAAATATCCAAATTCAAAATTTATAATAACAATCCGCCAGAAGGAAAAATGGTTGGAGTCAATGAAATGGATGTTCAATCATGGTAAAGTGAAATGGAATTGGGGTGAGAGAATTCATGAGTATCATGAGTCGTTTTATGGGACGCGGTATTATGATAAACGAATATTGACCAAGCATTGGAACGACTATCACCAAAATGTATCCGACTATTTCTCAACTTCGCCCGACAAACTTCTTACGATAAGGATAGAGGATGGATTCGATGTTGGTGATATCTGCGCTTTTCTGAATTTGCCTTACCGTGAGATACCGAAAACGAAATTTAATTCACGAGTGAATATAAGCCTTATAAAACGCATTAGATACAATATAATATACTATATACGACGGGCAGGTCTCCTAATCATTCGCAGTTTTCTAGGTAAAGGTTTTAAGTTGAGGAGTCATTCGTGAAGCGGCGAGGGGCTGGGAACCATTTGGTTAAAATTCTTGTGAGCTGACTCTATTCAATGGGTTTAGATGTATTTAGGCCGTGTGGACAATATCGAATTTGATCCAATCAGTTAATGCTGAGAGCGTTTCGAAGCCCATATAAGTTTCCGGTTTTCTATCGTACCTTGTACATACACGACGGTATCTCTTAATACGTGCGAAAAAGTTTTCTACTTCGTGTCGAGCTTT
>JAKYXN010000299.1 GCA_022538095.1 Puniceicoccaceae bacterium K14 | reverse complement strand
GAGTAGTTCGTGTTCGCGCTCAGGCCCGTGACGCTCGCGTTCGTCCCGGAAGCGATGAAAGGGTTGGCACCATCGGTGTACACGTAGTAGCCGGCGACGCCCACGTTGTCGGTCGACACCATCCAATCGAGATCGACTGAGGTCTCACCGACGTTGCTCGCGACCAGGCCAGTAGGCACGCTCGGAGGCTCCGAATCGCCGCCGCCGCTGCCGACAATCTTGATGTCGTCGACGTAGTAGTCGCTGGTCCTTCGGTAGCTGAAACGCAGGCTCAGATCGCTCGACAAGGGCAACGCGTCCACAGGCTGGACCAGTCCCCAGACATTGCTTGTGTCCGAGACCAGCGAACTCACGTCGATCGCCGTCCAAGTCACGCCGTCGGTGCTATGCTCAACCTTCAGCTCGCTCGCCGTACCACCCCAAGT
>JAKYXN010000298.1 GCA_022538095.1 Puniceicoccaceae bacterium K14 | reverse complement strand
TCGGCGGATATGTTTGCAAAGGCCCCATATCCGACACGCGGATACTCAAAGCCGATAGCCGCAATGTTACGATCTCCGTGAAGGATCGCGCAAGCTCTCAGAGCAAAGAGGTTAAGATCGAGACGATCCAGTTCGTTCGTCGCTACTTGCAACACGCTCTGCCAATCGGTTTCCACGCCATCCGATACTATGGCTTCCTTCATCCCAGATCGAAGGCCAAGCTTGACTCAATCCGCCAACAACTCGGAGCCAGGCTGCAGCCGAGAAGAGAACCCAAGCCCACAACGACGCCGCAAGCCATGGAATGTCCACATTGTCGCAAACCAATGGAGTTTATAGGCAAACTCTCACGAGCTCCTCCTTGGGAGCGATCCATCCCCGAAATCTGGCTACGCAAGCAGAAGGCCGCCGCATGAATAAAACTTCCAGAAAG
>JAKYXN010000297.1 GCA_022538095.1 Puniceicoccaceae bacterium K14 | reverse complement strand
GCGGAGCTGGCGAAAAATAGCTTCAGAAAGTCCTTGGCCTGGTAGCGGCAGAGTTTTCTTAACTGCGATGGCAGCGTGAAGGTGACCATGTAGTGCTCAACGGGAAGTCGGTTCTCCAACTTCTCGTTGAGCACTACTGGAAGCTTCCTTCTTTCGCGCATTTTGACGACTTCCCAGAGTCGCCACTGCCTGCCGAGCATGTCGTTGTAAAACAACGTCATGCAGGCGATGGACTGCCGAACGGTCGACGGGGCCCACCGCTTGACCTCCTTGAGGTGGAGGATATAGGAGGCGATTTGCTCTTCGACAAGGAGCTTGGGATCTTCGTCGAAATGCTCCGAAACGAGTCGTATCTTGCGATAGTACGCTTGCGCGGTGCGCAGGCTCTTGTCCTTGAGCGCTATGTGTTGGGCGAACGCCTTTAGCGAATCGAATTTATGGTTGTA
>JAKYXN010000296.1 GCA_022538095.1 Puniceicoccaceae bacterium K14 | reverse complement strand
CGTCTGCATGAGTCGGAGCGGTTTACCGCGATTGACTCAATGCAATGGTTGGCACTGGTTAGTGTATTTAAAGGTTACTGTTGAGGCTGAGAAATGAATGAATGCGTTTGTCGAGTCAGAGTAGAATCTACCACGGAAATATCCATCTTTTATTTCTTTCGGGTATTCAGGTAAAGCGGTGCAAAGATCAATTCTCTCAGGAGACCTGTACTCATATGTCGGATCAGGTTCATCAACTATGAAGTAGGCTAGGTCTTCCATTCTTAAGACTCCTGATTTGTAACTTTCGCGTGTGGTCTCAGAACCCATATCTCCAATCCAAATGTCGAGTTTGAGTGTTGCTGTCTTCGCGTTAGAATCGATTTCGTATGAATGTAGAAGTGCATCATGAAATCCATTCGGAAGTGTGCTTTCTAGTTCTGAAATCGTCATTTCTATTTCTGCCAAC
>JAKYXN010000295.1 GCA_022538095.1 Puniceicoccaceae bacterium K14 | reverse complement strand
CAGCTCGTCGTTGCCCCCGTCAAAGCGCAATCCCGCCAAGCCATGCTCCAGCGAAGATTCGAAAGAGGGTCTGTAAGAACTGCTAGCCGTGCTCAGAGCGCGAAGACCCATAGCGTCGCGCCAAACGTCAACAAGATCGCCTTGGGAGTAATCCTCCGCAAGCTCTTCGGGACGAAACCAAGCCCTCAAGCCTTCGAAGAACATATTGGAAAGACCCGAGCTTTCGCGATAGGCGAAAAACTCATCGGCCACACTCTTGTGCCAGCTATTCGAATGCACCACCGTTCGGAAGGCCTCGTCGTAATTGTTCTCTATCCACGTCGCATCCGGATGGTAGATGCCGTACTTGTCCGCCAAGCTCGCTTCCAAGTCCACTCGCTCCTGCTCCCCCAACGCACGCTCGTAGATCAACACCTCGCTCACGTTGGCATTGGGAGAAGTATAGCTCGATC
>JAKYXN010000294.1 GCA_022538095.1 Puniceicoccaceae bacterium K14 | reverse complement strand
TGGCCAACGTGGAATGGCAAACCTCAGTCATTCCTCGCTCAGCTTGACCTAAGCGAAATCAGCCAAGCGGATTCATCCTTTCTCCCATCCACGGGTTACCTCTATTTTTTCTACGACCAAGAACAAGGTGTATGGGGCTTCGATCCCCAAGACATTGGTGGGTGGAAAGTTCTCTACACCGAAGCCTCCATCGAAACCTTTACCGAGCGCTCCGCTCCCGAAGGACTCGTAGAAGAATACATCTACAAAGCAAAGGCGATAGTCTCAAAGCGCATCGAAACCATCCCAGGCGCACAGCTCCTACCGAACTACCCAACTGGCGATGATGAAGAATGGGACGCCTACGAGGATAAGCGATCTGCTCCCTTCGAAAACCAACCCCGGCACCAAATGTTCGGCTATTGCTCCCCTGTTCAAAATGCCGAAATGGACGTAGAATGCCAACTCGCCTCCAA
>JAKYXN010000293.1 GCA_022538095.1 Puniceicoccaceae bacterium K14 | reverse complement strand
CTGGTTTGCGAATACTTCGAGCAGGATCCCAAGCTTCTCAAGGAAGAGCAAATCGCCTCCTATATCGTCCACCTCAAGGAGGTTAAGCGATGGGCCCCGTCGACCGTTCGGCAGTCCATCGCTTGCATGTCGTTGTTTTACAACGACATGCTCGGCAGGCAGTGGCGACTCTGGGAAGTGGTGACGATGCGTGAAAGAAGGAAGCTTCCAGTAGTGCTCACAACTCAGGAAACCAAGGCTCTCTTCGCCAACGTGGCCTTGCGTCGCCATCTGACGCCCCTGCGTTTAATGTATTGCTGCGGGCTCAGGGTGGACGAGCTGGTCCATCTCACCATCGACGACATCGATCCCACTCGCATCCTCGTTCGTGAAGGAAAAGGATCCAAGGATCGCTACGTTCCTCTGCCGCCGGCGATGCATCGGGAACTGCGTCGCTATTGGAAGGAACATCGCAACCCCAA
>JAKYXN010000292.1 GCA_022538095.1 Puniceicoccaceae bacterium K14 | reverse complement strand
AACGCTAAAGGGAGGTATCGGTGGGAGGAGCAGCGCGACGAGTACCGATTGCCTCACCTGTCATGTTGTGACCTCATCTTCTCTAATCTCAAGTGTTTTAGATTTCGAGAATACAATATTTAGATATTCAACCAGTTCAGCGTATTGCTCCTTATTCAATTCGAATCCAATATAAAAATCGATATCCTCTGCCGTAATAATAGTCACAGAATTTCTGGTCAGTTTCAATTTTACGATTCTTCCTCCGTTGTGTCTTTCACCATCATACCACTCACCCTTGGGGGAACGTCCAAATTCGAAATTAACCGAGAGGGTAACCTGATCAAAGTCCCAATCGAAGTCGAGATCCCCTCGTTCGCGGCAGTCATGTTTACTATCGAAATCAACTTGAGTAATTTCAAAGTCACCCGCCTCGGAACACCTGACTTCCACAGCTCTAAATTTTCTTATTTTCTTCACAAC
>JAKYXN010000291.1 GCA_022538095.1 Puniceicoccaceae bacterium K14 | reverse complement strand
GGCTGGTCAAATCGAAGACTCGAATCTACCTTTCCAATACGAATCCACAATGAAAATTCAGACCCAAACCTCAACTTTTTGACACAGACTCACGTTGGGCAAAACAAAATAGAGATGGCGATCTACATCGGGCTTAAATCAATCGAAGAAAACGAAAAGACGAAGATGTATTCATTTTTTGACTGCAATGGCAAGGAGCATGGAATTCTCGGATACGACAAAGAAACAAAAGAAATCGAACTTCTAAGGATGACGAATGAGCGAGTGGAGATATTCTCATATCCAAAAGCCAAGAAAGCGCTTCTTCTCGAATTAGAAAAAGGAATCCTACCAGATGAGCTGGCATACAAACACTGAAATAATCAGCCCAACAATAAAGGATTCTTCGAACAGTAGGTTCAACAATAAAGGATTCTTCGAACAGTAGGTTCGCATGAATCCATGGTTGAACAAGCCTTCGTCGA
>JAKYXN010000290.1 GCA_022538095.1 Puniceicoccaceae bacterium K14 | reverse complement strand
ACGTTCTGGACAGTGGACGAGTATCGCCCAGCGATCTACAACTTCGCTTCCGACGGAACGCTCATCGAACGCTATGTTCCAGCTGGAACCTCGCTTCTGGGAGACACGCCTCAAGCGGAAGGTTTCTACGGAGCGGAAACGCTTCCTGAGGAATACTCCAAGCGTCGGGCCAATCGAGGGTTCGAGGCAGTGGCGTTGGATACGGACAACAACATCGTCTACGCGTTTATTCAAACGCCGATGTACAATCCGGACAACTCCACGCAAAATGTCTCCGATGTGATCCGAATTCTCGGTATCGACCCAGCGGATGGGACTCCAGTCGCTGAATACGTTTACCTGCTCGAGCGCAATGCCCTTGGCGGACATAGCTTCGCTCGCACCGACAAGATTGGAGACGCAGTCTATGCCGGTAACGGACGCTTCTATATCCTAGAGCGCGACTCTTCGGACAAGCTCGACGGCAC
>JAKYXN010000028.1 GCA_022538095.1 Puniceicoccaceae bacterium K14 | reverse complement strand
CGAAGCTTCGGGCAAAACCAGCGCGATCCTCTTCACGCTCGTCGAGTCAGCCAAACGTCACGGTTTGGAACCCTACGGTTACGTCAACGAATTACTGCGACGCCTGCCCGAAGCCACCAACTGGCAAATCCCCCAGTTTACGCCCGTAGCCTTCGCCAAGAAGGCAAAGGCGGCATAGTCATAAACGTCGTAGCTACGACGTTTATGATACTTATGATT
Source organism: Puniceicoccaceae bacterium K14 (assembly GCA_022538095.1). Classification (GTDB taxonomy): domain Bacteria; phylum Verrucomicrobiota; class Verrucomicrobiia; order Opitutales; family Opitutaceae; genus JAKYXN01. The sequence goes on along the minus strand of JAKYXN010000028.1, from coordinate 72,148 downwards.
TGTTTCGGACCAGCCAATCGCTCCGATCAATCAAGCAAAATCAGACGGCGCTTGGCATCACGCTTACTATTCAAGTTAAGTCCGACAGTCTCACCAAACATACGACACTTTTCAAAAACAGCAGAGAACTATATCAAGGCGCTTGGCATCACGCTTACAACTTAGCTTTATCAATAGCGACTTCAACACATTCGTAGCGATATAATCGATACCCTCTGCATCCAAACATAGAAAACATAAGGCATCCAATAGAAAAAATTAATAATCGCCTATTCACGAACCTGCTACTATAATTTTAGAAGTCATCTACATTTGTTGAGGAATAAGCGAGTTCCCTACTAGTCATTTCGAAACTGCAAGCAATTCACCTTCGAGTAGATTATCTTTGGCCTCATCATTGTCTAGTATCGCAAGAAATAAATGCTCTTTCTCTGGCTCAGCTAAAAGGCTAGTGCAGCACAAAAAGTAGCTCGCGGTGTCACTGTACGGTTCATCTCTGTGAAAAGTTGTCGTAAACAAAATTTCGTCTGACTCGTCAAGCTGCAGCAGGTATTCATCAATACGATCGTGCATCTCTTCTGCAAAACGACCGGCGCAGCAAAAATAGCGACAATTCGCTAGTTTTAGTAAAGAGATGAGGTCATCAATACCAGAAGATCTTTTTGCAGAGCAAAACGCTTCTCCCAACAATACCGCAGAAACACGACTCGGACAGCTTCCATCCTCAAATGTCTCAACATCAGCAAAAACAAGCTCGCAACCATTTTTTAATAATTTCCGTGAACTGATCATTGTTCTCCATTCATAATTTTCTTAATATTTCCCTCAAAGGTTCTAATCTCTTGTCGCAAATGTTCAATTCGTCTTTGCTGCTGGCGCTTGATAACATCCGCAGGCAAGTGCTCCATTCCTGGCCTTACGGTAGGATTTCGCTTAAAATCATCGATTTTCTGTTTATGAATATCAATCTGTCGCTCTAGTGAGCGAATGCCTCGCAGCTGAGAAGGGTTTAGTTTTCGCATCTTATTCCATCTCCAGAGTTTTTTAACTCCTCTACCCCCCCATTTAAGCCCCTTTCCAACAGCATCTCCAACGACGGGAACAACTCCCAATGTTGTGAGCCCTGCATCTAAATATTCTCCCTGAGCAGCCAAGATACTTGCATTCGTTAAATCAGCAGTCGGCGTTGGGTCAAAGAACCCTGCAACATCTAAGGTCAATTCAGCTCCATCAAGAGCATCAAAATCACTCCCCCCACTCTCATGCTCATGGTTAAACATCTGCACAAAAGCTCCCGTGATGGCTCCATTGGTAAATGAACCTCCACTTAGCTCCGATGCGGTGCCTCCTATTATTGCGGCTGCGACCACTCTACTTTCCATGGCATTGAACATTTCTTGTCCAGCTTTTGTACCCATAGCCGATCCTGCGGCCGAGGCTACAAACGCAGAGGCGAATCCGCTCATAAAGTCTCCTCCCTGCATTTCGGTAAACATTCCTTGGGTTGCTCCATGGGTCGCAGCACGCCCGAATTCTCCCCAGAATCCTTGAGAGTATTCGTCGAAGTATCCTCCTACAGCATTCATTACTCCCGCTGACATCATCGAGAAGCCAAATGCTCTTACAATATCGCTGGTCGAGCCGCCTTCTACGGCTACCTGCGCCGCTGTAGTTGCTGCGACCACCAACATTTGCATGGTGGCATTTAGCCCGATTTGTTGTGCGATTATCCCAGCAATGATGCTAACGAAATGTCCACTCGGGTCCGTATAGCTAAGCGGATTGTTCAATACATAGCTATATCGATTGTAGTTTTGCAGGTCGGCGCTCTCCTGAATGAAGGTATCAGGTGACAAGAATCGTCCCATCTTAGGATCGTAGACCCGACCATTCATATGCACCAGCTGCACATTATCCAACATTTCATGACCGGTGAAACCTCGATCTTCAGAAGGCTCATGATCCCAAGCTAGCAAAGGGCTCCAAGTAGAGGTGCTTGCTGGCGCTCCCCATACGTCGTACGCATACGTCTTGATGGTCGAGGCATTGTCGTTTGTCACCTTAACAATAGAGCCTAGATGGTCTTTGTGGAAGTAGCTTCGACTGGTAGCCCCATACTCAATCGCTTCATACGAACCGACAATTCCAGCAGGAGTTGGAATGAGGTGGCGGTGTTTGGTACTTGATCCAGACGTGAATACACGTTCGTAGATGCGAGCCATATAGTGTTTGCGACTATTGAGCTCGTATTCAGCGATTCGGTTATGGTGGGCATCGTACTGAAATTCAGCTTTAACGCTTGAACTTCCTTTTATGATTCTGTCGGGCTTGTTGAATTTTGTCCAAGTAATAGTGCGGTCCCCGTAGCTGGTCATATTCCCATTGGCATCATAGCCATAGCTAGCGCTTCCATTGATTTTGGTCACGGCATGAGGACGAGAGGACAAATACTGGTAGCTACCCAGACCACTCTTCCAAGTGATGTTGCCCAGTTCGTCGTAGTTGACCTTGTTGACTCCATTTACCCATTTAACACGATTCAATGAATCGTAAGCGTAGTTCTCGCTCTTGCTTGTGAGATGGTTCTTCCGATAGGTCAAATTGCCCACATCGTCGAAGGTAAAGCTCCAGTTCTGCACAGTCGGGCTGCCGTATCCATTCTTGTAGCCCTTGATTGTCTTGAGGAAGCCGGTTCCACCTTCGTAATCCATGTCTGTACGCACTAGATTGCCGCCTCCATAAGTGTAGCTTTCCAGTCTTCCAAGCGCGTCGTACTTGGGAGATTTCCACCAGGTCTGACCTTGGGAGTCCTTGACCTCCTTGATGACCCCCGTCCAACTATCGTAGACGTTTTGCACAAAGTAGCGTTGTGAGTGCCCTGGCACTGACGGATAATGAATCTTATCCAAACGACCATAGGAATCGTAAGAATTCGTCATTTGGTATTGGTAAGAGTTGTCGTCAGTGTAGTCGTCGAATCTATGCGTAGTGTTCACTACCCGACCGTAACTATCATAAGTGAAGTACTTGTAGAATCCATCAGGACCCCATTCCTGGTAAGGCTTACCCTTTCCAGCACCAGAAGCACCATCGTAGGTATACGTATAGCTGGAGGAACCAATGGTTCGGGAAGTCATTCGACCAAGCAAATCGTAATTGTTTCTGGTAACAGTGCCTCTGGCGTCTGTCTGCTTTCGAAGACGACCTAAGGCATCGATCTCGTAGTGCCAGGTTCCCATGTCGGGATCTGCCATCGAAGTCTTATTGTAACCTTTACTGTCATAATTCAGCGTAATGACATTTCCTTTGGAATCGGTAGTGGTCTTCAAATTGCCAGCATCGTCATAGGTAAAGGCAACAGCCTTACCATTGTTATCCACTACGGCAATTTTCTGACCAAGAGCATTGAGCTTAGTGGACTTGTGCTGATTCTTACCCCCGTCGTCAGTGGTGACCGTCGTTTCAGGTCCATAGTAGCTGGAGCCTGCTATATGCTGATCGTAGCTATACGTCGTCTTGATGGTTCCACTATTCTCCGTTTGCTTGTGGATTTCCTCAGGTCGTTCTTGGCCATCATAAAAGGTTTCCGTCCAATAGACCGTCTCTCCTGAGAGATAGGGATCGGATTTCTTCCAAGCTCGGCCGTATTGATCATAGCAAGTATCCACAAACGCCTTCTTAATGGTTCCATTGTAGTACGACTCGCTCTCGGCTCGAATCTCCCTGCCTAAGCGATCATGGTAAGAGATGGCCCTAGCACCAAATTCTATACCGTTTTTCCAGGTCGTGGTTTTCACGGCATAGGCCGTATCACTGGGAGCCGTCAGCCCAGAAGTCGTTGAACTCAAGTATTCGGTTTTAACACTGACTCCATCGGGGCCAGTCACTAAAGTCGCTCGGCCAAAATTGTCATACTCATAAGTCGTCGTCAGCCCATTTATGTCCACCGTCGAAGTAGGAACGCCAAAACCGGCTTTATTGTAGTAGGCACGCGAGATTTGTCCGATAGCGTTTCTCGTCCAAGTGACATACCTCCTGTTTGAATCGAAGGAAAAGTAAGTGTAAGCATTCTCTAGGGTCCAGGAAGAGCCATTATGGTATCTGTAGGCCACCTGCTCTCTGGTAACATTTCCAAAGCCGTCTCGAGAATAGGTTTTAGCCACTTCATTTGAATAGTCGTTTGGCTCGATCGTTTCCTTCTTCAGCAAGCCGTCGCTATCGTATTCGAATTTCGATTTGCGCACTATTGAGCTGCCGCTGTGGTCGTTGTGCGCAACCTGCACGTCCGTCAATCTTCCTAGATGCCAATTTGAAGTATCGTTGGAATACGTACTACTTGTGGTGAGCGTCTTTACCAAGTTACTTCCTTGGTCGTAGGTTTTCGTCGTGTTTACCTTGTTGTTTCCGTACACGTCATACGTATTCGTAACATCTATGCGACGATAAGGAGACGTTGGAAGATATTCTTCGTAGTCGCTTACTTCGTAATAGTACGTTTGCGAACTGCCCACATACGGGAAATAGGATACTGAATGCCCTCCCACGGATTTAGTCGTTAAGTGCGTAGGTTGATAATATACCAGTTCAGCATAGGCCCAAGGAATCGTTTCGTTAGTAATCGGATCGTTATTGAGCAGCATCTTAGAAGTCGTATACATCATTCCCGTAGTGGGAAAGTCCTGACTGAATGAAGAAGCGATCACCTCGTCCTTTTCCACATCCACCGACAAGGAGGCTTTCATCCCTAAGAACCCTCGCCCATATTGATCTACTTTTGCATCGGTGAAGATGTAGTGTGTGCTGTAATCTCCTGTTGCTGTGCCAAGTCCATCGTCCCTGTGCAATTGATTCACCACCATGTAGCCACCACGCACTTCCCTAATAGGGTAAGTCGAAGTGTCCGTCGTTTGGTAGTAGGCGTCCGAAGACAACGGGCCGTAGTCGATTTTGGTGCTCTCTCCAAGTCCATTGGTTGTAGATGTTAGGAGGTCGGGAGACTTGCCCGTAGCCAGCCAAGGGTACACTCGGTAATTATTGCTGATTTTTTCGAAGAAAACTATATCTGTTTTTCCATTCCCCTCGACATCCATCGGTATGGAATAGCGAGTTGATTTATCCTTCCAGTTATTATAATAGAACCAACCATTGCTCTGCTCAAAAGAATCTCCCCGGAACTTAAGAAAGCGTCTAAGGGTCAGGCCGGAGCTCCTATATATGTAAGCAATATCACCCCTACCATCGCCGTCTAACTCCATTGGTACTACAGTCATTTCAGACGACCATGAATGGTTAAATGAAAATCCATTCGTAACAGATGAAGCGACATAAGATGTACCTGTACCCAAGAAATACTGATAGTATACGTTTGAGCCTGATTTATAAGTATAAAAGAGGTCTGTGAGCCCATCAGCATTCAAATCCATTGGAATAAGAGCACTGTTGTTGTTGTAGCTCGCTGCCACTGTTTGATAATTGTAGTTTGAAGCGAAATTCCCATCCCCATTGCTTTTCCAGATGTATACCCTTCTTGCTTGGTCTGGGTCGCCCCTGTATTTGCAATCTATGACGAAATCATCCATTCCATCTCCGTCGAAATCGTAAAAGAGATAGTTCCGCTTCTCGAATCCTCCCTCTGCAATGTTGGAAAAACCAAAGCGACGATCATCAATTTCTTCAAAATAGGTGCCATGGCTCAAGTAGCTGGTTGCGGTGATTCCCCACAGACCATCATTTCTAAGAACGACAAGATCGCTTCGCCCATCCCCATTAAGATCGGGAGCAAGCACTTGTTCGGGCGAGTCGTAGGCAATTTCAAAAGGGACCGCTTGGATAGGAGAATCGAATCCGCTTCCATTGCTCAAATAGGCTTTCACTTGGAATTCTAAAGACCATCCTCCATCATATTGAGGAACTAAGAAATCAGTTTTACCATCGCCATTAAAGTCACCCGTAGGGCCTTCCAATGTCATTTCATACCAATCAGGCGCAATGCTTACACTTATCCCTGTATTATGAAGTTCTGGGTCCGTTTTATCGTGATAATCTATCCCTTCAAACTGCCAAACCTCAACGACAGAACTATTGAATTTTAGAAACTCACTTTTTCCGTCACCATCTATGTCGATTGGTACTATACGGTTGGTTCGGTACGCATCGCTTGGCCAATGACCCGCTGTATTGTACGGTGAGTCGAGGGCGATACTTTCTATTTCAGTGCTAGACAGGTCTTCGTAGTCGAAAATTGTGGCTGGAAGAGAGTCTCCACCCGCACTCAAAGTTACGGAATCCAATCGCCAGCGCTTTGTGCCCGACAATGTGTGAGCAAGCGTGTACGTGCGAACTTTAGTTGATTCTTCGTAGACGTCAATCGAGCTCATCATGTGGCTGTGCTCAAATTTGGAGCCTACAGCATAAGATGTAGATGGATAGGTTTTAGACGCGTAGCTGAATCGCACCGAATTAGCCCCCCAATCGCCCTCGGATGTCGAATTGTCGTACGAGTAATCGATTCGCTTAGGATACAAAGCAGAGTCGTCCCCGAGGTTCTGATACTCGATGGTCATAGAATTCCCCGCCGCGTCCTCTATTCGGTTAACCGCCCAGATGGCGATTGTGTTCTTTCCAGCAGGAACTAGCTTGGAATCTGTCGTGTTGCCGTACCAAAAAGTCAGCCCATCCTTGGATCGCACTTTGAAATAGCTCGGTCCTGAGCCATGCGTTCCGTATGATTTCACTTCGGCGAAGGTATCGACTTCCGTGCGATACTCTGCGCCGTTCCCGCCATAGGTTCCGGAATTCACATGCACCAGTCGGTTGCCATCCAGTGAGAAGCGGTCATTGTAATTGTACTGGACCCCTCTTGTTTTAAAGTCGCCTTCATCGAATGAGGCCTTGTCGAGTGTTTCTAGGTACTCATTGGTCCCGATGCGTGAAATCGACGATAAGCCGCCTAGCGACCAACCATAGCCCATGAACCCGTCTCTAGAGTTACTGTTGTAGATCAATTTCAATACCGGCTCAAAGCCTCCGGTACCAGGAGCTACCTCAATCGGGATGGTATAGCTAGCCGTGCCAGTATTGCTCACATCTACTGATCCGGGCAGCGAACCGACCTTGACAGCTCCTCGAGCAGCGGCGCCCAGAAAAGCAAACGCTAGCAGCAGTTTGATTGCCGATGACCAACGAATTTTGAAAGCTTGGTTTCCTAGAGTTAAACGGTTCATCGTGTTGCGCTCCCTTCCTTTTGGGCTTCCAGCTTCTCAGCCTTCTCATCATCCTTGCGGCCCACGTTCTTCTCTATCACCTGAGTGGCTTTTTCCAAGAAGGAGGCATGCAGGTCTACCTCTTCCTCGGTCGTGCGAGTCTTCTTCTCCTGTATCAGTTGACCGATGTTTACTTTCTTCTCTCGCTCTACCTTTGACTTGCTCCATCCGTATTCAAGATTTAACGACTTACCCCCACGTTTGCTACAACCGTCTTGTCGACGCTGTTCACGTTTACCACCTTAAGTGAAAGTTTAGGGTTCTTTTCTAGTGCGACTCCTACGCCAGACACTTTTTCCTTGGCGGATGACTCGTCCTTACCTTCGAGCTTCTTTAGTACCTTCCTCTCCTCTAGGTCGTATATTGCTAAGACGGGTAGTTCAGCACCCTTTTCCCATACCTTAATTACTTTATATCTCTCGCTCGTTTCAGTATTCGTATCTAAACTCAATTCTTTTACCTTCGCCTTACCAATCGCAATATCAGCGTCTGCCCCGAGCAGTGGATACGAAGAAAGTACAAAACAAAAAAGTGCCAGAAAAACACTGAGCGTAGTGAAAGAGCCTGAAAAAACATTCGTCTTCTGAACGAGGAATAAGTGTCGGGACATTTTTAATACTAGTTGGTTATAAAATGGGTTAACTCAACTACTACCTAGTACCAAATATCATTTTACAACCTTATTTTTACTTAGAATTTAATATCTAGTAAGAATCATGAAATACCCCATAAATACTTAATGGAAAACACTATTACTGATATTTTAATTATTTATTAAATAGATTAATAAATCTAAGATTACAGCGATAATTGCCTAATTTTAATCAAAAAAGGCCGAGCAGTCGCTTTTGGTTATTTCCGGCAGGGTTTTTGCGAGCGCTTCGAGGAGGGCTTGAAAGGTTCTCGCGTCGCAGGGCGGCGTCAGCTCGGTCTTGCTCTGCCGCGAAAGCCGTTTTTATAGGCCAAGGCCCATGCTTTGAAGAATAGCAGCGAAACTAAGCTGTTTTTATAATGGCGATAAAAGCGAACCTTTGCTTCACGATTTATTTCTACACTCGCCAAAAAAATTGAAGTGACTTCTCTACCCCCGGAAATAGTGCTATCCCTAGGAACAATCCTCATATCGTTGAGCTTACTATTAACCGAAGTGATCGCTAATAACAACTCGATCGTAACTAAAATCAAATGGCTGCAATTGTGCTCAATGGAACGTCCAGCTCGGGCAAAACGAGTATAGCAAAACGTATTCAAGAATTGTCGGATACACCCATTTTGCATGCGTCACTCGATACATTTACGGATATGTTTAATTGGCCGTCAATTCCAGGAGACAGTTTAAAAGAATGCCATAAAATTGGAGTATCGAATTTTCATCAGTGCTTGCCGACCTTAGCGTCTAGCTGCTTCCCGATTATCATTGATCACGTATTCGAACGAATGGAGTGGTTTGACGACTGTTTTAGATCCCTCGGAAAGCGGAAAACCCTTTTTGTTGGTATTCATTGCCCTCTTGCGATTCTCGAAGAAAGAGAACGTACACGTGGTGATCGCAGGATCGGCTTAGCAAAAGCTCAATTCGATAGGGTTCACTTCAACAAAAAATATGACTTGGAGTTCGATACTTCAGAAAACGGCACTGATAAGTGCGCGAAGGCGATTCTCGAAAAGATCGAGAATTTCTCACATTGAAACTATCGATTCAACTACGTACCCACGAAAAAGGTCGACTCAGCTAGATGCTAGTCGACCTTTGAAAAACTGAATAGATTCAAAAACCTAGTCTACTTTTACAGGATCGAGGTCCCAAATTTGCTCTGCGTACTCGCTGATCGTTCGATCCGATGAGAATTTTCCGACGCGAGCAGTATTCATTATTGCCATACGTGCCCAGCGTTTCTTATCGCGGAAGGCTTCATCGACTTTCTTTTGGCACTCGCTGTACGAGTCATAATCAGCCAATACTTTGAACGGATCGCCATTTTCCAGGAGACTGTGGCGGATCGGAGCCAAAATAGCGCCTTCTTCAGGCGTGAAGAAATCGGAACTCAACCAATCAATGATTGCTCGCAGTTCTTCATTGGAGTTGTAGTAATCCCAAGGATTGTAGCCTTCGCTGTCCAACTTCTGAACTTCTTCTACGGTGAGACCAAAGATGAATATATTATCGTCTCCAACCTCTTCACCAATTTCGATATTCGCTCCATCCAGCGTACCGATAGTCAACGCTCCGTTGAGAGCTAACTTCATGTTTCCTGTACCCGAAGCCTCCTTACCAGCAGTTGAAATTTGCTCGGAAAGATCAGCCGCCGGAATAATGTGAGCCGCAAGCGATACGCGGTAATTTGGCAAGAAAACGACTTTGAGTTTTCCTTTAATTCGCTCGTCGTTGTTGACGCGCTCACCGACTGCGTTAATTGCTTTGATAATCGTTTTTGCCAACTGATACCCAGGAGCCGCTTTAGCGCCAAAAACGAATACGCGTGGTACGACGTCTAGATCAGGATCTTGTAGTAAGCGGCGGTACAAAGCCAATATATGCAATAAGTTCAAATGTTGACGCTTGTATTCGTGCAAACGCTTAATTTGCACGTCGAAAAGAGCGCCCGGGTCAACGTCTACACCGCAAAGATCTTTGATAATCTTTGCGAGGTTTTCCTTGTTCGCATACTTGATGTCCATGAATTTCTTCTGGAACGCCGGTTTGTCTGCTTCCTTGGAAAGAGCTTGTAACTTATCCAGATCCTTGGCCCAACCTCCACCGATTGTGTCATCGATCAACGAAGAGAGCTCTTGATTACAAGCCAGTAACCAACGACGTGGCGTAATGCCATTCGTCATATTGGTAAATTTATTTGGATACATCGCATCAAAATGCGGAAAAAGAACCGTTTTAAGCAATTGAGAATGGATGGCGGCGACCCCGTTAACCGTATGGCTACCCACTACAGCTAGATGTGCCATGCGAACCATCTTTGTATGACCTTCTTCGATCAATGAAATCTCGCGTTTCATGGAATCGTCGCCCGGCCACTTCTCTTCGACCATATCCATAACCAAACTATTGATTTCGAAAATGATTTGCAGGTGACGTGGGAGAACTTTTTCAAATAATGGCACACTCCATTTTTCCAATGCTTCAGGGAGCAATGTGTGGTTGGTATACGCAAAGGTCTTACCGATGAGAGACCATGCGTAATCGAAGTCTAAGCCTTCCTCGTCGAGGAAAATACGCATAAGCTCCACAACAGCAATTGCTGGGTGTGTATCATTAAGTTGGATAGCCACCTTCTCTGGGAAAAGGTCCCAAGAATCGTTTTGCTTGCGGAAGCGACGAATAATATCGTGCAATGAGCAAGAGACGAAGAAGTATTGCTGAACCAAACGAAGCTCCTTACCGTTTTCGGTAGCATCGTTCGGATAAAGAACCTTGGAAATTGTCTCGCCAATCGCCTTTTCACGGACGGCTTCTACGTACCCCCCGCGGTTGAATTCTTCCAAATCGAAATCTTCAGAAGCTCTAGATGACCAGAGTCTCAAGAAATTGACACTCTTTGTATCATAACCGGCTATCGGAATATCATAAGGGACGCCTTCGATAGTACGCGTGTCCTTCCACAAGTACTTGGAGCCTCCAGTCGAATCATAAACTTTCTCTACACGACCATAAATATGGACTTCGCGGGCGAGCTCGGGACGAACGATTTCCCAGGGTGTGCCAAATTTCTTCCAACTATCCGGATGCTCAATTTGATGCCCGTTTTTAAACTCCTGCTTAAAAAGACCGAACTCGTAATAAATTCCATAGCCGATCGCCGGTAAATCAAGTGTTGCCAAGGAGTCGAGGAAACAAGCGGCCAAGCGGCCCAATCCACCGTTACCCAAGCCCATATCTACTTCTTCTTCAGTTACTTCGTCCCATTCAAGACCAAGGTCGCTGATAGCAGATTTCGCTTCTTCGTAGATCCCCGAGTTGTGCATATTGTCCACCAACATACGTCCCATTAGATACTCGAGAGATAAATAATAAAGGCGACGAGTGTTGGTCTCATGATGCTTGGTTTGCGTCGCTATCATGTTGTCTACCAATCGATCGCGCACAGCCAAAGAGAGGCATAGCCACCAATCGCGCAAAGTCGCCGAGGACTCGTCATGAGCCAAGGTGAATTTCAAGTGATCCAAGATCGCTTGTTTCATCCCAACTGGCTTCTTTTTCGCTGCCTTCTTCGCAGCCTTCTTAACCGTTTTTTTTGCTAAGGTTGTCATATAATGTGAGTTGTAGCGATTAATATACAGTTCGTCCTACAAATCAATCCAAGTATTCTGGATTTTTAGGCAAAGCTTCCATTAAAGTTTCTTAAGGTTAAATGCAGCAAACAAACCGCTTACAAAGCAGGCTTCATGCCCACGCCTGTCAATCGGCTATCTGTGATTTACTAAATCGTCACAGGTGATTTTTGCCGCAAAGCTAGCGTATTAACATTTCGTTTACAAATCAGAAGAAACTCTGCGTATTTCCACCCTTACTTTTGTGAAAACGCTTCTTAATCTCTCCTTTGCTCAATTCGAAAAACGTCGGGCAGCCATCGATATCCGCTAAGGGATTCGAACAGGCGAATAGGTCTTCCAGTAAACGCGTCAACGCAATCGAAGGAAGATTTGACTCCATTTGTACAGATCGCAGCACAGCGTGCTCAGCGATCACTCGATCCGCCATCTCCAATTTACTGCTCGAAAGCTTCCCCTGTCGCATCAATCCTACAAGTTCGCGCACAAAATCTTCCAGGTCGTTCTCCGGTAGCCAAACAGGCGAGCTCTCAACTCTATAGAAATTTCGCCCAAAGGGTTCCACATCAAAACCATGATCTTTCAGAAACTGGAGATTGTCTCCAAGGATTGATGACGAAATTGGGTCAAACTCCATGGAAACAGGTAAGAGCAGCTTTTGTGTTTCCGGAGACTTATCTGAAAACTGTTTGCAGAGCTTCTCGTACATGACTCGCCGTTGAGCTGCGTTTACGGACAAAACCACCAGCCCTGCTTTCGTCTCAAACAATGCGTACTCCGAATGAGCCCACCCAATATGACGCCAATTGACCGCCTGGAACTCTGTTTTGCTTTTTTCAGGTTCCCCTGACTTCCGATCTGTTTCCAGTTTCGCTTTATCCGAAGAAACTTCTGGCAGGCTTTTCGACGGCTTCGAACTGAGTTTCTTTCCCGGAATAGTCGCAACCGCTGCTGGCACCACCGCAATGCGTTTTCGAGCAATGGTCTTCGATTCCACAGCTTCTTCTGTTGTACCCTCCTTCTTTTTCACTGAAACCACTGAAGCGACCGGTTCCAGATTCTTGATTTTCGAAGGGGTTGGTTTTTCTCCGGGCACACTTGCGACGTCAATCGAGATTCGCTTTTGCTGATCCGCAAGCGATTTTCGCAATGTATCCAAAATCGCCTTCACTGCTAATCCACGCACTTGTGTTTCGTTGCGAAAGCGAATCTCCCGTTTTGCCGGATGCACATTCACATCCAGCTTCGCCGGCGGAATGTTCAAAAACACAAAGGCAAACGGATATCGCCCCTTAGGGATATGTCCGTGGTAAGATTCGATAAGCGCGTAGGCCAAAGTCTTACTGTCAACTGGCCGGTTGTTGACAAACATGAACATCTCATGGCGGCTCGATTTCGAATATCCTGGTTTTCCAATTAAACCAGATATCGACAAATCACCCTCTTTCCCTTCAAGATCTAGGAGATTCTTGCTCGCTTGCTTGCCAAAGATTTCCCCAATACGATCCTTAAGCTTATTACATGCAGGAGTCTTAAAAACGATTCGTCCATCATCGATCAAGGTGAAGGCTACCTCAGGATGAGCAAGAGCGTACAACCGCGTGTGCTGCACAATATGGGCACCCTCAGTAGCGACTGTCTTCAGGAATTTACGACGAGCGGGAACGGTATTAAACAAATTCGAAATAGTGATTCGCGTTCCAGTCGGCATTCCGCAATCACGCACGTGCGAGCGCTCTCCTCCGTCTATCAAAATTTCCGTACCGGATTCACTCCCCTTTTCCTTTGTCTGTAATAGAAATTTGGAAACCGACGCGATCGAAGGCAAAGCCTCTCCGCGAAATCCCATTGTGAGTACATGATCTAAATCATCAGCAGATCGAATTTTACTCGTGGCATGACGCTGCAAAGACAAAAGCGCATCCTCACGGCTCATCCCACAACCATTGTCTTCTATTCGAAGGTAGTTTTTTCCACCACTTTTAAACTCCACTTCAATCTGAGTAGCGCCAGCATCAATACAGTTTTCCACTAGCTCTTTGACCACGGACGCAGGGCGCTCAATTACCTCGCCCGCGGCGATCTGATTGGCAACCTGATCAGAAAGTACCTCTATTCGTCCCATGGTAAGAATTCTTTTGGCAAGTTGCCTATAAGCTAAGTCTTTTACGCCACGCCGCCAATTCGCTCTTTATCCTATTGGGGCCTGGCATTCCAATTCCCTCTCGAGCAATCATCGCTCGATTCAATTCGAAAACACTTCTCCACTCTCCGCTGATGCCAGGATGAACTGCGGCTGCCTCTTCGTCTGGCACCTCATTAAGCGGTACGCCCAATTTTTCAGCGGCCGCAACTAGTCCACCAACAGCGTGGTGAGCATCCCTGAAGGCCACTCCGTTTATCACGAGAAAATCTGCGAGATCCGTCGCCAACAAAGCGACATCCGAAACGGCCTTAGCGCAATTATCTGGCTTAAAGGCTGCTCCTTCAATTGTACCCGCTAGCACCTCTAAGCATATGCTCAATTGATCAAAGCTATCGAATACCTGGACTTTATCTTCTTGCAAATCTCGATTGTACGTAAGTGGCAAACCTTTAACCATGGTATACAAAGCTTGGCCGTTCCCGACCAAGCGCCCCGACTTCCCCCGGAGAAGCTCCAATGAATCTGGGTTCTTCTTTTGCGGCATTAAGCTAGAGCCAGTGCAAAAAGCGTCAGGAAGTTCAACGTATCCAAACTCTGAACTATTCCAAATTATCATATCTTCCGACAAGCGAGAAATATGCACACCGCAACTGGCACAGGCGTGAGCGAAATCGAGAAATAAATCTCTATCCGAAACAGAGTCCATACTGTTTCGAGTTACTTGAGGATGTCCTTCTGCGTCAACAAACCCTAGCTCCCTTGCGGTAAATTCTCGGTCGATCGGCAAAGTCGTACCCGCGATAGCGCCAGACCCAAGCGGGCACCAATTAGCATCTTGACCTACTTTCTCGAAGCGACCGATATCGCGGTAAAACATCTCGACGTATGCAAGCAAATGGTGAGCGACAGATACAGGCTGAGCTCTCTGCAAATGAGTGTATCCAGGGATGTGTATACCCTTGTTGGCATCAGCCACAGAAAGTAGGCTATCAATCACTTTAGTAAGCAACGAGCTCAAATGGGAACAAGCGTCTTTGAAAAACAATCGTACATCCGTAGCTACTTGGTCGTTACGACTTCTCGCTGTGTGCATTTTGGCTGCCGCGGGAGCAATCTTAGTAAGAGCTTGCTCGATGTTCATGTGAACATCTTCCAATGCTTCGTCCCACTCAACCGCTCCCTCTTTCAAACGTTTTTCGATCGTATCCAATCCGGTATGTATAGAATCCAGCTCCGCCTTGGTAAGTAAATCGATGCTGTGCAGCATAGCAGTGTGCGCCCGATTCACGGCTATGTCGTATGGAGCCAAGCGCTTGTCGAACGAAACTGATTCGCTAAACGTTTGCATGAGTTTGGCGGGACCCTGCGAAAATCTTCCGCCCCAGGTTGCTTGAGCTTTATCTGTCATGCAGGAAGGCTCCTAATGAGAAAAAGATTAGCAATACAAAAACAATTAATAGGACCTACGAAACGTGCTTCTCTTCAAGGAGATGGAATTACGCCATACTTTGGCCAAGTTTCATTCCCAGAAAAACAAATAAAAGGCAGACCAAAATACTGAGGGTCACATTCAGCCCAGCAGCCGCAATTTGTCCGGCTTGTAGCAATTTGAGCGTTTGTAAGCTGAAAGTGGAAAACGTAGTAAAGCCTCCGAGCATCCCTACTGTGACAAACAAAGAAATGGGCTCCCCCCTTCCCCAGGCAAAAACAGTGAAGAGCGCAGTCGCGAAGCCAATTAAAAATGAGCCCAAAGCATTGATTGCCAATATGCTCCACGGAAATGAGGACTCTAGCTTGTGGTCGATCACGTACGAAAGTACATAACGAAAACTGCCCCCAAAAAAACTTCCAAGGCCTACAAATACTATCGATTTCAGATCCATATTTTCCTACGGCCTATCTAGCCTACGATCACTCTGGTTGTTTGGCAACGCCGCCCATAAAGGCGTCAATTGAACGACTCAGCGACAAGGCTAATTTCTCGCGGTAAACAGGAGTTCTTACCAATAAAGCCTCATCTTTGTGCGAGACAAAACCGCATTCGACTAAAACACCGGGGCATTCGAGATTCTTCAAAACAGCAAACCGAGCCTTTTTGATGCCGCGGTCCTTTCGTTGAAGAGTGCTCAACATATCGATTTGAGCTTCGTACGCAAAGCGAGCATTTAGGGCGTCAAAATCATTGCCAGCCCACTTCTCATAGCTTCCGGATCCTTGAGAATCTGCAGTCGAAGCTTGGCCTTCGGGCGTGAGAATGTAAGTTTCAATTCCTTCCGCAGTTTCATTCAACGTCGCGTTGAAATGAATACTGATAAAAACGGCGGCATTCTCCCGGTTTGCGATTTCCGTCCTATCCTTAAGCGGAAGTAGTCGATCGTCATAACGCGTTAACAACGTGCGATACCCCATTGATTCCAAGTGATCTTTCAAGCGATTAGAAACATCCAGCGTCAGTTCCTTCTCAGCCAGTCCCATTTCCTCGTTCTTAGCGCCATCCTCACTCCCACCATGACCGGGATCGATTACAATCAAATCCGATCTCGGTTTGAATTTTAGATCTGATAACGCAGGTTTGAGAAAGGTGGCCACGTCAGCTTTTTCGATCACCATCTGGCCTTCATTGAAAACGATTGGCTTATTAAGAAATACTATTTGATCGTTCCAATACGCTCGGCGACTTCCTTCGACGAACTTAAGAATAACTCCACCTTTGTTAATGATCCACTGAGAAGATTCTAGCCCTGGAACGATTTTTGCACCGAGACGATTGAGGGTCTTTTCTAAGCCCACCTGACTCGAGCCAATCTTTGAACTCGTAACCGGCGTCTTAGTTTTCTGGACGACAGGAGGTTCTTTTTTCTCAATTCCGACTTCTGACGATTCAACGGTTTCGTGAATAGCCGTTCCTTCCTCAGGGGTCTCCGGATCTTGAGGTACAGAGACGCAGCCGGCTAAATAAAATAAAAAGCCGGCCATCAGAAAGATTCTCACTTCCTTTATGCCGGCTATAAAATCATTCATATGGGGTAAGAGTCGTCTTCGACCTATCAATTCCAACGATTAGCGAGTATCCTAACTTTCGTCTTCTTCACCCTCTTCTTCGTCTTCGAAGTCTGCATCATCCGGAGTCTCTGACTCTTCGGACTGGTCCTTTCTCACGTAGTACTTGGGTTTCCGCTTGTTGGCAGGAAGAGGCGAAATCATCGCATTGATGTTTCGTCCCACGAGCTTTGGTTGGTTATCCAAATGCCCCATTGTCTCAAGGTCTTTGATCGCTCGATTGATCGTCTCAAAACCGAGTTCCTTATAGGCCATTTCACGGCCACGGAAAAACAAAGAAAGTTTAACCTTGTTTCCTTTGTCCAAAAATTCTTCAGCCCGACGAAGCTTCGTTTCGTAGTCGTGTGTCTCGACGCGGGGACGGAACTTTACTTCCTTTGTTTTGCTAGAACTGCCCTTATTATCCTTCGTCTTCTTCTGCTGCTCGTAGACGTATTTACCGAAATCCATAATTCGGCAAACAGGGGGCTTTGCTTGACCAGCCACTTCTACCAAATCCAATCCAGCTTCTTGCGCTATACTAAGAGCCTCTCTAGTATCCATGATGCCATACTGGTGGCCGTCTGGTCCTACTACTCGAATTTTGGGTACGCGAATTCTCGTATTTCGTCTGATTCCCGCGTAAGGGTCGTTATTTCTAGCGTGTCTTCTACCTCTAGGTTTTGGCATTAACTGGATCTATTCTTCGTTGTGCAACATTGCTTTATACTGCTTCATCTGATGATTCCGCCCGTTTATCAACTCTTTTCTACTCAAGAATCGAACGTATGCGTAGCTATTTCGTCATTTATGGGTAATAAATTGAACTTAAATGCTAAAACTTTCGCCGCAAGAGCAGCTTGAAGTCGCATTGGGGTTGCTAAATTTAAAGCCTCCAGAAATCAGAGCATTCGAGTAATCCAAGTGAGATCCCTTCAAATAAAGAGCGCTCTTACTATCGACGATCACAGATACGTCATCGAAACGGACCAATATATCACCCCGCTTCGTCTGAGAAACAAAACGCATTTTGTATGAAAGTCCATTGCATCCACCACCTGAAACACCGACACGCAAAAGCGAAACGTCTTCGCCTTCTCGCTCTAAAAGAGAGCGAACTTTCGCAACCGCGCTGTCCGATAATTTGATCAGACGCTCGTCACCTTGTCGTACTCCTTCAGGGATTGCTGTGGAACTTTGAACTGCCATAAACCATCAACTATCGCTTAGAAAAAACGGGACGCAAGCATTCTACTCTATTTTTAGCGAGATGTAGGCACCGAGCGACTACTGAAATTAGCCGCTAGGCGAATAGCACGCCTAAAACTGCTTGCCGAAGCCAACCCTTTGCCAGCTATAGAGAACGCCGTTCCATGGTCAGGACTAGTGCGCACAAAACTCAAGCCCAAGGTGACGTTTACCGCGGAATCAAATTCCACCGCTTTCATAGGAGCCAAGCCTTGATCGTGATACATCGCTACGACCACATCGAACTCCCCCTTCATCGCCCGAGCGAATACGGTATCTCCAGGAAGGCAGGGACTCAATCCGGGAAAGTCCTTCCGTAGCTTATCCAAAAGCGGATCAATCGAATCCCTTTCTTCCGTCCCCAAGATTCCATTTTCCCCTGCGTGTGGATTCAGCCCACAAACGGCAATTCGAGGTGCATCCACCCCAACCAATTGTCCCAAAAGGTTCGCACGACGAACAGCCAAAGAAATACTCTCCTCCGTGACGGCACTTGGAACTTCGGATACTGGGATATGCCAAGTAGCCAGAACAACGTTCAATTGTTCTCCAGCGAATCCCATACTGGGTTCTCCGCCCCATTTAGCAGCAAAGAATTCCGTTTGCCCTGGGTAGCGATAGCCAACTGCTTTGCAATTCTCCTTTGAAATTGGTCCGGTCGCGACCGCAGAAAAACGGCCGTCAACACAGCCTTGGGCTGCAATTTCCATCGCTTCGATAGCTAAGCGCGCTCCCTCATCACAAGGGACGCCTGGTTTCGGCAAATAATCGGGATTTCCAACGGGTATGCGTTCGACGTGATTAGATTCATGCCATCTTAAAGCATCCAGCCAACTTTGCGGTCCGATGACGGCAAACGGACTGCCTGTCTCAAGAGGTTTGCTCAAACATTCTACGATGATCTCTAAGCTCACGCTCGCTGGATCTCCGCAGGTAATCGCAATTGGCAACTGGCGTTCGCTACTCATTTTTAGCGCTTCAGTCCTTCCTTTCGCGGACGCACGACGCCGCGCTTACTCTCTATTATAAATGTTAGAAATTCTTGTGCTTCATCGCTTTGAGCTTCTTCTTCAGCTTTGAGTTCTTCGGCAATTTTCTTGATATTCCCCACACGCCCAAAGACTTCGGAAAAACAATGCTTTATCGAGCGAATTGCCTCTCGGCTATGTCCACGGCGTTTTAACCCTACCAAGTTCAAGCCAACTAAATCGTTGCGATCCGCCACCATGGAAAAAGGAGGCACATCTTGAGAAGCAGCCGTTAAACCACTGACCATGGCTCCTCTTCCTATGCGGCCGTACTGGTGAATGCCCGCACCACCACCGATAAATGTGTGATCACCGACCTGCACATGCCCAGCAAGCATTACGATATTCGCAAGTATCACGTTATCACCCACCTGCGAATCGTGCCCGACATGAGAGCCAGCCATTAAATAACAATTTGAACCAACAGTCGTCGCTTCTTCAATTCGAGTTGCTCGACTAATTGTCACTCCTTCACGAATCACGGTTTCGTCGCCAATCTTAACATACGATACAGTTTCAGGGTCGAAGCTCAAGTCCTGAGGCAGGCCCGCAATCACTGCGTGGGCATCGATAGTAACTTTAACGCCAATACGGCTACCATTTTTCAAGACCGCATGCGGTCCAACCTTTGTCTCGTCACCGATTTCAACATCGCCTTCTATTAACGCGAACGCAGAAATCTCTACGTTTTCGCCAATTTTTGCCTGAGGCGAAATTACTGCTGTTTCGTGTATCATATAAATTTTATCCAAAATTCATCTGCGAGCTCTTTACGAGGTCAAAGGTCTTGAGCATCCGAATCAATTGCAAGGATTCCGATTTCGGATACACTTCTTTTGTATTCACATGCTCTATCAGATCTACAAGAAGCGATTTAAAGGAAAGAATCGCATCGATTCCATGCTCTCTTAGAACTCGCTCAATTTCTCGGCGATACTGTTCGTGCATTGGGAATACGGGAGCCACCAAAATCTTCATTGGAGCCTCTTTGATGCCAATTGATTCCAAAACATCCTGTGGAAACCATTTGCTTATCTTCTTGGAAATTTTCGTTTCCACATATTTAGCGACTTCCGCACCGTCGGTCATAGTCGCTAAGGCTGCTTTATCTTCGTGCCAACCGCGAACGCATATGATCGCAGAATCCATGTAACGAAGCTCACTAGAAAAGATAGTAAATGCCGGATCTCGCCCACCAGATACAAAATTCGAGTTTTTTACATAAAGCGATGCACCTTCATCTGCCAACGAGCGCTTCGCCTGCGGGCACGCTTTTCTCAATGCCTTAACCAGGAAACCGTTGTATTCAAAATACTCTTGTACAATTGTTTCGTCTAACTTCAGCATGCTGACGCGTTTTGAAACGTTCTAAGCATTCGAGGCACCCACCTCGGTCCAAACCCGATCCAAAATAGCGCGATCAATTGCTTCACTCGTTGTGAGTGCAACGCCTAAAGATTTCATGGCAACAAACTTCAGAAAGCCGGACTTCATTTTTTTGTCTCGTCCCATCGCCTCATAAAGCGCTGGAATTTCTAATGATTTGCTCAACCTAATCGGCAATTTGTGAGCCTCCACAGTTTTCTCAACCGAAGCGACATCCTCCTCAGATATGTATCCCAACTCTCGGCTTAGCCTCGCCGCAGCAGCCATACCAATCCCGATAGCCTCGCCATGCAGGTACTCACCATATCCCGCAATATTCTCGATCGCATGGCCAAATGTGTGACCTAGATTTAAGAGGGCTCTTCCTCCTAGTTTCGCTGTTTCTTTTTCATCTGCTTTCACGACATCTGCCTTAATTTGGCAACAACGGCGTACGATTTCTGGCAAACGCTCATCCTTACTTGAAACCAAAGGCTTAGCCTCTAGCTCACGGTACAGGCCTTCGTCGGCAAGTAAGCCATACTTTATGACTTCTGCCATGCCAGCAGCGAATTCACGTGGAGCCAATGAGTCTAAAACTTGCATATCCGCGTACACAGAGATCGGCTGATGAAAGGCTCCGAGAAGATTCTTTCCTGCTGATATGTTGATCCCCGTTTTACCACCAACAGAGCTATCAACCATAGCAAGAAGGGTCGTTGGCACCTGAACAAAGCGAATCCCGCGCAAATAAGACGAAGCTGCAAACCCCGCCAAATCGCCAACGACGCCGCCACCGACAGCGATCAAAACGCCGCCACGGTCCAGTTTTTCTTCCGCAAGGAAGTCGATCACTTTCCCAAAGTTTTCAATACACTTGCTGGGCTCGCCTGCAGAAACCACAAAGCATGGAAATTCGCTCAAAACGTTACTGAACAATTCCTGGCAAGCTCCCCTAACAGTCTCGTCCGTTACCACAGCGACACGTGCGCCCGTTTGGGTGATTGCTTCGATCTCGCTCGAAAGAGTCGATTGAAGATTGTAACCGATATGAATGGGATAAGCGGTGGCCGCTGTTTCCACGTTTATTCTGATCGCTGACGACACTGAATGATTTTCTACTTATTGCTTCTTCTTGGCCTCGATAAGGTTAACACGACTCGTGTCTCCCTCCCCAAGACCCATTTGTTCTGAGTAAGCAATAATCTTTAGCGTCTCTTCGTCCAACGGGGCAAACCCATTTTTTTTGCGTTGGTTGTTGATCCGATCTTTCATCATCGAATCTAGCATAACTGGGTTTTCACTCAATAAGACAAGCGGCTCGGAAGCCGTATAGAGAGAATTGAAGATTGGCCCGCCAACAAATTGGTAGTGCTGCAAACTTACGATATTAAGCGCCCACTTCTCACGCAACTCAGGAATTGCTCCCATCTCAGCGACCGCAACGCTTGCCGAAGCGGGGTTTTTTAAGAAACGAACTGTATTACTGGCATTCCAAAGGGTCGCGTTGAGTAAAGCTCCGTTTATCCCCAAGGAGGGATGATCCGAGTAGCAGGGAAGGTTTATCCAAAAATCAACTTCGTGCATCAAAGGCATCGGTAAATAACTCTTACGCTCTACCTCTTTATCTTCGATGGATGCTACCGAATTCTCTTCATCGATATTGATCCAATATTCAGTCGTCTGCGCGGGCAAGGGGCTGTCGTAAAACCAACTTTCGTTGTAGTAATCCCCCGTGTCCAAAGAACGCACAAAAACTTGATTAAACTCGTACGATCGATGACTCAGCGGCGGCAAAAAACCCGCATCACGAAGAGTTCGGCTATGTAAGCCGAGAATAAAAATGTCCGTCCGCTCGTAGCCACGCTTGAGGAGAGTTTGGACTACTCCTTCGACCAAATTTTCCGGCGTGCTCAGTCCCGCCCCAGAGTGACTATAAACTTTTAAGCCGACCTTCCCTAAATCCCCCGGACTGAAGCTAGTCTGTTTAGATTCCTCATAGGCGCTAATCACGTTTTCTGCTGCTTTGGTGTATTCTTCGAGGGAAAAATTTTCAACCTCATAGGAAATCACCTCATTTGTTGGCGGCTGAGGCACACTGTAAGTTTCTTGAGCCGACAAATAGTTGGACGCGAAAAGAGATTGGCCTAAAGCCATCAGTCGAAAACAAAAGCGGAAAAGAGGAAGTCGGAATAACATAAAATGAAACAAACACCCGTTTAATAAGGTAATCAATTAGGACGATGTTAAATTGGGATCTTCAGGCAAAACACAAATCACGCAGCTTCTATTAGTAGAGAGCCCAGCGACTTTGTCACGGGAAGACAGCGAATAAATTAAAAAGTTTAAAGATTTCTACTTGTGAAATACTCCTCACGCTACGAATTAATTGCATCTCCTCAATTATACAACAGGATTGTCATATCTAAATTCGCAATTCACTCTTACAAATTACCCAAACGCGCATAATTTAGCTCTATATTTATTAAATGCGAATTCCACATTCATCGCTACAAGCCATCTCCCTATTTTCGATCGTCGTCGCAGCTCTTTTTCTGACTGGTTGCGCCAACAAGGAGGAAAAAATCGCCAATATCGAACGTAATGCAGAAAACGCTCTCTTCGATGGCGACATTGGTGAAGCAATCGACCTGCTTTCCAAAGGAATCAAAAAACACAAAAATAGTGCAAGTCTCCACAGAGCTTATGGTCAGGCCTTGGCAGATGATGGAAAATATGCCGATGCGGCCGAAGCCCTAGAGCGTGCAATCACCCTCGATCCTGAATTAGCAAACCTTTGGGTTAACGTCGGTGAATATAGCGAACTAGCAGGTAACACCCCCAAAGCGATCGAAGCTCTTGGACAATACGTGCTCGTAGAATCCGGCGATTTTCTGGCCTGGAAAAACTTGGCGACTCTCAAAGCCGACACGGGAGATAGCGAAGGCGCCATCGAAGCTGCTCTGACTTGGAACAATTTGCGCCCATCCGCAAGGCCCGCCCTCATCTTAGGCGAACTTTTCCAAGAAAGTAATAATACCGCTCAGGCACGGTCATGGTATGCTCAGGCAGCCGCTTACATTGACGAAAACCAAGCTCAACAAGGTCTCGCCCAACTGGTACAACTCGAAGCAGACACTAAACAATACTTACAAGCCGAAGCACGACTCAAAGAATATGAAAGCCGTTACGGCGCTTTGAACGCTCCTGAAGAAATCGCTGAAGCGAAGGAGTTAATTGCTCGGTGGCGTGAAGCCCAAGCAGAGCTGGCTAGAGCTGGGGAAGAACTCGAAACCCAGCGGCGTGAACTTGAGGCGAAACGGATCGCTATGTTGAAGCAAGAGGAGGATGCCAAAAGAAAAGCTGAGGAAGAGGAAAAAGAAGCGGAACGGCTCGCCCAGCAACAAACCAGCGACCTTCAAATAGCAAACAACGACCGTGCTCCAACGCCTCTTTTTCAAGAGAACATTGCGACCGAGACAGGCAACAGCGAACCAACTACAGAAACTCAACCTGTTGCCCCAGCTCCAACGCCAGTAGCTTCCGAAGCGGATTCGGTTGAGACTTTGTGGGATAAGCTCGGCAACGATCCTGAAAATGCAGCCATCTGGCATGCTCTTGCAGCGAAGTATTCAGAAACCGGTGAATGGTATGACGCAGAAAATTGCATCCTCGAAGCCAAGCGACGTGAACCCCTTTCTGAGGAAATTTCGGCACGCTATCTGGAGATCATTAGTAAAACCCAGCCGAAACAAAAAGTTCTTTCCGAAGCATTGAAGATACGTGAATTGTTTCCTCGAAATGAGGACATTGCCCTCATCATTGCTCGTCAATTAAGGGCTTCCAATGCAGCTCCCAGAAGAATTAGTCGGGCGTATAATGATTACTTGAATTTGGCTACCACCCGAAGCGAAGGCTACGAGGAAGCGACCAAATACATAACAACTGGTAATTGATCATTCGTTCGCGCATAAACTAGTTACTTCTTCCCAATCGCGTTCTCTTCGACGATTGCTATGCCTGCTATCAAACCTTCCAGCATTCGAGATCTTAAGGATCGTATTAACATCCACGACGTGGTCGCACGCGTCGTTTCATTGAAGCGATCTGGCTCTAGTTTTAAGGGACTCAGTCCGTTCACAAACGAAAAGACGCCCTCTTTCTACGTCTCGCCCGATAAAGGACTATACAAATGCTTTAGCACTGGCCAGGCAGGCGATGTAATCAAGTTTGTTATGGAGACGGAGCGCTTGAATTTCTACGAAGCAATTCAAGAGCTTTCCAAAAGGCACAGCATCGAACTCGAATACGAGGAAGGAGGAATGCCGCAAGAAGACAGAACCCTTCGCCAAGAATTGTTCGAACTTCACGACTTTGCCACCGAATTTTATCGCAACCAATTTCTTGCAAGTAATGACGAGGGAAGCTGGATACGTGACTATTGGACTGAGAACCGAAAGTTCTCCATGGACGTGGGTGAAGATTTTAAAATCGGATACGCCCCGGTCAATGGCATCGATCTCGGAAGAGCTGTTGCCAAAAAAGGATTTTCTCGTGAATGCTTAGAACAAAGCGGGCTTTTCTACACCCGACGAGGCACCCGTCCTGAACAAATGGGCTATCGCTTTCGAGGTCGCTTGATGATACCAATTCGTGATTATCAAGGACGCGTTGTCGCATTCACTGCTCGTCAGCTTGAAGTCACTCCGCAAGACGACCCAAGTCGCGAAGCGAAATACGTAAATTCACCCGAAACTCCCATTTTCAATAAAGGCAGCCTCCTCTTTAACCTCGATCGGGCTCGAATGAAAGTTGGTCCTGACATCCCATTTGTTATGGTTGAAGGTCAGCTCGATGCGATTCGCTGTTGGAGCGAAGGCCTCCTCGGCGCAGTTGCCCCACAGGGAACCGGAATCACGGAAAGGCAACTGAGATTGTTGAAACGCTACGAACCAAGACTCATTTGCTTGCTCGACGGCGACAAAGCAGGTCAAAAAGCCGCACTGCGGATGCTTCCCCTAGCCTTCGCCCAAGAGGTCGAAACGACTTTCATTCCATTGAAAGAGGGCGAAGACCCTGACGATTTATTTCGCGAGCACGGCATCGAAGCATTTAACACGCTGCAAGAACAGCAATTCGACTCCATCACATTTGCCTGCCTCTCTATCGCTCCCGATCCCAACGCGCTTAGCCCTCAAGCAAAAGCCAAAGCTGCTAGAGAAGTTTTCGCGATCATTAAGACCGCAGAGTCATCTGCCGAGCAGATTGAATTTGTTAAACAAACCGCAGAGTATCTCAACTTCGACTCGCATGCCGCCGTAGCTGATTACAAACGCTATCTAAAATCAGGAGACAAAGCTCCACAACAGCCCAAGCTTGAACAAAAAACCGAACCAAAGCCGACAAGTACTGTCCATTCAGTAGAACGTGATTTACTAATCACCCTTTTGCATTACGATGAATTTGGAGCGGAAGCCGCTCAAATAATCGATCCAGAATGGCTCGAAACACGCACACTGGAAGGCGAACTGCTCAATCACGTACTGAATGAATTCCTTCACGACATGTGGGATGGCGCTGAAAACCTTAATGAAAGCTTAGATAGAGACGAACTAAGCCAACTAACCGCTAATTTACTTTTTGAAGAAACTAATTTCGAATTTCCTGATAAAATCATTAACGAAGCTATCAAAAGCTTAGCCAGAAAACACGCAGATCAAAAGATTAAGCAGATAAATCTTGAAATAGCGCGCAAAGGGTCAAACTTTGACGATGAGACGAAATCCCTGCTACAGCAATCTTCTGCTTTACAAAAAATTAAAGCTAATCCACCTCAGTTAGGGAAATCTTCAGATTGATCTTATTTTCACTTCGATTTACATATGCCACGCACTAAGAAAAGCGACAATGTCCAATCCCAAGGTCTGACCAAGCATCAGATAAACGAGCGTATCCGCTACCTGATAAGACAATCAAAGGAGCAAGGCTACCTTACGCACAGCGATATCAACGAAGCGCTTCCTGAAAACGTTGATAGCCAAGACGAAATCGAAAATGTCATCTCGATTTTACAGAACCTCGACATCGACATTCTCGATCCGCAGGAGGTAGACAACTTCAAGCAAAAGCAAGAAGAGAAGGAAGAAGAGCAGACCAAGGCCACACAAAGTGATATCTTGGATGATCCTGTTCGAATGTACCTCAAGCAAATGGGACAAGTCCCATTGCTGACACGCGAGCAAGAAGTTGAGATCTCTAAGAGAATTGAAAAAGCGGAGCTTCAATCGCAAGAAGCTCTATTTTCCGTCGGTCTCGTCGCAGAATTTATTATCGATCTCGCGAGCAAGCTCCTAAACAGAGACGAACGCTTCGATCGCATTGTAATCGATAAGAAGATCGAAAATCGCGAAACCTACTTTCAAGAGTTGCCTGTATTAATCAAGAAGACTGAAAAGGCCTTTGAGCGCCTTGAGCTTACTTGGGATGAGCTTCGCGAAGAAGAAGATGCAGAAAAGGCCAAGAAGATTCGGGCAAAATTCCGCAAGCAAGAGAACTCTTTGCGGGCGAACTTCCCTAAGTTCTTTTTCAAGTTGAAAGTCTTCGAGGAGCACCTAGACGAGTTTATCAGCAAGGACCTCACGCGCATCAGCAAAATTGAACGCGACCTCGCGGCGGCCAAAAAACCAAAGACGCAACGTGATACACTCATCAATGTGGAAGCGTTGCAATTTGAGTTGGATACCTACCAAAACACATATCGTATAGAGCCAGACAAGCTTGCCAAGGTTATCGGAGAAGTTCGCAAGTATATCAAGTTGGCTCACAAGGCGAAAACTGAGATGGTCGAGGCCAACTTGCGTCTCGTAATTTCCATTGCTAAAAAGTACACCAATCGTGGCCTCTCTTTCTTGGACCTTATCCAAGAGGGCAACATGGGCTTGATGAAGGCAGTAGAGAAATTCGAATATCGTCGCGGGTATAAATTCTCTACATACGCAACATGGTGGATTCGCCAAGCGATCACTCGCTCTATCGCAGACCAAGCGCGCACAATCCGTATTCCAGTGCACATGATCGAGACCTTAAACAAGGTCATGCAGGTGCAGAAGCAACTTTTACAAGAGTTTGGCCACGAGCCAACTCCAGAAGAAGTTGCAGAAGAAATGGCACTTCCCGTTGAACGCGTGCAAACCATCATGAAGATGGCGCAACAGCCGATCAGTCTTCAAAGCCCAGTTGGCGATGGCGACGATACAAACTTTGGAGACTTTATCGAAGATAAGTCAGCGGATAACCCATACGACCAAACCGCATTCAGCCTCCTACGCGAAAAGATCATCGACGTATTAGACAGTCTTACCGAACGTGAGCGCCGCGTACTGTCTCTCCGTTTTGGACTTGTTGATGGATACAGCCGCACATTGGAAGAAGTCGGCAAGCAATTTAAAGTAACACGTGAACGTATTCGACAGATCGAGGCAAAAGCTCTTAGAAAAATGCGTCACCCTACCCGTATTCGCCAGTTGCACGGTTTCTTCGAAAACGAACAATTCGATGGGCCAAATACTTTCTTAAACGGCGGCGAAGACGAAGAAAAAGGAAAAGAATAGGAACCACTTGTTTTACCTATTCCCCTTCACAAAGAATTAGGAACACTAAACCCAGTCGGATATGACACCAGCAATCACATCGCTCGCATTTCTCACTACTCTTGGATGGCCTGAGATCATGCTCATCTTTGGTGTATTCATTTTGCTCTTCGGTGCAAAAAAATTGCCTGAACTGGCACGTAGCATGGGGAAGTCCATTAAAGAATTCAAAAAGGCAACGAGTTCGATCGAAGACGATATTCGCTCCGCGATGGACGAAGACGTCAGCGAAAAGAAGATTGATCCAAAAGAAAAGGAAGCTTCCAACAAATAAGCAAACTCAGCGGACTCAAACGAGACTCTTTTAAGCGAGCTGCCATTCATCATCGAGTGGCAGCTCTTTTTTTGGATAAATAACATTTTTTTAAAAAAAAGATCGTTGTTTTTTGGATATTAGTCTCGAAATGTTTCACAGATAATTGCATTTAACCATTAGCCTGTTTAAACGCTTGATTCGAAACGTCCTTTCATTGAGCATTTTATAAAATATATGTGGCGTAAATTTCTCGGCTTATTCTCTAACGACATCGGCATCGACTTGGGTACTGCCAATACCCTTGTGTACGCTAAGGACAAGGGTATTGTTTTGCGAGAACCGAGTGTGGTGGCAACCCATGCAGCAAGCGGACGCGTTCTTGCTGTAGGTAACGACGCGAAGAAGATGCTTGGGCGTACTCCCGGCAACATTACAGCAATTCGACCCATGAAAGATGGTGTGATTGCTGACTTCGACATAACCGAAGCCATGCTGCGGTACTTCATCAAGAAGGTACAGACCGCCAAGGTCATTCCACCGCGCGTTGTCATAGCGATACCTTCTGGTATCACCGAAGTTGAAAAACGAGCTGTTAAGGAATCTGCAACCCACGCAGGAGCTCGAGACGTAATGCTTTTGGAAGAACCCATGGCAGCAGCGATCGGTGTAGGACTTCCTGTCGAAGAACCTGCGGCAAACATGATTGTTGATATTGGAGGTGGTACAACAGAAGTTGCGATCATCTCTCTCGCTGGCGTTGTGTATGCACGCAGTATCCGTGTAGGCGGAGACGAACTCGACGCTGCGATCATCAACTACATGAAACGTGCCTATAACCTCTTAATCGGTGAACGTACTGGGGAAGAGATAAAACTTCGAATCGGCTCTGCATACACTTTGGATGACGAGATGACCATCGAGGTTAAGGGACGCGATTCCGTGGCCGGCCTCCCGAAAACAATCCACGTATCATCCCAAGAAATTCGAGAAGCTCTAAGCGACACTGTAAACGCGATTGTTGAGTCTGTTAGAAACGCTCTCGAACGCTGCCCTCCAGAACTTTCAGCTGATTTGGTTGACAGAGGATTTGTACTCGCAGGAGGCGGTGCCCTTCTCCGCGGGATCGATCGTCTTCTTTGCGAACGTACGGGCCTCCCCGTTACGATTGCAGAAGATCCATTAAGTGCCGTTGCAAACGGAACAGGAGCTGTGCTCGCTGAGCTAAACGAGCTCTTGCCATACGTGACGAACAACAGCAAGACCTGATCATTTAAATCCGACCGAACCAACCTTGGCAAAGAAGCGCCTATTCTATTATCGGCCTCTGCTTATACTTTCCGCCACATTATTCGCATGGCTGATTTTACCGGTATTCATAAAATCATTGCTAAAGACAAGTTTTTATGAATTCCAAGCGCCTGTTTCAGTTGGGGCTTCCTATATGGGGAATCTTCAAGACTATTGGGCCTCAAAAACACATTCGAAAAAGGACCTATTTGAAGCTGGGCAGAATTTGGCGCGCTTAAATGCCGGCTATGAATTGGCTATAGTAGAAAATAATGCTCTCAAAGGGGAAATCACCCGCTTGGAGAATTTGTTGCAATTGCCCTCGCGCCCAAACTATCGATACGAAATTGCACGCGTTGTTTCGAGAGACTTCAATTCTTGGTGGCAGCGCATCGAGATACGCAAGGGCAGCATCCATGGAATCCGCCGCGGTGATGCAGTTGTTTTTACCGGAGGCGTAGTCGGCCGAGTGAGCGAAGTGGGACGCAGTACAGCAATCATTGATTTACTCAGTAATGGCCGCCTCCGCATGGCAGCTATAATCGAAGGTGACAACCGACCGATGAGCTTTCGGGGAGCCGGTGCCAAGACCTTTGCCTCGCCAAACGGATTCGCGGAGTTTGTCCCCTCGGACGTTAAGATTACCGATCCCGAACGCCCTCCGCGCCTGATTACTTCGGGTATGGGCGGGATTTTTCCTCCAGGGCTCCATATTGGCTACATCACAAAGCTCACCCCGGGAGCAAATGGGATGTTCAATGATGCTGATATCCAATTGGACAACCGCTTAATGGGGATTAGTGAAGTCGCAGTTTTGATTCCGCTAAATCCACGTAACGAATGAATACCCTATCAAACAATCGTTGGATATTCGTTAGCTTTGGCCATTACTTGCTTCTATTTCTAGTAGGGCAACTTAATCACCAATTAACCTATTTTCATATTCACCTAACGATTACGGGGCTCGTCATTGCTTTTAGCTCTTTGGAATTAAATTTTAGACAGAGCTTTCTTTCACTCGTCCCGATTGCCTTCTTCATAGACGCCAAATCTCCCCTAGTCTTTGGAACGAGCTTTATAGTGATTTTGAGCCTAAGCACAGCAATTTACATGCTTCGCTCCCGCTTTCGTAGAGAACAAGCGAGGACAAGTATTCCGATTTCATTGGCGATCAACTTATCAGTATTTAGCGCTTACACATTTTACTCGGTTAAGCATATGGGTTGGGATCAAATTAATATTGCTATGACATTCTGGAATCTTTTCTGGAGTTCACTTGTCATTGCCATTTTGCACCCAATATATTTCGATCTTCAGATAATGATGCTCGAATTCATTGGCATTCGAATAACCGAGGAACAACGTGAAACCTAGAAATGAATCCTGAAGAAAAACTCAGGTACCAATCGCGTATATGGCTGTTTTACGCCCTAGTTGTAGTTTTGGTGATGATACTTCTCAGTGGGCTTGCATACAGGCAAATTCTCCAAAACGATGTCTACTTCGAACGCGGCAAAATACAGAACCATCGCCGCATTCTAACGCCGGGTCCTCGCGGGAATATCTATGATCGTGAAGGAAGACTAATCGTATCAAATAAGTCTAAGTTCTCTGCTGTCGTTTTTCTGGCAGACGCATCCGTTAGAAGATCATTCCGTCAAGAATACTACGGAATGAAAAACGAGTTCCAAGAGCGGGGAGAAAAATTTGACAGTAATAGACTACAAATAGAGGCACGTGGGAACGTTATCCAGAGTTATCTTGACGATGTGAACCGAATGCTCGGCAGAGAGACTTCAATCAATGCCTCAAGGGTCTCCCAGCATTTCAATATGAACCCACTTTTGCCCTATCCTCTGATAGATGATTTAAACAGAGAAGAATTAGCGGTCTTACTTGAGCTTTTGCCCATCGAGCATCCAATCCAAATCTACGCTTCTCACACACGGCATTATCCCTACGAAAACTCCGCGGCTCACCTTCTCGGGTACGTACGCTCCAGTCTTCTTGAGCCCGAAAAAGACCTAAAGGGAGGAGACCTGAGAACATTTTCCACGAAGGGTACATTCGGTGACAACGGAATCGAAAAAGAATATGATCACCTTCTACAAGGTAAAACTGGTATGGAAATCTGGGTGGTCGATCCAGCAGGGTTTCAAGTAGAGCGAGTCCAAAAACAGCCACCCGTAACAGGCAAAGACCTACACCTTTCAATCGATATGGACCTCCAACGAATCGTCGAGCAACAGTTCGAGGTTTATGACTCAAAGGGCGCATTCGTAGCTATTGATATAGAAACGATGGAAGTACTAGCCATGGTGAGTAAGCCAGACTACGATTTAAATGACACAGCCCCATTCCTGTCCTTTACAACTGCCAAGGACATTGGGGAACGCGGGGCTTGGCAAAACAAAGCAATGCAGGGCCTTTTTGCTCCTGGCTCACCTTTCAAATTACTCACAGCGGTTGCGGGGTTGAAAGCAGGTGTGATCGACGACGACACAGTGATTAATTGCCCAGGTTTTTTGCGAGTCGGTAGAAGAAATTTCCCCTGCCACAATCGAGCCGGACATGGAGACATGGACCTGGAACATGCATTAAGTTCAAGCTGTAATGTGTTTTTCTATACAGTCGCTTTGCAAATTGGAATCGATAATCTTAGCAGCGAAGCCATTTTTCTAGGAATGGACCAACCGACGAAAATTGACCTCCCTTTCGAAACCAACGGCATGCTGGTTCCCACGAAGCAATGGAAACAGGAAAGAAAAGGCCAGAGTTGGTACCAGGGAGATACTGCCAATACGGCGATCGGACAAGGCTTTCTCTTATTTAGCCCGTTGCAAATGGCTGTAATGGCCGCATCAATTGGCACAAACCAAGTTCTTAGTTATCCGAGCGTTTTAAAGCGAACTTCCGAAGATTTAGACAAGTTGCCGATACCACGGTCTTTAGGCCTACCAGAAGAAGATCATCAACTGATACTCGATGGTATGAAACTGGCCGCAACATCCGGATCCGCCAGATTTCTGCAGGAGCTCAAGGGAGAGAAACTCCCACTTGGAGGAAAAACGGGCACAGCCCAAGTACGCGTGAAAGGTGGTACCCTTGAAATGGCTTGGATTGTTGCACTCGCTCCCATCGACGATCCCAAAGTAGCTATTGCAATTGTCGTAGAAGGTGAGGAAGTGGGAGCCAGTCATGGAGGGGGATCAGTTGCGGCACCAATGGCTAAACCATTTTTTCAGGAATATTTTAATAAACACCCAGAACTGCTCCCCGCTGTTGAAGAACAAGCTGCTCCTACAACTGCTTCGAACCTTTAAATGTCATTCGAGCGTTTGGCCAACGCTCTTTCGCTCCATAACGTAGGGTTTGTAAATCGAGAAGAATTTTTCTTTTGGCGTCGCTCCAATCCTTTTTATCAACTGCATCCAAGCGTGATAATATTCGACCTGCCTTTCTACGAATAGGATCCCCTCTCCTAAATGTTGCAAAAATCAGTTCTTTATAATTCAACGTCAGTCTATTTTGGATACATATAGCCACAACGAGTAATACAGCTAGAAAAGTAAAATAGATAATTCGCCCAATCCCCCAAGGTTCTCGAATCCATCGATAAAAATACTCTACCGCATTCGTCAGCCAAGATTCCGCCGTTTCAATGTAGGCTAAAAGAAAGTCTTTTAACTGCAATGCTGCCTCACGTTGTGCCTGTTCGTCGAAATTTACGACCCTCCGATACCAAAGCATTTTCAAGCTGTCCAAATATGCTTTCGAACCGGTAACACCTAACGCCGCCTGTTGCTGTACTGACCTGACATCACTTACACTTGATGAACCAGGAGTCGGATCGACACGCACCCAATTCCCCTCGCCATCATAGATTTCACACCATGCGTGGGCATCTGCATTTCGTACCATAAAGTAATTCTCGTAAGAGTTCCACTCGCCTCCTCTATAACCAACTGCCACACGGGCAGGAAATCCTGCAGAACGAGCCATCAAAACAAGGGAAGACGCAAAGAATTCGCAATGCCCATCTAAATCAGAATTCAACCATCGAGCAACAGGGTCCTCAACCCCAGCCTCTTCCAAGGATGGCAGTTCAATATCCATAGAGTAATCGTGCTTCTCTCCCAAAAACTCAACGGCACGTCTAGCAAACTCCAAAGCGTTAAGAGAATCACCCCCGATGATGCTTTTCGCCGTATTCGAAAAAATCTTTCTCGCCTTCTTATCTGCAGGTAATTGAAGCAGCGTAACCGGATAAGTAAGTTCCTCGCTCCGAAGTAATTTCCGCCTTTCCGCAGAATTATACAACACCGAACTCATCAGACCATAGTCTTCAATTTTGCCTGAAAAATCGACCCCTTCTAACTGAAAGGAAAACATCTTCGAGCTCACCTTACTCAAGGCGAAACTATGAATGTCAGCTGCCATAAACAATTTGTCCAATTGGCTGAAAGTCAAATGCTCGAACGTTCCCACGATAGGCAAGTAACGGCTTGCACCCGGTTCAACGAATACAGTCCATCGGTCCCTATCTTCTCTACTCGGAACTTGGGAAAATCGCTTATCGGGCCAGTATCGAACCGTATTAAATGGGGAAGCCATTGTGTTCCTAAGTTTGTCTTGTAGACCATTGGATACACTAAATGAACCGTTCTGATACGTATCCAATACAAGCATTCTCCAATAGGGATCAACCGGAACCCCTTTGCTGGAATTCACATCTACTCGCAACGCGATGCTTGCATCATTCTTAATACTTGTCACATCACCTAGACGAATGTTGTCACTGAACCCGGACAAGGATTCGTTTGATTTCAGCTCAAACAGAGTTACTTTATTTTCCACCTCTACTCGAGGAACCACCAAAAACACTAGAGAAGAAAGTCCTATCAAAAAGCAATATATCAATGTGCCTGTAAACAAATACCGACTACGAAATAGTATTCTGAAAGTTGATAATACTAAAGCCGCATTCCAACCGTCCTTTTTATCGCTTTCGCCGTCCAACTCTGACGAGCATTGGGTTATCGAGCTAACGACTAGAAAACTTATCGCCAATCCAAAGAATACAAACATTTGTACTCCAAAAAGCAAAGATGCTGTTAGAATACCTGTCATAATAAGCAAAAACAGACACAATAAAACTAACTGCAATTCTTCCCGTCGCTTCTGATGGTTCAACGCTCGATAAATAATAAGCCATGTATTCAAATTGAGAAGAGCCGCTACTGTATCCCGAGCTATTACATCCATAGCCATTAGCGGAATTATCCCGATTGCATACACCCGCCAAACAATATTCGGAAGCCTTGCAAATCCTGCAGGCCAAAACAAGCTCACGGATATACATGTGAAGGCAATAATCGCGGGAATGTACGAGTAGCCACTCAAATTGAACACCGTCGATACAGACACCAGCCCCATGCCGGCTCCTAGCATCCATTTGAGTAGAGCATACTGTTTTAAACTAAGCTTGGGCGACTTGTTTTCCATTGAGAAATGCTCCTACACTTCCTGCTTCCAAGGGAGCAAATGTTATCGAGTTGTGAATACGCCTATCTCCAATCGGATTAATCGAACGATTTATTTGCAATCGCGATACCACATCAAAAAAGGATTCTAGATCGACAACGCGCCTAATTTTAATTGAAGCAACACCTTCAACCGAACAATTCTCTAGCCTACCCAAGCGAAAAAGGTCTTCAGCAAAACTCGCGGCAAATGAACACATACGTTCGAATATTTCGTTTCCACCCCAAAGGAAACTAGACGGATCCACGTGAATGGCATACAAGTTTTGTTTTTCTAGGGCATTTTGCTTCACTATCAATTTCCCTTGGCGAGCAGACGCTTTCCAATTGATCATTTTTGGAGCATCACCTCGCTCGTATTGCCTATGATTCAAAAGTTCACCTGTAACCCCTTTTTCACTCGAACTAGAACCTTGCCAGTAAATACCACCTCCCTCTGAGGATAATTTGGTGTAATCTACCCGAGCAGGCCACACTGTAATTTCTTTGGTGCAATTTCCTGAAGCGTGTTTACTTAAAAAACCAAATGGAAAACTGGATACAACATCATCCAATTTCACTTGAGTTACGCTCCTTTGCCTCGGTGTGAAGCGGCAAATCAGATTCTCTTCTTCTCCATTCCCTAGGCGACCGGCGAGATACAATGGTTTCACAATTCCCTGCTCTTCAAGTTCAACATCAAACCGGAAGCACATTACCGAAAATTTATTGCTCTCGTTGCGTAGGCATAGACTAATCTCGCCTTCCTCGCCAACGCGATAAGTTTTCCCTGTCTCAATTCGCCATCTCAAATTTTTGAAATTCGCCCAGCAAATAACTCCGCTAATGATAATTGCAGAAAGTAGAACCGAAAAAGCCGCGAAAAGAATATTGTTCTCCGTATTGTACGCCGCGAGCCCAAGGCAAAGACCAATCAAGATTAATATAATTCCCGCCGATGTTGGCACAACCTTTTGACCCTGCGGAGGGATGAAGAGATCTTTTAGCCTGAATCTGCCCGCATTACCGGAAATTCCTGACCAATTGTCTTTACTATCTATCGACTCTACACTCATCGGCTCCAAGCATGCCTTCAACGTGGCAAGGGTATCGACGCCAGTATACGATTAAAAATCCCTTCAACCATACGGCGCTCTTCCGGGGCATCAGATGAGGGTCGCCTTAAGGTTAAACGATGGCAACACACGTTCGTGATAATCTCAAGTACGTCGTCTGGCAATACAAAATCTCTCCCCATATAAAGAGCCCGGGCCTGGGCCGCCGCTTTAATAGCTAAACTGCCTCTAACACTAATGCCTGACTTAAATTCACTCTCTGTACGCGTCGCTTGTATAACTCGTAAAATGTATTCAAGTACACTTTTCTCTACAAAAACCTGACGCACTAAGCGCTTAAGATCGAGTATGTCCCTTACCGATACAGTGCCCTCAAATTCAAGATCGTCATAACTTCCTTGATCTCCTGATAAAATATCGAGCTCATTCTCCTCATTTGGATACCCCATCTGTAAGCGCATCAAAAATCGGTCCATTTGGCTTTCCGGAAGCTGAAAAGTCCCTTCGTAATCAACCGGGTTCTGGGTCGCTAAAACAATAAAAGGCGACCCCACTTCATGAGTGATGCCATCAACGGTGACCTTGCCATGATCCATTACTTCTAAAAGACTCGACTGCGTTTTTGGCGTGGCTCGGTTAATTTCATCCGCCAAAACGATATTAGAAAATATAGGGCCAGGCTTAAAAACGAACTCACGCTCACGCTCATCATAAACTGACACACCGGTAACATCCGCCGGCAGTAAATCGCTCGTGAACTGAATCCTCTTAAACGACGCATCCATCGTTTTGGACAGACAATACGCGAGTGTTGTCTTACCAACACCAGGCAAATCCTCGATCAAGACGTGTCCGCCAGCGGCCACACATATCAATACTTGATCAATTACATCGTCTTTGCCGCGAATTCGACTGCTTATCAAAGCCTTCATTCGCTGCAAAACTTCCTGAGATTGGTTAAATTCGACAGTTGGTATAAATTCAGTCATCAGTATTAGGTATCAATTAAACGAGACAACCCCTTCAATCATCGACATATGTAATGAGCTATTTACAGAAACAAATTTGAAATCGGCTATCTTGATCGACAAATTACTGTAGATTCTCATTTTTTTGACGAGTTCCCCCTCCGAGCAAGTCTCCTTTGCCACATGAGTCTTCACAAAAGCAATTCAGCGAACAAAATCGTGTTTTTCGATGGAAGCTGCGGGATATGCAGCACGAGTATACGTCTCTTACTAAAGATTGATCGAAAACGCCTCCTTTCCTATACCCCACTTCAAGGAGAAACGGCACAAGCTTTTCTTGACCCCAAGCTCGCCGACCAAGAAGACCTTTCAACAATAGTGTACTTAAACGTAGACGATGATAATTACACTCGGTCAGACGCAATCCTAGCGATTTTCAAGGACCTCGGTTGGCCTTACAAAGTCCTTTATGCCTTCAAAGTTTTACCAACGCCCATTCGAGATTGGTTTTACGACATCATAGCAAAAAATCGATTTTCTCTATCAAAAAAAATGCAGTGCCGATTGCTCACCCCAGAGGAAGGCGAACTCTTCCTCCCTTAAATAGAGCGTTAAAGCTTATTTTCGCAAAAGGTCTTCAATTTGTAACAGAAGGGCTAATAACTACTGCCAAGTTTGTAATTATTTTTGTAGCAGCCCTATAACATCACTTGCATTTCCAAATTCAGTGGTCATAAGAATGAATTCTCGCTGCGAATATTTCAGCGAAAAATAGACAAAACAATGACCACAGATATCATAGACATAATCGCACGCGAGATCATGGATTCTCGCGGAAACCCAACAGTAGAAGTAGACGTAGTACTCGCTTCAGGCATCGTAGGTCGCGCTGCTGTACCGTCTGGCGCAAGCACAGGCGAGCACGAAGCACTCGAACTTCGCGATGGCGACAAAGACCGCTACCTCGGAAAAGGTGTTACTAAGGCTGTCGAAAACATCCACGAGCTCATCCTCCCAGAGCTCGAAGGAATGGACGCGTGCGACCAAGTTGCAATCGACAAAGCAATGCTCGAACTCGATGGCACAAAAACAAAAAGTAAGCTCGGCGCGAATGCGATTCTCGGCGTTTCCCTAGCGACTGCCAAAGCGGCAGCTCAAGCTTCTGGACTCGAACTTTACCAGTACATTGGCGGCCCAAATGCAAAGACTCTCCCAGTTCCAATGATGAACATCATCAACGGCGGGTCTCACTCAGACGCCCCTATCGCGTTCCAAGAGTTTATGATTCGTCCAGTCGGCGCTCCTAATTTCAAGGAAGCCCTTCGCATGGGCGCGGAAGTTTTCCACGCTCTTAAGAAAGTTTTCAAGGGCCGCGGTCTTTCTACAGCTGTCGGTGACGAAGGTGGATTCGCTCCTGCGCTAGACGGGACTGAAGATGCTCTTGAGTCAATCATCACAGCAATCAAAGACGCCGGCTACAAGCCAGGTCGCAAAGAAGATGGCGGCGATATTTCAATCGCTCTCGATTGCGCATCCTCCGAGTTCTTCGTAGACGGCGTTTACGACTACACTAAATTTGAAGGCGAAGGAGCTTCAAAACGTACTTCTGACGAGCAAGCAGCCTTCCTCAAGGAGCTTTGCGACAAGTACCCGATCGACTCTATCGAAGATGGAATGGACGAAAATGATTGGGATGGTTGGGTCGCTGTAACTAAGCTTATCGGTGACTCTTGCCAACTCGTCGGCGACGACCTTTTCGTTACCAACGTCGATTACCTCTCAAAAGGAATCGAGCTTGGCGCTGGAAACTCAATTCTTATCAAGGTCAACCAAATTGGCACGCTAACAGAGACTCTTGACGCGATTGAAATGGCTCACCGAGCTGGATACACGTCAGTGACATCTCACCGCTCTGGTGAAACAGAGGACACCACAATTGCGGATCTCGCAGTTGCAACAAACTCCGGCCAAATAAAGACAGGTTCCCTCAGTCGCTCGGACAGAATCGCCAAATACAATCAGCTCCTTCGCATAGAAGAGCAACTTGGCGACATCGCTCAATACGGCTTCTAAAAAAAAGGAAACGTATTCTAAATTTAGATACAAAGCCTCATGCATCAGCATGAGGCTTTTTCGTAAAAGAAAGGCCCAACTGCCCCCACCCAGATAGAATCCAGAGGTAATGCCTCTTCTTACGACATAACGCATTTCAAGAAATTCTGCTAACTCTCTCGAGCTCAAAAACAATGCATGCTTCACTCCAGTCCTACAAACTCGAGCTGACGGGCATTTAATTTACTTACGATTTTGGGGAATAAAATTTGGCAGAGACACCTCAGATGATGGACTCTGCTATGAAACGCGAATCTCTTACGCAATTTTCTTTTCCTGATAGGCTCCAGCTAGCCTCCAAGTTAGTCCGAAAGGCATTGGAGTTCCAGTTGTGCCTTTCCATTTTTGCGATTTTGCTTACTTCCAACTCCATTGCTTCACTCACTGATGAAGAGCTATTTCTTGACGTCCCAAAGTCGCGACTTGAACGAATTGCATCTCTCGCAGCAAATTTTGATCCGCAAGCTCATTTCGAAATTCACCTGTTAGAAAAAGAGTATCCAGAATCTCCATTACCGTTGATTTTGGAGTTAAATTACCTTTATTGGAAACAACACTACGTATCCTACGAGGTGGACCTAGTCGGGCAATTTGAGAAAACAGCCCGTGATACTCTACTGCGATTAAGTCGATATACCCATGTAGAAGAAACCCCGCTAGCGACTAGATTTTCAGTCGCATACGCAAAGGGCCTATTAGGAACATTCTACTTAGAAAGAGGAAGGAAACGAGAGGCACTACGAACAGCATCGGCCTCGATACGAGGCTTTAAACGTCTGCTAAAACTTCGGAATGATTTTCCAGAAGCAAAACTTAGCGTTGGGCTCGCACACTGTTACAACTTCGATCAAACTTCAATGCTGAAGAGTCTGCTTTCACCCAAAACGAAACAGTCGCAATTGGAACACGGGCTCTCTTTAATTTTAGAAGCAAGTGAAAATAGTTCCTTTTGCAAAGCAGACGCTCAGTACTACTACGCAAAAATACTCCGAGAAGAGTTGTCTGAAGAAGAGCAAGCCAAAGCAATCCTTGCTGAACTACTGAATAGGTATCCACGTAATTTGCACTACAGGACAGTTCTAGCGGGTCTTGAGCGCTCCACAGAGGATTTCCTATCATGTTGTTTCAATACCCAAACCGTATTGTCCGATGAAAGGATCACGCAATTTCCAGGAATACAAGTACAAGCGCTAAACCACCTAATGTGGAGCGCTTATGAAATAAACGAGTACGAACTCTGTTTAGAGTCAGCTTTACGGTTACAGAAGATAGCAAGCTCTTACCCGGAGTTAGAAGCAACCGTATCATGGGCCAAATTGGCGGAAGCAGAGTCTTTACATGCCCTCGGTTTCCAAAATAAAGCGACGAACCGATGGCAAAGTATCCCAACGATCCATAAAGATGCCTACCGAAGAGCTCAAAGTCAGCTAGACGAAAAATTGTCTAGACCCATTGCCAGATGAAATCAGTCTCTTCAAATCCGACTATAGAAGCTGGAGGAGCCAATGGGTCACCCTTACGGCAAGAATCATTACCGATGGGTCATTCATTAAAAAAGATCTCCACAATTACCGCGATTGCATTCCTTAAAGCACCTCGAAAAGGAACGATAAAAACGCGACTAGCAAAAACGATCGGAGAAGAAAAGGCCTTGGACGCCTATCGCAAAATGGCTGAGCGCCAGCTAATAGAGATTCCATCCAATTGGGCAACCGAGATCTATTTTACTCCGCGTGATGCTTTAACAGAAATGCAAGCCTGGTTAGGTAAGCAACACACGTTCCGCCCACAAGCCGAGGGTGACTTAGGCGCACGTTTGTCAGCTGCGGTAAAAACGCATTTCGAAGATTCAGAATCTCAATTGTTTCTTCTCGGGGCTGACTGCCCCTGGCTCAATCACGAAATTTTTGAATTAGCAGTAAAAGGACTTGAGTCATCCGATATGGTTGTCGGCCCAACCTACGACGGAGGGTACTACCTTCTTGGAATCAAAAATTGGCACCGCACACTCTTTGAAAACATTTCTTGGAGTACCGACCTAGTCCTAACGCAAACGTTGGAAAAAGCGGATACTCTAAACCTTAGTGTCGAAAAGCTTCCTGAGATGCACGATGTCGATACTTCCACCGAATGGGAATTAGCCCGAAAACAGTTTTCAGGTCTAGATTCTAAATAGCTCGGCTAAGTTTACCCTGGTTGAAGCCGATAACTAAATTCATTTCAGCTCATTTTTTTAGAGTTTCCCTCTATTTCGCTCACTTTTAAATTAGGAGACCTACGACCCATGATAAAAACCATCAAAAAACTCACCTTACTACTTGCTGCA
This sequence comes from Puniceicoccaceae bacterium K14, assembly GCA_022538095.1. Taxonomy (GTDB): domain Bacteria; phylum Verrucomicrobiota; class Verrucomicrobiia; order Opitutales; family Opitutaceae; genus JAKYXN01. The sequence continues at coordinate 30,580 of JAKYXN010000028.1, read as the reverse complement.
TACGCGTCTACTTTAGTCAGTGCTTCTTTCGATCATAGCCTATTCGACGCCGTACTAAGCGACCATGTTAAGCAAGGCTTGGCGGATTATGCCGCAATAGCCAAGGACAGCCGAATCGACACATACCTCGACTCCCTTGCCGCTGCCGACCTAGACAACCTCGGTAGCGAACAAGAAAAACTAGCCTTCTACATAAACGCTTATAACGCCTATACCTTGAAACTGGTAGCCTTAGCCTATCCTACTCAAAGTATCCGTCTTATCGACGGTCTCGGTAAAGTGGCAAAGTCTATAGATGACGGCAAACCATGGAAAATTGAATTCGCCGACCTGGGAGGTAATGTTTACAGTCTCGACCATATCGAACACGAAATTCTTCGAAAAGAATTCAATGAGCCGCGAATCCACTTTGCAATTGTTTGTGCTGCCATTTCATGCCCCGTTCTCCGCAATGAGGCATACACGGCTGATAAGCTCGAGCATCAACTCGAATCCCAAGGACGGTGGTTCTTCAGTAAACGAAACTTCTTCGATCCTAAAAATAAGATAGCCCAGTTATCCAAGATCCTAGAATGGTTCGAAGCAGACTTCGGCGGATCCAAGGAAGCGGTACTCAAATTCGCAATTCCCTACGTTAACAGGCAAACCGCGACATCTTTAGAAACAAGTGTCCAAGATTGGACCGTAAATTACCTCTTTTATGATTGGAAACTCAATACGCAATAGTCAACTGATTGCGTAATCGTAAAGAAATCTAATTGGCGTTCATAGTTCAATTGAGTTGACTGACTGTCATTGCAGGCAGTTCAGAGAGTTTTAAGAGAAGAATGTGGTATCAATGGATACTGCATTCTTTTTTTTATGTAATAGGTTTCGCAAAACATTAAAGAATTTCTGTATTTATAAATTGGATTATAAATACAAAACCCATCTTTTAAAAACCTATTTTGAGGCTCCCAATGAATTTTCTTTATTTTTTTGGAATATAAAGTTCTGCCCTCGCTCTTATTTGCGTTGGAAACAATTCAACGAAATCAGAACTTAAAAAATCCAAAATGAAGATTGCAAATTATATCTCCCTATCCTTTCTCTCCATCGTTTTCGCAGCAGGTGTTTCAGCAAGCGATTACCTCATTGCCCCTGGCAAAATTGCTCTCGGTCAAAGTATAAGCCATACAAGTTTCGACGAATTTTGGGCTGGTAGCGCCAAACAGCCGGGCGTTCCTGGAGGAGGCGAAATCGAGAGAACTAGCTATCGATCCTATATTTTTTATGGAATCCAAGAAGATTTGGCTTTGGACTTCTCATTCGGCTATGCAGACACGAGTAGCGTCCTTTCCACCGATGGATCTCTGACTGATTATGCATTAGGGTTGAGTTGGCAACTAGCTCACGAAGAAGACTCGAGTCTTGATTGGATGGTCCGTGCGGGAATAAGTATAGCAGATTCTTATGAAGTTGGAGTCCTCAGTGCCCCTGGAGATGGAGAAAACAGCTTTGACTTGATGACTAAGTTTGGTCGCAGCTTTACGGAAAATGGCATCAGAGGCGACGTAGAAGTTGGATACACTCTAAGCGATGGAGGAGACGTTCCAGATAGTTACCGACTCAAAGCGGGCTCTAGCATCCCCCTAGGAGGAGGTTTCGCTTTTGACGTCAGTGGAATTTACTTCAGCGGGATCGATGGCATCGATATCGGAGGCCCTGGGTTCTCAGGACTCGCAGACTTACCAAAAGTTGAAGAGAGTGGAACTGCCGGCGAAATCGGGCTTTCCGTTGCAACTAACTACGGTTATTACCGGATATCCGTTTCCCAAATCTTAGATGGACGCAATATTGGTGAAGAATTGACCAGCGGAATTTTCGCGTCTTTTAGCTTCTAGATTGACTAAATTTCAAGCCATTGCCCTCCTGTGAATTTCACCGGAGGGTACTTTTGCGTTTATACGTCGCAGGAAATCATACAACTTCCACTTTCCATATGAGCGATTACATTCTCTATCCATCGATTGCACTCTACATCATTTGCAGCATCGCGATGATGTCTTGGGGGTTTAAAACCTATTACATGGTTAGAGCCTTTCGCATAAGGTCGCCAAGTGAACGCTGGAAATGCCTCCTCAACGAAAAGCGGCTTCGAAAGCAAATCGGCCATAGAGCGATAGACCTACCAGTTATCACCACACAAATCCCGATCTACAACGAATTTAATGTTGCAGAGAGGATAATTAGGACGGTCGCCGCAATGGACTACCCCAAAGACCGTCACCACATACAGGTACTAGACGACTCCGACGACGAGACCGTTACAATCGTGGATCGTGTTTGCCACGAACTGCACAAGGATGGGTACGACGTCGAAGTCTTACGCCGGGACAACCAATCTGGATTTAAAGCCGGTGCGTTGAAAGAAGGTATGAAAACAGTAAAGGGCGAGTTTATCGCTATCTTCGACGCCGATTTCGTACCGCCAAAAGATTTTTTGTGGCGTTGCCTCGCTCAATTTAGAAACCATCCTGAACGCGGTCTCGTTCAAGCTCGCTGGGGACACTTAAATCGAAACGAGAATATGCTCACAAAGGCAGTCGCAGTAGGAATCGATGGCCACTTTGTTATTGAACAACCCGCTCGCTCGTGGAATGGACTTTTCTTGAACTTCAATGGCACTGCCGGCCTTTGGAGGCGAGAAACAATCGAAGATGCCGGTGGCTGGAGAGCGGTTACACTGACAGAAGACCTCGAACTTTCCTACCGCGCACAATTAAAAGGCTGGTCAATCTATTTTCATCACGATCTGGTCGTACCCGCTGAAATTCCTGCAACCTACGAAGCCTTCAAGAGCCAACAATTTCGTTGGGCTAAAGGTTCAATCCAAACGGCTTTGTTGACACTGCCAAGAGTTTTGAAGGCTAAGCTTCCCTTTGCCGTCAAATTCAATGCAGCTCTTCACCTAACCCAATACAGCATGCATGTCTGCATGTTACTTGTTGCTCTGTTGTCGGTGCCAATCCTTATCGGCCTCTCACAAGCTCAAGCAAATCTAAGTCTTTGGTGGCTCATTGCCCTATTCCCTCTAATAACGGCGTCAATCGGCCCAAGCCGTCTCTATATGGTGAGTCAAGCAGCGCAGGGGCGTTCGGTTTGGCAAAACCTTAAAATGCTTCCTTTTTTGATGATTACCGGCTTTGGTATCAGTATATCTAACACGCATGCTGTAATAGATGCCATCAGAGGTATAAACTCACCTTTCGTACGTACTCCTAAGAAAGGGCAGGCACAGAAAAAATCTTACAGCGTGAAACGGAACAACCTACCTTGGATTGAATCAGCGATGGGAGTTTATACGTTTGGCAGTTTAATTCTCGCTCTAGCAACTGCAAAAATTTTCCTAGCGCCTTATCTCTTTCTTTACTCATTGGGCTTTTTCACGGTAGGCCTATCTTCATTACAAGAACGCCGCCGTCCGAACGCATAAATAGCGGATGACCTTGGTCAATTCTAGCCGTCAAGCGCTCTGGTGTACCTTTGCTGGGATAAGTTTTCTAAGCGCTTTGGGGTATGCGCTCAGCTTCCCAAATTTCGACGATTGGACTTTTCTAAGGACCATTTTCTTTGGAACCATGGGGCTAGGAATGATGGGAGTCCTTTTTGTTAGCCCTCAGTGGAAATCGAATCATAGGGAATTCATATATCTTCTGTGCTTAGCGGCGTTGTTGCGACTGGCTTTGCTTCCCACGCCACCTTCAGATGACATTCATCGCTATCTTTGGGAGGGCAAGTTAGTCACCGAAGGCATAAGCCCTTATAGCCTTAGAGGCGATCACCCAGACCTGTCTCAGTATCGAGATGAGCAATGGGCCAAGATGAACAACAAAGATAAGCTAACCGCTTATCCACCGGGTTCGTTACTTGTATTTGCGACTATCGGAAAAATTGCATACACCCCGTTGGCCTTTAAGATTGTTTTCGCCCTTCTAGATTTAGTAGTCATTTGTTTAATACTCTACTTATTAAAGAAACGACGATTGCCTCTTCGAAACGTCTCTCTTTATGCGTTCAATCCAGTCATACTCGTAGCAATTGCTGGCGAAGGCCACCTCGATGTATTAATGCTAGTAGGACTTGCAGCGACTGCAGTGTTTATCGATCGAAAAGCGTGGCTATGGGTCGGTTGCTGCCTTGCTATCGCAACTCAGATGAAATTTATGGCTCTATTAGGCCTCCCATTTATAATTTGGAATGGTCGTATCAAAGCTGCCATTGGCTTCGTTCTAACCACAACCGTGATGTGCCTTCCGTTCGCAGCTGGTTTGCCCCAACTATTCGATGGCCTTTATCAATTCGGAGCTTTAAGAGATTTCAACGGACTACCCAACCTCTTTGGCAATTTGTTCGACCTAACCAGGGAAAACCTTCGTCGCCCTTTACAAGTCCTCTTCATGTTTAGTTTCGCTTGGATTTGGTTACGCCATAAAGGTCGAGACGACTGGCACAGTCACTGGCTTTGGATTTGCGGGAGCCTACTTATACTTTCGCCCACTGTACATTTCTGGTATTTGAGTTGGATCGCTATTTCATTGGTCTTTGCACCCTCTTTGTTTTGGATATCACTTTGCTTAACTCAAGCCTTCTACTTTTTAGTTTGGAAAGACTACGCCGAAACTGGAACATGGGATTTATTAGACCGACACTCGTTTCTCATCTGGACGCCTGTCTTCGTATTCGCTATTCCATACGCTCTTAGGCTTATAAAGCCAAGGCCAAGCGATAGCGGCCAAGCATCGAACCATTGCCCTAATGATGATTCTGTTCTTGTAGTCGTCCCCACGCTAAACGCTGCAAGCACAATTAAATCCTGTCTAACAAGTATCTTGCCGCAACTACGCCTACATGATAAAATCATCCTGAGCGACGCTGACTCTACGGATTCGACAATCGCAATTGCTCAAAAGTTAGGCGTATCCAATGTATCATCACCACGCGGCAGAGGAACCCAAATTTTTAATGGCCTGTTAGCATCGCCCAGCCGTTTCGCCTTGATTGTGCACGCCGATAGCCGCCTTCGCCCTCAAAGTATTCAAACCATGATCGGGCACTTGCAGCAAAATCCGAACGTAGTCGGCGGTTCGCTGGGACAAGCCTTCTCAGCCAATGGCATTTTTCCCTATCGGCTCATAGAATGGTTGAATGAAATAAGGGCGGTTACTTGGGGCATTTCCTTTGGCGACCAGTGTCAGTTTTTCGATCGCTCAAAGTTCCCGAACAAACGCTTTCCGAGCCAACCATTAATGGAAGACATAGAACTTAGCCTCCGATTGCGTGAAATAGGTCCCCTTAGCTACCTTGGGATAGAAAGCCAAACAAACCCCGGGAAATGGAAGAAGCAGGCTCCTCTTCGAATTTTACTCGTTCTAAGCCTCGTTGCAAAATACCTAATACAACGAAGCTTCAGTGAAGAACGAGCTCAAAACCTTTCTCATCGACTCTACCAACTCTATTACGGTAAGAGTTAGAAACGGATTCAACGAAGAGAGGCTTCGCTGGGCGACCTTAAGATTACCTCACTTGAGCCTTAGCATTGTCTGCTTTACGCGCATTCTCAGCCATCTGAACGATAGACGCAGGAACTGAATCGAATTTGATCACTCCCTTAGTATCATACCGTCCAAAATTAAGAACTCCCGTAGGGCAAGATTGGACACAAGCCGAACAACGCACACATTCAGGGTCTTCCATCGGAAGCCCCTTGTTGGCAAAATTCATAATATCAATACCTTGATGGCAAACTGATGTACAAACGTTACACGAAATACATTTTTTCTTGTCTGAGAATATCCGGAAACGAGTGAAGCGTGCGTAAATATGCATCAAAGCCGCAAGTGGACATGCAAAGCGACACCAGATTCTCCCAGAAAAATGGAAATAAAACGCAACCCCAAACACGCCAGCTAACCAAACATCAACTGCGTATTTCCAGTTAAGTACGGGGATTCCGCTCAACATCGCATTGAGTGCATTCTCTGCCCAATTGCCGTTTGGCAACACCCAACCGACTATGCGAAAAATCATCATAATCGCTGCAATTCCGAGCAATACCTGCCCGATCATATTCACCCGATTCCATATGGGGCCATGTGGCATCTTATGACGATGATCGTCACCCAACGTTTCCGCTAGGGCACCGCAACTACAAATCCAACCACAATAAGCACCCTTGCCCCAACGCCAAACGATGAAAGGAATAATCACAAAAGTCTGCAAAAACCCTAAAATTAACCAGCCCCACAGAGGTTCAGCAGTAAACCAATTATAGACAAAAAGCGGCCATGCTAGAATAAGGCCAAACGCCCTCCAATAAGACCCGTCCGGCCACAACGCATCACCAATCATCGCCCCAAAACCTGAGTCCCACCAGCCAAGCGCACCGGTCCAAGGAAGCAAAATCCAAGGCAATAGAAAAAGAGGCCCGATCTGGATCACTGCGAGTGTAATGGTCTGCAGCTTTACATAGGGTGTCTTACGTCGCTTAATACGCCTCAATCCAAAGATCACCACACAAACGCAATAGGCTAGAGAATAGTAGAACCCCGGTTGGTTCATTCCAATTCGAATATGGTGGAGCAAATTTTTCGGGCTATCGACCGCACTCTGAAATAACCCGCCAACCGACGACACCATCCAAGATAAATGACCAGGGCTAATATTACTAAACCAGAGCCCTTTTTGCCAATGGTAGAATAATGTAAAGGCTATGAAGAAACCGACCAAAGTACTCCACGTTTTTCCAGTAAATTCCCCTGTAATGCTAATATTTGACTTGCGGAAAAATTCCAGAGGAGCCTCACGTCCTAAAAAAGTGAGTACAAAATCATTCTCAAGTTCAACATCTTCCTCGCCCTTCTTGGCTATGCGAACCTTGTTCTCAACGATCTCCTTCACAGAGGTACTCATGCGCAGCTTAAGTTTCCCCTCTTCCGCTAGTTTTTCAACCGCTTCGATATTATCTGGCTTCGGTCGAGAAAAAGCATCCCTTCGGTGGATTAGGTCTACGGATGCTCCGTTTTCTGCAATGGAAACAGCGGCTTCCAAGGCAGAATCACCCCCGCCAGCAACCAAAACTTTGCGCCCAGCAAATTCGCGAGGATCGATCAAGCGATTCATCACTTTATCCATTTCTTCGCCCGGTACGCCCAGCTTACGGTAGTTTCCACTCTTACCGATCGCAATAATCACTCGTTGAGCTTTTTTGTGGTCTCCGGATGCTAGGTGTATGACTAGTCCACCTCCTTCACGGGATACCCTTTCGACATTTGCTTCAACAGACTCGATCCCGTGAGACGACCGCTGTTCTTCCAATTCATCAATCAAATCCTCCTTCACAGAGCTGTTAAACCGAAGCTCGCCAGCCGGAGTCATATCTGACGGATAAGTGAAAATGGGCTTACCGCGTGGAAAATTTCGAATTGTCGAGAGAACTGCGGAGGTTTCGTACACCACGAAATTCAGCCCAGCCTTCTTAGCTTCAATCGCAGCTGACAAACCAGAGACTCCTCCGCCTACTATAACAAGGTCAAAGTCAAAACCGGCCTTTCCTTTCTCAAAATCTGCCTCCTGAAGTATAGACTCCACCGATCGAGCCCCAGAGTCGGCCGAAAATTTTAGCAGCGGTACGCCGGTTAAATCGCCCACAACTCGCAATCCGGGTACTCGTGTCGTACCATCATCATTGACTTTGGGAGCCTTCTCAACAGTTCCTGCTGGCCATGCAGTATGTAGCCAGCGAGTGTATTTCGAAATCAATCGTAACATATTTGGGAAATGGTCTGGTCGTTTTGAATCGGTCAAAAAAAAGATTACATTAACACGTCTTGAAGACAAGAGCTATGATGCGATTCCTTATTCCCAAACTTGTAATAAATTTATCCTCCGAGTAAGTTCTTCTGGAATAAAATAGTCCTGCTCCGCTCTCTACAATCAAGACCTCGGACAAAAGCTGTCATATCTGAACCTGATCTACTTTTGCCCGTTCTTCCGAATACAAATTACAAATGCAAACTTTCCAAAGCCAAGCTCAGGTAGACTTCACCGAAACACTTTCTCGGCACAAAATAGAGCTAAGTCGCGAAACTCTCGATACACTCCAAATCAACCTTGGGAAACTCTGCAATTTGACTTGTTCCCACTGCCACGTGAACGCAGGTCCGAAGAGAAAAGAGATCATGACAGAGAGCACTGTCTACAAAATCCTCGATTGGTTCACGAAACACCCTACCAAAATAGTCGATCTTACTGGAGGCGCTCCAGAAATGAACCCTCACTTTCGAACACTGGTAGATGGCTTAATCAGCCTCAATTCCGAGGTTAAAATCATCGACCGTTGCAACCTCGTCATTCTTAATGAGCCTGGTTATGAATGGGTCGGCGAGTTTTTAGCTAGCCGCAACTTGGAAGTCGTTGCGTCAATGCCCTGCTACACGGAAGACAATGTAAACGCCCAACGCGGCAATGGAGTCTTCGACCGTAGTATATCAGCTCTGCAAGAGCTCAATCAACTGGGGTTCGGTCTCGATGACCCCAGACACCCCCTGCACCTCGTCTACAATCCCGGAGGAGCTTGGTTGCCGCCAGAACAAAGCAAGCTCGAACAGGACTACAAACGAGAATTAAAAAAGCATTTTGATATTAGCTTCGACCGCCTCTACGCCCTAACCAATCTGCCCGTCTCACGCTTCGCATCCTATCTAAGACGCAACGGCGAATATGACGAATACATGGAACTCTTAGTAAATGCGTTCAACCCCTCTACGGTCAATGGATTGATGTGCCGTAACACTCTGAGTGTTGATTGGACCGGACAAATCTACGACTGCGACTTCAATCAAATGCTTCGACTCCACATCAAAGACGGAACCGAAAAGCTCTCCCTTTGGGGTATCACTCCAGAGGACTTGGCAGAACGAGCGATTCAAACCGCCCAGCATTGCTTTGGTTGCACCGCAGGTTGTGGTTCAAGCTGCGGAGGCACCCTTGCCTAAATAGAATTTTATCACGCGTATCACTCTACAATCTCATGAAAGGTCAAAACCTCGACTATCACGAAAACTCTCGTCAATACTACGGTGACGTACTCGAACAAAGTTCCGATCTCAAAACGTCGGCTTGCTGTCCCGCGAAAGCTCCACCGAATTGGCTAAAAAATGCCTACGCTCGTTTGCCAGACGAAATTTTGGCTAAATTCTATGGCTGCGGTTCTCCGCTACCTCTAGACCTAGAAGGCACAACTGTACTCGATCTCGGTTGCGGGACTGGACGCGATGTCTTTACTGCCGCTCAGTTTGTTGGCCCAAACGGAAAAGTAATTGGTGTCGACCTCCTTGACTCTCAACTAGACGTCGCAAAGCGGTACGCGCCTCAACTAACAAAAGAGTTCGATCTACCGGAATCTGCGATTCGTTTCGCCAAAGGGCCGCTCGAAAATTTAGCAGCATTCGATATTGAAGATGAATCCGTGGATATCGTCATTTCAAATTGCGTGCTCAACCTCTGCCCAGACAAGTCCAAGGTTCTTGCTGAGATAATTCGAGTCCTCAAGCCAGGAGGGGAACTCTATTTTTCCGACGTATTCGCAAACCGACGACTTTCTACAGAACTGCGTGAAGATCCAATCTTTCATGGTGAGTGTCTCGGAGGCGCTTGGTACTGGGAAGATTTTCGACGACACCTAGCTGGGCTCAATATACCTGATTACCGAATAATGAGCCGTAGTCCACTCGATATAGAAGACGAAGAAATGGCTCGTCGCAGCGACGGCGTCCAATTTGAGTCCGTGACTATCCGCGCGTTCAAACTAGACTCGCTCGAAGACAGGTGCGAAGACTACGGCCAAACTGTAATCTATGGCGGTTCTGTTCCTTCTGCTCCTCGCATCTTCGAACTCGATCCTTCGCATCGCTTTGAAAAAGGAAGGCCGGACAGGGTCTGTGGGAACTCAGCCGCCATGATCCAAGAAACACGATTCGCCAAGCATTTTAAGGTCGTAGGCGACCGGAATGAACATTTTGGCCTATTCGACTGCGCGCCTCAATCCTCCGAGCAAAGCGAGTCAGGGAGTTGTTGCTAGACAGAACACGCGTAAGTCAAATCACGACTGCATGGCAAATTAGAGCATGCAGTCTTTTCGTATTCAAAAATTGTTTTCTCTTTTTGTTTTTTCGAAAAACGCACTCACAAGATTTTTGAATTCCTCAATAGAATTGATATCTCCATGAGAACTCATAAGCGTTTGCGCAAGCTTTAGACTTACAATTTCGAGCTTTGATCTCAATACAACATCCTCTATTTCTCGTATGTCCGCAACGCCGGCTGTCCCCAAGGTTCTTCTAGTTATAAAACAAGCGCAGAAACCAATCGAATCGCGAAGGATCTTTAGAATGTAATCTTCTTTAAAGCGCTTTGTCTCTTCACTGTTTAACAAACTGGCAGTAAACATAGCAGACTCTTCAGTCTTATCCCATAAATCTAAAAAGGTTTTGGAGAAAGTATTCAATATTTGGAAAGTTTCTTCCAGTACCCATTCCTTGTACTCATCATTTGGAGATTGATAATGGGAAATGTAACTAAGTAGAAAATTTGCTATAATTTTTCCCACATCAAAACCGAGCGGACCGAAACAGGCAAATTCAGTATCAATAACACGAAGATCCACTCCATTCGCCATCAATGAACCGGTGTGAAGGTCACCATGCAACAAAGCGCTTTTGTCCGAAATGAATGTTTCTTTCAATTTCAGAGTACCGAGCTTATAGTCTGAGTCCTTCCTCAAGTGTTCGTTAGCATATTTTTCCGTTAATGGATTCACATAGTTTAACGAATGAACCATCAAAGGATACGTAAAAACAAATTCTTCAGTCAATTTGCACAATTCATCATTCGTAACGAACTGTTCCATATACTTATGCCTATCAAGGCTCCCCATTCCAAAAGAAGAAGTGCCAAACAAGGTTTTTGCTAAAAGTGTTCCGATGCTGCGACCAACATTCGGATACTTGATATTCATAATCATTCCGCTTCGCAAAACTTTGTGACTACGTAAATCCTCCATAACCAAGGTACACATTTCCTCGTCAGAATGGTACACTTCAGGCACGTTTCCAGGAACCAAATTTCCGTAAATCGCAAGAGCTCTCATTTCAAAATGGATACGCTTCTTATCCAGAGGCCACCCATCCCCAACAACTCTCAAATAGGGCACCGACTGCTTCAGGATAACTGATTTTTTCGGGTCATCCCTGCAAAACGCACGAAAAACAAAATTCAAGTTACCATCTCCAATTTCGTCGACTATAAGGTCGCTGCTGTCCCCCAATAGTTCGAGCACTTTTGCAATTCCTCTTAAATATTCAGGAATGTTGTTTTTATCGAGAACGCTATAAGACATTAAGATTTAATCAAAGAGTGATAGGTTAATTATCAAAGCAAAACTTTGCGCACCTTTGTGAAAGGAGTCGAAACCACAGCAATTTATTCCCGAATTACCAAACCAGAAGAAAGGATTTAGAAATAGTTTTTGGAAGAAAAACTAAACTCTCGGAACTTTCTTCTCATATTCACTACAATACGGGGATGCCCAGTATAGAACACCTAGATTAGCTTCATTGATCATTGACAGCTGAATTCATTTACTACAAACGTAGTCCTTAATTAGTTTACTAATATTACCCTTCTCCCAAAATCCAACTATGAAAAAAACAATTGCCCACATTATCGGCTACTTATGCATCGCGATAGCCTGCTTTAAACTAGGTGCTCACTTTACCCCAAACGAAACGATTCACCCCAAATCTTCAGAATCAATCCAAGTGAAACCTAAACAACTTTCTGCCAAGGAAAAATCCGACAAAACACTCAATCAAGAATCAATTGCCGAACCAGAAGCCGCGACTTTAGATGTCTTGTCAGTTTTTGAAATTGAAAATGAGCACGAACGTAATTTCCGATTTCAAAAATACCTCGAAGGCATGACCGCAGAAAACGCGCTCGAGTACTATGAAAAAATCAGTGCTCTTCCCCCTAGCTCCCAAACAAGTGCCTTCCTACGCAACTTCTACCTCAAATGGGGAGAAATCGACGGCCCTGCAGCCTTCGCCTTCGCTCAGGATTTCAACGGCCGTGACCGCCTTCGCTACATTTCCCTCTCTGCCAAAGGTTGGGCCAAAACAGATCCCACCGCCGCCTGGGAATCAATTATGGTCGCTAGCAACAATGGTTCTATGTGGGCTCTCAATTCTCGCGGCGCCATGCGGTCGATTGCCCAAAACGATATTCAACTAGCAACCCAGCTTCTTTCTGACGTCAAAGGGCATCAGCAAAAACAATTTATGATCCGAGGCATAATCGAAGAAGCCACACGCACAGGAGATTTTGGGACATTGCTCGAAGCGTCTATGGCCCAAAACGACCCGCAAACTCGTAAAAGTTTAATCTCTGAAATCTTCAAAACTTGGGGTGGATACGAGACGGACGCTCCCCTTGAAGCCCTTTCTAAAATAGCTGATGAAGAAACTTCAACCTCTGCAATGAAAGGCTTTATGGAAGGTTGGGCAGCCGTAGACGGTTCTGGTGCCTTTGCCTACGCTCTAATGAATCAAGACCCCCCCGGCATGGCAGGAGCACTCGAATCCGTTTCTAAGGCCTGGGCGCGAAACGTCACATCCGATGAAATGGAAAATGTCATGGCACAAGTCTCTTCCATTGATGATAGCGACAAGCTCGTCCGCAGCGTTATATACTCAGTCGCGCAAGCAAATCCAGAGCTCGCACTCTCTTGGGCAGAAAAAACAGAGGATGCCACCATCCGTTCAGACACAACCGGTCGGGCCCTCGCCATGTGGGCTTTTTCCGATATCGACGCTGCAGAAAACTACTACCACTCTATCGATGACGAAAAAGCGCAAGCAAATGCGACATGGAGTATCGCCAACTCACTGATGAACCAAGGCGACAAAGGCGAACGCATCATCGCCCTCCTCAATAATTATGAAGACCCCGCACAATTGGCGAATGCTCTAGGATCCGTTACCTACGCAGTTGCCAACAACGAAAACAGAGCCAATGCTCCCGAGCTTCAGTCCACTCTCATCGAAATGATTCATTCAAACACCGAGCTAGAGGACGACAGGAAACAAACTCTGCTATCGCAACTAAAATAAGACTAACTTTCCTGGTCGCTCAAAGTGCCTCCCGAACATACCGATTATATCGTTCGATACAGCACATTGCGTAATTAAAAAAGATTACACCTTATTTTAAGCGACCTAACAGGCCAAAAACTCTCATAAAGAATTCAGTCTAATTCATAAATTTCGACCAACGAAATACCCTGTTCTCCATTAACCCCACTTAGTAGAACAGTATAAGCTCCAGGTTCCAACTCAGTCAAAATTCCAGCTGAGCTACCTGTATCCTCAAGAACATAAGATCCTGCGGCTTCCATTGCTTGTTTCTTGGCTGCTTTATCTTCGGAATGCCAATCATCATTAGATTCGATGACGTTGCCGGAACTATTGACAAGTGCAATATGAGGGTCGCCTAAAACACTCTCTCCATCAATTCCCCCAGGTGCAGCCAATTCGTTACCCACCCCCTGAATCAATACTGTCTTAGACTCATTTCCTGCCACAACAAATCCACCAATAACAATGTCATCCACATCACCAACCTTAGCACGAGTAGAAATATTGACCAACGCTGCCCCTGCAGGATTTGATACATTATAAACTTCGATTAACGCAATACCCTCTTCCTCTCCAACACCAAACACTAGAACAGTATAGGCACCTGGCGAAAGGCTTTCTAGCAATGCACTCGACTTACTTTCCTCAAAAAGCGAATACGATCCAGAATTTCCCATGGCTTCCCTTTTCAAAGAAACCTCTGAGGCACCCCAATCATCATTTTCACCAATGACATCTCCTTCCGGATCGATTAGGACTATTGCAGGATTCAGCAATGTCTGCCCGGGCAATTGACTATCTATTTCTTCACCAACAGCCTGTATCAGGACATCCATGTCTTCGTTACCTTCAATTACAAAACCAGCGATCATAATATCATTTTCAACACCAACTCTGCCTCTCGTAGCAATGTTCACTAACTCAGGTGTCTTCTCAGAATCACTTAAAGCAAAAGAGTTCACTTGGTCTAAATTAATAGTCCCCAACTGCGTGCCATCTCCCCCAAAAACATCTCCCACAATCGTAAAATCCACAAGATCAAGATTTCCCACAAACCTAAAGCCTTCCGAATCGACCAACGTAAAATCGCCACTACTCAGTATCTCCCCCTGTGCTCCATTTTCGTAAAATGCTCCAGAAAAATAAATCCAAATTTCACCAGCTCCAGATACGGAAATTGTAAGATCATAAGTCCCCAAAACCGTATCTGCAACCCCACTATATTGACCTACTAAGCTCGAAGTAGCTCCAGCAAGTGAAACACCACTTCCCGAAAAAATAAGTGTTCCATACTGACTGACTCCACTCCCATACGCCGTTGACCCCGAAAAGCTCCCAGTAACAAATGTTTCACCTACTATACCTGAGAAACTGCCGTCATCACCGACCTCCAGTTCACTCGCAAAACCTTCATCCCACGTCTCATCGTAACCCCAAACTGTCATTAAGTTGTTTTCATCAACCAATGAAAAAAAATGCCCCTCGCTCGAACCACTGAAAGTTCCAGAATAGATTCCTTCATAGGATGATGCAGTGGCATTCGAAAAGAGATAGGCTTGTATTACACACAAAAAGAGAATCCGAAGATTACCCACTCGAGGCATTAGGGTTTTGGCTAGCTTCATAAATAAAAGAATTGGATTTTTAAATTTCTAGTAAAAAAATCTAAATGGAGAGGTAAATACAAGTAATCAAGCCAAACAATCAACACATTCCTCTAATCCAACGAGTAAACTCCCTATGAAAACAACCTTAGACGGTCGACTCCGAAGCTCATTCTCAGCCATATAACAGGTTTCAGCAATACTTCTCATCTAATCTAATAAAAGTGAAATTCATCAATCTCAAGCCATCTTTAAATCTAAAAGCAGGATCAAATGGCCAATACGTTCCACTGAAAAGGAGTGTGGTTGGCGAGCACGCCATATCTCGAAGTCTAATCCACCTCCAAACACCCTCAATTTGCATGAAAGTAACTACAAATTTCAAAAATCATTTGAATCTATAACACTCGAAAACACTCCAGAGTATTTATAAAAATAAATTGTCCCCCCCAAAAAAACCTTAAATTAGCAACTTCCTGCACAACACCTATTTTAGTGGGGCCAAACCGGGGTGACTCCAATACATGAATCCTGAGTATCAGCCTACATAACAATTTCTTCTGGACCGAACTGAGCTTCTGCCTCCTCTACGGGCGCCCCGGCCTTGAGCGGGTAGCGGTATAGCTTGCCTTCGAAGTTTTTGAAGTGGATTGCCTCATCATCTATCTTTACGATATACTCAGGATTTATTGGCACTTTTCCACCACCATTAGGAGCATCTATAACGAATTGAGGAACAGCGTACCCTGTCGTGTGGCCACGAAGCTCTCGCATAATTTCAATGCCTTTCCGCAAATCAGCTCTCAGGTGTGAGCTGCCCGTAATCAAATCGCACTGATAGATATAGTACGGTCGCACACGCATTCGCACAAGACGATGTACCAGAGCTTTCATGACATCAGCATCATCGTTAACATCCTTCAAAAGCACAGACTGATTACCCAAAGGAACGCCAGCAAATGAAAGACGCTCACAGGCATCTTTTACTTCTTGTGTGCATTCTTTAGGATGATTCGTATGAATGCTTACCCAAATTGGACCGTGTTTTTTGAATACGTCACAAAGCGACGGCGTAATGCGTTGAGGCAGAAAAACAGGAATACGGGAGCCGATTCTAATAAATTCAACGTGCTCGATTTTTCGAAGCTCTCCTAATAAATAATCCAATTTATTATCAGATAGTAAAAGCGGGTCACCTCCGCTCAAAAGCACATCACGTACTTCTGGGTGGTTTCGTATATACTCGAGACCTTGCTCAAGACTCGGGCTAAAGTTGTAATCCTGGGCATTACTGACCAATCGGCTCCGCGTACAATAACGACAATAAGCTGCACAACGATCAGTCACCAAAAACAAAACACGATCCGGGTAACGGTGTACTAGACCTGGAACTGGTGAATGCGAATCCTCTCCAACTGGGTCCAACATTTCATCAGTCGTAACCACCATTTCGCCTGCGCGTGGGATGACTTGCTTGCGCACAGGGCAGTTCGGGTCTTCTCGGTCAATCAGATTAAAGAAGTACGGCGTTATCGCCATGGCCAGTTTATTGTTCGCGTGACTGCATCCATCACGCTCTTCATCGGTCAAATCGATGAGTTCTTCCAATTGTTCGAGCTTAGTAATTCTATTTCGAAGCTGCCAGGACCAGTCTTTCCACTTCGACTCGGGGACATTTTTCCAAAATCCCTGTCCAGAGTACCACTTTCTTCGATCTTCAATATAGGTCATATAAAATATTCGGTGTCATCAAATTAGAATGAACAAACCCAGCGGTTCAGGTATCTCTTCAAGCTAATTTCCAAAGATAAATCTTTATTTTTACGTTTTCGCTACAAAAAGGGATTGGCGCCAATCAGTAAACTACCTTTTCTCACAAACTTAATGAACGGCACAGGTGTATTAGCATTAGAAGATGGTTCGGTTTTTAGAGGCAATGCCTTCGGAGCTGCTGCAACAATAGCAGGCGAAGTCGTCTTTAATACCAGTATGACTGGTTACCAAGAGATCATTACCGATCCCTCGTACTACGGGCAGATCGTTACCATGACTGCGCCAATGATTGGCAATTATGGGATCAATGAAGAGGATTTAGAGGCGGATAGTCCCATGTTAGCCGGGTTCGTCGTTCGCGAATTGAGCCCGATAGCCAGCAACTGGAGAAGCACTGGGACGCTCCACGATTACCTCCTCAAAAACAACATTCCGGGACTTGAAGGAGTCGATACCCGAGCCATCACTCGGAAGATTCGCGAAGTGGGCGCAATGAAAGCGTGCATAAGCACGGAAGACATCTCTGACGAAGAAGCAGTCAAACGCGCTCGCGAATGGGTAGGCATAGTTGGAGCCGACTACGTAAAGGAAGTTACCTGCAAAGAACCTTTCGTTTATTCACCGGAGGAAGCGACCAACTGGCCGTACAATCCGATTGAATCGTCCATCCGCCCAACCGAACTCAAACGGAAACAGATTTTCAAAATCGCTGCTCTAGATCTGGGCGCAAAGAAATCGATATTCCGCGAACTCGCCTATCACGGCTTTGAAATTCACGTATTTCCTGCAACAACTTCAGCAGAAGAGATCAAAGCCATTTCACCTGATGGAATTTTCCTATCAAATGGTCCAGGAGATCCAGAACCAGTTACATACGTTCACGACACTGTAAGGGCTTTGATCGATGATTACCCGATTTTCGGCATCTGCCTCGGGCATCAAATTATCACTCATGCAATCGGGGCCAAAACTTACAAGCTCAAGTTTGGTCATCGTGGCGGGAACCAACCCGTTAAGAGCCTTGAAGACGATTTTGTCGCAATCACGGCTCACAATCACGGCTTCGCAACCGAAGAATCCAGTCTCGAATCCTGCGGGGCGGTTGTAACTGAAATTAACTTAAACGACAAAACAGTCGCCGGTATACGCTTGAAAGATAAGCCGGTCTTCTCAGTTCAATACCACCCGGAAGCGGGGCCTGGACCAAGCGACGCGAATCCGAACTTCGAGAAGTTTTATCAGCTTGTTGCTGAATCAAAGGCCTAGCCTTTTCTTTAAAACCAGTTTTTTGCTGCAAGCGCCTCTGACAAATCTTGTCAGGGGCGTATTATTATCTGACTTGGTTGCTCGATTTCCTGGTCTTTGGCCTCAATTGATACCATAAAGTCCTCACCCAGCATATCTTCCTCAGGCAATCTTATTGCTACATTGAGATTCGAGTTGTCGTTGATCTCACCAATTGCCCCTAAGTCGATAAAGGAATCCATTCCTTCTGGCCTATTCCAAATTCGAAATTCTTCACCCTCCGCTAGTTCTGGAAGGTTTCCAAGCGACAAGACAGCCTGGCTCGAGTCATCGTTTATCAATGAAACAACATAAGGAACAGGAACAACTTCTTCCTCATAAACGGGCTGAGGAATAGAAACATCCGTCCCAGGCACAGGCGGTAAAGCGTACCTTACTGGCAGATCATTAATCCCGAAAACTAAACCTTCGCCATTGTAGTCATTGGCATTCAAGGTGTACCCTTCTTCATCTCGATTAGGATTTGCCGAATTTTCAACCTCCACCAAAATCGTCTTCTGAAAATCGAGGATAGCTAAACCAGCTTCAGGCAATGCGTGCTTAAGGCGTTCCCAAATATCGTTAGCAGCAACTGCTTGACCTGTATTTGAAGAATCACTTCCAATCAGAATCTTCGGAGAGCTTCCTTCTTCAATTACATCCTCCTCAACTTCGCTGTCTTCCGTCTCCTCAGATATCGATCGAGATCGAATTCCAACTATTTCCAAATAATCCCTTTCTAGCGAATCCATTTGTGCCGCCAATACCCTTCTATCTTCTTCTAATTCCCTGACTCGTATTTGCTCGACTTCTCGTAATTGGTATTGAACGACAAGCTGCTCCTTCAATTCAACCAATCTTTCGTTCATCGTTTCAATTTCACTCGCTAAAATCCCCGTATTCAAAACTGATTGACTGACTCTAGGGGATATCCGTTCCTTGATAGAATTATTCGATTCAGTCGCGACAACAGAGCTATTATTTCTATTATTCAACTGCCATATCGACAAACTCAAGTTAAGGAGCATCAAGATGCAGGCAGCAACTAACCAGAATGGAGAACGCCGCCACCAGACCACTAATATGGGATCATCGTTTTGCTCACCAAATAATTTTTCTTCCACCCCAGCCCACACATAAGCGCTTGGTCTCAAATCATCACTTGCTTCATCTGCAAAATCAGCCAAATCGTTAGAACATTTTCTCAATTCTGTGGAAAGAGCTTCTTCCTTATCCAAGCGGCCCTCAAAACGCAGCATATCCTCCTTACCCAGGTCACCCAACAAATATGCAAAGCACTTTTCTCTTTGTAGTGATTCTTTCATTTCGCTTCAAAAAGCTCCCTTAGCTTCATCAAACCTCGGCGCAAGTATGTCTTTGCCGTTCCCTCAGGTATTTTTAGAGTGCGTCCAATTTCTTTCTGCGTGTACCCTTTGAAGTAAGCCAGCTCTAAACACTGCCTATACTCCTCTCGAAGAGTAGCTAAGCCTTCGAACAAAACAGACTCCGCCTCGCGATTCCTCTCACTCTTTTCATTTGTATTTAATGTTTGGATCTCAGCTATCCCAACGTTAACCATTTTTTTAAGAACTCGATCCGGTCGACGATTTCGCTTCCTTAAACGATCCAAACTCGAAGATCGAGCGATCAACGAAATCCACCCTTTCAAAGAGCATTTTTTCGGATCAAATGTATCGGCCAATCTCCAAATTTTCACGAACACATCTTGCGATACCTCTTCCGCTTCCTGCGTATCGTCTACTATTTTATAAGCGATCGAGTAAACCAAACCTCCGTAAAACATGTACAACCTACGCAATGCCGATTGAGATCCGCCCACAATTTCATCAACAATTGCGACTTCGTCGATTGCTTCGCTGGAAGGAAGATTAGCTTTCTGAAGTTCTTTCACTGAAGATGTGCGAAAAGGAGGATCCTTAAAACCTATAGGTCATTCCCGCATTAACAGATTCACCCACAACATATTCTCCGTCGTCGCGTGTCCACTCCAGAAAAGCTTCTACCCCTTCGATTCTTTCAATTCGAAAACTCGCCCCAATTGACACTCGATAACGTAAATCCGTCTCCACGTGTTCTGACGTCACTGGATAAGTTGGATTATAAGCATCGCTCCAACCATAGCCATATCGCGTCGTTACAGAATTTCGGGCAACTCCTTGCTTTGTGTAAAAAGAAACGAATTCGTTAATTTCATATCTCAACTTAGCAACCAGCGCATACCCATCGATCTCTAGAGTGTTATAAGATCCATAATATGGGTACTGATATGTATCGATAACATCTGCCAACCTAGGGAGGTATATGTATGAGTATTCATCAATCCTAGCAGAGTCAGTATCAAAGCGAGTTAACTCAACTGAGAACCACTCCAAAAACTGTATTCCTAGGCCATACTCATAGCGCCTTAACCCGTTGCCGACTTCTCGATCATAGCGATCTAAAGTCGCTTCGCCTATCGAAGCTGTGACGTACAAATCACTACGCGCGATCGGCTCATGAGCTCTCACCTTTTGCAAGGCCAGGGCTGTTAAAAAAATCCCCAACAACAAAAGGGATTTAAGTATTAATTTTGACGTCGTCATACCTCTCAATACGCCACGCAAATGGCAATCGAGTCGGCAGAAACAAAAAATTAAGAGTTATTTTCTAAGTAGGCCCCAAATACTTTAGCATCTTCGGGAGTATCGATTCCGATAGAAACGTTATCCGTAGTCTCGATTGAAATCTCATAGCCATTTTCCATCGCTCGCAATTGCTCAAGTTTCTCGATCGACTCTAGCTTACTTTGAGGCAATGAGCAGAACATTTTCAAGAAGTCCGCACTGTAGGCATACAAACCGATGTGCCGATAAATCGGCGAAACAGAGACCCAAGTATCGTCGAATTGGTCGAAGTCATCTCGGTTGTACGGAATTGGCGAACGAGAAAAATAAAGAGCCTTCCCTTTCTCGTTTATAACCACCTTCACCTGATTCGGGTCGAGAAAATCGCTACGTTTCTCAAATTTCGTAGCCAGCGTGGCCATATTCGCTCCGGATTGGATCATACGACCGAGTGCTGCAATTTGCTCCTTGGCAACCAAAGGCTCATCCGCTTGAGCATTGATTACGATGTCTGCCCCAATGGATTCATTAGCTTCCGCCAATCGGTCGGTTCCGCTTTGATGGTCCTTCCGCGTCATTATGGTCTTGAACCCTTTTTCACGCAGCACTGCGTCTAAACTCAAATCGTCCACAGCAAAATAAGTAGGAATTTCTGGGGCAATCGATTTCAACCGTTCCGCGACCCAAATGACAAGCGGCTTGCCTTTAATGCGATGCAATAGCTTTTGTGGAAATCGAGACGAGGCTAAGCGAGCAGGAACAATTATGGCTATCATAGTAAATTTGTGAGGTGAAATTTGGCGGCTATGGTCTAGTCATGCGGCTAGATAGATCAAGGAGTATATTGTCTATCAATGGCTTTCACGATCTTGGTCCAAGGCGAAAATCTTTAATATCGAAATTTTTATTGGAGTTTTCTTCACTTATCAGTACATATCCCACTTAACAGGGCACAAATCGAAACAGAAATCATGGACTCCACGAACACCCAATCAGACGGACAAACGGTAGAACGCCTTCTCAAGGTAGAAAACCAAATGGGTATTCATGCTCGCCCAGCAGCTATGATTGTTCGCGTGACCAACAAATTCGACAGCGATATTTTCTTCGAAAAAGATGAAGAGCAAGTAAACGGCAAATCGATCATGGGCCTAATGATGCTAGCAGCAGGCAAAGGCTCTCAAATCAAAGCGATTGCTACTGGCTCAGACGCCAATGACGTACTCGAAGAATTGGCAAACCTCTTCGCTAGCAAATTTGACGAAAAGTAACAAATTACCTCAGGCCATAAAAGGCCTGTGATGTATCGCCTACTTTTTCCGAAAACTCACTCTCGGTCACTGCAAACAACTCGGAGCAAAAAGCTGCCGTGTGAGCTAGAAACGCTGGTTCGTTTCGTTTCCCGCGATGAGGCATCGGCGCTAGATAGGGAGCATCCGTTTCGACCATCAACCGATCAAGCCCCTGAAGCTTGGCGGCTTCGCGTACCCCCTCAGCATTCTTGAAAGTGATTACACCTGTAAAACTCCCATAGCCACCGCGGTCGAGCAGCTTTTGCATTTCACCCGGCCCTTCTGAAAAGCAATGGAAAACGACCTTTTTCCAGTCGATTCCGGAAGCATCTATTACTTCTACCGATTCATCAAACGCCCCTCTAGAATGAATAACCACAGGACAATCTAGTCGCCTCGCAATCGCTAATTGACTCCTAAATGCCGCCTTTTGCCTCTCAAAAACTTCCTCAGCCAATACTTCGTCCGACTTAGGCAAATGAAAACGATCCAAACCAATTTCTCCCAGAGCCACCGGCAACACTTCGCCAGAAAAATAACCTTCAATTTTTTCCGCCTGTTTCTCCCACCCTTCCTCAACAGAGCAAGGGTGGATCCCAACCGTGAAATCGATCAAATGTGGATGCTTTGCTGACACCTCTCGATAAAGATCCCAATCATCTTCTGCCGTTCCTACCGTTATAAGTCTTTCAAGGCCTGAACTTGCAGCACTTTTCAGAGTTTCATCAAGAACCCCTTTAAGTATAAAACTCTCTAGGTGCGTATGTGTATCGATTATGCCCTTCACAGATTTCGGAGATAAACCGACACTTCGGAAAATATAAAGCAATCTTTTCCTTTAATCTCACGTTGCAAAACCAAGGCACTTGCGCCATTTCCAGCTAGATTAACCTCTACAAATAAAATTATAGTATCATGTCTTCCGCTATCGAAAACGTCATTATCATAGGAACAGGTTGCTCAGGCCTTACTGCAGCCATTTATACAGGTCGGGCGAACCTGGAACCATTGATTATAGAGGGCTCTCTTCCTGGCGGACAACTCACACAGACAAGCGAAGTGGAAAATTTCCCCGGCTTCCCGGAAGGCATAGATGGTTTTATGCTCATGGATAACCTACGTAAGCAAGCGACCAAATTCGGTACACGTTTCGAGCAAGGGCTTATCGAAAGCGTCGATTTTTCACAATCACCCTACACATTGAAAACAGCGAGTAAGGAATATAAAGCGAAGTCCGTTATTATATCAACCGGAGCTTCGCCACGCCTACTCGGTATTCCAGGCGAAAAAGAAATGTTTGGCGGCAAAGGGGTCACTACTTGCGCAACATGCGATGGAGCCTTCTACCGAAACATGGATGTAACTGTTATCGGCGGCGGTGATTCTGCATGTGAAGAAGCTCTTTTCCTCACTCGTTTTTGCAGCAAGGTAACACTTATCCATCGTCGTGATACACTGAGAGCTTCCAAAATCATGGCCGACCGTACCCTTGAGCACGAAAAAATTGAGGTGCTTTGGGATACTGCTACAGAAGAAGTTCTAGCCGACGAAGAAGGCTTTGCTCGCGGGGTTAAAATAAAGAATTTGAAAACTGGTGAGTCTTCCGAACTTCCTTGCAAGGGAGTATTTGTTGCAATCGGACATATTCCAAATACGGCTCCATTCGCCGAAGCTCTAGAAACCGACGAGAACGGATATTTTATACCGAAGTCCGGCTCAGCTGTTCAAACGTCAGTACCCGGTGTGTACGTTGCAGGCGACTGCGCCGACCACGTCTATCGCCAGGCGATCACAGCAGCGGGACTTGGATGTCAGTCGGCAATCGAAGCAGAACGCTGGCTAGCGGAACAGTAACACTATATTGTATTAAATAGTTATTTTGTATTGCCGCGGGACTCTCAGCCTCGCGGCTTTTTGCTGGGCGAACGTAAGCCTCGAATCACGGGACAAACAAAGGAGGTAATCGATCTGCAAATCGAATATCGTCCACGTCTACTCCACGTTCGGCTTCAATATCGCGCTTGATGGTCTCAATCGAACCGCCCTGATACTCAAAGCTCAATAAAATCGAATAGGCCGGCAAAGGGTCACCATCACGATATCGCTCAATCGAGCTCGTCTCAATATCGAAAGACCAAAGTATATCATCAACACTCGCCGAGTCATTGCAAAAATGAGCCTCACCATCCATCTTCACAAAGCCAACCTGAGAAAAAGCTCCTTTGCTAGAAGAATTGAATACATCTGCGAGAGCTAACATTTCCGAAAGTGGATCCGCCTCCAGAAAATCCTCAAAATAATTAATCCACTCAATTGAAGGATTTCGCCGTTCTTCCACACGCAACCACGCGTTTCGTGTTACCTCGTTACGTGCGAGTTTTTTAGCCAAATTGGAAAAACGTTCCAAGGCTGGAGAAAATTCGGTACCCCACTTAAAACTGTTTGCGTCAACAATTTCAAAAAGAGAAAGCGACCAATAAGCTTTGAGCATTGGGGGCAAGTTTGTTTGACTCGCAATGCTTTGCAACAGCCCAATTAATCCCGACCTGGTCGCACCTGACATTGCGTCATCCAAGGTCGCCTGCACTACGTCAACAAAGTATTGCGACTCTGGCGACAAAACAGACGGCTCGTAATAAAACCCAAAAACCTCACCGCTTTCACGCTTTATGTAGTTCAAATTTCGAGGCTTGTTGTGCGGGTTGCCATCTTCATCAAAGCCATACTCCTTAAACGTTATATTTGCCGATCCGTCTTTTTCTTCGCCAATTTTTTGTATTGGCTCAGACAAATACACAAGACGTTCCCCTTGTGGTTCATAACCACCCTGGTAATACTGAAAAGTCGAGATGTAGACACTCGTAAAAAAGGGCTCATGGGCGAGTTCCATCATAGCCGACAATTCATCGGGAGATGGCATTACAGAGCTCTCCATGTAGTTATCGTGCCTTTTCAGCTGTTCCCAATCATCGGGTCGATCAGGCAGGACCATTCGCTGAACAGCTTCCTTCATATCCAACCTATTTGCCAATGCTGTGGCAATTAAGTCCCTTTCCTCTTTGGACACAAAGCTGTATTCTGCCAAGCCACCCAATAAACTATAATAACTTTCCAAAGAACGACAACTCCTCAACTCCTCGCGTAAAGCCCTCAAAAATTCAACTGACTGCTTAGCTCCATAGAGACTTTCTTCAGCCCCCTCTAACCCATCGAACTGATAACCGGGTTGGACTTCTTTTGCGTCATTAGTAGCTTTATACGCTTTTTCAATCGCGGCTTCAACCGACTCGATTTGCGAGTCCATTTGCTGTTCGGACGTTGCAAGCTCCAGCTCATCAGACAATCGCTTAGCTTCCAATATCGAGAAATCTGCCAAGGTTTCCAATTCCTTGATGCACTTTTCCTTGTTCATCTCGTATTCGATATAAAGCGCAGCAAACTCGATACCTATATCTCGATAATTTTCTTGATCTACTTCCTCAAAGACCTTCGCTTCGTTTCGTATACGCAGAAGTTTTTCGTCACTATTGCCAGTATACTCCTCAGCCACCAAAGCCCTGAACTGCTCCAATAACTCAACATACTCCGGATCAACTGGTAACTCTTCAACGATTTCGGGCTCCACTCTCGCGACAACTTCATCCGTATTTACTAGATCTTCCACAACCTTAGTGGTCGAATCAATTTTCGAGACGTCCTCTTCATTTTCTTCTGAAGCTTGTTCAAGAGCACTTGCTTCTGTGACATCTGAAATTTCGGCAATGGTAGGGACTTCTTCTGAATACTCTGGAACATCCAACACCACGCCTTTGTAAATCCATCCTGCCACAACCAGCATTGGAAGAAGAATACCCAAAAACGTAATCAATAAAGTACTACTGTTTTCCTCATCATTAACATCAACCGAAGATAGCTCTGATCGAAGCTGCTCATCAATTTCATAGCCCATGACGTTTGCGTGGGCCATTAGCCTTTCGAGCTTTTTTTTGCGTTTTTTGCCAGAAGTTGTTGAGAGCGTATTCCTGATTTGAAGATTCACTTCATAAGACCCACGCAATGAATACAAATGGCTACTCACTTCACCCAAAGATTCTTTGTCCTTAGCATCAATTTTTTCGTGAGCATCGAGTCGGTCCAGTAAACAATCACATGCCAAAAACTCTCTTTCATGGGAATGCCAGTCGCTTCCTGAGTCGTATGATTTTGCTTTGCTTATAAAACCGCGCGCACACTCGTTTGCGGCCTCCACACGTAGTAACTCTTCAGTGGTAATAAAACGCTTACCCGCCTCCTCAATAGCCAAGCCATTTGAGAGACATTTCTCGATCAGTTCTTTCGCCGCACTTTGGTTTTTGCTCACATCACCAATTTTTTGCAGCTTGCGCTCCGCATCTTCCTGACAGCGAGTAATAAGCCTATCACGCTCGATTAAGTAATCTTTCTCATTTGGATATTCGGAGCAGAGTGTCTTCAAAACCAGTAAACTCTTAAGAGGGTCAGAGGAACTCCGCTCTTCTCTGAAAGCCTTGATCAAGATTTCTTTTGGATCTGCGATATCTTCCAATGATTCAGTTAAAAATCTGGCCAAATCCTCCTTCAAAGGCTCCGCTTTTCGCCAGCCCAAAAAGGCACAGCATTCATTCCAAGCCTTGAGACCATCAAAACGCAACTGAGACATCCTCTCCAAAAGTCTCGGCTTCAAACGAATCTTTACGAAAGCCTCCAGCACATTCCCATCGGCGAAAAGATCAGCGCATTGCATCAATTCGGCATTCACGCTCTCTACAGCATCGGCGTATGACCACGCTAGCTTAGCAGCTTCGTGACCTCCGATATCGCCTTTCAGAGCGTTTTCAATTTGAAGTACCAGTTCCTTGGTAGCAGCGTCTGCCATTATTGGTTGTATAAAAAAGAATTGATCGATTCAGCAGCGCTTACGCGCTCCCAGTGAACACACTCTCAAATCCATCCATCTGCGCAAGATCTAATATCGAAGTGATCGATATAGCGTTTTCGAGGACGCGGATCGCGGTATACAGCACTTAGTAAATTCCCAGATCGAAGATTAGCAAAGAGCATGTTCCTGATTAGGTACTGCAATAATTTCTCACGATCTAGCTAATTGTATCGTTACATTCGATAAAATTTTCTAATAGTCGAAAATCAACCGAACAACGCTTTTCCGGTATGGATGAATTTGCGCTTTCCCGCATTCAATTCGCGGTAAATATCACCTTTCATATTCTATTCCCAACGATCACAATCGCTTTGGGCTGGCTACTGCTTTTCTTCAAAATTCGCTTTCACACGACTCGAGAGAGCAAGTGGATGGAGCTCTATTTTTTCTTCACCAAGATATTCGCTCTCACCTTTAGCTTAGGTGTCGTCAGTGGTGTGACCATGTCTTTTCAGTTTGGCACAAACTGGCCTGGTTACATGAACACAGTTGGCAACATCGCAGGTCCACTCCTTGCCTACGAAGTTCTGACCGCATTTTTTCTAGAAGCCACCTTTCTAGGAATTATGCTCTACGGGTTCAAGAAAGTACCCGCTTGGCTACACACCTTGGCAACTTCTCTCGTAGCTATCGGCACAACTTTATCTGCGTTTTGGATTCTTGTGCTCAACAGTTGGATGCACACCCCAGCGGGCCATATCATGATCGACGGTGTCGCTCACGTAGACAATTGGATGGAGGTCATACTCAACCCATCAATGCCCTACCGCCTCCTTCATACGCTAGCCAGCTCAGGCCTCACAGTCGCCTTTCTAACTGCGGGTCTTTTAGCCTACCGATACCTCAACAACGATAGACGCCTTGCCGTGACTAGTGGTCTCCGAGTCACCATACTGGCCGCTGTAATCCTTGCACCTCTGCAAGCCTTCCTGGGAGATCTGCACGGAGTTAACACTCGAGAACACCAGCCTCAAAAGCTAGCAGCAATGGAAGCCCTCTGGGAAAGCGAAAATGGCGCTCCAATGGTTTTGTTCGCCTTGCCCGACGAAGAAGCGAAGGAAAACAAGTTTGAAATAGCCATCCCTAAGCTCGCGAGCTTGATTGCCACGCGTGATCTCAATGGACACATCCGCGGCCTAGAAGAATTTGAAGGCAATCACCCGCCTGTAGCCCCTGTTTTTTGGAGCTTCCGCATAATGGTCGGGGTTGGTTTTCTCATGATCGCTGTCAGTTTCGCGGCAGGCTATCTCGTTGTTCTGAAAAGGACTTACCCCAAACTAACTCTTAAGATTCTGGTCGCCATGACTTTCTCTGGGTGGGTCGCAACAATCGCTGGTTGGTACGTTACTGAAATTGGTCGCCAACCATGGCTCGTGCAAGGCATTCTACTTTCCAAAGATGCAGTCGCAGAACTTCCCCCTTCTCATGTCGGACTAACGCTTTTCGTATATTGCGCGACTTACGCGACCCTCCTTATCGCCTACATAGGAGCACTCTATTATCTGTCCAAAAAGGAAATCTCCACCCAATTTCAGTTAGCTTAAATAATGTTCACCGAACTTTCCAACAACAGTAATTGGTTGCCCTACACATTCGCCTTCCTAATCGGCCTTTCCATGCTACTTTACGCGATATTGGATGGTTACGATCTAGGCGTCGGAATGCTGTCTCAATTTGTTGAAGACAATGAGCGCGAACGAATGATCGCTTCCATCGGTCCTTTTTGGGATGCCAATGAAACTTGGCTCGTTCTTGGCGTAGGTCTTCTTTTGGTCGCGTTTCCCGCCGCTCACGGCATCGTCCTCACCAGCCTATACTTGCCCGTGGCATTCATGATAATCGCCCTCATTTTTCGTGGGGTTTCATTTGATTTCAGAAAAAAAGCCCCGCCCAAAGATAGAGCCACCTGGAACAGAGCCTTCTCGTGGAGTTCCCTGCTTATCTCGCTGACCCAAGGATACATGCTTGGACGCTTCATTACAGGATTCCAACAAGGTGTTTACAGTGAACTCTTTGCAATTTTCTTCGGTTTTCTCGTAGTCGCTGGCTACTTACTTATGGGCTCTTGTTGGCTGATCCTGAAAACCGAAAACGAACTACAGAAAAAGGCGGTTAGCTGGGCCAAGAAAGCTCTTTGGAGTATGGTAATTGGCGCCATCCTCAGTAGCTTGACCGCTGTTTTCGTCGATACCCGAATCTACGATCGAATGTTTTCCTTCCCTGAACTCACTCTTTTAATAGCAATGCCCCTAGCCTCAATGGCGCTAACACTGATTATGCATTTCATATTAGGCGTTCTTCCACTTGAGGGCGATCGCCTTTCTTGGATGCCCTTTGCTATATCCGTCTTCATATTCATCCTTGGCTTCACAGGGCTCGTGTATAGTTTCTACCCCTACATCGTACCAGGCCATTTGAAGATTACCGATGGCGCTTCAGCAGGCGAATCATTGGCCGTCATCCTCATAGGAACCGCCATCGTGTTCCCTTTCCTAATCGGATACACATTCCTTGCATACCGTATCTTCAATGGCAAAGCACAAGACCTCACTTACAATTAGTGAGGTAACAACATTCAATCAGAAAAAGAATTGCTCCAAATAGGTAGCTCTCCAATTTCGCAAAAAATGAGAGCATTCGTGCAATTTACAACCATTCACCATGGCCCTTACTTGTGCTGATTTAGTAAATAGTCGGCCCTGAAGATCTCTCAAAGTGCTGATTTTTAGTAAGTTATGGTTGGCATGCCGCGTTCGTTTCGACAAGATGTCTGGCAAGTAAGCCAAAAACCTTGTCGAAACGATGAAAAACCGCCCCGCAGAAGGCTCCTTGCAGTCAAACTTTCTGATGCCGGACCTTTCCAGCATGCTCGACCAGCGCCAGCCGCTTTGCAGGCTTGCTCGGGCGATAGATTGGCAAGGATTCGAGGCGTCCTTCGGTTCCTTCTACGAGGAGGGCAAAGGCAGTCCAGGCAAGCCTATACGGCTTGAACAAAGTCTACAGTCTTCACGAACCTGAGGTGAGCTGCCTTTCCAAAGGCAAGGAGCACAGGAAGTACGAGTTTGGACAGAAAGCTTCGGTCGCCAGGACGCTCGATGGCGGGATTACCGTCGGCGCCCTGAGTTTCCCTGACTCAAGACACGATTCACGCACCTTGCCCGAGGTTCTCGAGCAAGTGCGTTCGCTCACCGGCAAGCGGCCGAAGAGCTGCGTAGTGGATAGAGGCTACAGAGGGAAGAAATTTGTAGGCGAAACACGGATACTTATTCCCGACAAGCCCGCCCCTTCGGCCACCGCTTACGAAAAGTCGAAGAAACGAAAGCTCTTCCGCAAACGAGCGGGCATCTCAAAAGCGACTACGGTCTGGGCCGCAACTACCTCAAAGGTCTGGTCAGCGACGAGATCAACCTGCTGATGGCTGCAGCGGCCTTCAACTTCAAGAAATGGATGAACGATCCTTCTTTTTTTGCTTCGCTTGTTGAGAATCTTCAGCTCGAAACGAGAAAGCCAAGAATTGTTAGCGGCGGCTTAGAAAGACTTTTTCAGGACCGACTAGGCCGTGCGGACAAATTCACTAAATATTCAAGTAATTGAATTGCAACATGATGCAGAATTTATATCAAGTTTTCGATGATAAAGCACAAAGCCGCCGAAATGCCCTCGGATATTCGCGAGGAGCTAAAAAAATTAACAACGAGCACCGCGAGTCAGTGAGCGGCCGCCGAGGTCGGCCCTATAAAGACCTCGATTCGATGCTTAACGGTATTTGGTGGATTCTGTGCACTGGGGCAATGTGGAATCAGATGCCGTCGCG
>JAKYXN010000289.1 GCA_022538095.1 Puniceicoccaceae bacterium K14 | reverse complement strand
GGGTCAATGACCATCGCATCTGCCTTTAACAGCTCTAGCATAAACACCACCAATCATAACGTTGGCTCCCTATCCCTCAACGACCCCGCAGATCTGATGATAAGCGTCGCGGCTTGTAACAACAGCGTTTCCAGTTGGTCAGGAAATTGGACCGACAACTTTACCCAATTGGCAGCGGTGGATGGTTCAAACTCAGCTATGGCAATAGCCGAGCAAATAGATGTCTCAGCAGGCACTTATAGTACAACAACGACAACAACGACTCCTCGAAAAACAAACGCCTTCTCAATCGCTTTGGTCGAAAAAGAAGATCCGATAACAAACAACCCAAATGTAAGTAAACCCCAACCAGTTGCCTCTTATCATAGTGGTTACGCTTCGAGTTTCACAGCTTCATTAAGTGGACAACCCGCAGAGGGCAATTTACTATTGCTCTTCTTCTCAGCAAAGCAATCTGCTCCAAATTA
>JAKYXN010000288.1 GCA_022538095.1 Puniceicoccaceae bacterium K14 | reverse complement strand
ACGTTCTGGACAGTGGACGAGTATCGCCCAGCGATCTACAACTTCGCTTCCGACGGAACGCTCATCGAACGCTATGTTCCAGCTGGAACCTCGCTCCTGGGAGACACGCCTCAAGCGGAAGGTTTCTACGGAGCGGAAACGCTTCCCGAGGAATACTCCAAGCGTCGGGCCAATCGAGGGTTCGAGGCAGTGGCGTTGGATACGGACAAAAACATCGTCTACGCGTTTATCCAAACGCCGATGTACAATCCGGACAACTCCACGCAAAACGCCTCCGATGTGATCCGAATTCTCGGCATTGATCCAGCGGACGGAACTCCAGTCGCTGAATACGTTTATCTGCTCGAGCGCAATGCCCTTGGCGGACATAGTTTCGCTCGCACCGACAAGATTGGAGACGCAGTCTATGCCGGTAACGGACGCTTCTATATCCTAGAGCGCGACTCTTCGGACAAGCTCGACGGCAC
>JAKYXN010000287.1 GCA_022538095.1 Puniceicoccaceae bacterium K14 | reverse complement strand
GGAAAGCCATCTTGGAAAGCAAAGTCTCACAGCAGAAGAGCTTTCCTGTCTTCTTACTGGAGGAAACTTAAAGAAGCTGCGATTGAAAAAGCTTTGTTTTTCGCTTCGCTGTCGGCCTTTGGCCTCGGTAGACCAAAGAGCGATAGTCCTTCATTCATATGAATCCAAAAGATGATTACATCGGAGGAGAAGGAAAATCGAGTTCAAGAGCTGAAGCGGGAGAAAGCTGACCTTGAAAGAGAGATCAGCAGTCTCGAAAGGGAAAACTCCGATCTCCAAAGCGAACTCGCCTACGTTCGTCGCCAGATGGAAGCTCTCAAGCGCAAGCTCTTCGGCTCGCCGACCAGCGAAAAGGTGTCCGACGAGCAATTGCAGCTCGCCCTCTCCGATTTGGAGAAGGAAAAGCTCGAACAGGTCGAAAGCGAAAAGGAAGTCATCGGCTACTGCCGGCGCAAGCCAAAGGCCAAGG
>JAKYXN010000286.1 GCA_022538095.1 Puniceicoccaceae bacterium K14 | reverse complement strand
GGAGGTGTAATTTATTTTGTGTAACTAGCGTTTCTGATGTGCGGTTATTTGTAGTTTTGAGGCATCCGTTCTTCGAACTCAATGGTAAATCGATTGAGAGCTCCAGTCCAATTATGGATCGGCATCGTCCATTTCTTGGATATGTTCTGGATAGCTAGATAGAAGAGCTTATACAGCGATTCGGTAGTCGGAAACAAATTGCGTCTGCGACTGACTTTGCGAAAGCAACTATTGAGCGACTCGATAGCATTGGTCGTATAAATAGCTTTGCGGATGTCTTCGGGGTAGTCGAAAAAGGGACTTGCTTGATCCCAACGACTCTCCCAGCTCTTGCCGATCGCTGGAAAACGATCGTCGTAGCACTCTCGAAACGCAGACAATTCCTGCTTCGCTGCCTCGGCGGTAGGAGCTCTGTAGATCGTTTTCAGAGCATTGGCCACTTCCTTCTTTTCCTTGTAACCCACGAACTT
>JAKYXN010000285.1 GCA_022538095.1 Puniceicoccaceae bacterium K14 | reverse complement strand
AAACTGCCAAAAATTACTAACTTCGAAGCGGAACACCTGACTCCAAAGAACTGGAAGCAAAGCCAAGTCAATACGCTCTAGAACGGACGGTTACAATGTTGACGACCAGTTGAATTAAAATTGGAGTTCGGCTTACGTATTTAGTTAGAAGGTATCCAATGCGTCGCTTTTTCTTCGAGGCTTCTTAGCCTTGGTCTGCCGATGAATGGACAACGGTGTCCAAGCGAACTGATTGGTTTCGCATACTGTCAATTGAATCACTCATACCGGGAAACAATAAATTGGAAGGATTTTCAGCTGATGCTTACACATGAAAGCATGTGGCATATACTTGTATCTGTTTTCACTCGTTGTGGCGGCCGCTCTCCGTCAGTTCTGAGGTAAGCGTCCGTTCTAGGGCGTGTTGACTTTGCTTTGCTTCCAGTTCTTTGGAGTGAGGTGTTCCGCTTCGAAGTTTGTAATCTTTGGCAGTT
>JAKYXN010000284.1 GCA_022538095.1 Puniceicoccaceae bacterium K14 | reverse complement strand
GCGGCAAGAACGCAGCCGAGGCGATTCTCGCCGACTTCGAAGGCGTCGTTCAAAGCGATGGATACGCGGTCTACGATTCCGCGTGCCAAGGCAAGTCAATCGTCCAGCTTGGCTGCTGGGCTCACGCTCGGCGCAAGTTCTACGACGCCTACAAGAACGACGAGTTGGAAGCCGCCCGCTATCTTCTGCCGATAAAAGAACTTTACCAAATCGAGCGGGATTTGCCGGAGGACTCGCAAGAACGCTGCAAGCTGCGCCGAGAAAGAAGTCTCCCAGTTCTCGAATCTTTGAAAAAACTCTTGGAGGCCGAACGCGACTACTATTTAGCTAAGAGCGCGATGTCCTCAGCAGTCCACTACGCATTGAACCAATGGGGAAAGCTGATTGCCTTCGTCGATCACGGACAAGCTCGAATCGACAACAATCTCACGGAACAGTCGATTCGTCCTTGCAAGCTTGGAGCGAAGAACTGGCTGTTCG
>JAKYXN010000283.1 GCA_022538095.1 Puniceicoccaceae bacterium K14 | reverse complement strand
GCGGCAAGAACGCAGCCGAGGCGATTCTCGCCGACTTCGAAGGCGTCGTTCAAAGCGATGGATACGCGGTCTACGATTCCGCGTGCCAAGGCAAGCCAATCGTCCAGCTCGGCTGCTGGGCTCACGCTCGGCGCAAGTTCTACGACGCCTACAAGAACGACGAGTTGGAAGCCGCCCGCGATCTTCTGCCGATAAAAGAACTCTACCAAATCGAGCGGGACTTGCCGGAGGACTCGCAAGAACGCTGCAAGCTGCGCCGAGAAAGAAGTCTCCCAGTTCTCGAATCTTTGAAAGAACTCTTGGAGGCCGAACGCGATGTTTATTTGGCAAAGAGCGCGATGTCCTCAGCAGTCCACTACGCATTGAACCAATGGGGAAAGCTGACTGCCTTCGTCGATCACGGACAAGCTCGAATCGACAACAATCTCACGGAACAGTCGATTCGTCCTTGCAAGCTTGGAGCGAAGAACTGGCTGTTCG